>JBJFCE010000049.1:0-2323 GCA_051888775.1 Lachnospiraceae bacterium | reverse complement strand
GAAGCCCCAACACTTTTTTGTAAAATTCTACTGACTTATCAATATCTGTTACTACCAGCATCGGATTTTTTATTTTCATCAATTAAACCTCCGTCAACTCCCGGTTTTATTTTTCTATCCACATATCAAGTGCTGCTCCGGCATACCCTTCTTCCACATTTTCTTTTAAATGTTCTATCACCATATTTATCATATGGCTCGCTATACCCCTTCCACGATATGCCGCATCAACAACCACATCGCTGATATACGCACAATAATCACCGTTCCATAGCAGTCGAGTCATACCTACAACCTTAGAATCATCATAACAGCATACAGAATAGAAACCGTTTTTTACAGTATTTTCTTTCTCCGTTTCACAAATTTAGATTCTTCTCACTCTACAACTCGTGGTTTTATCGCTCTAAAGTTTCTGCAAATATCTGTTTCAAAACTTCATATGGTATATCCTGTTTTAAATAGATTTGTACCATTCCCTTAGGAGTAATCTTATAACCTGTTAATTCTTCCTTATGTTGAATTACCGCCTGCGCTTCGATGTTAATATGGTCTTTAAACGGAATAAGCCTCACATAAGATTCACCAACATAATAGCTTGGTAATTTCGCCCACAATGTTTCTTCCGGTTCACATGAAACACTATCCAAAATCATCTTCCTTAGCTTATTGTACATAACAATAATCTCACTTGGATATTTATCTATATAATCTTTCACTTGCTCATTCATTTGAACAACCTCCATAAATTCTTATTCGTTACATTCACTCATCCTATCCCGACCTCATCATTCCATAAGAGATTCATTTTTAATCCATAATGCAATTTTTCCTGCATTTTTATAAGCGTCCTTTCTTATACAGCACCCTTGCAACACCAATCGAAATCAAAGCACCGACAGGCACAAGGATACCGACGCTTCCCGCCAGAGACGGTACGGCAAGGAAAATTGCCACCATGAATATAAGCGGTGCGATTGCGATCTTCCAGTTTTTACTTATGTAAACCACAGCCAAGCCTCCGAACAATGCCGGAAGGATATTATCAAATGCAGGCTTTAACGTCGGAGAATCCAGAATCGGTGACAGATAGGACAGCAAAATCACACCGAGCGCAATCACGATCGTCGTCACAATAGAGCTTGTCGCAACCGCAATTGTGGAGATGACCTCTCCTTCTTCCGTTCCCGGTTTCACCTCTGCATTTTCCATCGCATTTAATGCGCTCGGTGCTTTCAGGCTTGCAAGATTACCTGTGACAAACGCCAGATAAGAGCCTGCCGTTCCGAGCATCGGGCAATAGGTGATGATCTCGATGATTCCGACCGTCCAATAGATCGGCGCTACTCCCAATAATCCTTTTAATACTGCACTGCCCTCCGGCCATGCGTCATAATACAGGCAGGCAGCAACCGGAACAGTCAATACAACCACAACCGCTGTCCAGATCCAGAGTTTTCCGTATAAATGAGTCTTATCCTCATAGGTTTTCTTCATATCGCATCCCTCCTATCCGATCAGCGGTGTAATCATACACGCAAAGATCATCGCACCTACCATACTGATGGCCAGTGCATAGGTTTCCAGCCACTTCATACCGCACTTTTTGATAAGCAATCCGCACAGTGCCATAAGCAGCGCGGAAAACAGCAATACAAATAGCGGAATAAATCCTGCCAATCCGGAACGGATATCCGCAAATACCATACCTAAGAATGCAGAGATCATGCCGAGGAACATTGCCGTCATCAAGATATCGCTCCACTTGGCATCGCGCTTTTTGATATTGAGCATTCCTTTTTGAAGCGGCTTTAACAGAATCGGTGTAAAAACAATACTCGGCAGGATTCCAAGTGTCATTACCCACGCAATTGCTGTATACACCTTCGGATCAGTGATCGTTTCCGAAAGGGATACTCCGAGTGCCGTAGCCGTTGAGGTTGCCGCCGGAAGCTCATAGGTAATCGCTCCGATCACACTCATGCGGATCCACGGAAGCGGAATCCCCAAAAATTTTGACAGCGTAATAACACCGAGCAAAATTGAAATTGCCGGCGCGATCGTAAAAATCGCTGTGGACAGAATCGTTTTTCGCAAAACTTCTTTCTTCATTCCGATTGCAATCCCGTGTCTGTATGCACGAACCAGAAAAAAGCAGGACTGCACGATGACAAATGCAATCACAAAAATTGCCACCGTATACATAAAAGCACTGTTTACATGAAACTTCATATCTTTCCTCCTCATTTTGTTATGTAAACTTAGGAAATTGTGAAACTCTGCCCGTGGGATGGAACCGGTACGGATCGCCCTGTCGGTGGCA
>JBJFCE010000048.1:4439-50502 GCA_051888775.1 Lachnospiraceae bacterium | reverse complement strand
GTATTTTGGCACCTTATGTACCGTTACGGACGAGGTGTAGCGAAAGCGTGCCCACGCTGACAGCGCAGTGGGCAGCCGCTTCATCCTTCTGACTGAGTTTTGCAAACACTATCCTGTCATTATGAAAAAAGGGGATCTTTATTATCATGGAATCATCGCAAACCATATCACTTGAAAATCAAAATACTTGTGCAGAAAAAGGCATCAGCGGCAGCACCATCAAAATTATTGCCATTGTCGCTATGCTCATTGATCATACCGCGGCTGTCATTTTGGGACGTATCCTCATGTATCGCGGTTATGGAATCGCTTCCATGAATTCCGATATGATGGAGAAATGGATGTCACAGGGCACCAATGCCGTTCTTCTGATCAGCTGTTCTATTATGCGCCTGATCGGACGCTTCGGTTTTCCGATCTTTTGCTTTTTGCTGATAGAGGGTTTTGTACATACACGCAGTCGTAAAAAATATGCCCTGCGTCTGTTTTTATTCTGTCTGATCTCCGAGATTCCTTTTGATCTTGCTATGACAGGTCAATGGTATTATCCTTCCTATCAGAATGTTTTCTTTACGCTATTCATCGGTTTTCTTGCCATGTGCGGCTATGATTATGTGCAAAAGCATACTCTGCCGAAATGGTTATCTGCACTGCTTAGTACCGCAGGCTTGCTTTTATCGTCTTTTTATCCGGCAATGGTCCTTACCAATCTCAGCTACAATACCGTTTTTGCAGAATTTCATGACGTGCTTGCCAGCCCGTACCTTCTGCTTGCCATTCTGTGGGCGCTCGTACTCGTCATTCTCCTTCTGTGCCTGCGTTCTTATCATACAAAGCACGGACATGAGCAGACCCAAAAGCTCTGCATCTGCATGGCTGTCCTTTTCGCCGCCATGCTGTGTGCGGATCTTCTGCAAACCGATTACTCGGGAATGGGCGTTCTTACGATCAGCCTGATGTATGCGTTCCGGCATGACCGCATCAAATCCATGCTGGCAGGCTGCATTACATTAACAGTCATGAGCCTCATGGAAGCAACTGCTTTTCTGATGCTCATTCCGATTTCCAAATACAACGGAAAACGCGGACTGAATATCAAATATTTCTTCTATGCATTTTATCCGGTGCATCTGGCGCTGTTATTCTTAATATGCAAGCTGATGGGAGTTGCCTGATATGATCTATCTGTCACACTTTTCATTTCCCGATGCGGAACAGGAATATGATTTTATCCTTGCACAGAAACGGACGTGCTACGATTCCTACTATCCCTTTCAGATTCTGTCAAAACATCGGCTTGCCATGCTGGACTTTGAACCGGTCACGATCCTGTATGGCGGAAACGGCTCGGGCAAGACGACAGCTCTGAACGTCATCGCGGAAACGCTTGATTTGCACAGGGATGCCCTTTATAACCGTTCTGCTTTTTACGAGGATTACATCCGGCTGTGCAGCTATGAAACAGAATGTGATATTCCGAAGGACAGCCGCATCATTACAAGCGATGATGTGTTTGACTTCATGTTAAACCTGAGGAGTATCAATGAGGGAATCGACAAAAAGCGCAATGATATGCTTGAAGAATAT
Source organism: Lachnospiraceae bacterium (assembly GCA_051888775.1). Classification (GTDB taxonomy): domain Bacteria; phylum Bacillota; class Clostridia; order Lachnospirales; family Lachnospiraceae; genus JBJFCE01. The sequence continues at coordinate 48,915 of JBJFCE010000048.1, read as the reverse complement.
CTGGATGCAAAGTATTCCCACTTTACCATGCGCTCTCTGGATGACTACGAACAGCTCAAGAAGGTCAATCAGACGCGCAACAAAACCCAGTCCCGCTATATCCGAGACAATCTCATGGGCAACGTGCGGGAACACAGCAACGGCGAAAGTGCCTTTCTCTACTTTTCCGAAAAGATCGGCGAAAACGGACTGTACCTTTTAGATGAGCCGGAGAACAGCTTATCGCCCGAGCGCCAGCAGGAGCTTCTGCGTTTTCTGGAGGACTCCGCAAGGTTTTTCGGCTGCCAGTTCATTATCGCTACGCATTCTCCGTTTCTGTTGTCAATCCGCGGTGCCAAGATTTACGATATGGATGAAGAACCGGTGGATGTGAAACGCTGGACAGAGCTTTCCAACGTCCGTGCATACTATGAGTTTTTTAAACAACATGAACAGGAATTTTAATAAAAGGCTCAAAAAATATATGACAGAACATTTCATAACCAATCATAGGCGATCGCAAGATTCCGTCTGTGGGATGAAACCGGTGCTTTATAGATCTGTCGGTGGCAGGCACTGGGAGTCCGTCGGTACTTAGGCACCGTATTCTGGTGCCTTATGTACCCGCTACGGACGAGGTGTAGCGAAAGCGTGCCTGACACCGACAGATCTATAAAGCACCGGTTCCATCCCACAGACAGGTTTTCGCAATTGCCTGATTAATTATCATTTTGAAAGGAGAAAAACATGGACAATTTTATTTATGAAACCCCGACAAAAGTTTATTTCGGCAAAGGTCAGGAACTTGAAGTAGGCAGAATCATCAAAGGCTATAATGTCAATAAGGTACTGCTTCATTATGGCGGACAATCCGCAAAAGCAAGCGGTCTTCTTGATCGTGTAAAAAAGGCTCTTGACGATGAGAACATCTCATATGTAGAACTTGGAGGTGTTGTTGCCAACCCCGAATTATCTCTTGTACGGAAAGGTATCGAACTGTGCAAGTCTGAGGGCGTTGATTTTATCCTTGCTGTAGGCGGCGGCTCTGTTATGGATTCCGCCAAAGATATTGCAAACGGTGTTGCAAATCCTAATGTTGATGTGTGGGATTTCTCTCTTGGAAAAGCAGTTCCCAAGGCGACTTTGAAAAAGGGATGTATTCTGACCTTATCTGCTGCAGGTTCTGAAATGTCTAATTCCTGCGTTATTACAGATACCGACAACGGCGACAAACGGGGCTATGGCTCTCCTATGAACCGCATGGACTTTGCTATCGAAAATCCGGAACTGACCTATACTGTAAATGATTATCAGACAGCCTGTGGTATTGTTGATATCGCAATGCACACTATTGAACGTTTCTTTATGCCGGGCGAAGATACCTATCTTACCGACTCTATTGCTATCGCGGTTATAAAGAGTGTTATGCGTGCCGGTACTGACTGTCTCTTAGATCCCGAAGACTACAACGCAAGAGCTAATATGATGTGGGCATCCTCTCTGGCACATAACGGTCTCACTCATTGCGGAAGATCTTTCCAGCTCACGGTCCATCAGCTTGAACATGAAGTGTCCGGAATGTATCCCAAGGTTGCACATGGTGCAGGTCTTGCAGCAATATGGTGCAGCTGGGCACGATATGTTTATACCGCCAACATTCCACGCTGGCTTCAGTATGCACATGAAGTATGGAATATGGATATCGACTATGAACATCCCGAGCTTACGATCCTGGATGCCATTGATACACAGGAAAAATACTACGAGTCTATCAATATGCCTACAAATCTGAAAGCTTTGGGTGTCAAAGAAGAAGATCTTGAAATACTGGCAGACAAATGCAGCCGTGGCAAAACCAGAAAGCTGGCAGGTTACATGGAACTCGGATATGAAGAAATACTGGAGATCTTTAAAATGGCTTACGAAGCATAATAAAAGCCGGAGGTGCATTCCCATATGCTGCCCGGTATCAAAAAACACACAAATTTGTTCGGCTCACGTTCCTAAGGCTGTCACAAATTTGTGTGTTTTCTGATACCGGGCAGTATATGTGATATACCATCTCCGGCTTATATTTTGTTACGCTTCCGGTGCACTATCAGTCTTTTTCGCTTCCTGCTTTAACACCAGATTCACATCATCCAGTCCGGTTACATTAACATTGCGGTTTACCTTTGCATCATAGGTATCTGCCTTCACAATTTCCGCAAGATCAATTCCGGTTGCTTCCTTCATGCTCTCAAATAATTTTGCCATAACGGTCGGAACATTTCCGGCAACCTGATCGACACCGTTTCCGGCTCCGTCACCGCCGATAATCGTGATCTTGTCGATCTGTCCGAGCGGCTCTGCAATCTTAGCTGCAATATCCGGCAGTACTTTGATCATCATTTCGGCTACCGCTGCTTTGTTGTACTTTGCATACGCTTCGGCTTTGCGTTCCATTGCCTCTGCTTCTGCAAGACCTTTTGCCTGAATGGCAGATGCTTCCGCTTCACCGACTGCACGGATACCTTCGGCTTCCTGCTCCTTGGAGAAACGATCTGCCTCAGCCTGTGCCTTGCGTGCTTCTGCTTCACGCTCCGCCTCATACTGCTTTGCTTCTGCGGCATGCTGGATCTCGAACTGCTTCGCTTCCGCTTCTTTCTGTCTCTGGTACAGTGCCGCATCCGCCTTCTGCTGTGCCGCATACTTGTCAGCTTCCGCCTGTTTCTTAACCTCTGCTTCCAGCGCCTTTTCCTTAACGGCAACCTGCTTCTGCTTTAACTCAATCTCACGTTCCTGCCTTGCGATATCGGCATTGGCAGTCGTAACCTCGATTGTCTTACGCTGTTCCTCTTTCTGGATCTCGTAAGCAGCATCCGCCATAGCCTTCTTCGTATCGGATTCCTGCTGCAGCTCAGACCTTTTAATCGCCAGTTCATTCTGCTTCTTTGCAATCTCAGTCTGTGCCGCAACTGCAGCATCATTGGATTCCTTATCCGCAGCAGCCTGTGCGACCTTAATGTCTCTCTCACTTTCGGCTCTTGCAATTGCCGCAGTTTTCTTGATCTTAACAATGTTATCGATACCGAGGTTTTCAATGACCTCATTGCCGTCCACAAAGTTCTGGACATTAAAACTGATAATATCCAGACCCATTGCAGCAAGGTCCGGTTCTGCATTCTCTTTTACCAGATTTGCAAATTTCTGTCTGTCGGAAACCATTTCCTCCAGCTTCATCTTGCCGACGATCTCACGGACATTTCCTTCCAGAACCTCTCTCGCAACTCCCGCAATATATTCGGTATTCTTGTTCAAAAAGTTCTCTGCTGCCAGACGCAGCTTATCCGGATCATTGCTGATCTTAACATTTACCGTCGCATCCACATTGATATTGATGTAATCTGCTGTCGGTACTGCATTGCTCGTCTTGACATCGATCGGAATCAGCCGCAGATTCAGCTTATCCAGACGCTCAAAGAACGGTACACGGATACTCGCCTTACCAATGACGATCTTGGACTTTTTCTTGATACCGGAAATGATAAACGCCATATCGGGCGGAGCCTTGACATATCCTATGCAGAAAATCAGGATCAATAAAGCCACCAGCGCGATAGCGATCACTACCGGCACACTAATACTGTCAAACATGTTTTTTTACCCCTTTCTTTTTATACCTTTACTAAGCAATTGCGAAATTCTGTCCGTAAAGTGGAACCGGTGCTGATCAACCTATCAGTGACCGGCACACTTTCGCTACACCTCGTCCGTAGCGGTACATAAGGTGCCAAAATACGGCACCTAAGTACCGACGGACTCACAGTGCCGGTCACCGATAGGTTGATCAGCACCGGTTCCGCTTTATGGACAGAGTTTCGCAATCGCCTATATACCTCTACAATGTTTCGTACACAAACCCCTCTGTCCTGTACGCATGACCAAATGTTCATCCCTATTCCGGATAAACATGACCACTCTGCAACTATTATATCGCACTCCGTACAAAAAAGATATCTTTTTCGACAGAATTTGACATACTCTGTAACAGTTCTGCCCACAGGGGATTGGGGACGGCAGGCAAAGGGCGCATGTGTCCGGCGGCCCTTTGCCTGCCGTCCCCGATCCCCTCTACACTAAACCGCCTATTTCCTTACTTTATCCGTGGCATATTTAAACGATCTGTGCTACACTGAGGGTGAAGAAGTGGAAAATTTGATTTTGCGAGGGACATTGCCGTAATAGAAGTATGTCAGTTGTCGCGCCTTCTGAAAACGTCGGTACTTAGGCTGTGTTCTTTACAGCCTTATGTACCGCTACGTTTCAAAGACATATGCCTCAGCATATGTCTTTTGCAGAGCGAGAGCGTGCGCGACAACTGACATACTTCTATTACGGCAATGTCCCCCGCAAAATCAAATTTTCCACTCCTCAACACCCTCAGCAGAAAGGAGCACTCCTCATGATCGATCCGATTCATAATCAGGCCTATCAGGAATATACAAGAGTCAGCCGCCAGAAACCGCAAGGTACAGAGCAGAAATTTTCCATGGACGCCGCACTGCATGAAAATCCGTCCTCGGATGCAGAAGCAAACGGTGTGATCTATGAGCCCGGCGATGCCGCAAAATCCGCTTCCGATCAGGCTGCTTCCTCTGCTTCGGCACAGGGCAGGACGCTCCAATCATCCATGTCTTCGACTGCTGACACAGCACATCATACCTCTGACAATACGACAGCATCTTCAGAATCGCTTGGCACGACAGTAAAGCATCTTGTTCAGAATATGCTCCGTATGTTTAAAAAAGTCCTGACTGCCATCTGGGAAAGTAAACCTGCTGAAACAAGCGAAGATGCAGAAACGGCGACTTCCGATATCCTTACGGCAGACAATAAAAGTACGGAAAACCATACATTGGAAACCGCAGACGCAACTGTGCCGCAAACAAACCATCCGGATTTTGATACCATAGAAACACAAGATCCAAATGCGCTTGATCCTGCTCTGGATGCTGACATAAAAAAAGCCCTGAAAGCCGGGGATACCGATGCTTTCAGAGCACTTTTATCACAGGACGGGCAACGTCTCCCCGCCAAAAATTCTTCTCTGCTGACATATTATGATTCTACAGGAAAGCTGGTGGACCTGAACCCCTCCGACCAATATCGTATCCTGCATGGTGATCGCGGCAGTCAAAAATCCTGAGCATCATTCTGATTTATTCATCAGTTTGTACTGTCCCCTTTCACCATTCCGACTCTATTGGTATGACCGTTCTTCTCCGCACGCCTCCTGCGTGAAATCTCCCCGCCGATGACGAAGAAATTCGTGGATCATCTCCTTAATGTGCGTCTTCTCTTCTGCCGATTCATTTTCCGTTTCTGTCACCACCGGCTCCGATTCGTCCAGGGATGCCATCATAAGCTCCGCATCCTCTGACACATCTGCTTCTTGTGCGCTTTCCTCTTCTTCCAATACATCATCATTTTCCACGCTGCGTCTGTCGGCTGCCGGTTGCTCATCCGCACCTTCTACAGTCACATAAGGTGAGACTGTGCTCCCGTTTCCGGCTTGCGCCACATATTCCGCGTTATTTGCCGCATCTGCAGCATATTCTCTGAAAGTTACGGCACGGAAAAAAGCACCGGCTACCGGCAAGTCTCCGAGCGTCTGTGCCACTCCGGCATGCAGATTGGGAAGCAGAATCAGAACCGCTGCAGCCGCAGCAACGCTTCCGCTCCAATTACGAATCATCATCCGTCTGCGTTTCTTTGCAGCATCTTTTTTTGCTTTCTGTATCGCTTCTGACAGCATATCACGTCCCTGCTCCGGAGCCTGTATGTTCCGGTATGCATCAATCAGTTGCTGCATCTGTTCATTTCGGTTCATTTTTACCCCCCCCCTCGAAAATTCAGGATAAATCGATCTTCAGCTTATCCAGAATCCGGTATAAACGGCTTTTGACCGTACTGACATTTTTTTGTAATACCTGCGCTACCTGCTCAATGGTCAGATCTTCAAAAAAGCGCAATATAATAATCGCTCTCTCCTCTTCCGGGAGTGCATCGATTGCTTTTCTTAAATCAAAGTCCTGATATCGGTCCTCTACGGTTGCCATATCCTCTTCTACTTCTGTATAGTCACGTCTGTTTTTGCGTACAAAATTGACCGCCTCATTCATCATAATACGGTATATCCATGTACCGGCATATTCCTCTTTCCGCAATGCATCCGCATGCAGAATTGCCTTATATGCACCCTCCTGAACGATATCCATCGCATCGTCTTCGTTGTGTACATAGCTGTAAGCCAGACGATAATATTTCTGATAATTATCCAGAAGCATTCGACTGATCAGCTCTTCTTTCTCATGCTTCACGGCTTCCTCCTTACCTTAACAGCTCCATAACATAGACAATTTTTACCCTTTAAAAAGTTTCATATAAAGAATCGATCACTTCAAAATAATTTTCAAATGTCTTTGCACAGCATCCGGGGTTTTCAATGATCATCCCGCCGTTTCGCATACCGATCAGTGTAAATGCCATCGCCATGCGATGATCCTCATAGGTCTGTATCCGCGCACTCTTCGGCTCTCCCGGATAGATGCGGATGCCTTCCTCCTCGGGGATTTCCTCACAACGGATTCCCATGCGGGTAAGCTCCGCAAGAATTGCCGCCATACGGTCCGACTCCTGAAAACGGATATGTCCGATGTTGACGATCTCCGTCACGGAATCCGCATAGACCGCAACCGCCGCAAACGTCATCGTCTGATCGGAGAAGTCTTTCATATCCACCCGGCGTCCCGGATAGTGTGTGATTCCGCTTCCGCGAAGCCAAAGACCTTCCTCCGTATCCTCCAATGCTGCGCCAAGCTGCGACAATAACTCTACGTAGCGCATATCTCCCTGCAAAGAAGGTCTGTGCACGCCCCGCACAAGGACATCTGTTCCAAACAGCGGCGCCAGACTGTAAAAATATGCCGCTCCCGACAAATCCGGCTCAACCAGATACCGCTCCAGTCCGAAATGCTGTCCTCCCGGAATACGGTAAACACCGGCTTCCTCCTCCCGATAACGGATTCCAAACTGCTCCATTAATGCAAGCGTCATACGAATATAAGAGCCTGCCGTACGGCTTCCCGTCATCTGCAGACAAAGACCGTCCGGAAGCAGACAGCCCACCATCAGCAGCGCACTTGCAAACTGACTGCTCAGGCTGGTATCGATCTCCACCTTTGTCAGCTTCAGATCATGCGCATGCATGCGGAACGGAAAATGTCCTTCTTCTCCGAGATATTCAAACTGGGCGCCGCCCTGCTCCAGCACGGACAATAACGGCTGCATCGGGCGCTTTGCCATCTGCGCCGAGGATTGCAGTTCATAATCTCCGCCTGCCAGTGCCAACATCACGGTCAGAAACCGAGCAGCGGTTCCGGCACTGCGCACATTGATCACAGCTGTCGGATTCGGGATTCTGCCCCCCGCTCCTTCGATCGTCACTCGCTTTCGCTCTTCTTCTATCATCACACCAAAACCAAGCTCTTTAAGGCAGGAAAGGAAAGCTCTGGAATCGTCACTGAACAGCACACCGTCCAGTACACAGGTGCATTCCGAAATCGCTGCCAGCATCAGCGCCCGGTTGGTAATACTCTTTGATCCGGGAACCGTTACCTTCACCGGATTTTTTTTCTTCCATTTTCTGACCTCGTAGCTCTGTTCCATGACGTTTCCGCCCTCCTTTTCTATCCTGTTTGTGTAATTTCTTCAAATTCATTCCCATGTATAAAAATTGCTTTTTTCCGCACACTTTTTCATATGAAAAAAACAGTTGTCCAAATCTATTGTGATCTCTTTTTGATCACTTCCGTTTTCGGTTATCTCTGGGAAGTGTTGCTGTATCTCGTATTGTACCGCAGCCTCGTCAACCGCGGCTTTTTCCACGGTCCCTGGCTGCCCGTATACGGTGCGGGTGCCGTTTTGCTGGAGCTCTTTCTGCAAAGACTTCCCATATTTCGTCCGGGCAGACATCTAAACCTCTCCGAATCGGCTCGGCACAGACATCCCAAGCACACAGAATCTGCCCCACACAGACATCCTCGTCACGGCATGGTCTTTTCCTCTTCTTTGTTGTCTTCCCGGCTCTCCCGATGGATATCCCTTTTTCTCGTATCCGCATGCTTTTGCAGCGGTATAGAATATCTGCTCGGTGTCTATCTGACATGGCGCCGCGGCATGCGTTATTGGGACTACCGTGCATTTCCGCTCAACTTAAACGGATACGTCTGCCTCTATTCGTTTCTGGGCTTTGGCATTGCCGGCATCGTGCTGCACGATCTTTTGTTTCCATTTCTTGAAAAGCACGCTGACAAACCGCAGCCGTACAAAGCTTCCTTTGGCGCGTGTATGCTCTTCCGGCGTATCCTGCGTCTTGTCCTGTTATTACTGTTTGCCTTTGATGTCCTCTATTCCTGCTGCTTTCCAAACACAGGAGACAATATCACCTTTTCCGTCTGGCGCTTTTTTAAAATCCGATAAGCTGTTTTAACAAAAAGAAGATCATCGGTATCAACAGCGACGGCAGCATATTTAAAGTCTTACAGTCCTTGATCTTTAAGATGTTCAGTCCCGAACTGAAGATCAGGATTCCGCCCACCACGGACAGCTCTGCCAGAAGCGGACCCGAAAAGAAAGAGGCGGAAAGATACTTTGCAACAAAATAGATCAAGCCCTGCCAGCAAAATAATACCGGAGCCGCCAGCATCATGCCGATACCATAGGTGGATGCCAGTACCATTGAGGTTACAAAATCAAGCGTCGCATTTGTAAACAGATAGGTATGATCGCCCTGTAAGGCACTCATGACCGGACCTAAAATCGACAGTGTTCCGATGCAGTACATCAGGATTCCGGTCGCCAGACCCTGTCCCAGATTGGATTTGGAATGCTTGTTTACCATATTCTGAAAACGGTTGTCCAGATCGAGGATCGTTCCGATCAGACTGCCAAGTGCAAGACTCACAATAAAAAGGACCGGATAAATACTATCTGACATATGTGTCACAACCGCATTGACGCCAATCGCGCACGCCGCGAGTCCCATGGCATTATAAAGTGCGCCCTGATATTTCTCCTTGATCCCTTTCTTTAAGATACTTCCGATCAGGCTGCCCGCCAGTATCGTTCCTGTGTTTACGATGGTTCCTATCATATGTATTTTCAACCTTTCTTTATACAGCATTTGTAATAAAATGTTTGGAAATCGTTCCGCCTGTAAGGCTTGCGCGGATACGAGACGGTATTTTGTGTCCGTTGGCACGCTCTCGCTCCGTGAAAAAGCGCAGCGGACACTAGGCTCGAAAAAAACCTCGCCAAGTGCCGGCGTTTTTCAAGGGCCGACGGACACAAAATACCGTCTCGTATCCGCGCAAGCCTCACAGGCTGGATTGTTTTCAAATATTTCTATTGCTGCCTATGTAATATCCAACTTTTATTCAGAGATCGTTTCCAGAATCCGGTATGCGTGAACCTCCATGTAGGAATCCCGGGAATCTGTCAATCCTTCTTTTAACAGCTCCTGTACGATGACCTGGCACACTGCCTCGATGATCAGTGTTCTGCCGTCTGTCTCGGATGCCTGCCATTTCTGTTTGGAATCCGTAACATCCGTAAGCAGCATGAGCATGTCTCCGACTTCTGACAATACTGTCAGTTCTTTCATGCCCCGGTGCATCCATTTATAAAATGGGGCATATCTGCGGTTGAGCAGATAGACCATTGCCATGCTTTGCCTGATAAATTCGGACAGTGCCAGTTCCGCAGCAATATACTCCCCGCGCCGCATCGCCCGTCCGTAGTTGTACTGACCCGACTGTGCCATGAGTGCCGCACACTGCGCCAGCTTCTTTTTCCATACGGAATCGGGATAATAGGACAATAACTGCGTTCTTCGCGCACTGAATACGCCAAGCGGATCTTCAAAGACTCTTCCGTTTGTCGCCGTGGCAAGTGCTTCCTCCGGCATACGGAGCCAGTCCGTTTCGGTCAGCGGCGTTTCTTCCGGTTCCGGCAGCTCCACGCCCAAAAGGTTCCGGTAAAACCGCCTGATCGACAGTACGCCGACTCTGCCTTCTCCCTGTGCTGTCACAAATCGTCCGGGCACTCCCATAAATTCATCCGGAAGTCTATTATAAGCCTCCTGCAATGCCTGTCCGTATACCTGATAATCCTGCTCTGTCAGCCACAGGCAAAAAGAAGGTCCGTAATCGTGGTCTGCGGAAAATTCATCATCAAAGCCAAAACACTCCGAGCCCATTCCGACAAGACCTGCCGCTACTCTGTCCTTTAGCTGTGGAAACTCCCTCTCCAGCATCGGTTTTCCATAGCGACTATAATATTGTTCTGAAAGCTCAATCCCTTTCATCCCGCTGTTCCTCTCCTATAATTCTTCTGTCACCGCTCCCTCACGGTGACATGTACCGTATCTTTCCTTGCTGCAGCAGAGGTTTGTACGTTTACTGCAACGATGCATTCACCTTATCGGCACGCTCCAGATAATACTTCTGTTTCTCGGTATCTCCCAACCGTTCACAGACTGCCGCACAGTTGCCGGACAGGATCGCATAACTCTTATTTTCACCAAAGTGCTCCTTTACCTCTTTACATGCCTTCTCGTAATATTCCAGAGATTTTTCATATTCGCCCTTTCGGAAATACAGCTCGCCCAATCCGGCAAGTGCACCGCTGTAATGCGCATCGGTGTGTTCCCCGTCCGATTCAAAGAGCGCAACTGCTTCCGATAAATGTTCCTCGGCTGACGCGGTCTGATCCAGTTTAAATTCAATCAATGCCAGATTGGTCAGCGTGGTCGCTTCCTCTGCCTTGGCATCCTGCTGCTTTCGGATCACGCAAAGCGCTTCCTCCGCCATCTTGGCTGCACGTTCGTTTTCACCCGTTGCTTCCAACAGCATGGACATATTATTGTAAAGTCCCGCCATGCGATAGTCATCGGGAGATAAAAGGTTTCCGTAGATCTTCGCTGCGCGCGCATACTGCTCATAGGCATCCTTGTATCTGCCGCCCGCACGAAATGCCGTTGCGGAATTGAGTAAAACCGTCGCAAAATGCTCCGTTTCCTCCATCTGCAGCTCCTCCATGAGTAGCAGCACATCCTCCGAAGCCTGATAAGACTTCTCAAATTCGGATACACTCCGGTAATAACCGATCATTTCATTACAGATCGCGATATATGCCTGATAATCCGACTCCTCCCTTGCCTGAGCAAGAGATGCCGTCAGGAACGGCTCCACCTGATCCAGCTCTTTATTCATAAATAAATCATCCAGTGTCTGATAAAATACATTTACATCCATGCCGATGTTCCTTCCTTTATATCATTCTGTATCTATCCTCCCATTATTCCGTATATTCCGTTTTTCCTACTGATAGATACGTTTTTTCGTCGCTTTTTTTATTGTAACATTGCAGCCTTTATTCGTAAACTTTTATCTGAAGCAAATTCACGTCCACTTCCGCAGTTTTACCAAAATGCTTTAAACAAAATCTCCTTTTGGATTACATCCATTTCAGGCATTCGCAAAACTCTGTCAGCAGGATGAAAACGGGAACGCACAGACTCGTAAACAGCGGGCACTGGGAGTCCGTCGGTACTTAGGTGCCGTATTCTGGCACCTTATGTACCGTTACGGACGAGGTGTAGCGAAAGCGTGCCCGCCGTTTACGAGTCTGTGCGTTCCCGTTTTCATCCTGCTGACAGAGTTTCACAGACACCCTACTCTTCCACAACAGGCACCTGCTTCATCCAAGGCCCCTTGCAATAAAACAAAACAGACAATACAGAGGCTACCGTCCATCCGATCGGCCATGCACACCAGATACCGACGCTGCCGAGTACCGTCTTTGAAAGCATTGATGCCAGCGTGACACGCAAAATCAGATCTGTAAAGGTGGAAATCATAAACCTGTTCATCATGCCTGAACCTCTTAAAATACCGTCTGCCACTAATTTTGCAGAAATCACAAAATAAAACGGTGACAGGATCTTTAGATAAGTCATGCCGGTACTGAGTGCCAGTTCGGTAGGCTCATCCAAAAACAGCCTTAATACCAGATTGCCTCCCAGAAAATAGAGTAAAAACAGCGGAACGCATAAAAACCATACCAGTTTTACACCCGCACGAAAACCTCCCTTGATACGCGAAAGCTTTCCGGCTCCGATATTCTGCGCCGTATAGTTGGAAATCCCGTTTGCCAGTGTCGTAAAGGACGTAATGACCAGATTATTCAGTTTCACTGCTGCAGAATATCCTGCCATGACTGATGCACCGAATCCGTTGATAACACCCTGAATAATGATATTTCCTACAGAAATAAAACTCTGCTGTAAGATGCTCGGCACTGCAATCACCACAATCCGTTTTAGCAGATCAATATCAAACAACCTGATTTTATCTTCCACTTTGATCTTTTGCAGCCTGCGAAAGACCACGATCATTGCCAGAATACAACTGATCCCCTGACATAAAAAAGTCGCCCATGCCACACCTGCCACACCCATCCGGAATGCTTTTACAAACAGGATATCAACAGCAATATTGGCAGTTGAAGATACTGCGAGAAAGCAAAACGGAGTCTTCGAATCCCCCAGTGCCGAAAAAATACCTGTCGCAATATTGTAAAAAAACACAAACGGCAATCCCCAAATATAAATATCCAGATACAGCTTAGAATCCGCAAATACTTCTTCCGGTGTCCGTATCAATTTAAGGAGCATATCCGTTCCGAAAAGCCCCACCAGCATCAGCAAAATACACAGCGCCGCGCTGAAAATGCAGGCTGTCGATACCGCCGCTTTCATCCTTTTATAATCCTTTGCACCGAACAGCTGTGACACGATCACGGAACATCCCATATTGCACCCAAAAGCAAAGGCAATAAAAATCAACGTGATTTCATAGCTGTTTCCAACCGCCGCCAAAGCATTTTCGCCGATAAATCTACCCGCGATCAGGCTGTCGGCAATGTTATATAATTGTTGAAAAATAATGCTTCCGAATAATGGCAAACAAAAAAGCCACAGTACTTTCTCCGGCTTTCCGACTGTTAAATCCTTATTCATTGGTTGATTCCTCCGATTATCTTAAGAGTATCCTTCATCTTGCATTTCACTGTCTACCATATTATAGTTTTTATAAACGCATATGTAAAATGCTATTTTTATTTGCTAGATATGCTTTTTTCATATAGGTGTATGACTTATAAATATTAGTTATGACTATTATAAAATTTTTTACTACGTTGCAAAACACAAGAGTTTCACCGGTGCCGCTCGTGCTCTTATGAATAATCAGCCCAATATCACCCATTTCTGCACAATATTCAGGAAATTTCTGTGTGCAGTACTGCATTTTCCATTCCTGCAGAAATATTTGCCTGCTAACCAAAAACGGAATTTCCCTAAGCATTGCCTCCCACAAACTAAAGCAAATGCTCATAAACTCCTAACAGCACACATAGTTACCGCAAAAAACAGCCATCCCGCGCCATACCACCAACCCTCATACATTTGCCGGCTCACGTTCCTAAAGTGTTGCAAATGTATGAGGTTTTTGGGCATGTGCAGGATGCCTATTTTATTAAAAACTTTACCGGTTGCTATATAATATGACGGATCCCGTCACAAATTTTTTTCGCAACAACTGGGTTGTTCATCGTATACAAATGGATTCCGTCAATATCGTTTGCCAATAAATCAATGATCTGGCTTAGTGCATATGACATTCCGGCATCAAACAGAGCCTCTTTCCTGTCCTCATATTTATCAATCATTTTCTGAAATCGTAGCGGAAATCCTGCTCCGCACATCGTCACCATCCGTTTTATTTGTGACGCATTAATAACAGGCATGATTCCCGGAATGATCGGAACGCCAATATCTGCAATTCTACAGTCATCCACAAAGTGAAAAAAACGATCATTATCGAAAAATAATTGTGATAACAAAATCTCTGCTCCGGCATCAACCTTCCTCTTTAAATTTCTGATCTCACTCACTCTGTTCTCCGATTCCGGATGACATTCAGGATAACATGCGCCGGCAATACAGAAATCACCTTCCTGTTTTAAATATCCAATCAGGTCGGAGGCATGTTTAAAATCTTCCTTTTCCGGAACACCGGGATTCCTGTCTCCCCGAAGCGCCAGTATATTCTGAATACCTTCCTCTGTCAGGACTTTTGTGAATTCATCTATTTCCTGTTTATTATAATGAAGGCAGGTTAAATGTACCACCGGCTCTATGCCATACTCATATTTGATCTTTTTTGCAAGTTCTATGGTGCGGTTACAGTTTAAACTGCCACCCGCACCGAAAGTCACACTGATATAATCTGGTTTTAACTCACACAGCACTGCTAATGTTTCATCAATGTTGTTAAGATCGCTGTCTTTTTTGGGCGGAAAGATCTCAAACGAGAGGCTCCTCTTGTTCTTTTTGTATATTTCTGAAATCATCATTTCTTTATACCGGCTTTTTCTAAATTTTTATAATTGAGCTCTTACGATCTTTGCAGCTTCTACCAGATTCTTCAGGCTGGCATCCGTTTCTGTGATTCCTCTTGTCTTCAAACCGCAGTCCGGATTGACCCAAAGCTTCTCTTTACTGATCTTCGTAAGCATTGTTTTTAATGCTTCCACAATTTCTTCTACAGACGGCACTCTGGGTGAATGAATATCATACACACCCGGCCCGACTTCTGTTTCAAAATCACTTTCCTTAATAGCATCCAATATCGTCAATTTGGAACGGGATGCTTCAAAGGAAATAACGTCCGCATCCATGCGATCAATATCCCTGATAATATCATTGAATTCACTGTAGCACATATGAGTATGTATCTGGGTCTGTGCTTTTACACCGCTGTGACATAACCGGAATGCCGGAATCGCCCAGTCCAGATATTCACTGTACCAGTCGCTTTTTCTGATCGGCAGCTTTTCCTTTAATGCCGCTTCATCGATCTGAATGATACGGATACCGGCTTTTTCCAGATCAAGAACCTCCTCCCTGATCGCTATTCCGATCTGATATGCCATTTCTTTCAGACTGATATCCTCCCGCGGAAATGACCAATTCAAAATGGTGACCGGACCGGTGAGCATTCCCTTGACCGGCTTTGGGGTCAGGCTTTGTGCATAAGCAGAATATTCCACCGTAATCGGAGCAGTACGTTTGACATCTCCAAAGATGATCGGCGGTTTGACACATCTGGTTCCGTAAGATTGTACCCATGCTTTGTCCGTAAATACATAACCGGAAAGATTCTCTCCAAAGAATTCAACCATGTCATTTCTTTCATATTCGCCATGTACCAGAACATCAAGTCCTATTTCTTCTTGTTTTTCTATACATTCCCTGATAAATGCAAATACCTGCTTGTCATACTCCGATCTATTGATTTCGCCTTTCCTATAGCTGCTGCGGTTCTTTTTTACTTCCTTGGTCTGTGGAAAGGAGCCGATTGTCGTGGTCGGAAGCAGCGGTAATCCAAATACCGTTTTCTGAAGTTTCTGCCTCTCGGAACGCTTTGGTTGTCTGATAAAATCCTGTTCCGATAAGGCGGCAACCTGCTGTTTGACCTGTGCATTCTGAAAAAGTCTTTCCTGCTCAAACAGTTCTCGATTATCAATAAATATTTTCTGTGTTTGATAATCCTCACATTCCGTCAATTTGCTAAGCTCCTGTAACTCCGACAGTTTCTCTACGGCAAACGAAAAATGCTGCTTTATCCCGGCTTCTAATTTCTGTTCATTTTCTAGCGTATATGGCACATGCAATAATGAGCAAGATGTCGATAACACTATCTGCTCCGCACATTTTTTTAATTCCTCAAGCTCTGACAATGTTTTTTCATAGTTGCATTTCCAGATATTCTTCCCGTTTACCAGTCCCGCAAACAGCACTTTGTCCTTCGGAAAGCCATATGTTTTTACAAGTTCTGCCGTCTTTTTCCCTTCCAAAAAATCTAATCCTATTCCGTCAAAATCCAGTGCGATCACATTTTCATAACAGTCTCTGATATCTCCAAAATAAGTCTGTAATAAGACTTTCAGATTTCCTTTCTTTGCTAAAATCTGCCGATATAAGCTTTCAAATAAGCCGATATCCTCTTTTGTCAGATCCGTCACTAATGCCGGCTCATCAAACTGAATCCATTCTGCTCCTAATCCGTTGAACTTGTCCAAAATTTCACAATATGTATGAACCACTGCATCTACATAATCATTTGCCGTTTTTTTGCCCTGATATTTTGCAAGCTTTAAGAAAGTAAAAGCTCCGGTCAGCACAGGCTTGGTCTGTATCCCTAAGTCCCTTGCCTCGCTATACTCCTTAAACGGCTTATTTCCGTTAAGTGCAATCTGTGTGTCCGCTTCGATCTCCGGTACGATATAATGGTAATTCGTATTAAACCATTTTTTCATTGCAAGCGCCGGAACATCTCCGGCTTTTCCCTGATATCCTCTTGCCATTGCAAAATAGGTATCGATTTCACTTAATTGAAGATCTCGGTAACTCTTCGGCACTGCATTTAATAAAACCGCTGTGTCAAGCATGTTGTCATAAAAAGAAAAATCATTGGAGGAAATATACTGTATTGCGTATTTTTCCTGCCACTTCCAATGTTCTTTTCTTAAGTTTTTTGCCGTTTCAAGCAACTCATTGCAATCTATTTCTCCCTGAAAATACTTTTCACTGGCAAACTTTAACTCCCTGAACTTTCCTACTCTAGGGAATCCGATTACTGCACTCTGCATGATGACCCTCCCATTCTTCCGAAATCCTTGTTAAATACGGATAAAGTATATCGTCTTCATGCACACTTGAAAAATACAAAAAAACAGCGCATCTCCATAGCTTTAGGCTATTTCAACGTGCTGTTTTTACTATTTATTTATATATATATTTATACAGAAAAATCATCATCCGGTATATGCCTTTTCAGATATTCCATATAAGCAGCCGCATACCGGCTAAGCGGCATGTTCTTTTGTACGATCGTGCCGATTCTCATATATTCCTCTACCGCCAAAGGCTTCGCGATAATATTTTCTCCGTTCAATTCCTTACTGATCACACCAGAGCTGACCGTATATCCGTTTAAACCGATGACCAGATTAAATAATGTTGCTCTGTCTCTCACCTTGATATTTTTACTTCGGTCCAACGTACTTAAAATTTCTTCGGAAAAATAAAAGGCGTTATATTCTCCCTGTTCAAAAGATAAATACGGATATTCTTCCAATTCCTCCAGCGTCAGCTGTTCCTTCCCCGCTAACGGATGCTGAGAAGAAATAAAAACATGCGGCTTTGCTACAAATAATTCCTCAAATTTCAGCCCATTTTGCTTGATCAGCTTTAAGATCAGTTCTTCATTTTTCGATGAAGTGTAAAGAATACCGATCTCACTTTTTAATCTGCTGACATCTTCTATAATCTCATAAGTCTGTGTTTCTCTCAACGTAAAATCGTATTTATTTCCGCCGAATTCGCGAATCACATCCACAAATGCGTTTACAGCGAAAGAATAATGCTGACAGGATACCGAAAATTTGGGGCTCTGTTCCTTTTTGTTTAGGAATTTCTCTTCCAACAGGCTTGTTTGCTCCAATACCTGCCTTGCATATGACAAGAAAATGTCCCCCTCGTTTGAAATGGAAACACCTTTATTGGTACGATTAAAAATCGTTATCTGCATTTCTTTTTCCAACTCGTGAATCGCATTCGTAAGACTGGGTTGTGAAATAAACAGTCTTTTTGCAGCTTCCGTAATATTCCCCGTCTCCGCAACCGTCACAATGTATCTTAATTGCTGTAATGTCACCGATACCATACCTCTCTATCATTTACTATCGTTATCTTAACACACTTTTTCTTTTATAAATATCTTTTTCTTTTATAAATATCTTTTTCTTTTATAATAAATACCATACCCCTGCATCTGCAGTACACAAATTTTTTTAAATCACTATTGACAACTATATGTATTGGTTGTATGGTTAATTACACAAGTAATGAACCAACTGACCTATGCACTTTCAGGTCAACCGGAATATGACAGAAATGGAGGCACGCGATGAATGAATATCTGACACAGGAGAAATCCATCTATATCCAGATCAGCGAGATGATCGAAAACGATATTCTCCGGGATATTCTGTTGGAAGAAGAAAAAGTGCCCAGCACCAATGATCTGGCACGGCTCTATTCCATCAATCCCGCAACTGCCGCGAAGGGAATCAATCTGTTAGTCGACTCCGGCATTTTATACAAAAAACGCGGAATCGGCATGTTTGTCATGTCGGGTGCCAAAGAACTGATCCGTAAACGCCGGAAGGAAGCTTTTTATGAAACCTACGTTAAGACGCTTTTGAACGAAGCCAAAAGCCTGAACATCAGCAAAGAAGATTTGATCTCCCTGATCGAGAGAGAAGATGCATAACTCTATGGAAGAAAGGAAGCTACTATGAGCAGCGGAAAATTGATCTGCAACGATATTGTAAAAACCTACGGAAAAAAAGAAGTCTTACATAACATTGATCTGGAGATCGAGCCGGGCAAGATCTACGGACTGATCGGCAGAAACGGAGCGGGAAAGACAACGCTTCTCTCCATCCTGACCGCACAGAATCCCGCAACCCGCGGAACCGTCACCTACAACGGTATGCCTGTCTGGGAGAATCAGGAAGCACTGGATCATCTCTGCTTTTCCAGAGAACTCAATCCCCTCATCGGCTGGGGCAGCAATAACCTGAAGGCAAAAGAGTACTTAAAAACTGCCGCCATCTATTATCCCAAATGGGACAAAGCACTGGCAGACCGCCTTGTAAAAGATTTTGAGCTGGATGTCAAGAAGCGCATCTGCAAGATGAGTAAGGGTATGATGTCCATGGTGACGATTATCATCGCTCTGGCAAGCAAAGCGGATATCACGATTCTTGACGAGCCTGTTGCAGGACTGGATGTCGTGGCAAGAGATAATTTCTACAAGGAGCTGCTTGCTGACTATGCCGAAACCGGACGGACCTTTGTCATCTCCACACACATTATCGAGGAAGCTGCAGATCTGTTTGAAGAAACAATCATTCTAAAGGACGGCTCCCTGTTATTAAAAGAAAACACACAGGATCTGTTGGACCGTGCTTTCCATATCAGCGGAAAAGCAGAGGATGTGGATGCGGCATGTGCTGGACTGCACATATACCACCCGGAAAGCCTCGGCAGAAGCAAGGGTGTTACCGTTCTCTTAGAGCCCGGACAGACACCGCCGGAAGGCTTCGATGTCAGCATCCAGCCCGTCAGCCTGCAAAATCTGTTTGTTGCATTATGCGGAAAAGAGCCTCAGGTATAACACCGTCCTGTTTTTCCCGATTTGAGAGGATACCAATATGAAACCCATGTTACGAAGTATCAAATTTTTTACAAAAGCATCGGAAGAATATTTTCTCTGCCTGATTGGTTTCTGTGTCCTGTTCTCAGGACTTCAGTTCCTCGGTACGGACAGATCATCCTTCATGGCTGAATCTTTATGTGCAACTCTTCCGTATCATCTGTTTACCTATACCATCATCCTGAATCTGGTGATTCCTACCGTGAATCAGATTCAGCTTTTCCCTCTGGTGCTGAGCTTTAACGCTACCAGAAAGCATACGGCTCTCGGCTTACACTGGGGAATGTTACTGTTTTCCATGCAGACGGTCGTCCTGTCACTTCTGTTTAGTCTGATTATCAGAAATGACATTTCCGAAGGTTTTCTGACCCTGCTGCCGGCACTCATCGGTGCACTGTTTTTCAGTATGGGACTCGGCTTCCTGTTAGCCGGTGCTGCCGGGCATTTCGGTAAGGCAGGATTGTGGATCATGCTGTTTCTGTGTGGTCTGGTCGGCGGTATCTGCGGATTTTGGTTCAGTGCCGTATCAGATGACGGTCCTGCCCCGGACGGATCATTTGTATCTGCCGTCAGTGCCTATGGTATCAACTGCTTCGGAATCCGTATCGGTTTTCTGCCGCTTGCACTCGTCACCGGAATCATCGTATATCTGATCGGATTTTTAGTTCATCATCTGCTGACCCGCAAAGTTGCTGTCCGCAGTTAAAAAATGTTGTGACTTCTTGGGGAGGAATGTACTATGAAACGTACTATCATCGGCCAGCTGCAACTGGCACGTTCGAGTTATCTTTTATCGGCTGCCGTGATTTTGATCGGCGGTATATTGGGAACTGTGATATTCGAATTAATCATGCGACTGGAAGAAGTCCATTCGGATGATCCGACCACATTTGAGATGGCTTTTGTATGCGGTATGCTCTGTTATGTTATCAATTTCTTTGTTTGCAGCATTTCCGCTATGGGACAGAATTTTAATAATACGATCGGTATGGGGCGTACCCGGAAAAACTTCTTTATCGGCTATACATTGAGCTGCCTGATCAACTCTTTTGCTTCTGCCGTCACACTTTTCATTATTTATCTGACAGAGCAATGGCGGCTTCATACATGGTGGAGTGCTTATCCGTGCGAAACAAACTTTAGCAGTTTCTTTGCCCCCGGCGTTCTCTTCTTTGCCATTATCCTGCTTGCCATTCTTCAGGAGTTTATCGGCTTTGCCATACTCCGCTTTGGCAAAAAAGCCTTTTGGGTACTGTGGGCAATCTGGATGCTTGGCTGCCTCAGTATTCCGCGCATCATCGACGATGTTCAGGAAGGCAAGAACAGCCCGTTGGCAGACTTCGGTCGTTTTCTCATTGATGCCGGGTCCAAGGTTCCGACTGCACTTTGGTTTGTCATCGGGGGTGTTATTGGGCTGGTACTTTTCCTGATCAGCTATGTCGGATTTAAGCATCAGCAGGTGACGGCTTGAAATTTGGGAAGTAGGACAGATTCGGTTGTGGCAATGATAGGAAGCGGTTTGAGGCACGCTTTCGCTCCACAAAAGACATATGCCGAAGCATATGTCTTTGAAACATAACGGTACATAAGGTGCCAAAGTACGGCACCTAAGTACCGACGTTTTCAGAGGGCCTTAAACCGCTTCCTATCATCGCCACAACCGAGTCCGCGCAATCTTCCAAAATTGTAACTTTGTGGAGAACACACTATGAAAAATGAATGATAAATTAGAATTTATGGAGGTACTGTAAATGGATAAAGATGAATTAAAATTTGAAGAAAATGAGAATGGACAGCAGCAAGAAAATCATATGGCTTTGGGAATGTGCTTCGGTGTTGTGGCAGGAAATATTGCTATGGCTATACTTGCAATGTTTGGAAAAATTGCTTGGGGAGGAATATGCATTGGATTAGGTCTTATTTTAGGTATGCTTATAGGTGTGGCAATTCCAAAGAAGAAGTAAATAAATTCCTATTTTCTAGTTTACATGGAGGTATTGATTATGAAGAAGTTTGTAATATTAGCAATGAACTTATTGTTGGTAATAGCATTATTAGGGTGCGGAACCAAAGATTCAAAGAGCGAAAATGATTCTAAATATGAAATAGATAATTCAGTTAGTATAGAAAGATTGAAAGAGCAATATCCGGAGTATTTTGAACTATCAGATTTTAAGGGCATTGAAGTTTATGTATGGCAAATGGCAGAGGAATCATATCGTTGTGGCATTATGAGTGGCACTAATCGAAATAAAACCGAAGAAGAAATCTGGGAATTACAGGAAAAATCTCTTTCAGTTGATGAAGCAAAAGCACTGCTTAATGAATTAGGGATTAACAGGAACGATATTATCGTCATTCCTATTGCGCAACCTTATTCAAGCTATCTATACGAAATTGATAGTGAATATACTGAACGGGTTACAAAACTGTTTGAAAACTAATTTCATAACATAATCAACAAGCTTTTATGGAATTGAAGGTTTTGAAAAGCCTGTTGCGCCAATAGAATAAACCTGTTTTCGTGCCTTCTGAAAACGTCGGTACTTAGGCTGTGTATTTTACAGCCTTATGTACCGCTACGTTTGAAGCAGAGCGAAAGCGTGCCGAAAACAGGTTTATTCTATTGACGCAACAGGCGTCCCACTCTCCATCCCATAAACGCCTATCAATACAAGAATAAGAAAGGGGGATATGCCCGCTTCGGGCATACAACAAAAACATGAGTCTAATTGTTACTGATCTTTCCAAGAAATACGGTGAAAAAACCGTACTCGACCACTTGAGCTTCCGCATGGATAAGCCGGGCGTATACGCACTGCTCGGTACAAACGGCGCCGGTAAGACGACCGCGATCCGTATGATCCTCGGCATGCTCTCCAAAAACAGCGGGGAAGTCCTCTGGAATGATAAGCCGCTTGATACTGCGACCTGCAATGTGGGCTATCTCGCAGAGGAACGCGGACTTTATCCGAAATATCCGCTGATGGATCAGCTGATCTATTTTGCCGGTCTGCGCGGTGTCTCCAAGTCAGAGGCAAAGAAACGCATCAAGTACTGGGCAAAGCGTCTGGAGGTTGAGGAATACCTTTATCCTGATGCCGTACCCGCTGCCGGAAGCAATTCGGTTAACACCACTTCCGGCAAATCCGCAAAGGGCGGACTGTTTGCTTCCGGCGGACGTGCCAAAAAGCAGAAGCCGAAGCTTGCGGATCAGCTCTCAAAAGGAAATCAGCAGAAGATCCAGCTGATGACCGCATTGATCTCCG
Source organism: Lachnospiraceae bacterium (assembly GCA_051888775.1). GTDB lineage: Bacteria > Bacillota > Clostridia > Lachnospirales > Lachnospiraceae > JBJFCE01. Next base: position 26,216 of record JBJFCE010000048.1, on the reverse strand, counting down.
ATCCGGAGCTGATCATCCTCGATGAGCCTCTGTCCGGTCTGGATCCCGTCAACGCCGATCTTTTCAAGGAGATTATCCGTGAAGAGATTGCAAAAGGCAAATACCTCATCATGTCCAGCCATCAGATGGCGACCGTGGAAGAGTTCTGTACCGATATCACGATCTTAAATCATTCCAAGGTTGTGCTTCAGGGACATTTAAACGAGATCAAGAAAAGCTACGGAAGGGTAAACCTTTCCCTGAAGGTAGAACAGGATATCACGGAGTACATCAATGCCTGCGGTATTAATATCGTAACCGAAAAGGAATATGAATATCAGTTAAAGGTCACCGGAGAAGAACAGGCAAACGAGCTGTTGGGTACTCTGATCAGCCACAAGATTCCGGTCATTACCTTTGATCTGCGTGAACCGTCTCTGCATGAGATCTTTGTTGAAAAAGTAGGTGGTGATGCTCATGAAACAGAATAAAAGCCAATTAACCGGAACAGGAAAGGTCTTTTCCTTTACTTTCCTGCAATTTTTCAAGAATAAAGGCAATATCTTTTCCATGATATTCCTGCTGCTCTTAACTCTGGCAAGCGTTCCCGTCATGACTCTGATCGGCGGCGGCAGCACCAAGAAAGCAGAGCACTCTGAGATCCAGAACGTCTACTATGTGAATGAAACCGGAATCCCGATCACTGAGCAATTGATACAGGAGCTGATCGGTGATGATCCTTACTTTGCGGATACCGTATTTATTCCGGCCGATGGGATCACGGAAGCTATAACGGATTTTGATGTCTGCGTTGTCTTTGATGTGCAGGAAGCAACCGAGGAGCTTCCGGGCGGATACGGTATCAGCCTTACAACCACCCTTGAGCCCGCTGTGTCGGATGAAGATCTGGAAATGCTGCAAAGCTTTATGACAGATGTGTTTGACAATGCGAGACTGAGCGCCTTAAATATTACCGATGACCAGCTTGCAGTGCTGATGTCGGGCTGGAACGTGGAAACGGAAGACTTGTCCGAGTACTTAAATCCCGAGGATGAAAACAAGTGGTCGACACAGTATTTTATCCAGCTTGCTTATGCCATTATCGTCATGATGGTCAGCATTTTCTCGGTATCCTATATTGCCCGCGCGGTCGTAGAAGAGAAATCCTCAAAGCTGGTAGAACTTCTGATGGTAAGCGTCAAGCCGCTTGCACTGATCGTCGGAAAGATTCTGGCAGCACTTGCCTACGTGATCGTCCTGTTCGGTATGTTGATCGCAGGCTACGGAATCTCGTATTATGTGACAGGATTATTCCTCGATGTCTCCGCTACCGGCAATCTGTTTTCGCAAATAGGCTTTTCCACGGATCTGTTGCAGGCCGGACCTTTCCTTATCCTTGCGATTTTAATTTCGCTGCTTTTGGGATTCTTAACCTTTGCCATCGTCGCAGGCCTGTCCGCCAGCGGCTGTTCCACGACCGAGGATATGCAGAGCGCCATGAGCGCCTCCACCTTCCTCATTATGGCAGGTTATCTGGTATCCATATTTGCCGGCAGCGCGGATATACCGATAGTGAATCAGATCGTCAGTCTGATCCCGGTCATTTCCGTCTACTGTGCACCGGTCAATTTTATCATGGGCAATATCGGACCTGTGATGCTGATCCTTTCATGGATTTTGCAAATTGTTGTCATTGTCCTGCTGGCACTGTTTTGTGCACGTATTTATGAAAACCTGTTAATGTACCGCGGCAATCGTGTAAAGCTTACGCAAATGATTTCCATGGCAAAAGAGCCCCGCGCACGAAAGGAGGAAAACTGATATGAAACAGAATCTGAACGGCTTTCGTGAAGTGTTTTCCTTCACACTGACACAACAGCTTCATTCCAAAGGCTATAAAGTGATCACGGTCTTACTTGCCCTGCTCTTTTTCCTGCTGCCGGCATGCATTATGCCTGCGGTAGAAAAGTTTGGCGGTGAAAAAGAAGTTACCTCTACCGATATCACTTCGGTCTATGTTGTTGACCTGACACAGGAAACCGCATTTGACTGGAATATTCTGAATATGACAGGAAATGAGGTCTTCCAGAACATTGCTTACACGGACTGCGGCAGCGATCTGACCGCCGCACAGGAACTGCTGGAAGCAGATCCTTACGGTGTCATGCTCACACTGGAAAAAGAGGAAAGCGGATATATGTCGTATGTCCTGCTTCCGGAAGAAACCGAGCTGTCAGGCAAAGATACCGATGCCTTTGAAAGTTTCCTCAACGATAGTTTCCAGTTAATCCTGCTCACAAAATCCGGTTTAAGTCAGGAGCAGCTGGCAGAGATTTATACACCGACGTATCCTTCTGTTCATAAAGGATTAGAAAATACCGGAGACGAGGAAGCGGAAGATCCGTTTGCAACGATCCGTCAGGTGCTTTCCTTTGTTCTGCCGTACCTGAATATCATGATCCTGTATTTCCTTGTACTGTATTACGGTCAGAATGTTGCAAACAATGTTATCATGGAAAAGACTTCCAAGCTGATGGATACGTTCCTCGTTGCAATCAGACCAAGCGCCATGATCTTCGGAAAAGTACTGGCAATCGTTCTTTCCAGCATTCTCCAGTTCTCTATCTGGATCATCGCTCTGATCGGCGGCTTTGCGGCAGGTACCTCTTTTGTACGCATGATCAATCCGCAGACGGATATGCTGCTCATCCGGTTCTTTGACAGTATCGGTGAATTCTCCGGTCTGTTCTCCATTCCGGGTGCGGTCATTGCGATTCTCATGATCTTCGGTGCTTTCTTCCTGTACTGTGCCATTGCCTCTATCGGTGGCTCACTGGCAAGCAAGCCGGAGGATTTAAGCTCCACCAATATGTTATTTACGATGATCCTGATTATCAGTTTCTTCTGTACTTTCTCAACCGGTGCCATGACAGGTGATATGTCTGCCGGGCTTTCCTGGCTGGATCTTGTACCGTTTACCGCAGTTTTGGTAACACCGAGCCGTATCCTGCTCGGCATGATCACACTCACAGAAGGGCTGTTGTCACTGGCGATTCTCCTGATCGTCACCCTCGTGTTCATCTGGCTTGCAGGTAAGATTTATAAGATGATGTCCTTATATAAAGGCAACCTGCTCAAACCGGCAGAAATTTTCGCCATGTTAAAGGATACACGGAAAGAGACTTAACATTACTTTCATTATCTGTTATGATCGATAGCGGAAGCTTTTATCACATAGGAAACAATAAGAAACGGGCAGCTTCGGCTGCCCGTTTTGATAAACGGAGGACTTTATGAAACACTACACAACTGTCATCTTTGATCTGGACGGAACGCTGCTGGATACTTTAGAGGATCTGACCGACAGTGTCAATTATGCATTAACCGATGCGGGATATCCCGGTCACACAATAGAAGAAGTCCGCATGATGGTAGGAAACGGTGTCCGTACATTGATGGAGCGTGCGGTTCCTGCCGGCATTTCGACGGAAGCTTTTGAGGCAGTCTTTGCCGCTTTTAAAGAGCATTACGATCTACACTGCAATGACCACACACATCCCTACGACGGTATCCCCGAGCTGTTACATACCCTCAAAGTACAGGGCTTTCGCCTTGCCATCGTATCTAATAAGGTGGACAGTGCCGTTAAAACGCTCCGTGCGCTTTACTTTAACGAAACCATCCCCGTAGCGATCGGCGAAAAAGAAGGCATCCGCAGGAAGCCCGCACCTGACACAGTTATCACTGCATTACAGGAGCTTGGAGCTTCGGCTTCGGATGCCGTATATGTCGGAGATTCCGACGTGGATATTCAGACTGCCGCAAATGCGGGTATGGATTGTATCAGCGTCAGCTGGGGCTTTCGCGATACCGCGTTCTTAAAAGCACACGGTGCTTCCCTTATCATTGATCATCCGCAGGAGCTTCCGGCACTTCTTGGTCATGACTGATCACCACAGACGCTTCCGGCTGAATCTTTGCTCTGTCATATTCCTCTGGATTCGGGAAACGGATTTTGATTTCGGTTCCTTTCCCGATCTCACTGTCAAGCGTAAGCTGGGCATTGTGCTGTGCAACAATATGTTTGACAATCGCAAGTCCCAGTCCCGTACCTCCGGTCGATTTGGAGCGGCTCTTATCCACCCGGTAAAAACGCTCAAAGATCCGATCCTGATGCTCTTTGGAAATTCCGATTCCCGTATCCTTGACGATCAGCGTCGGCTGATCCTCTTCCATATGCACCTTCACCCAGACAGAGCCGTCTGTATTATTGTAACGGATGGCATTATCACATAAATTGTAGAGCACTTCCTCCATCATCTGGCGGTTCGCAAATACCATACACGGTTCTGTTCCGGAAAAATACAAGGATACGCTATGCTTTGCGGCATTCATATACAGCATTTCCACCGTATTCTTGGCAATTCCGTACAAATCCAGCTTTTCAAAGGTATTCTCAAATTCGGTCGCATCCAGCTCCGAAAGCCGGATAATATCATTGATCAGCGTCAACAGTCTGGTTGCATTATGATGAATCTCATGTGCAAATCTGGTAATATGTTTTTCTTCTACCATCCCATTTTCGATCAACTCGGAATAACCGGATATGGAAGTCAGCGGCGTTTTCAGCTCATGTGACACATTGGCGGTAAACTCCTGTCTGATCTGCGCGTTTTTTAAAATATCTTCATGCTGTTTTTTAATCGTATCAATAAACGGAACCAGCTCGGGATATACCTGCATTTCTTCCGGCTGGTCAAGATGATTTGCAATATATTCAATCGGTGCCACGAGGCTCTTGGTCAGCAGATGTGCCGCGATACTGCTCACTGCAATCAGCAACACGGTTATGACCAAAATGATCGGCAATGCTTTTCCAAACACATGGAGCAGGCTGCTGGCTTCTTTGGATACACGCAACACATTGCCGTTATCCATGCGGACGGCATAATAAAATGTATTTTTGGACAAGGTCTCGGACTTGCGGATATCGGTTCCCTCTCCGGTTCTGAGCGCTTCCACAAATTCGGGTCTCGTCTGGTGATTCTCCATACTTTCGGTGAGTGCCCATGTATCGATCAGTACCCTTCCGTCAGGATCAATGACCGTAATACGAAGATTGTCCATCTCCGTATGATATGCTTCGATCACATCCGTTTCCGATCCGTTCATGACGACTTCGGATTCTTTCAAAATATGGGTATAGGACTTTAAGTCTTCTATGATCTGATTTTTAAACAGCTCATAAAAGACACAGATGACCAAAAATAATGTCAGGAAAATAGATATGGTTGCAATGCTGATCAGCCGGATATTGATTTTTTTCTTCATAGGATCATACTTCTTTACTCAGAATATAGCCAACGTTTCTTACGGTTTTGATCAAAGCCCCGCCCGACTTTAATTTCTGGCGCAGTGTTTTTACATGCATATCCAGTGTTCTGGATTCGCCCTCGTAATCCGTTCCCCAGATACGCTCTAAGATCTTGTCTCTGGTCGTTACGATTCCGGCATTTGCCAATAACAGTTTGAGTAGCTCATACTCTTTGTAAGTCAGCTCCACATATTCATCTTTCACGAATACCATGTGCTTTTCATCATCCAGACGGATCACATCAAAGCTGTAGATCTGATTGTCCGTTGTTCCCATGCTGCTTCTGCGAAGCAATGCTTTCACCCGGGAGATCAGCTCCATAACACCGAACGGTTTGGTCATGTAATCATCCGCACCGATATCCAACCCTTTTACCTTGTCGATCTCTGACGTCTTGGCAGTGACAAGAATAATCGGTATCATCAATGTTTCCTTTTGTGCGCGCAGCTTCTTGACAATAGAAAGACCATCCTCATCGGGAAGCATTACGTCCAGCAGAATAAGATCCGGTTTCTTTTCTTCCAGCTTTCGATAGAACTCCGCGGCACAGCCAAAACCGGTCACCTCATAGCCTGCATTTTTCAACGCAAATTCTTCTATTTCTAAAATATTTCCGTCATCCTCTACGATGTAAATCAGTGCCATATTTTTATCCCCTTTGTATATCTTCCGGTATCTCATTTCCTTATTCCGGAAGAACATAATTTTCTTTGATCTTCATTACTGCACGGTCAAATTCCTCCGCACTGCTCTGTTTCAGTGCAAGCATATATTCATGGGTATCAAAAAGATCTTCTTCAATTTCCAGCATTGCTAATGCAATGTTAGAACAATGGTCGGAAATTCGTTCATAACTTGTCGTAATATCGGACAGAATGAATCCCATCTCGATCGTGCATTTTCCTTTACGCAACCGCTTGATGTGACGCTTCTTGACCTCCTCATTCAGGAAATCAATCACTTCTTCCAACGGCTCAACATCCCGTGCAATCGTGCGGTTTTCCTCCACAAATACCCGGAAAGAAGTATTGACTACATCCTGTATCGCTTTTGTATAGACCTGCAGCTCCTCACGTGCTTTTTTGGAAAAGGACAAGTCCTTGTCATGCATTTCTCCGGCTGCCTCTACAATATTAACGGCATGATCGGAGATCCGCTCAAAATCACCGATGCAGTGCAGTATCTCAGAGAGCGTATGACTGTCCTTTTCGGACAGATCCCTGCTGCTGAGCTTCACAAGATAGGTCCCAAGTTCGTCCTCATAGCGATCTACCTGATCTTCCAGCATAACGACCTGCTCTGCCACTGTTTTATCATACTTCTCTATCTGTTCCATTGCTTTAAACAGCGCTTCTTTGGTCAGCTCAGACATCTTATCTGCCGCATTTTTACACTGCTCCACCGCCAGAGACGGAGTATCCAGAAAACGCGGGTCCAGAATCTGGATATGCTTCGGTTCTTCTTTTTCGTCCGGTGTTTCTCTGACTGTCATGTATGCCAGCTTCTCCAAGCCTTTCGAGAACGGCATCAGCACTAACGTTGCCACAATATTGAAAGCACTATGGACAACCGCTATTCCTGCAGGACCTGCTGCCTGCGTCATAAAATCAAAATGTACAAATGCATTGATTGCATAGAATACAACCATAAATGCCAGAGAGCCGATAATATTAAAATATAAATGTACCAGTGCCGTACGCTTAGCATTCTTACTTGCACCGATTGCAGAAAGCATCGCAGTCACACAGGTTCCGATATTTTGTCCAAGAATGATCGGTATTGCGGTTCCGTAACTGACAGCTCCCGTCTTACATAACGCCTGTAAGATACCGACCGATGCGGAAGAGCTCTGGATAACCGCTGTCAATATCGCGCCTGCAAGAATACCCAGTAACGGATTTGAAAACATCGTCAGAATATTGGTAAACTCCGGTACATCCGCAAGCGGCTCCACTGCTGCGGACATGCTCTCCATTCCGATCATCAGAACGGCAAACCCGATCAGGATCATGCCGATGTCCTTCTTTTTCTCTTTCTTTGCGAATAACAGAAGGACTGCACCGATCATTGCCAGCACCGGTGCAAACGATGTCGGCTTTAACAGCTGTATGAAAAAGGAATCGCTTTCGATGCCGCTCAGACTTAAGATCCATGATGTCACCGTGGTTCCGATATTGGCACCCATGATCACACCAATTGCCTGGGACAGCTTCATAATACCGGAATTTACAAAGCCGACTACCATAACGGTCGTTGCGGAAGATGACTGAATGACTGCCGTTACAATTGTACCTAATAATACTCCTTTGATCGGGCTCCCTGTCAGTTTCTCCAAAATCTTTTCCATGCGTCCGCCGGACACTTTGGACAATCCCTCTCCCATGACATGCATTCCGTAAAGGAACAACGCAAGTCCTCCGACCATATTCAGTACGTCAAAAAAATTCATAGCTATCTCCAATCTCTATCATAATGCACCTGCCTCTTATAAGGCAACCTTTACTTACTACACTATAATATAATAGCTATGTAAAATCCAAAGCGAATTTATGTAAAATCTGAGTAAAGTTTTCTGTTTTTGGGAAATTTAATAAAAAACGCAAAATTTGACATATGTTTCAGCATTACTTATAACAGACGCATATCCTCAATCGTTCCGTTTTCCTGAAAATCTTCCCACTCCCCGATGTTGACCGCATGATCGCCGATCTTTTCCAGATACTTTGCGATCATCAGCACATCCACACATTCATCCGCGCCTATTGTTCCGGCTTTGATATGCTCGACCAGATCCATTTTTACCTGATTAAACAATTCATCCACGATATCATCATCAAGGACTACCTGCTTTGCTGCCTCATAATCGCGGTTTACAAATGCATCTACAGCTGCGTGCTCCAGACGCTTGGTCTCTTCGATCATCTTCGGCAGATGTTCGGAAAACTGTGACAGCTCCGCCATATTCAGACGAAGTACCAGCTCCGCGATGTCCGAGCAATGATCTCCGATCCGTTCAATGTCCGTCACAACCTTTAAAGATGCGGTTACCGTTCTCAGATCCCTTGCAACCGGCTGCTGCTTTGTGATCAGAGTCAGGCAGCTCGCCTCAATATTTCTCTGCATCGTATTGATCATCCGGTCATTTTTCATAATGCGCAAAACTGTATCATCATCCTTTATATTGACTGCATCAAATAAATCATCATAGGTATTCTCTACCGTCATACCCATTTCCTTCACATCCTCGTGAAGCTTTTTCAGTTCCTGTTCAAAAGTCGGTCTCGGTGACATATTCATTCTCCCCTTCCTATTCCATGATTGGGCTACACTCCGATATGAAAGATTCAGCCCCTATTATGCCGCATTTTTTGAGAATCATCCGAAACGTCCGGTGATATAATCCTCGGTTTTCTTATTCTGCGGTCTCTGGAAGATCGTTTCCGTCGAAGCGAACTCGATCAGCTCTCCGAGCAGAAAGAATGCCGTATCATCAGAAACTCTGGCTGCCTGCTGCATATTATGTGTGACCACTACGACCGTATAGGTCTTTTTCAGATTTTCCATCAATTCTTCTATTTTTAAAGTAGAGATTGGATCCAGTGCTGAAGTCGGTTCATCCATCAAAAGCACCTCCGGTTCTACTGCCAGCGCACGTGCGATACATAAACGCTGCTGCTGTCCTCCGGAAAGTCCGAGCGCGGATTTTTTCAAGCGGTCCTTGACCTCATCCCAGATTGCCGCACCTTGCAAAGATGTTTCCACGATCTCATCCAGCTTTGCTTTATTCTTGATTCCATGAATCCTCGGACCGTAAGCAATATTGTCATAGATACTCATCGGAAACGGATTCGGCTGCTGGAATACCATGCCGACTTTTTTGCGAAGCAGTGTCGTATCCACCTTCGGCTGGTAGATATCCTCTCCGTCCATCAATACCTTTCCTTCGATTTTGACGCCGTCGATCAAATCGTTCATTCTGTTCAGGCATTTCAAAAATGTGGATTTTCCGCAACCGGACGGTCCGATAAATGCCGTCACCGCATTTGGACGGATCTGCATGTCGATATCTTTCAACGCATGATTTGCGCCGTAATAAAGATTCAGTTTTTGTGTTTCAATCTTATACTCCATGACTTTATCCTTTCTTTACTGTTTCGCCGTGACATCGAATTTTTTGGCAAGCACCTTCGTCAGCAGATTGATCAACAGCACAATGATAAGAAGCACAACCGCGATTCCGAATGCAACTTTATATTCCGCCTTCTGCATACTCAGATAGAGCTGGATCGTCAGTGTTCCGCCGGGTTCCATGATCTTATGTAACAGTCCCTGTCTGGGCAGCAGTGCGCTGGAACCTGCGGTAAAAAGAAGCGCTGCAGATTCCCCAACGATACGACCGATGGCAAGAATAATACCGGTAATGATGCCCGGCATTGCCGACGGCAGGAGGATGGTGCGTATCATATACCACTTGGTCGCTCCGATGCCCAGTGCTCCGCTCCGATAGCTTTCCGGAACGGTTTTCAGTGCTTCCTGCGTATTTCGCGTGATGAGCGGCAGGATCATAAGACTCAGTGTCAGACAGCCTGTTAATATCGAATAACCCAGTCTGCATGTGTTTCCAAAAAACACCATACCGAACAGACCGAAAATAATGGACGGGATGCCCGAAAGTGTTTCGGTTGTAAACTCGATCACGCGTACCAGCTTTCCGGGCTTTGCATATTCATTCAGATAAATTGCCGATCCCACACCGATCGGCGTTGCAATGAGAAGTGTCAATACGATAATATACAGCGTATTGATAATATTTCCCAGAATGCCGACAGTACCGTGTAACACACTTGTAACCGTCGTTAAGAATTCCAGATTGATGCTTGATGCACCTTTTAAAAATACATATATCAGAATGCCGATCAACAATAATACGGATACTGCTGCCGAGAGATAGATCAGGACATACAATACCATATCCGAAACACGCTTCTTTTTACGGTAAATCGATGTCGTCATACTAGCCCTCCTTTTCCTCGGACTGAATGATCTTTGTCAGAATCAGGTTGATCACCATGATAAAGACAAACAGTACCAGACCGATCGTAAACAATACTTCTCTGTGGATGCCCGATGCATATCCCATTTCCGCAACGATCGCCGTTGTCAGGAAACGCACGGAATTGAACGGCAGGGGAGCATTGACACTCGATCCGGATACCAGCGTGATCGCCATAGCCTCGCCGATTGCGCGTCCTACGCCAAGTACGATCGCTGACAGGATACCGGACTTTGCCGCCGGGATCAGCACCTTAAAAATCGTCTGGATCTTCGTTGCTCCAAGTGCCAGAGAGGACGCCTTTAACTGCGCCGGTACGGCACGAAGCGCCGATTCCGAAATATTGATCACGGTAGGCAAGATCATGATCGCCAGTACCAGAACGGCTGAAAGCAGATTGGAGCCTCCCGTAAACTGATGCGTGGTCGAATCACGGAATACCCACTTTTCCAATCGATACATCACAGGATTCAGCAGCAGGATACCAAGCAAGCCGTAAATGACAGAAGGAATTCCGGCAAGCAGCTCCACGGCAGGCTTCACGATCATGGACAGCCTCTTCGGTGCGACCTCTGCCAGAAAAACCGCCGTCAAAAGTCCGATCGGTACGCCGATCAGGATCGCGAGCGATGTACCCACGATAGAAGTCAAAATAATGTAAAGAATCCCGTAGCGCGGTTCAGCTGCCGCAGGCTTCCAGACCGTTCCGAATAAAATCTCCTTCAGTCCTATCTTGAACAATGCCGGGCTTCCTTTAAAAATCATATATAAGGTAATGGACAAAACTGCCAGTACCGCGATAAAAGCGCATACGATAAAAATGATCTGCGCTATTTTTTCCACTGTTTTTTTCTGTTTTCTACTTCCTATTACGGAAAGCACTTTTTTGGGTTCTTGTAATGTTTTTTCTGATTGGGACATAAAAAGTCTCCTTGTTTTTTCTAAAAGACGGGGCGGCACAATGCCGCCCCTTTGCATCGGCAGTCTCAAATGTATGCTGCCTGTTTCTGTTTAGTCAACGGTGATCAGACCGACTGCTTCTACAACTGCCTTGCCTTCATCAGACTGTAAGTAAGCAAACAATGCCTGAACAAGTTCATTCTGCTCGGAAATCTCACCCATGGTTGCCATGACAAACGGTCTGCTGAGGAAATAGTTTCCTGCCTTGATATTATCAACGGTCGGCTCTACACCTTCCAGTGCAACTGCAATGACGGTATCATCTACAGCATCCAGAGAAGCATAACCGATTGCACCCGGTGTGGAAGCAACCTTTGCGATAACTGCTCCTGTAGAATCCAGTTCATTTGCATATACGCATGTATCTTCAATACCAAGTAATTCTTCGAATGCACCTCTGGTACCGGAACCTGCCTCACGTCCTACAACAACGATCGGCTCATCTGCTCCGCCAAGCTCGCTCCAGTTGGTAACGCTGCCTGTATAAATTGCAATCAGCTGATCCTTGGTCAGATTGGAAACTGCATTATCCGGATCTACAACAACTGCAATACCGTCAATTGCTACAATATTTTCTACAGCACCTGCTTCTTTTTCCTCATCCTTTAATGCTCTGGAGGAGTTACCGATATCTACGCTGCCGCCGATGACTGCTTCCAGTCCTGCACCGGATCCCGTAAATTCAGCGGTTACCGTTACGCCGGGATATTTTGCCATAAAGCTTTCTGCCAATGCATTTGCAAGTTTCTCCATGGAAGTACTTCCTGCCATTGTGATCGTTCCGGACAGATCTGCCGGAGCCTCTTTCTGCACATCGGCTGTGTCATCTGCTGTGTTGTCTGCCGGAGCCTCTGTTACTTCTGCTGTGTTTCCTGCTGTCTGTGCGTCATCCTTTGTGTCATCCCCGGAACCGCATGCTGTCATGCTTCCTACCAAAAGCATTGCCGCACTGATCAGTGCGATTACTTTTTTACCATTTAACTTCATCATAATTTCTCCTCTTTCTTTACCCATCTTGTGGTTTTCTTGCGCCCATGCGGGCTGTGTCTGTTCTTCTATGAACAGTTACAGAGTAGCATTCCTGTATTTCTACTAAAACCATGCCGGGGTAAAAGTAATGTAAAATTGAGGTAAAGCATGAGGCCGAAAAAGAGTCACCGTATAAAAGAAATACGCTGCTTCGGTAGTGTAAAAATCAATATACGAATTTGCTCGGCTCACGTTCCTAAGGCTTTCGCAAATTGATATATTGATTTTCACACTACCAAAACAGCGTATTTCTTTTATGCGATGACTCTTTTTGTACTTTTGCTACTATAACAACGGTGAGAAAATTCTCAGCACAGACTGGATAAATCTCTGGCGAAGCGGTCTGTGCAGCCAGTTTGCATACCGGATCTCTTCACACTTCTCCAATGTATCCAGAAAGTCCTGTTTGATATCCATGACCGCATCACTGCCGCTCATCAGGACCGCACATTCATAGTGCAGATAAAAGCTTCGGTAATCCATATTGATCGTTCCGCAAAGTGCGATCTCATCATCCGCAACTACATTCTTGGCATGAATGAAACCCGGCTGATATTCATAAATATGTACGCCCTTTTTCAGCAGCTCTCCGTAATTGGATACCGTTACCATGTATACATACCATTTATCATAGATATGTGGCGTAATGATACGTACATCCACACCGCTTTCTGCCGCACGGCACAGATCATCCACCATTCCCTGCTCCAATACAAGGTACGGTGTGGTAATGTAAATATAATCCCGCGCCTTATTGATCATATGTGTATAAGTCGCCTCTGCGGGATTTTTAGGATTATTGGCAGGTCCGTCGGAAAACGGCTGTACGATACCCTTAGCAGGAATAGAAACCGTAGGTTTATACAGAGAATAGTCCAGATCTCCCGTTCCCTCTGCAATCTCCCACATTTCAAGGAAAAAGCACGTTAAGGAGTAAACACCTTCTCCCTCCAGACGCACCGCAGTATCCTTCCAGTGTCCAAACCGCACGATCTCATTGACATATTCATCCGCGATATTGATACCACCCGTATAACCGATATTGCCGTCTATAACCGTGATCTTCTGATGATTCCGGTAATTAAAAGAAATCCGGGATACATCCTTATGAATCGGTGCAAACTCGGCATATGTGATACCGTTCTTACGCAGATCCTCTCTGAATTCCCTCGTATTGATAAAGATACATCCAAAATCATCCATCAACAGTCGGACTTCGACACCTTCCTTGACCTTCTGCTTTAACAGATCATAGAGCTCCTGCCAGAAAACGCCATCGGAAATAATAAAATATTCCAAGAAGATATAGGATTTTGCATTCCGGATATCTTCAAACAGTGCCGTACGCATTTCCTCACCAAGTGCATAATAGGACACTTTGGTATTTTCATACAGCGGAAAGCCTTCCCTTGACAGATAACGGCTGATCTGTACCTTGTTCGGATGAATCCGGCGGAACTTCTCAAGCACATCCGAATCGGATTTTAAACTGTCCAGCATCTTGGTATCCACTTCACGGAAATGGCGGTTGCCTTTGCTGTTCGTCCGTTTGCGTCCCCACATGGCATACAGGAAAAAACCGACGACAGGCACTGCCAGTACAATGATAATCCAGAACTTCTTGTATGTCTCACTGTCATTGACCAGTGCAAAGATCAGGATAATACTGACAATCTCTATCACAAAATACAACCAGATTGCATAAAACTGCATATAATATACCATTGCAATCATCAATACCAGCTGCAATATCACTGCAACAGCAACCAAGGCTGCTCTTGTCAGTCCCGATATCCGTTTTTTAAATATGTGTCTTTTCGCTTTCTTGTTCATCCAACCACCTTACTTTTTGTGCACTCTATTGTTCCGTAACTGTATTCGGTATCACCCGGATCTCCGTATAAATCTTTGACAACTTTTCATCGGTATAATAACCGTCTACCCATACATCCAACGTGCTTCTGGGCGGAAGCCCCAATCTTCGTTCGGTCTGTCTTAATGATACCTTAACAGAAAACAAACAGTCAAATAACAGAAAAACAGCCAACCCCACACCGAGAATCCTGGCAAATTTCGACTTCATCCGATCGATCGATCTGGAAAACTGCGGATAAAGAACTTTTATAAATAATACCCCCAGAAATCCCCACATAATCGTAAATTTCAGGCAAATTCTGCCATTCAGATTAAAAGGCTGTTTACTGTAATTCCAAGCCCGTGTTCCCAAAATATGCTCCATCGCATAGGAACACAGATACTCAAATGCACTCAGGGCAACCGCGCTGATGAGCCAGATTTTCTTCCAATCCTTATTTCTCCATTTATATAGTAAGATCGTCAGCATTACAAAACCGATCCCATAAATCGGTGAAAACGGTCCGATCAAAACTCCCTGACGGTTGATCAGACGCCCCCTTAGATAGTAATACCAAACGGTTTCCCCTACATATCCTACCAGAGACCCCAAAACGAATAACCAGCATAATTTATACAGACCGGTAGGATAGGAATCAATTTCCTGATGAACCTGATACTCAACCAGACTTCCACTCTGCTTTTGTTCTTTCATGGTAATGTTTTCCTCTTTGGTTCTTGTAATACTTTATAATAACACGAATTTGCCGGATTCACAATGCAACTTGCCTTAACAATTTAAACAACTTGGCGGAACAATGCAAACAATAAAATAAAACCTATCAAATCACTCAACAAAACAAAACTTATCAAATTATAGCGTTGACAATCTGCTTTTTTTAGTGTATCATCTTATAGGTCTGGACGGCATAACTTGCCACAGGCATTCCAGATCGATGCGTGGCTCAGCTTGGTAGAGCGCTACGTTCGGGACGTAGAGGTCGCAGGTTCGAATCCTGTCGCATCGACGAATGAAAGGATGTTGACTGAGTGTCAATGTCCTTTTTTGTTGCCACCACAGCAAAAATACAACATACTAAACGCAAAAATCCGGGCACATCTTTTTCAAAATGTGCCCGGATAATGTAAGTACGCACCCTATCAGTCCAGATTGACATGTTTTCTGACAACTACGACCGAAATGAGATATTCCACCAGAGAATAAATTGCAATGCTGATGATAATCGGCCATACAATAAGCCTCTCGTTCGTCAGAACATATTCTTCCCCTGAAGAACTGATATAAACAGTTCTGAGAATAAACCGATTCATCCATCCGATCAGCATAATGGAGGAAATAATCTGTTCTACAAAGTATAAACCGACTCCGAAACCAATTGCCGCGCCGATCTTATGCTGGTTGAACAGCTGTCCCAGAGAAAATGCAGCGAATACCATGCATAAAATATTCAGGCAGCCAAGCACCATCATGAGAAGCACAATTCCCACTGTCGGCCAGAACTTGTAACCCAACAGCCCCAGGCATGCGTCATTCAGCATCTTCATATTTAAATGACCTATCATATCCATCATTTCTTTTCCATCCGCAGAAAACAGCAGTGCAAAAACGCTGATGATGAGAATAACGCCGCATAACAACAGCCATACCAGTGCCGTTACCAGCTTTACATTAAAGTTCGCAAGCGGAGATACGGGCAGGGTATGGGTCAGATAACCCTGATCCGAATACATCGTTTTATAAAATCTGGAACAGATAAAAATAAAAGTGACTAAAAATAAAGCAATGATCGCAAATACATAGGTCAGTTCAAATGTAACTGCCATAATCTGACCGAATTTTCCCGTATGGAACACTTCTACGCCGAGAAACAGGCAACCGAGAATCGTTGCTGCAATAACGACCGCATAGATTGTCACAACGGTTTTCCATGTACATTTAAATTCATTCCGAAATAATTTCCCTAACATCTGAACACCTCCCTGAACAGTGCATCCACCGATTTATTTTTCTCCTCACGAATCTCCTCCACCGATGAGGTCAGTCTGATCTGACCGTTCTGAATGAAGATCACTTCGTCCAGAATATTCTCGATATCCGCGATCAGATGCGTGGAAATAATAATGGACGCATTCTGATCGTAATTGGTAAGGATTACATTCAGGATATAATCTCTTGCCGCAGGATCCACGCCCGCAATCGGCTCATCCAGCACATACAGATCCGCCCTGCGGCTCATGACAAGAATTAACTGCACCTTTTCTTTTGTGCCCTTGGACATGGATTTTAAGCGGTCACTTGGATTGATCGACAGCTTTGCCAACATGTCGTATGCACGTCTTTCATCAAAATCCTCATAAAAGGTCTTAAAAAAGTCGATCACATCCCGCACCCGCTGATTCATATTCAGATAAGTATGATCCGGCAGATATGAGATCACTTTTTTGCTTTCAACACCGATCGGTGCTCCCTTTACCGTGATCTCTCCGGCACTCGGCGTTAACAGACCGTTGATGATCTTGATCAACGTCGTCTTTCCGCTGCCGTTTGGACCGAGCAGACCGATGATGTGTCCGCTTTCGATCTTCAGATTCACCTGATCCAATGCCGTTACTTTTCCGTAACGCTTTGTCAGGTCCTTACATTCTAATAAGGTACTCATTCCTTCTCCCCCTTCATCGTTTCCGACATCATTGCCATTGTTTCTTCTTTACTGAAACCGATACTCTGCATATGCAGAAAAAAGGTTTCGATCGTCTCTTTTGCGCGTTCTTTCTTTAACTGATCAATCATATTCTGATCCTCCGTAATAAAGCGTCCGCTTGTGCGCTGTGTATAGACAAGTCCCGATCTCTCCAGCTCAGCGAGCGCCTTCTGCATCGTGTTCGGGTTGACCGCCGCCTCCATCGCCAGATCGCGGACTGACGGGAGCTTATCTCCCGGCTGATATTTTCCGGATAATATCTGCATCTGGATCCGATCAATGATCTGAATGAAAATCGGTCTGTCCGAATCAAGATTCCATGGCATGTAATCACCTCTCTTACGTCATGCTTTATCAGGAGATTGCAAAACTCTGTTTCCGGAATGGATCGTTGCTTATCGACCTGCCGTTGGCAGGCACGCTTTCGCTACACCTCGTCCGTAACGGTACATAAGGCGCCAAAATACGGCGCCTAAGTACCGACGGACTCACAGTGCCTGCCAACGGCAGGTAGATAAGCAACGGTACTATACCGTGGTCAGAGTGTCGCTTTCTCCTAATCCTGTTTCACTAAAATGTTGTTTACTGTACTGTTGTACTAGCTGAATAATACAATAATACAATAGCTATGTCAATAGGTTTTTTAAATTTTTTATGACTATCAGGATATTTGACTGAAAACAGCTCCAAACACACAGATGATACTTCGTTTTTCACAGAGTGAAATTGCGTCAAAGAACGGAATATCATTCATGTGCCCGGAGCTGTTTTCAGCAAAATCTGCACATAGTCTTTTTTTCATAAAAAACAAATATATCTACTATATATCACCCTAGTCACCATAGCAGACTGCCAGACCGCACATGGTCCGCGCCATATGAAAGGAATCCACACAAACAACAGCTTCCTGAAGCAATAACATCAGGTTGTCAGCTTCCGGCGAGGGGGTAAGCTCACAGATTGCCCATAAATCGGTGAGGCCGTAATCCTGTAATGAATAGAGGTCATCGTCTGTTATATAGCCATCCGGCGAGGTGGGTACGGGCGTCAGCAGATCGACATCTGTCCAGATCTGCCGGATCAATGCCTCTATCGTCTTTTCTCCCTGCACGGCACAGAAATCTTCCCACGCCTGCATCAGCGCTTTCGCATGGGACATATCAATCACCGCCATGATGCCACGGTCTCCCGACCGTTCGGCTTCCTCCATAAAACCGTCCACGATCACCTGCGCCAGAGCTTCATTGTCCAGTGCCGGATCCTCAGACAACGCTTCCAGAAGACTCGTATATTGCCAGCCGTAAGCCGGTTCATAATCCTCCGAAACTGCCAGATAATCACAGCAATCCCTAAGGGCATATACTGTCTCCAGGTTACCCGCCAGACAGACATCAAAGCCGATCCATTCCATCGTCATCCCTGCTTCCGCGCCTGCCGCTTTGATTGCTGTCGCCATATCCTCCAAAGCCATTGCTTTCTGCGGGCTTTGAAAGTCATCCATGCCGTACCCGATCTGCGGACCCCTGCCATGTCCCCACAGAATCAGCATATAGCGATCTGCCGGAGCTTCCTGTCCGCAAAAGATAAGAAACTCCCGGAGCGTATCCGCCTCGGTCATATCCTGCTGTCTTCCGGTGTCTTCCACAAGTACCAGTGTTTTATCCTGAATGCGGTATCTTTGCGTCGTCTGCGTAGAAATATCCGGATTCTCCCAGCTGCACGTTCCGCCTGTCTGGATCAGGACATTTACCCGGTCGGAAAGCTCCGCCTCCAGCATTTGCTCCATATCATAGGACGCAAACGGTTCTTCCCCCGATTCCAGTGTTGCAGCATCCAGATAGATCATGATTGTGACATTTGTGTCGTTTTCATCCTCTTTGATATCTTCGTAAGAATCCGCCGGATAATCCATTCGCTCCGGCTGCGTCGGACAGACCGCGTTATCCGTACCTTGCGCTACCTCCACGATCTCCCGCTCATCCGCCTCTTCGTATGTCTCCGCATGCTGACCGCTGCAACCCGCAAGGCAAAGGCACAAAATTACCGGCAAAAACTTCCCTATTCGGTTTCCCTTTCTATCGGTTCTTTTCTCTCCTATAACCATGCCTTTTCTCCTGCTGTGCTTCAATCAAAAAATCTGCTCAAAAACTTATAAAATGCAGCGGCTGCCCACAGACCTGTCAGTGGCGGGTACTTTGAGCCCGTCGGTACTTAGGTGCCGTATTGTGGCACCTTATGTACCGCTACGGGCGAAGTGTAGCGAAAGCGTGCCCGCCACTGACAGGTCTGTGGGCAGCCGCTGCACCCCTCTGACAGATTTTGCAGATACCTTCCTCCCTGCTATACCGTCAGGTAAAAGGTCAGCCGCTTCTTTCCTTCTGCCGGAATCCGATACTGCGGATGCACCATTGCACCCCAGCTGTCATCACCGCCGACACCCATCTGCATTGCACTGATCCGCACGACTGTTTCATACGGCTGCGGCAGCTCAAACCAATGTCTTGCCTGTTCCAGCTCCTGCGGCATATACGGCACCGCACTCACATTGAGCGGCTGCTCCTGTGCCAGGATCCGGAGACCGAACCCGTCTTGATCCGTAATCTGTGCCATCCGTACATCCGCATGATTTCCTGTCTCCTGCGGCAGAAGATACGGCGCCATGGTATCCTTTACCAGATTGCGGTAACACCCGATACGATTCCCGCTCTTACGGTCCCAATATGTTTCTTCCGATCCTCTGCCATACCAGAGCAAATGTTCGTACTGTACCGGAAGCGCAAAAAGCATTCCAAACTCCGGCATTTCGGGAAGTCCCGGGCATCCTTCCGTTTCCATGGTGACTTTGATCAGCCCTGCCGCATTGATCCGGTATGACACATGGCAGATCACGTCTTCCTGCGATGGTAATGTATAATCATATTCGATACGCACAATATTGACATCTATGTCATATGCCGCTTCGCGAAATTGTGCAGTCAGATTCTCGCTGATCAGTTTCCACTGCCCCTGCCGCCAAGGCATACCGTTGCCGTTATCATTCTGCACCGGAGCGCGCCAGAAATTCGGTCTCAGCTTCCGATACAGCAGCTCTCTGCCCTGTATTTTCATCGAGCAAAAGCCTTCCTTGCCTTTCTGGAAAATATAGTGAAAACCGTCTCCCGCTACACCCACATGGAAAGTACAGTCCTCAAATCGAAGGGACGTGGGCGTATTCTTATTGTCCGCTCTGTCAGCTGACATATGCTTACCGGCTGTTTGATTCCCTCCGGCAATGCTTCCCCTATCTGCACCTGCATGGTTTGATGCACAGACCAGACTGGAACGATAGGTTCCAAAGCCCTCGGACTGTCCGAAAGCCACTTCAAATCCTGCATCCGCATAATTGCGGTCTTCACGCAGACGCATCGATACAGTCACCATATATTCTCCGTCCGCTCTCTGACTGCTGATCACCTTCGCATCGTACGGAAGCAGGTAAATTGCTTCTGTTCCGGGTGCCACCTTTACAACGATCTCATCCTCGCGAACCGTTTCCCCGTTCCTTGTCAGAATTGCGTATACCTGATAAGCTCCGGTATCTTCAAACAGCGATTTGTTATTTATGACAAACCTGTCATGATCTACGGTAATTCGGAAATTCTGATATTCATGCTTTACCTGAGACAGCTTCGGAGACGGCGTCCGATCCGAAAACATGATCCCGTTTCCGGAAAAATCCGCATCATTCGGACGATCCGCAAAATCTCCGCCATAGCCGGGGTATTCGTTTCCGTTCGGATCCTTTGTCAGAATGGCCTGATCGACATAATCCCAGATAAAACCGCCCTGATACAGGACTTCCGTCTCGGTCAGACGGGTATATTCATCAAGATTTCCTGTGGAATTTCCCATGGAATGTGCATAT
The DNA here is from genome assembly GCA_051888775.1 of Lachnospiraceae bacterium. Classification (GTDB taxonomy): domain Bacteria; phylum Bacillota; class Clostridia; order Lachnospirales; family Lachnospiraceae; genus JBJFCE01. The sequence goes on along the minus strand of JBJFCE010000048.1, from coordinate 5,340 downwards.
TCGCAGGAAATAAACGGTTTCTGGCGGTTCTCTTTCAAATATTCTGCAATCGAATCCGGTCTCCAGTACATCCGGCTGATCACGTCAGAGGTATCCGGATACGCATTATCGTTCGCCAGCCCTTCATAGTGTACCGGACGCGTATCATCCTTTGCCCGGAACAGCTCTGACATCCGGTAAATATTCAGTCCGCCCGCCGACTCATTTCCGCATGACCACAGCAGAACGGACGGATGGTTTTTATCCCGCTCAAACATAGAATTGGCGCGGTCCAGCACTGCATACAGCCATTCGGGGTGATCACACGGCACCGCCAGCTCATCATGCATCACTCCGCACGGGCGATATACCGCCCCATGTGTCTCCAGATTCGTCTCGTCGATCAGATAGAGACCGTATTCATCGCACAGCTCATAAAAACAGGTCGCATTCGGATAATGTGACGTCCGCACACTGTTGATGTTATTTCTCTTCATGTTGACAACATCCTGCTTTTGCAGCTCCTTTGGAAGCACACGCCCGGACTTTGCGCAAAACTCGTGGCGGTTTACCCCTTGGAACACAATGCGCTTTCCGTTTAACTCCATCACCGCATGGCGTATCGCAAAATCACGGATACCGATACGCTGCCGGACCGTTTCCAGAAGAATGTTTCCCTTGCGGATGCGAATCCACAGTGTATACAGCTGCGGCCGTTCCGCACTCCACAAAAACGGCTGATCAACACGGATACGCACCTCATCCGTATAGACATCCGGCGCAGTAAGGCTTTCCGGCGTGACGGTCTCGTTTTCACGCACCCTGCCCTTGATATTCTTTGAAAAAGCTACGACTACCTTACCGTTTGGGTCTCTCAGCTCATAATCTGCGCTATATCCTGCCTTTTCCTGAGCCTGCTGCT
>JBJFCE010000048.1:0-4339 GCA_051888775.1 Lachnospiraceae bacterium | reverse complement strand
TAATCTTGGATAAAAGTATCAATTACCTTTACGATTCCGTCTTCGTCATTGGAATCGGTGATAAAATCTGCGGCTTCTTTTACGACCGGCTGTGCATTTGCCATGGCGACCCCCACGCCTGCAAATTCGATCATGGAAATATCGTTAAAGCCATCTCCGCAGCAGATCGCATCCTCTCTTGTCATTCCTACCGAAGAAAGCATTCTGTCCAGAGAAGTCGCTTTGTCGACATTCTTTGGCATGATCTCAATGAAAAATTCTGCCGAACGATATACACTGATCGTTTCCCCGAAACGCTGTTGAAGCTCTTTTTCATATACAGCTGCACGCTCGGGCGGCGCCGTCATCAGACATTTATTGAGATCATACTCCGATATCAGTTCGAGAAATCCCTCCACACGGCGCATCGGCATATGGTTGATGCGGGACTCGATCTCCATATAGGAATCGATTCTTGTACCGGCTACGATTTCCTCTCCCAGATATGTTACCAGTCCACAGTCATGTGTTACCGCATATTGGTAAATCCGGGGCAGAATATTCTTCGGCAAAATCCGCTGATATACGATCTCACCCGTTTTACAGTTGATGATCCTGCCACCGTTAAAGGACAGCAGATAACCGCCGTATTTTTCAAGCTCCAGCTCCTTTGCAAACGCTTCCATGCCGTGTGTCGGACGACCGCTTGCCAGAATCACTTTGTGCCCGCGCTCTTCGATGCGCAGGATTCCTTCTTTGGTTTTTGGTGTAATCTCCTTTTGGGAGTTTGTGAGTGTGCCGTCGATGTCTAAGACGAGTACTTTCGTTTTCATTTTGGGAACTCCTTTATGTGGTTGTGGGTTGGACGAGGGATAGACGGGAAAGCAGGCGGCGTAGGTCCGGCATAAGGGTGTCCGGGGGCGCTCTCGCTTCGGTAAAAACGCAGCGGTACGTAATGCTGCAAAGGACGCAGCATAAGTACCGGCGTTTTTACAGACCCCGGATACCCTTATGCCGGACCTACGCCGTCTGCTTTCCCTCTTGCCACCGTCAAAATGGATGTTGCAGTATAGTATTTAACTATATGTTTTCATATCCGGCATTTGAAAGTGCCGACAAGGTTTCTTCAAATTGTTCTGATTTTCATATGCTTATCCTCATAAGAATATACTCTCACGTTTTTATCATTTCGTAAAGTCTTGAGGTCTAAACATTTTGCTTCAAGATGACGATATATAACTTGCAGGGATGGCATTTTATTTCAATGGATTGATTGGGGTGAAATGCTTTTTTATTTTTCCGCTCGGACCTTTCCGGAGAGCGGCGCAGGAGCAACTGACAGAACGACTGCAGAAAGGGAACTTTATGGAAGTAAATACTCAATTTACAAGCGGATATGATTCCGCATACCAATCCGCTCCATTTGGAGAAAGACCTATGCCGGAAGAGCAATCCATCGATGAAGCTGTCCGTACCGCAGATGTATTTAAAAAGCTGATAGATACCTTCATCGAAGAACACAAGCTGACAAAAGATAACATTAAAAATGAAGAGGACTGGCGAAAAATGTCCGATGAGCAATGGGATCAGCTGATAGAGCACATTGATAAGTACATAGACGATTTTAAGGAAGAACTGGAACATAAGGCAGAGCTTCAGAAAGAAGCGATTATGAAAAGTACCGCCAATGCCCCTGCTGACAGGAAAGTATCTGCCGCATCAAAGGCCGCACTTCATGCCGTTACGAATGGGATCGTAGGGGAAGCTCCCGATGACGATGCAAGCTCCTTGGAAAAATCCGGTTGGACATATGACCTTCAGACCGAAGATCAGGTTGCTCTGGCTACAGCGAAAATGGCAAATGAGTTTGCTCCCACTATATTGACCAAAGCACAGGAACTGGCATTGACCGGTAATACTACGACAGGCATGAGTGAATCGGAAAATGTCAGAGAATGTGCATCTCTTGATGAGAATGATGAAAAGAAGAAAACGTGGACAATAACTGCATTTACCGAACAGGGCATCATATGCAGTCAAAGTACGGACGGCGTTACAAAAGAGCTTTGGAGAACGGACACTTAGCAAGCTGTTTTCAAGCCAAGTGTCCGCTGCTCTTTACTGTACTGCCGGATGCTGCTCCGGGTGTTTTGCATATAATACTTTCAAGATAATCGGTGTGGATATGGAGGATACGATAATCAGCAGAATCACTGCCGTAAAATAAATCGGAGACATCAGTCCTACCGCAAGTCCTTTCTGGGATACGATCAGTGCAACCTCGCCACGCGTCATCATGCCGACACCGATTTTCAGCGAATCTCCCCAGTTGAAGCCGCCGGCCTTTGCCATCAGACCACAACCGATGATCTTGGTAATTAAGGCAACGATTACAAATGCTACCGCAAACAGCAGAATCGATACATTAATACCGCTGATATCCGTTTTCAGACCGATGGATGCAAAAAATATCGGTCCGAACAGCATATAAGAATTGATGTCCATTTTTTCCGCAATATATTTGGAATCACGGATGTTGCAAAGAATAATACCTGCCACAAAAGCACCCGTAATATCGGCAATTCCGAAATACCGCTCCGCAATGTATGCCATACTCAGGCACAGCGCCAGACCCGCGATCGGAATACGTCTGGTATGCGGATATCTTTGATCCACCTTTTGAAAAACCTTATAACAAATGTAACCGACAATGATCGCAAAGATAAAGAATAATACTGTCTGAAGAACCACTTTTCCGGGTTTTACATCGGGATCTTTCATGGCAATGACGAAGGTCAACACGATAATACCAATGACATCATCGATGATCGCAGCCGACATGATCGTCGTTCCGACTCTTCCGGACAGATGCCCCAGCTCACGCAGTGCCTGAACGGTAATGCTGACCGAGGTAGCCGTCATGATACAGCCGATAAAAACCGCCTTTAAGAACTGCTCGCTGCCAACTGCTCCCCAGCCATAAAAGCAGGAATAGAGGATCGTTCCGCCCACTAACGGAATAAACACGCCACAGCAAGCAATCAAAAATGCGATCAGTCCGGTTTTCTTCATTTCCTTTAAGTCCGTTTCCAGTCCTGCCGAGAACATCAGCAGTACAACGCCGATCTCCGCCATCTGACTCAGAAAATCGCTCTGATCGACCAGTCCCAGTACGCTCGGTCCGATCAGCAGACCGGCAATAATCTCTCCCGCTACCTGCGGTATCCTGATCTTTCGTGCGACCAGTCCAAAAAATTTCGCTACCACTATAATAATTGCAAGATCCTTAAAAACTGCATATGCTTCCATATTGATTCCTTCTTTCCCGATACTTCTCGCACATATCTCTTTCTGTCAATTCTGCATTCTATCATACCTTTTATAAAAAGCACAGAGGAAAAGCAATAAAAATCGCTGATTTTTTTACAGTTTTTTTATAAATTTTTCGTCTTTTTTCAGATAAGCATGGAAGTTCCCTTCGGAAAGCTTTATAGTATAGGTATGGAAAAAACAAATACCATTGATCCGGAGCTGTTTGGGCTCGCCTGTGAATATGTCAAAAATCTGGATAAAGGCGCCATGGGAATCGGTACACTGAGTGAAAAGACCATCCATGCCGTTTTAAAATATTATTATGCCCCCAATCCCGCCTACCATGAGATCAAAGTCGGTTCCTTCGTGGCAGACATCATGGTGGACGGAGAGATCATGGAGATTCAGACACGCGGTTTTAACAATCTGCGCCGCAAGCTGGATGCCTTTCTGCCGGAGCATGAGGTCACGATCATCCATCCCATTGCACATACCAAATGGCTGTCATGGATCGATCCCGATACGGGCGAAGTCGGAAAACCACACAAATCACCGAAGACCGGCTCGGTTTTCCACATGATCCCGGAATTATACAAGATCAAAATGTATCTGAATAACGAGCACCTGCATTTTACGATCCCACTCATCGACGTACAGGAAACACGCCTGCTAAACGGCTGGAGCTATGACAAAAAGCGCGGCTCCACAAGAAACGACGGCATGCCCGTCGGCATTTATGATGAGCTGCATATCAACACCCGGTCGGATTATGCGATCCTGCTGCCGGACGGACTGCCGGATACTTTTTGTGTAAAAGACTATAAAAAAGCCGCCCACATTTCGGACAGCATCGCCTCCACCGGGCTGAATATTCTCTTTTCGCTCGGTCTGGTGAAACGGGTCGGAAAAAACGGGAATGCTTATCTGTATGAACGAACCGATCAGTATGCATGATACACAAAAACAGCTCTTTATAAGATATAGGCGATTGCGAAACTCTGTCCGTAAGGCGGAACCGGTGCTGATCAACCTATCGGTGACCGGCACT
>JBJFCE010000047.1:0-2417 GCA_051888775.1 Lachnospiraceae bacterium | reverse complement strand
GCCTAAAGAAGTATCAAACGGCAAAAGGAGGCATCTGTTATGGACAAAAAGTGTGTGATTACGATTGCAAGACAGTATGGTTCGGGAGGACGTACGATCGGTAAGATGCTGGCACAGGAGCTTGGAATTCATTATTATGATAGAGAATTGCTGAAACTGGCATCGGATGAGAGCGGTATCAATGAGGCATTGTTTGCGCAGGCAGATGAAAAACTCAAGAGTACATCACTGTTTCGTATCGCCAAAAATGTGTATGGCGGAGAGCTGATTCCGCCCGACAGTGATGATTTTACTTCAACAGATAATCTTTTTAATTATCAGGCAAAGATCATTCGGGAACTGGCACAGGAAGAGTCCTGCGTGATCATCGGACGTTGTGCGGATTATGTGTTAAAAGAGTATGACAACGTGCTGAGTGTGTTTATCCATGCTCCGAAGGATTTTTGCATGGAAAAGGCCGGTGAAGTGCTGAACCTGACAGGCAGGGAGCTGGAACGGTATATTGCAAAAACCGATAAATACCGTGCAGAATATTATAAATACCATACGGGCAGGGAGTGGACGGATGCCAGAAACTATGATCTGTGTTTAAACAGCTCCAAGCTTGGATATGAGCGCTGCGTACAGGAAATCATTGCTTATATGAAGGTCAGAATGCAATGAAAACCTTTTTACGTGCAGTTTTAAAGCCGCTGTCGTTCGTGCCGGCGATCGTGGTATTATATATGATCTTTTCGTTTTCGGAACAGACCGGGACGGAATCCTCGCAGGTCAGCCTGAAAGTCAGCCGATCTATTGTGATCGCTGCGGATCGATGTCTGGATCTCAATCTGGATCCGGTCAGAGCAGAAGAGATCGCGCAGGAGATCCATTATTATGTACGCAAACTCGGACATGTGACAGAGTATTTTATATTGGCGGTAACGGTTTCTTTCCCGTTGTATGTATACCGTCTGCGCGGGATTTGGCTGGTATTGGTGGCAGGTGCATTTTGCGTGGCGGCTGCGGCGCTGGATGAATATCATCAGTCCTTTGTGGTGGGGAGAGGACCGTCCGTGCGGGATGTCTGTATTGACAGTATCGGAATTGTGATTGGCATAACGGTAGTACGGATCGTCTGTTTCATCGGAAGGATGACCGTGTTCAGACCTTTATCAAGCAGGAGAAAAAGAAATGGCGAAGACAGCGGACCGGATTGTTGAGGGGTTTTATTTTACCTCCAAAGAAGAAGCAGATCTGGCAAGAATGGAATTGGAAAAAATTAAAATCATGGATGATAAGCTGGATTACCAAAACAGCGAGCTTGTGCATTCGGTTTATGATCGGGCACTTTTAAACCGTACCTTCCGTACGCCTGTCGGCTATCAGTTCTTATACCATTTGCGCAGAAATTTGTTGGAAAGCGGATATACGGAGGAAGAACTGAAACCGATTCCGTTAAGTGTCCGATTTGCGCCGATAGCCAGAACTGCTCAAACAGTCAGGACAGAAGCACCGGCGCCGAAGAAAAAGCACTCGATCGGACTGGCAGGATCGGTAGCGCTGAATATTGTGCTGATTGTTTTGGTCGCTGCTATGTTTTTGATCACACTTTACAGTGATAATCCGAATATTCTCAATTATAAGACGCAGATCATCAACGAATATGCATCATGGGAAGAAGAACTGCGGGAAAAGGAAAGTGAACTGCGGGAATGGGAACGTGAGCTGAATGAACGCGGTTCACAAAATGGACAAAATTAGCTGATATACTGATGCAAAAGAGTAAGTGACCGGATTCGACAGATGTGACAGTGAATGTATGGAGGCAGAAGTATGGACGCGTTGAAGATACTTGTTGTAGATGATGAAAGCAGAATGAGAAAGTTGGTCAAGGATTTTCTGGTTAAGAGCGGCTATGAAGTGCTGGAAGCCGAGAACGGTGCACAGGCTGTGGACATCTTTTTTGAAAAGCAGGATATTGCCCTGATCATTCTGGATGTTATGATGCCTGTCATGGATGGATGGCAGACCTGTCGTGAAATTCGAGCTTATTCCAAAGTTCCGATTATCATGCTGACAGCAAAAGCGGACGAGCGTGACGAGCTGCAGGGCTTTGAGCTTGGCGTAGACGAATATATTTCCAAGCCGTTCAGTCCCAAGATCCTCGTCGCAAGAGTCGGAGCGATCCTGCGCAGAAGCGGCAGCGTGAAGGATGAGGGTATCCTTTCAGCCGGAGGTATTGAGATCGACCGGAATGCTCATGTCGTTACGATCGACGGCAAACCGATCGATTTAAGCTATAAAGAGTTTGAACTGTTAAGCTACTTTGTCGAAAATCAGGGAATCGCACTTTCTAGAGAGAAGATTTTGAATAATGTCTGGAATTATGACTATTTTGGAGATGCGAGAACGATTGACACCCATGTAAAGAAACT
>JBJFCE010000046.1:0-12343 GCA_051888775.1 Lachnospiraceae bacterium | reverse complement strand
AGCGCAGCGGACACTAGGCTCGAAAATACCTCGCCAAGTGCCGGCGTTTTTCAAGGACCGCCGGACCAAACATACTTCCCGCACGGAAACAGCTTAGGAGAAACGGCTGCACAGCCCGGCGGTACGGCAATCCGAAATTCTTTACCAGCCCATGAATTCTCTGATCTTGGAGCTTAACAGCTCCGCCGCTTTACGGTGCGTGATCTTGCTCGGATGACCGTCTGAGCCGATACCGTCTTCTTCCAGCTGCTGCGGCATTTCAATCGCTTCGATCCTGACTGCGGGATATGCCTTTCTGAACGTCTCTACGCGCTCGGCTTCTTCTTCGCACAGATTCTGCCCCATAGTGCCGAGGATGCATAGAATTGCCGAATCCGGATTGCTCTCATGCACCTGCTCTAAAAATTTATAATACCGTCCGCCGAAATTCTCTTTTCTGTCCGCCTTATTTCTGACATAACTGTCATCATTGGTTCCGATAAAAATAACCACCAGATCCGGGACATATTCCCCGAAATCCCATTTCTCCTTCGGAAGCCCCAGCTTCTCTGCCAGACGCAGATCACGGTACTGATACAGATCCGGCATAAGAATCTCTTCAAGCGGCTCCTCTGCCGTTTCCGGCACCCAGTTCGTAATAATACCGATACCGCTCCAAGAAACCAGATGATAGTCCGCATCCAGCTTGTCTGCCGTCAGGATTGCATACGCATCTTCGGGATTTTCCTGTGCGGTGCAGAATACATCTTTGCCGTTGATACCTTCGTTTCCGTAACCGCAGGTGATCGAATCCCCGATAAACTCAATCCTTCTGTCCTTTGCCGGAGTCGGAATGACAGGATTTTCACCTTCTACGAACAAGTCCTTTATTCCTACAATACCGAAAGCTGCCTCCGACATTTTAACAATACGGATCTTTACCTTGCGTGCTGCTGCCTCTTCAAAAATCGTAACCGTCTGCTCCGGCTGCGTCAGTTCAAAGCGCATGGACGGTTCCTTCGCACCGTCTATATGAACAGCTACCCAGCCACGATAAATTTCTTCCATGACTTCCCGATCGGTACAAAAAGTCACCTGAACTCTGGCGGTCGTTGCCTCAAATTCCACATAGGCGCCCGAATAACCCAGATATAAGGTATCCCCAACCTTTGTCGTTCTGCCGGAAATCTTTACATTTGTTCTGTCCAATACAACATTCATATCCTTACCCTCACTTTTCTGTTTTCTTTAGGTGTCGGTAAAACTCTGTCAGCAGGATGGACCGGATATCCACAGCTTTGTCAGGCGTGGGCACGCTTGCGCTACACCTCGTCCGTAACGGTACATAAGGTGCCAAAATACGGCACCTAAGTACCGACGGACTCACAGTACCCGCGGCTGACAAAGCTGTGGGTACCCGGTCCGTCCTGCTGACAGAGTTTCTTGATCACCTACTACTTACTTCTGTTTCTTTTTCTATTCTTCTTATTCAATGGATTTCAAGGACTCTGCCATGTCAATTTTTTTCAGTTTAAAGTACATGAATCCATTGACAAGCATTGCAAATACAAAGGTCAACAGTACTGCTGTCAGATACGACACCGACGTAATCTTGGTCTGAAAGCTGACGCCGTCCACATCCAGCGTGTTCATAATGAACTGATGCAGCCACTTTCCGAGTCCGAGTCCCACAAGTGCTCCGATTCCGGTCAGCACCAGATTTTCCCGAAATACATATGCCGCCGTCTCACCCGGATAGAAGCCCAGCACCTTGATGGTTGCGATCTCACGGATACGCTCTGTAATATTAATGTTCGTCAGATTATAGAGTACGATAAATGCCAATGCCGCCGCACATCCGATTACCAGTGCGATGATGTAATTCAGACTGGACAGCATGGACTTTACGCGGTCTATCGTATCCTGTGTAACGGAAAGAGACCCAACCAGCTCATTCTCCATGATCCGTGTTCCTACTTCATGCACATCGATCCCTTCATATACATGGCACCATACGCCTTTGTAATCCGGCGACTGTTTTACCTGATCTTCATAGGTATCTGCAGACAGATAGAGATAATCCCCGACATAATTATCGCAGATTCCGCTGACCGTTGCCTGAAACTCATGTAAATCATCGTCCATAAAAGAAATGGTATCACCGTTCTGAATCTTTAACCGTTTCGCAATGCTTTGTGAGATTACAACCTCTCCTTCAGCCGGATACGCAATCTCCCGACCGTCCGCATCCAGAAGTGTCAAAAAACCGTCAAGTGATGCACCCTCCTGTGGAATCATCATTGTAACGGACTTGGTCTTTCCGTTGTAGGTAACATCCACGGAAGTTGTCATATGATAGAGGTAAGTTTCGACAATATCCTGTGTATCCTCACAAAATTCCGCTTCATCCGCTTCATTCATCGCTTCTTTGAACGTGACACCGATGTCATATATTTGAATATGACCATATTGCTCGTCCACCACATCCACAATCGAATCCCGCAGCCCCAATCCGGCAATCACCAACGCCGTACATCCGCTGATTCCGATCACCATCATAAAAAAGCGTTTCTTATACCGGAAGATATTGCGGATCGACACCTTATGAAGGAACTTGATACGGTTCCAGAGGAACGGAATGCGCTCCAACAGAATCCGCTTCCCGCTTTTAGGTGCCTTCGGGCGAATCAGCTCCGCTGCAACACTGCCCAGTTCGATCCGGCATGACAACCAGGTTGTTCCTACCGAACACAACAGTGATACGACCAGCGATATGATCGCCAGAGGCAGATCAAAAAGGTAAGCCTCGCCACTTGCAGAATACATCAATCCATACGTAAACCAGATGACCTTCGGAAAAACATAGGTTCCCAATGCAAATCCCAAAATGCAGCCAAGAACTGCCGCACTTCCGGAATAAATCATATATTTTGCCATAATGGTCCTGCGGCTGTAACCAAGAGCCTTTAATACACCGATCTGCGTCCGCTGTTCCTCAATCATGCGGTTCATGGTCGTCATACACACCAATACCGCTACCAGGAAAAAGAAAACAGGGAATACTTTCGCAATCTCCTCTACAATATTGGAATCCTTTTCAAAGCAGGCATAGCCGATATTTGTATTACGGTCTAACAGATAATAGGATGCATCCTCCATCCCATCCAGCTCTGCCTGTGCCTCATCGATCTGAGCCTGACCGTCCGCTGTCTCAGCCTCATATTCTGCCAGACCTTCTTCATACTCCGCCCAGCCGTCATCCACAGTCTGCTGTGCCTGCGTAAGCTGCACATACCCATCCTCAATCTGAGCCAGACCATCCTGCGCTTGTGCAAGCTGTTCTTCCAGTACTGCCCGCTGTGCGATCAATGCATCCCGCTGCATTGTCAGATCCGAAAAAGTCTGCTGCAGCGTTTCATCAGGCATCTGGGACAGCACTGCCTGAATCTGTGCGATTCCTTCTTCCAGTTGCGGCAAAGCGCTGTCGATCTGTCCGATCCCGTCCTGTAACTGCGTGACCGCATCCTGCAACGCGGATTCCTGCGTCTGAAGCTGAGAAAGGGACTCATCCAGCTCACTTTGGGCACTCTCCAGTTCGTCCTTTGCCTCAGTCAGCTTTGCAAGCGCATCTTCACAAGCCGCATTCAGCTCTTCCTGTGCATCGTCAATCTCTGCCTGCGCCTCCTGTACAATTGCGTTCTGCCTGCGATCGGTCTGCGCGATCAGCGCCTCTTCCATGCCGTCCTCATGCGCTTCGATATAATCATCATAGGCCTGCGAATATAACGGCTCGTCCACATCCATTTTTATATAAATCTCGGAATAATAATCTGCTTCAAAACCTTCAATCGGAATATAGATAAAGCAGTTCACCACGCCGTTTCCGATCGAGGTACTGCCTCTTTGGAAATTCATATAGGTAGGTGACAGTCCGACACCCACGATCGTATAGGTATCATATGCCATCAGTTCCAGTGTCTCTTCTTTATTTTCCTGAGCAAGAATGATCTGCGTTCCGATCGCATCCTCGGAAAATCTGTTTGCATCCACCACACATTCATCCGGCGCCTGCGGCATCCTGCCTGCCGTAATTTTAAACTGATTGACATTCTCGGTAATGGAATGCACACTGGCAACCAGATTGGTTCCCTCGTCGCCGTTTCGATAGATCACATCGGTAAAAAGCGCTCCTTCAGCTGCACGTACCCCGTCAAGCGCACAGAATGCTTCCACATCTTCAGCCTCAAAACCAAGGCTGCACAATAATCTGTAATCGAACAGCTGCTGATCATCCATATAATTGTCAACAATCTTGACCATGATCGGTTTTGTTACTTTCAGTCCCGCAAAAAAGCCTACTCCGAGCGCGATAATGGAAAAAATTGCCATATATCTTCCGAAACTGCCCTTGATCTCTCTGAGGGTGGTCCGCCACATCATAGATTTCATACTGTGTACCTGCCTCCCCCGTTTACCATTCAATCTCTTCTACCGGAACAATATGATCGTTTTTTCGCATCTCCCTGATCATACCGTTTTTTACCGTAATAATGCGGTCAGCCATTGCCGTAAGCGCCTGATTGTGCGTAATTACGACAACTGTTTTTCCGGATTTGCGGCAGGTATCCTGCAACAGTTTCAGAACTGCCTTTCCCGTATTATAATCAAGTGCTCCGGTCGGTTCATCGCAAAGCAGAAGCTTCGGGTTCTTGGCAAGTGCTCTTGCAATGGCAACGCGCTGCTGTTCTCCTCCGGAAAGCTGCGCCGGAAAATTCTTTGCCCGGTCTTTCAGCCCCACCTCGGTCAGAACCTCCATGGCATCCATGGGTTCCTTGCAGATCTGCGCCGCCAGCTCTACATTCTCCAACGCAGTCAGATTACCAACCAGATTATAAAACTGGAATACAAAACCGATATCGTAACGGCGGTAAGTCGTCAGCTTCTTGGCACTATAGGCAGAGATCTCGTTTCCGTCCAGCATGACGCTGCCGGAAGTCAGCGTATCCATTCCGCCCAGAATATTCAGGATCGTTGTCTTTCCGGCTCCCGAAGCGCCGACAATGACACAGAACTCTCCTTTTTCTATTTCAAAGCTTACATCTCGGAGAGCCTCTATATCCACCTCTCCCATATGATAAGTTTTCTTCACATTTTTAAATTCCACAAATGCACTCATTCTTTTGTTCCTTTCCTGTCATTCTCCGTCTTCCATCATTTCTTCCAAATACCCCCTGTCCCACAAAAGGATCTTGAGCTTCTTTGCCGCCTCTACCGCCGGCTTCGTAAAATACTGGTTCGTCAGAACGGCTCCCACCATCCGGTCATAATAATCCCGTCCGGCATAAGCCTCTTGAATGGCTTTTACTCCGACAGGAGACGTATATGCCTTGCATTGGATCGCATAAGTCACTCCATCCTTTTCAGCAAGGATATCAACTCCGTAATCGCCGCTTCCCTTTGTGACCTCGACCTCGCGAAATCCTCTATCGGAAAGCAGATCGGCGCAAAAATATTCAAATTCATGTCCTTCCATTTCATCCAGTGCGGAAGGCTTTCTGTGTGATCGTCGGTATATGATAATCCCTATACATACCGCCAGTATCACAACTGCCGCCCCCGCAATCATCGCATATTGCATCGTATCCATTCCTTTTTATCGTCGTTTCCCCGTCATCGAAATGACTTCCAGCCGAAAGACCTTCGTCCTTGCCACAACCTCATCGTCATAGAAAAAGCTTCTTCCTGTACCGTGATACTGTGCCATCAGACAGTCCAGTGCTTTCTTCTTTTCCTCATCTGTCGGCATGACGATCTTTCCTCTGCCAATGACACTCTCATACTTCATACTGCAGCGACAACTGTTAGTATCCTCCGCCATCTCCAATGCATGTCCATAATCCATCTCAAACGATACTCTGGAATCTGCCTGCATCAGCTCGTATTTCTTTCCCTCCGGCGCGCCGTGAAAATAGAGAACAACTTTTTCTCCTTCAATCTCCATGCCGAAATTCAACGGCAGAATATACGGATATCCACTGCTGTCATTCAAAGCGATCCGACATACGTCACATTTTTTCATGATCGCTATCAATTCTTGAAAATCGGTGATCTCTCTGTCCTTTCTTCTCATCATCCTGCTACTGCCCTCTTACTGCTTTCATTCTCTCACAGACGGATTTTATTTCTTTTTGTGTTCATCTTATAATAAAATCCTTGAAAAAGAAACCGGCTTTGTATTTTCTTTTTAAAAATTTTAGGTTTCCTTAACCGGAAACAAGCTGAGAGCAGAACACGATCAGACAAGTACCCCGGCAATCACCACACTCGCCACAATCCCCGCAAGCGTTGCCGCAAGCGCACCTGCAAGCGTCCATCTGGTTTTCGTTACCCTGGCAGCCAGATAATAAACGGACATCGTATAAAAAATAGTTTCCGTGCAGGACAGCAGCAAAGAAGTCAGCATGCCGATATAGGTATCTGTTCCGTACTGCTTGAACATATCTAATGCCAGCCCCGTTGCTGCGGAGGAAGAAAACATACGAATAAAAATGAGCGGCATCAACTGTGACGGCAGACCGAGCCTGTCGGTTATGCCACTGAACAAACTGCCGATCAGATCCAGAAAGCCCGAAGCACGCAGAATGCCGACCGCTACCATCAATCCGATCAGCGTCGGCATAATATGGATCACTGTATGAAAACCGTCCGTTGCGCCTTTTACAAAGTCTTCGTAAACATTCTTTTTTGCTGCAAGCCCTTCTGCCACCACATAGAAAATAATGACGGGAATAATGATATTGGAAATATTCGCCAGCACATTTGCGACATTCATGCCGTCTGCCCTCTCCTTTTATAATCGCTTCGTGATTCTCAAATTGCTATGTTCCTCTCCCGGACGTTACAAAATATCTGCCCGCTTATCCCGACGCGCCATGATCAATGCAAAGACCACTCCCACGACCGTCGAAACCGTCGTTGCCAGAATCGCAGGTGCGATAATTGCCGCAGGCTTTAAAGAACCATACTGGCTACGGTATGCGATCATATTGACCGGAATCAGCTGAAGAGACGAAATATTGATCACAAGAAAGATACACATCTCCTTAGAAGCACACGTTGCCCGTTCCTCCCACTGTAACGGATATTTTCTCTTGCAATTCTGTATATGCAGTTCTTTCAATTCTTCCATTGCTTTGAGTCCTGCCGGAGTGCATGCCCAGCCAAGCCCCAAAATATTCGCTATAATATTAGTGGATATGTATTCTCTTGCCTTATGCTCCTTTGGTATCTCCGGAAACAGAAACGACAGCACCGGATCCAAAAGTCGATTCAACTTAGCGATGATTCCCGCCTGTGTGGCAATTTCCATCAATCCCACCCACAGGGACATCACTCCCACCATCGTAATGCAGAGCGTTACCGCTTCTTTTGCCGATTCCAGTGCCGCCTCCGTCACTGCCTCCATTCTCCCTGTCAGTGCCCCATATACTACACCGATCAGAATCATAAAACCCCAGATTTTATTTAGCATACACCGTCTCCATGTCAGGGAAGTCTTTGTAAAGATGCTTTATTGAATACGCATTTACTGCCCGTGATTTGCATCTGCTCCTTTCTACACTGTACGCCAAAGAGCCAGTCCTTATGACGAAAAAGTCAGAATGTACAGACAACAATAAGTCTGCGGAAAACGCAAAGAGGAACAGTCACATCTTCCCCCAAGCAGCCTGCCCGCATCGGCACCGGTAAGCAATATAAATTTGCTCGGCTCACGTTCCTAAGGCTGTCGCAAATTTATATTGCTTACCGGTATCGATGCGGGTAGGCTGCTTGGGGAAAGATATGACTGTTCCTCTTTGTTTTTGGGGGTTGCACTTTTTGCTCTTTTATTTCATGATTGTTCCCTATTATTTCTTATATTTTTTCCGGATTCCCTATATCTTCCGGCCAAGGCACGATCAGGCACTTCTCCCGAATCCGAAATTTTTCAAAGTACGCATTTTCTTTTGGAATCCATTCTTCGACAAAACGCTGAAGCATGGCCTCTCCGTTACGTTCGAGAATATGGCGCCTCTGTCTGTCCGGTGTGCTTTCAGTGAAAACCCGCAGATCATACAGGTCTCCGAAAAATGGATGCAGACTATAGGAACCCTCTATGATATTCAAGGGCTTATATGCTATCCTGCTGCCGTCGGCAATTTCTCCGGTCCTGCAGCAATACGGACGATACCGGACCGGCTCTTTTTTACAGATCGGCTCCAGTACTTCTTCCCGGAATCTTTCATAATCAACATTACCGCCGACTTGAGCCAGCCGCTCAGGCGTCCGCTGCTCCGGGCGTAGGAAAAAGTCATCCATGTGAAACAGATTACAGTCAAACTGCTCTTTTAAATAATATCCAAGCGTTGTCTTTCCGGTTGCACACATACCGTCGATGCCGACAAAAAGCGGATTCTTAAGCTGTTCTGTATATTCCGCTCCGGTTTGCATATCCCCATCCATTAAAGTGATCAGTCTCTGTATCTCTTCCACTACAGGCGCAAAACGCATCTTACAACGTTCTTTCATCTTCAAATGTTCTCTTTCTGACGTCAATGTGTTACCCCCACAGTCCGAAACAAGCATCGGCTGCCAATTTACAGGAATTTAATATGTTCTGTTTGCAGGTTTATTTTATGCGATATCTTCCATTTGTGCGGTATAAAGGTGATAGTAATAGCCTTTCTTTGCCATCAGTTCTTCATGCGTACCGCACTCCATAATACCACCCTGATCAATATACATGATCTTATCACAATTCTTGATCGTCGATAAACGGTGCGCAATGATGAAAGAGGTTCTTCCCTCCAGCATCGCATTTAAGCCCTGCTGCAATGCTTTCTCTGTCTGCACATCAATACTGGAAGTTGCTTCATCCAGTACCAGAATAGCAGGATCGGACAGAAGTGTTCTTGCAAAGGAAATCAGTTGCTTTTGACCCTGTGACAGCAGAGAACCGCGTTCCTTTACCTCCGTCTGATAGCCATTTGGCATCTTACTGATAAAAGCATCCGCACAGACCGTTTTGCTCGCCCGGCGAATCTCTTCCTCCGTTGCATCCAGTTTTCCGTACCGGATATTATCCTCGATCGTTCCGGAGAAGATGAAGCTGTCCTGCAACATGATACCCATCTGGGAACGCAGCGAATGCAGCGTCACTTTGGAAATATCCTGATCATCGATCAGTACCCGTCCCTCATTGACATTATAAAACCGTGATATCAGATTGACGATCGTACTCTTTCCGGCTCCGGTCGGTCCGACTAACGCTACACTTTCACCCGGATTGACCGTAAAGGAAACCTGATGCAATACTACTTTATCCTTTTCATATCCAAACGTCACATTCTCAAAAGTAACCTTGCCTTTAATTGACGGCATCTGTATTGCATCGGGTTCATCCGCTACTGTCACCGGCTCATCCAATGTTTCAAAAATTCGTTCCAAATAGGCAATATTATTGATAAAGTTATTAAAAATATTTCCCAGATTCATGATCGGCTGCCAGAACGTGGATGCATAAGACGAAATTGCCACAATCGTTCCAAGCGATTCATTCCCCTGGCCGAAAATAACCAGTCCGAAAATAAAAATTGCTGCACGCACCCCGACTGAAATATTATCAATTCCGGGCCATACAAGATTACTGTATTTTACGGCCTTCATCCAGCTGCCTTTACATCTGTCCGACAACGTCTCGAAGATCTCCGCATTTTCGTCTTCTCTCGCAAAAATCTGCGTAATTCTTGCTCCTACAATATTTTCCTGCAGATAAGCATTCAAATTGGAGTTCTTATTGGATACCTCCTGCCATGCCGTCCTCTGTCGTTTTTTAATATACATCATAAAGACAGCCAGAATCGGCACTCCCGCCATGACAACAAGCGACAGTTTCACATCCACACAGAACATAAAGATCACAATAAAGATCAGGTTGATGATCTCCAGAACCACATTGATGAGTCCGTTGGAAAGCATATCCGATACGGAGTTGACGTAGTTCACAACACGGATCAGGATCTTACCGTGCGGTCTGTCGTCATAGTATTGAAACGGCAGCTTCTGAAGGTGTTCGAAAATATCTTTACGGATATCATAGATCATATCCTGACCGACACGCACCATGATGCGTGAGCGGATCGTTGTAAATATCACGCTGATCACATAAATACCGATCAACAGCCCGACTAACAGGAACAGCTGACGTTCATTTTTATTTGGGATCGCTACATCCAGCGCCTGCGCGATAATCATGGGAGCAAACAGCCCGGCAACACCGCCAATGATACTGAACAGTAATGCAGCAATCATCTTTTTCACATACTTTTTCACATATACCGATGCACGGAGCAGATGATGAAAGTCAAAAGGAGTTTCCAATACTTCATCTTCTTTGTAAGTATTTCTTCTTGCCATTGCTATTCCTCCTCCCCTGTCTGTAATTTTACAAGCTCATAATAATAACCACGCTTTGCGAGCAATTCTTCATGCGTACCCGATTCGGTGATTTTTCCGTCCTGCAGTACCAGAATCCGGTCTGCAAATTTGGTGGTCGATATACGCTGTGCGATGATGATCTTGGTACATGGGAAATCCAGTTCCTTTAAACTGTGCTGGATCTGCTTCTCCGTCTCCAGATCTACCGCAGAAGTCGTATCATCCAGAATCAGGATCGCCGGTTTGATTGCAAGTGCTCTCGCTAAAGAGATTCTCTGCTTCTGCCCGCCGGACAACCCGACGCCCCGTTCTCCGACGATCGTATCATAACCTTCCGGCATCTTTGCGATAAAATCAGATGCGGCAGAATACTTTGCAAATTTTACAACTTCTGCCTGTGAAATATGGCTGTCTCCATAAGCAATGTTTCCGTCGATAGAATCCGAATACAACAGAACATCCTGCGTTGCCAGTCCGATATTTTTGCGAAGCTGGTGCAGCTTCATATCCTTTACATCAATATCATCCACCAATACCCGTCCCGCCGTCGGTTCATAAAAGCGGGGAATGAGCTGGATCAGTGAAGTTTTCCCGCATCCCGTTTCTCCCATGATCGCAATGGTCTGCCCCGGTTGTGCCGTAAAGGAAATATCGTTTAAAACAGGCAGATTTCCATCCTCATACCGGAAGCTGACATGCTGAAACTCTACCTTTCCGGCAAAACGCTCCGGTAAATCAATTGCATCCGGCTTATCCACGATCTCCGGCTCAGAGTAATAGATCTCCATGATCTTTTTGGAAGCTGCGGAAAATCTCTGAAACTCATTCATAATGGAGCCGAGCTGGCGCATCGGATTGGCGATCGCCCACGTCAGCCCTGAAAATGCCACATATTCACCCATGCTGATCTGATCGTGAATCAGAAACATACCGCCCACCAGCAATAGTACAACCGGAAGCAGATTGGCAAAGGACTCAATATAAGGGAAATAATCCAGCCAGACCATGGATGTTTTCTTATTCGTAACAGAATAATCGGTATTGCACCGGTCAAATTGTGCAATCTCATAATCTTCTCTTGCAAAAGCCTTTACCACACGATTCCCGGAAATATTTTCCTGTGCCGCAGTATTCATCTGCGCCAGTTTTTCACGCAGCAATGCATGCATCGGAGCCACTTTATTTTTAAATAAAATAATGATCAAAAAGATAAACGGTGCAATTGCAAACAAACAAAGCGCCAGACGCCAGTCCATGTAAAAGAAATAAATAGCGGTTGCGCCCATTAATGCAAATGCTTCCACGATCATCCGGACAACCCATGCAATCATGTGCCGCACGGCATCCAGATCTCCGGTCAGTCTGGTCATCAGATCCCCTGTGCGGAAAGTGCTGTAAAATTTCATATCCTGCCGCTCAATCTTGTCAAACAGGAAATTCCGGATCTTGTATAATACGTTCTGGGACACCTGCTCAAATGCCATGCACGATAAATACACCAAAATCGTACGGATCAGCGTTAAAACGATCATCGCAATGATCAGCTCATAGAACAAATTTCTCTTGGTAACGATGTTTTCTGCCGCATTTTCACCGGTCAGAAACAGATCAATGATCTTTTGTGAAAAGTACGGTACTGTTAACTGCATAAAATTGTATGTAATCGTTCCCAAAATAGCCAGACCGTAAATCAGTCTGTTCCCCTTCATATTATCCCATAACCACTTGATCTTTGTTCTGGGCATCTTCTTATCCTCCCCCGCTTATGTACGGAATCGTATTCTTCCGTGCTTCCGCATACACTTTGCGTCTATGCCTGTTTTAGCTGAAATTGAAGCCAGTATAGCATGCACTATCCTGATAGTATAGAATGAACACCCCTAAAAAT
>JBJFCE010000045.1:0-2447 GCA_051888775.1 Lachnospiraceae bacterium | reverse complement strand
AGAATGCTGTCGGCGTTGCAGGAATCGTACTGTTGGCAGTATTGTGTATTCCGCCGTTGATTCAACTGGCGGTACTGACATTGGCATTGAAGATTGCAGGAGCTGTTGCCGGCATCGTGGCGGATAAGCGGATGAACCGATGCGTGGAGCAGGTTTCTGAGGGGAGCGGAATGCTGTTTCGTACTGCAGCAACCGGAATGGCACTATTCATTATTACCGTTGCAGTAGTGGCAGTCACTACCAACCGCGGATTTTAAGAAGGAGCTTTGGTATGCTGGAGATTATAAAAAGAACGGGCGTTTTTTTAATCATGGCAGAAACATTGTATCAGTTCGTACAGGAAAATCGATATGCCAGATATGTTCGGATGCTGATACGCTTAATGACACTTGCGATTCTGATCCTGCCGGTGCTGGAACTGTTTAAGGAAGGAAGCAGTGCACTGTTTTACGAAAAACTGAATGCTATGGAAGCCGGATATACGGCTTATGAAGAGGGAGTATCCGGAACAGAAAATGACAAAAAGGATATGGAAGAAAGGATTGCGTCCTATGATGCAGATCAGGCAATCGCTTCTTATGCTTCTTCTGATATTAAAACGTCATGTAATAAGTGTAGTATTGAGAATGGATATCAGATAACAGATGTTTTGATTACGGAAAGCGGAATCTTTTTCTCTTTGCAGTCGCTTCAGGAAGAAATTGTTGTGGCACAGATTGAGGCGGTTACCGTTCAGACAGGAGTGTCAGAAGAATCTCAAAGCACAGAAATGACGGCAGATGGAAATGCACAAGAGGAGCAGCGAATGCAAGAAGTATTGGCAGATTATCTTGGAGTGGCGGATACGTTGATCGAGGTGAGAATTTATGGCTGATTGGAAAGAAAAGTGGAACAAGATCTGGAAAAATCAGAAATTCGGAAAGGACAGTTTTCTTATCATGATCCTCGGCGGTATGCTACTGTTGGTGATCGCTCTGCCGACCGGTTCAGGGAAGAAGCAAAAAGATAACGTGCAAAGTACAGAAAACAATAGTGCGTCGGTTAATGCAGGAACCGTTTCCGACATTGTCGTAGCAGGATATGCGAGCGGACAAACAGGCAGTGAGCTCTTGATGTATACAGAGCGCACGGAGGAACGATTGAAAGCTGTGTTGGAAGCTATGGAAGGGGTCGGAAAGGTGGAAGTGATGATCACTTATGCTTCCGGCTATGAACTGGTGCCGTTGCAGGAAACAACCAGAAGCAGTTCCGGGACGGAGGAAACCGATGCAAGCGGCGGAACTCGTACGATACAGGAGGAGAGTATGTCTCAGCAAACGGTCTATACGGTGGATGAACAGGGAAATCAAATCCCTTATGTAATCAGTACCAATGAACCGGAGATTATCGGTGTAGCAGTCTGTGCACAGGGTGGAGGTGACCCGGCTATTCAGAGAAATATAACCGAAGTAATCCAGTCATTATTCAGAATTGAAGCGAATAGAATAATTGTAACCAGAATGAAATCTTAACAGAAAAGAGGGAAACACTTGAAAAAAATACTGAGACGCAATCAGGTTATGATCACGGCACTGGCACTGATGATCGTAATTGCCGGGTATCTGCACTTTACGGGAAGCCAGGTGGATAAAGAGGATCTGATCACCAATGACGCGGATCTGGTGGAGACTTCCTCCGTCAGTGTGGATGGCTTTGTAGAATATGATGTTAATACTGGAGAAGAATTATCGAATGCTGATCTGTTGGATATTTCCGAGGAGGACATCGCAGCTACAGATTTGGAAAGTCTGGATTCTGACTATGTGCAGGCAGATGCAGGATATGTGGATGAACTGAATCAGGTAGCCCTGACCGATCTGGATGAAGAAGCTGCCGAGGCAATTTCTGAGGATGGCAGCGTTACCGATGTGTCTGCATCCACAGAAGACAGCAACATTACCGAGGTTGCATCCTCAGAGGACAGTACTGTTTCCGAGATCCCCGGAGAGGCAGTTTATACTTCCAGTACGGCAGTGACATCCCTTTCGGCAGCAAGGCTTCAGAAAGAGCAGACAAGAGCCAGAAATAAGGAAACCTTGTTGGAAATCATTAATAATGTCAATATCAGTGACGAACAAAAGCAGGAAGCGATCGACTGCATGATCGAGGCAACCCAGATCGCGGAAAAGGAATCTGCGGCAGAGATTCTGTTAGAGGCCAAAGGCTATACAGATGCTGTTGTCAGCATTACGGGGGATGAAGTAGATGTCCTTGTATACGGCACGACACTGACTGATGTACAGTGTGCACAGATCGAGGACATTGTAAAAAGAAAGACCGGTATGGATGCCGCAAGCATTATCATCACACCGGTTGCACCAGCACAATAGCATTTATGAGAAACTTATGATATAATGTGCACGTAGGCAGTGAGCCATGCGTCTGCAGCCGGAGTCAAATCGACTGCT
>JBJFCE010000044.1:0-12768 GCA_051888775.1 Lachnospiraceae bacterium | reverse complement strand
GCCGGACACAAGATTCCTTTTCCCACCCTTCGAAAGCCTTTGTAAACCGAACCGCGATAGGACTATGGATGCATGGAAATACTTTTCGGGCGGCTGCGGTTGTGTTATGATATCAATATATGGGGTGAGAGTATGCAAAAACTGAAGGCATTTTGTAAAAAAGAAATCGTTTTGCTTGTGTCTTTGCTGCTGGCGATCGGAACCGCTTTTGTGGTGAGACCGGATAAACAATATATCGGATATCTTGACTTTCGGATTTTGGCGATTTTGTTCAGCCTGATGGCTGTTATGGCAGGGATGACCGGGATCGGTGTTTTTCATAAGCTGGCAGCCGGGCTTTTAAACCGCATGGGCAATCTGCGTCAGGTAATAGCGATTCTTGTCCTGCTTTGCTTTTTTACGGCAATGTTTATTACGAATGATGTTGCATTGATTACATTTGTACCGTTTGCAATTCTGGTATTAAAAATGTCCGGTCAGCAGAAATATATGATCCGCGTCTTGGTATTACAGACGATTGCCGCCAATCTTGGCAGTATGGTAACGCCGATCGGAAATCCGCAGAATTTATATCTGTATTCTTTGTCGGGGATGCACATTTGGGGATTTTTTAAGGTAATGCTTCCGTATACCGTGGCATCTCTCATCATGCTGCTGATCTTTTTAGGGTTTCAGACAAAACAATCGATCCGGGGACTACAGCTGGAGGAAGGAGCGTTGCAGCATGGGAAACGCTTTCCGGTATATCTCGGATTGTTCCTGTGCTGCATTTTAGCTGTGTTGGATATTATGCCGTATCAGATTCTGTTTGTGTTAGTACTGATAACAGTCGGTATCATGGACAGAAAGGCACTTGCGAAGGTAGACTACAGTCTGCTTCTGACCTTTGCGTTTTTGTTTATTTTTACCGGCAATATGGCACGGATTCCTGCGATACGGGAACTTCTGACCGGACTTTTGACAGGAAGGGAATGGGAAATAACATTGTTGCTCAGTCAGGTGATCAGCAATGTCCCTGCGGCAATTCTGCTCAGCGGTTTTACGGACAAGTATACGGCAATCATGGTTGGAGCCGACCTGGGCGGACTCGGAACTCTGATCGGTTCCATGGCAAGCCTGATCGCATACAAGCTTTATGCCAATGAAGCCGATGCAAAAAAAGGAAAATTTATCGGAGTATTATTCCTGTATAGTATCATTTTTTTGATTCCGTTAGCACTGATGGCGGGATTTATGGTATACTAACCTTATTCAAGGCAGGAAGCGTCCGGATGGACATGAATCATGAATGCGCAGCGTTCATGATATACTAACCTTATTCAAGGCAGGAAGCGTCCGGATGGACATGAATCATAAAGATAAAAGAGGATTCTTATGGAAATTAATGAATGTCTGAACGAGTTGCTGGTAAAACTCTTTCACGATATCACGCAAATTGAAGAAAAAGAAATCAGGACAGGCAGCTATAAGAACCTGACCATGAATGATATGCATGTGATCGAAGCGATTGGGACAGGGGAGCCCAAGAATATGAGCTCCGTGGCAAAAGCGTTGTCTGTTACAACGGGAACGCTGACAATTGCAGTAAACAGCCTTGTAAAAAAAGAGTTCGTAAACCGTGTGCGCAGTGAAGAAGACCGCCGGGTGGTACTCATCTCACTGACTGCTTCCGGTAAAAAGGCATATGAGCAGCATAAGAAATTTCATGAAGAGATGATCAACAGTATCATAGCCCAGCTGAGTCCTGAGGAAAGCGGTATTCTGGCAAAGGCATTGACAAAAATCACACAGTTTTTTAATGAGAAAAGATAGAAGATTACTGTTGTAGCTGATCGGATAAAATTGCAAACGGTGCAGGTCCGGCATCCAGTAGGAAGGTATGGAAAGCCAGATCTGAATAGGAGTCGCCAAGGATCGTTCGGGCGGCTTCTTTTAATGAGACGATCTCCAGATAGCCGAGGTAATATTTCAGATAGCAGGCAGGTTCCTCAACAATATATTCATAGATCCATGTGATCGTATCAGTGTCTGTGATACCATAAGCGTTCAGTAAAGAAACGGCTTCCGGTTTGGTCATGCCGTTATAATGGATGGAAATATCCAGCATGGAAAACAGGCACAGCTGGAGCCTGCGGTCCAGACGATAGAAATCGGTCAGCAGCCGGGCATCCGTTTCGGAATAACCGCATGTTTCCACGAGGACATCGGCAGCATACTCATAAGAAAGATCTTCCACATAGGTTGCCCATCCTTCGACATAACCGCTGCAGGAAAGCATTCCTTCCAGAGGAAGCACGCTGTCTTCATCCATATCCGCAAGATGATAGACTGTCTGAAACAGATGTCCCGGATAGCCTTCATGTGCAAGTGTTGTATAAAGCGTCAGGCTGTCAGGATGATCACCGTAATTGATGTAAATATGGTTTTGGGTATAATCATCCGTCGGAGGGATCAAATAAAAAGCAGGACTGACATAAGGAGAAAGCGCGTCATCGACCGCACTGACTTCGCAGTCAATTTCCGCAGAAAGAGCCGGAAAGTCCTCCTGCATCCGAAGATTTAGATCGACGAGCATTTCTTCGGGAGAAGCAAAAGGAAGCTCTATGTTCAGAGATTCCGCAGTCAGACCGCGTGCATTCATTTCTTCCACGACATTGCATAAGAGCAGATAGTCGGAAGAAAAGGCATCGCGCAGCAGTTGTAAGATCTCTTCGGGAGAACGGTCGGAACCGGTGACGGAAGCAAGCAGATTTTCATAGTAAGCGGTACCCGATTCATAAAAGCACAGACCGTTTTCATTATGCCCGCTTCCTTTGAGCAGAAAAATACCGTCTGCCAGAGCTGTATAAGCAGGGGAGACCTGATGCAGCAAAAGATCATGATTACGGGCAATAAAATCATCTGCTTCTTCAGAAGTGATCGCACCGGACTCTAAGAGTGCCGTAAGCCGTGATTCAAAAGTGGTCTGCAGGAAATGGGTATGCTGCGTTAAAGCCTGCTCGGTACAAAGGGAGTCACATTGACTGATCAATTTATCCGCAGCGGAATCGGACATGAACAGACCGGCATCCGCCTTTTGCTGCTCATATAAGAGCAGACTGTCGAAATAATCGGGGATGCAGGAAAGCAGTGTCAGGTAATGCTCCACATCTTCTTTGGTGCGGAAACGATATTCCGCAAGTAAGATCAGAAGTGAGTTCTGCTCACCGGAAGACGGAGAAAGCGGTTCATAATAATACGGGTAGGAAAAGCCCTCACAGGTGTGCTCCAGAGAGGTATACAGGATCCGATAGAGAAACTGTTCATGTTCGGAAAGCTTTTCCATAGGGATTTCTTTCAGAGAAGCAAAGAAAGCATAATAAGTATCTTTTTCTTTTTCGGCAAGCTCCTGAGAAAAAAGAGGCAGCAGGGCAGTAGAAGCGTCCAGTCCGTATTTTTCCTGCATATGAAAAGAATTACAGTCGGCAAGTGTATAGTGGAGGCTCAGTCCGTTATTTTGCAGTTCATAGGATGCAATTTCACCGGCAAGGGTGCGAAAGGCTTCCGATTCGGACTCGGAGGGGGAGCATCGATGTAAAAACAGTCCGGTTAAAAAGAGTGCTGTGAGAAGTATACCGCAGAAGTATAACCGCTGTTTCAGATGGTGCGGTCCTTGCAAAGTATGGAGCTTCCGGAAAAAAGATTTGACCTTACGGGAAAATATGGGCATAGTGGTATTATAAGAAATCTTTTTTTCAATATATGAGGGGAAAGTACGGAATTGAACCGGAAGTTTGGGTAAAGGGAGCAGGACATGAACATAGGAGAAGTCAGACAGGCGCTGCGTGTTCTGGAGAGCGAGACTGCGGCAGAGCAGGGACGGCGTAAGGGCTATCTGAATACCTATCAGGATATGAAGAGAAAGTTGTATCTGTATCTGATGCTGACCGGAATTGTGGGAGCAATCTGGGGATTGATCCATATCGTATGTGTCCAGCTGATGCAGATCGTGGATAAAAGCGGACATGATGATCCGTTGCTTATGCTGCTTCCGGCATTGATCGCTACTGCTTCCGGATTTTTGCTAAGACCGATTGTAACGGTGGTGGCGGCAATTGCGTTGTGGAATGCCTATTTGCTGTGGCGTAACAGTGACTATGCACTTGCTAAAAGATATTGCGGCCTGATTCATAAAGAGAATCTGAATGAGAAAATTTTTCAGTCGGAGCTTTTGTTGATGAAATACCATGCAGAGCGCGAGAGACTGCTAAAAATCCGGGCAGATCTTGCAAAAGAAGGCATTTACGGTCATTCTGGAATGTGCTACAATGAGGAAAGCCGGAATGAGGAAAACCGTCAGCCAGACGGAGAGCCGGATTCGATATTGATGACGATGGAGGAATCAAAATGACAAACTTAGAGCTTGCTAAGACTGCCAATCAGGTACGCAAGGGTATCGTGTCTTCCGTACATAGTGCAAAGGCAGGACATCCGGGCGGATCACTTTCCGCAGCGGATATTTATACCTTTTTATATTTTGAAGAAATGAATGTGGATCCGAAGAACCCGAAGGATCCGGATCGTGATCGTTTCGTATTGTCCAAGGGACATACGGCACCGGGTTATTATGCGGCACTTGCAAACCGCGGATTTTTCCCGGTGGAGGATCTTCTGACACTCCGTAAGCTGGGAAGCTACTTGCAGGGACATCCGGATATGAAGCATATTCCGGGCGTGGATATGAGTAGCGGTTCTCTCGGACAGGGCATCTCTGCAGCAGTCGGTATGGCACTGGCAGGAAAGATGGACGGAAAAGATTACAGAGTATATACACTTCTCGGTGACGGTGAGATTCAGGAAGGACAGGTCTGGGAGGCTTCCATGTTTGCGGGAGCGAGAAATCTGGACAATCTCTGTGTGATCGTAGATAATAACGGGCTTCAGATCGACGGAAAGATCGAGGATGTATGTTCTCCGTATCCCATCGATCAGAAATTCGAAGCTTTCAATTTCCATGTGATCAATGTGGATGCACATGATTTTGATGCACTTCGTGCGGCTTTTACAGAGGCAAAGGCAACCAAGGGACAGCCGACGGCAATCATCGCGCACAGTATCAAAGGAAAGGGCGTTTCCTTTATGGAGAATAACGCCGGATGGCACGGAAAAGCACCGAATGATGAAGAATATGCAATCGCAATGGCAGACCTTGAAAAAATTGATGCAGAATTAGAGAAAGCAGGTGAAGCATAATGGCAGATACAAAGAAGATCGCAACGAGAGAGAGCTACGGAAACGCATTAGCACAGCTCGGAGCAGAATACCCGAATCTGGTTGTATTGGATGCTGACCTTGCAGGGGCAACTAAGACAAGTATTTTTCAGAAGGCATTTCCGGACAGACATATTGACTGCGGTATTGCAGAATGTAACATGGTAGGTATTGCGGCAGGACTTGCAACAACGGGTAAGATTCCGTTTGTCAGCTCTTTCGCAATGTTTGCGGCAGGACGTGCCTTTGAGCAGGTGCGTAACTCCGTAGGCTACCCGCACTTAAATGTCAAGATCGGTGCAACCCATGCGGGAATCACCGTAGGTGAAGACGGTGCAAGCCATCAGTGTAACGAAGATCTGGCGCTGATGAGAACCATTCCGGGTATGGTGGTTATGTGTCCTTCCGATGATGTGGAAGCAAAAGCCGCCGTCCGTGCAGCCGTAGAGCACGAAGGCCCTGTATATATCCGTTTCGGACGTGCTGCAGTGCCTGTCATCAATGACAGACCGGAGTATTCTTTCAAAATCGGCAAGGGAGAAGTTTTAAGAGAGGGAACGGATGTTACAATCGTAGCAACCGGTATCTGTGTTGCCAATGCTTTGGAAGCAGCCGACATGCTGGCAGCAGACGGTATCAGTGCAGAGGTGATCAACATCTGTACGATCAAGCCGTTAGATGAAGAGCTGATCGTTGCCAGTGCCAAGAAGACCGGCAAAGTCGTAACCGTAGAGGAACATTCCGTGATCGGCGGACTTGGCAGTGCTGTCTGTGATGCTCTTTGCAAAGCAGCTCCGACACCTGTCTGCAAGATCGGCATGCAGGATGTTTTCGGAGAATCCGGATCTGCCGGTGCGCTTGTTGAAAAATATAAGCTGGACGGTAAGGGGATCTGCGAGCAGGTGAAGACGTTTGTGAAGTAAAAAAAGAACTGCGGATTGACAATTGAGTCTCATAATGCTACTATAACCACAATAACATAGGAAAAGCCATGACGGAAAAGAGTAGTTTGCAAAGAAGTATCCAGAGAGAGCGGTAATCGGTGGAAGCCGCTTATATGAACGGCAGACGAAAACCATTCCCGAGCTGTCATGCCGAAGCTTGTAGAGCGGTAAGTATGACCGTATGCCTGCGTTAAAGGATAGGATTTGTTGGAGTCCGAAGTGAAAAGTTAAGGTGGAACCGTGCGATCATGCACCCTTAGATATACGAGAGAATCGTGTATCGGAGGGTGCTTTTCTTATGTTATCAGATTCTGTAAATGCATACGATGTGTGGGAGACGAATGAGGTTTTTTGACCGGAGAAGACCGCGGAGTTTCTTAAACACAGGCGTATGCTTCTCAAAGAAAGGAGACATAAGAAATGAAGATGATTGACAGAAACGGTCAGGTGTATGAGGGTGATTTTGAGCAACAGGAGGTAAAGGAAGCCTTCTGGCATACCAGTGCCCATGTGTTGGCGCAGGCAGTTAAGCGGCTGTATCCGACGACCAAATGTGCAATCGGTCCGGCAATCGAACACGGATTTTACTATGATTTTGAGTTCGATTTCCCGTTTACTGAGGAGTATCTGCCGGAGATCGAAGCGCAGATGCAGAAGATCGTGCAGGAATCTTTATCCCTGCAGGTATATGAGGTGCAAAAAGAGGAAGCACTTGCGTATATGGAACAACAGGAAGAACCTTATAAAGTTCAGATGATCCGCGAGCTTCCCGAACATGAGCGGATCAGCTTTTACAGACAGGGTGAGTATACGGAATTTTGTGCGGGACCGCATATTTCCAACACATGCCATATCAGAGCGTTTAAGCTCTTGTCTATTGCCGGTGCCTATTGGCGGGGAAATGAGAAGAACAAAATGCTGACGCGGATATATGGGATTTCATTTCCGAAAGCATCAGAACTGAAGCAATATCTGGAGCTTATGGAGGAGGCAAAGCGCAGGGATCACAGAAAGCTCGGAAAGGAACTGGGACTTTTTGCCCTTATGGAGGAAGGCCCCGGTTTTCCGCTTTTCCTGCCCAAAGGAATGGTCCTTAAGAATCTGCTGATTGAATATTGGCGGGAACTTCACAGAAAAAACGGATATCAGGAAATATCCACGCCGATCATGCTGGAAAAATCACTTTGGGAGACTTCGGGGCATTGGGAGCATTATCGGGAAAATATGTATACGAGTGTGATCGATGGAGCGGATTATTGTATCAAGCCCATGAATTGTCCGGGCGGATTGCTTGTATACAAAATGGAACCGCGTTCTTACCGGGATCTGCCTTTGAGGCTCGGAGAGCTTGGGCTGGTACACCGGCACGAAAAATCGGGACAGCTGCATGGATTGATGAGAGTCCGCTGCTTTACGCAGGACGATGCCCATATCTTTATGACTCAGGAGCAGGTCATAGACGAAATCCGGAAGGTAGTCAGGCTGATCGATGAAGTGTATGCAAAATTCGGTTTTTCCTATCATGTGGAGCTTTCGACAAAGCCGGAGAACAGCATCGGAAGCGAGGAGGACTGGGAGCTTGCAACGCAGGCACTTAGAAAAGCGGTTGAAGATATGCACATGGAATATGTTGTGAATGAAGGGGACGGCGCATTTTACGGACCGAAGCTGGATTTTCATCTGACGGATTCCATCGGAAGAACATGGCAGTGCGGAACGATCCAGCTGGATTTTCAGTTACCGCTTCGTTTCGGAATCGAATATATGGGTGCGGACGGAGAAAAGCATCGTCCGATTATGATACACCGGACAATTTACGGTTCTATTGAGCGGTTTATCGGTATTTTGATCGAGCATTATGCGGGCAGGTTTCCGCTCTGGCTGTCCCCCGTTCAGGTAAGGATTCTTCCGGTATCCGATAAGTATCAGGCATATGCCAAGGAAGTTTCAGATCAGCTGCAACAGCATGGCATTCGTGTGGAAACAGATGAGCGGGACGAAAAGCTCGGTTATAAGATCCGGGAAGCAAGACTGGATAAACTCCCGTATATGCTCATTCTGGGCGAGAAAGAAAAACAGAATCGGACCGTTTCGGTCAGACAGCGCGATGCCCAAACGGAGAAACAGGATATGGGAGAAATGACGCTTTTGGAGCTTATAAAGCTGCTTGAAAATGGCGGGCGTCAGAAAAACACTTGAGTAAATCAAAGAGCCATGCTATGATAGATGCATCCGGAGATGAAATGCCGGATGCATCTGTTTATCATATTAGAGACAGGGAACTGTCATCGTTAAGATAATCTGACTTATCTTTTCTATTCAGGCAATTCGCCAAATATTCAATTCATTCAAATCTATGGTTTCTAAGGAGGAAAATTCATGTCTGAAAAAGGTCGAAGAATGTTAGAACAGGCAGTAGGGGATGTGCGCTATAAGCTCACAAATGATTATCTCTTTCGAGCGGTATTGCAGAAAAATGAGAAAGCATTGAGAGGGCTGATTGCAGCATTATTGGGGTTGAAGCAGGAAGGAATCCAACAGGTAGAGATTCAGAATCCGATTGTTCTGGGAGAGCGGATTGAAGAAAAAACATTTGTGCTGGATATTAAAATTCTGCTAAACAATAAAACGATACTGAATATCGAAATGCAGATTGCGGATAATCAGGATTGGGAAGAACGCTCATTGGCTTATCTGTGCCGCACATTTGATGAAACGTCCAAAGGGGGAAGCTATCCGGATATGAAGGAAGCGATACACATCAGTATTTTGGATTATACTCTCTTTCCGGACCATCCGGAGTTTTATGCAAAGTATCAGATGATGAATATAAAAAATCACCATGTGTATAGTGACAAATTTAAATTGTATGTGTTAGACTTAACTCAGGCAGAACAGGCAACTGCCGAAGATCGTGAGAATACGTTATATCAGTGGGCAAAACTTTTCAAAGCAGGAACTTGGGAGGAAATCAGAATGTTGGCAGAGAAGAACGAATATATCAAAGAAGCAGCTGCAACAATGTATGATGTCAGTGCCGAGGAAAATATCAGATTGCAATGTGAAGCCCGACAGCGCTATGAAGAGGACCGAGCTGCTTTGTTTGCAAGTGGGAAGCGCCAAGGGATGCAGCAAGGAATAGAAGCAGTTATTTATGATAATCTGGAAGAAGGCGTCTCGAAAGACCGGATTTTGATAAAATTGGAAAAGCATTTCCAACTGACAAGAAAGCAGGCAGAGGATTATTATGAGGCTGTAATGAAACAAGCAGATTGCAGGAAAAATGATATCTAGGTTGCAGTGTTATATTTG
This sequence comes from Lachnospiraceae bacterium, assembly GCA_051888775.1. Lineage (GTDB taxonomy): Bacteria > Bacillota > Clostridia > Lachnospirales > Lachnospiraceae > JBJFCE01. The sequence goes on along the minus strand of JBJFCE010000044.1, from coordinate 3,262 downwards.
ACATACAGTAGATAACAAAGATCGCTCAGGAGAATTCCTGAGCGATCTTCATTTCAAAAGGTTTCATGTGAATGTTGTTACCGTTCAGGCAAAAAGTCTGTTCACGATCCGTATTGTTAAACAGGAATCGTACAGTTTTGCCATTTCCGGTGCGGGTTGTGAGCTCTACATGATCCGGGAGACCATCCGCAAAAGGAATCTGTGTCTGTTCCAAAACGGAGCGGATCAGGGTATGATAAAAGCTTCGCTCTGCAACGGTTCCGATATAATAAGCATGACCGTTTCCGTAAGCATTGACGGTGACCGCAGGAGTTCCCTGAAAGAAATCCTTTTCATAAGTACCGAGGACTTTGGCAGATTCACATACGAGCAGATCGCACCATTTCGTACAAGAGAAGGTTTGACCGTCTGACAGACGAATGGTATTGTGAGCTGCGCCGATCGGTTCATATTCTGAAACATAAGCGCCTGCCAGATCACGATAAACTGTCGGAAGCGGTGCCATGATGCAGTTATTGTGTTGATCTTTGACACCGCTTCGATTGGTCAGAATGAGCGTGCCGCCGTTTTCCACAAATTGATGCAGATGTGCGGCTGTCTCATCATCCGTAACATACATCGTGGGAGCGACCACAATCCGGTAACCGTCAAGTGCATCGGTATGATTTATGATATCGATATTGACACCGTATCTTGAAAACGCATCATGAAACAGCTTTAGCTGTTCAAAATAATGCATGCCATCTGTCTGGGGCTGAATCCGGAACGCATATTCGTTGTCGGAGGAATATAAAATTGCTACATCCGAATGAAGCGAGGTTCCTTCGATAAAGTCTAAAGAAGCAGCTGTTTGGCAAAGATGTGTAAATTCCGAAAACCGTCTGCCGGGGACATTGGAATGATCGATCAGTCCGTGCCAGTGCATCTCGGCACCCGTTGTTGCCGTACGCCACCTGAAATGCAAAACAGTGTCTGCACCATGAGCTAAAGCCTGTAAGGAATAGCCTTCGATCATACCGGGGCAAGGCATGCGTGACATTGGCGCCCAACAGCCCATGCCGCCGCTTAGCTGTTCCATGATCCAGAAATTCTGCTGCTTGATCCCGCGCATAAGATCCAGATGAAAGGCATGGGAATAACATTCTTCCGGATCATCCGGAAGTGCCGTGACCGGATAATTATCATAGGAAACAAAATCCATATTCCGGAATGCACGGTAAAAATCGGGCATATGCTCGCAGAACCAGGTATTGGTTGTAATCTTTGCATCCGGGCAATTTTTACGGATGATATCTGCCTGCATGTTCAGGTATTGAATCATACTGTCCGAGGCATAGCGGTTAAAGTCCAGCATATAAGCAGGATTCAACCAAGCGGAAGGATAGCTTCCAAACGGTGGTTTGATTTGTGTAAAAGAAGAATAGGCACCGCTCCAGACGTTGTTGCCGTAAGCTTTGTTGATCTCATCCGGTGTGCCGTACTTTTCGCGGAGCCAGTCATGATATTTTGCGACACATGTGTCACAAAAGCAGAAACTGGATTCCAGCTCATTATCGATCTGCCATGCGATAACCGACTTGTTATCGGCATAGTGTCTGGTCATTACATCCACAATACGAGTGGCAAGACGAACAAAGTCCGGATTATGATAGCAACGGTGTCCGCGGATTCCGGTAGCGATCTTTTTGCCGTCCGGTCCGGTCTGTACCGCATCCGGATAAGATTCATACAGCCAAAGTGGCGGACAGTTTGTCGGTGTACACAGCACAATATCAATTCCGCGTTTTGCAAAAATCGAAACTGCTTCGTCCAACCACGTGAAGTCAAATTCGTCCTCTCTCGGTTCCAGAAGGCACCATGCGAATTCTGCCATGCGGACTAGCTTTACTCCGGTCTGCTGCATCAAATCGGCATCCGCTTCCCATAGAGAACGATCCCAGTGTTCCGGATAATAATCAACACCAATCTTCATATGTAATCATTTCCTTTCTACATTTGTTTGGCGGGAGGCAGTCATTTATGTTAAACGAGCGCGAAAATATCTGCCGGCCTGATGTTATTCCGATATTCCAAATAGGATTCTATCATTGATAGTAACACAAATTTGTAAAAAAGTATATATTCCGTTCCTAAGCGAACAGGTTGACGTGCTATTTTCCTTATGCTATGATATGTCATATGCTGGTCACTGCGTTGTGATAAATTACTAAATTGCACAGAGACCGGAGCAAAAGGAGGAGAATATTATGAAAAAGAAACTGGTTGCAATTCTTTGTACCATGGTCATGGTACTGGGTATGTTAAGCGCCTGCGGTTCTAAAGAAAAAGAGACCGATACAGGAGCCGATGTTGCGGAAGGCGGAGAGAGAACAACTTTTACCGTTGGTTTTGATGCAGAGTTCCCACCTTACGGATATCTGGATGAGAACGGTGAGTATGTGGGCTTTGATTTAAGTCTTGCACAGGAGGTCTGCAAGAGACAGGGGTGGACCTATGTGGCACAGCCGATCGATTGGGATAGCAAGGATATGGAGCTTTCTTCCGGAACGATTGACTGTATCTGGAACGGATTTACAATGAATGGTCGTGAGGACGATTATACGTGGACAGTTCCTTATGTAGATAACAGTCAGGTATTTGTTGTGGCAGCAGATTCCGGTATTACAAGTCAGGCTGATCTTGCAGGAAAAATGGTTGCCGTTCAGGCAGATTCTTCTGCACTTGCAGCTTTGCAGGATGAGGCACAGGCAGATCTGTTAAGCTCCTTTGGCGGACTTCAGGAATATGCGGATTATAATACGGCATTTATGGATCTGGAAGCTGGTGCAGTAGATGCGGTAGCAATGGATATCGGTGTTGCAGATTACCAGATGGAACAGAGAGACGCGGAATTTGTGATCCTTGATGAATATCTGGCAACCGAGCAGTATGGTATCGGCTTTAAGCTTGGAAATGAAGAATTAAGAGACACTGTTCAGGCTACCCTGATGGAAATGGTAGAGGACGGAACCTTTATGAAGATCGCTACGGAGTGGGGACTGGAAGACAGTGTTTGCTTAGGTACTGAAGAATAATTTGACTGGAATGATTCAGGAAAGAGCAGGGTCATAGCTGCTCTTTCTTTTTCTCCGTATAGGAACCGGATGCCATGAGGGATCATCGGTGCTGTAAAGTGAATCTATACGGTAAAAAGAAACTGCTGATTTTATAGCCTGCAAATAAAAAGTCAAGGCTAAATTAAAGAACATTGAAAATTTTATAC
>JBJFCE010000043.1:0-12886 GCA_051888775.1 Lachnospiraceae bacterium | reverse complement strand
AGCACATCCCTGATCGCCGGCTGGTTCGTCAGCAGCATCACCAGTCTGTCAATTCCGTACCCGATACCGCCTGTCGGGGGCATACCGATCTCCAACGCATTCATGAAATCTTCATCGGTGGTATTGGCCTCTTCATCACCTGCTGCCAGTGCAGCCTCCTGTGCCTTGAAGCGCTCCCTCTGATCAATCGGATCGTTCAGTTCGGAGTATGCGTTGCACATTTCTCTTGCTGTGATGAACAGCTCGAAACGCTCTACATAGTCCGGCTTGTCCGGTTTTCTCTTCGTCAGCGGAGAAACTTCTACAGGATGATCCATGACAAAAGTCGGCTGGATCAGATGTTCTTCGACAAACTCTTCAAAGAACAGATTCAGGATATCGCCCTTTGTATGGCGTTCTTCGTAATGTACTTCTTTCTCATCTGCGATCTTCTTTGCTGCCGCAGTGTCCGGAATCTGGTCAAAATCAACTCCGGTATATTTCTTTACAGCATCCAGCATCGTGATACGTTCAAACGGCTTTCCAAGGTCGATCTCAACATCGCCATAGGTAACCTTAGTCGTGCCAATGACTGTCTGTGCTACATGACGGAACATATTCTCGGTCAGATCCATCATGCCGTGATAATCGGTATATGCCTGATACAGCTCCATCAGCGTGAATTCCGGATTGTGTCTTGTATCCAGTCCTTCATTACGGAATACACGACCGATCTCATATACACGCTCCAGACCGCCCACGATCAGTCTCTTTAAATACAGCTCCAGAGAGATACGCAGCTTGACATCCTCGTCCAGTGCATTGTAATGTGTCTCGAACGGTCTTGCCGCAGCACCGCCCGCATTGGATACAAGCATCGGGGTCTCCACTTCCATAAAGCCCTGTGCATCCAGATAAGAACGGATAGCGCTGATGACCTTAGAACGGGTAATGAATGTCTTCTTTACATCTTCATTCATGATCAGATCCGTATATCTTTGACGATAACGGATATCTGTGTTGGTCAGACCATGGAATTTTTCGGGAAGGATCTGAAGGCTCTTGCTTAACAGTGTAACTTCCTCTGCATGAATGGAGATCTCGCCTGTTTTTGTCTTAAATACAGTTCCCTTGATGCCGACGATATCACCGATATCATATTTCTTGAAATCGGCATAGGCTTCTTCTCCGATATTGTCTCTTGCCACATAGGACTGGATCGTTCCCTGAAGATCCTGCACATTACAGAAGGATGCTTTTCCCATTACACGCTTGGACATCATACGACCTGCAACAGATACTGCTGCCCCCTCCAATGTCTCAAACCGGTCTTTGATCTCCATGCTGTGATGCGTTACATCATACTTGGTGATCTGAAAAGGATCTTTGCCTGCTTCTTTCAGAGCCGCAAGCTTGTCACGGCGGATCTGTAAAAGCTGTCCTAAATCCTGCTCCTGTGCCGGCTGGTTCTGTCCTTTGTTCTGATTCTGTGCATTTGTATTCTGTTCTGCCACGGTTCTAACTCCTCACTTCTTAGTTCGATGAACGGTCAATGCCAAGCACCTTATAGCTGACAACGCCCATCTGTGTATCTACATTTACGGTGTCTCCTACCTTGGATCCGATCAATGCTTTTCCTACCGGAGACTCATTGGAAATCTTTCCTTTTAAGCTGTTTGCTTCGCTGGAACCTACAATCTTGTATTCCAGTTCCTCATTATATTCAAGATCCAGAATCTTGACCTTGCAGCCGATGCTGACCTTATCCAGGTTGACATCATCCTCTACGACTACTTCCGCATTTTTCAGGATCTTCTCCAGTTCTTCGATTCTTGCTTCGATGTCGCGCTGCTCATCCTTTGCTGCATCATATTCCGCATTTTCGGAGAGGTCTCCCTGCTCTCTTGCTTCCTTGATCTTCTGAGCAACTTCCTTTCTTCTGACAACCTTCAGCTCATGCAGTTCGTCTTCATATTTCTTCAGACCTTCATACGTTAAAATGTTTTTCTTTCCTTCCATTTCCGGTACCCTTTCCCATCCATTCTGTTATCTTTGAAGCGTGTTTTCACACGTTGTTCTCCTAAAAAACGTAGATATTATATCCCATTTACTGCATAGGTGTCAAGGAACTCCTGCAGTTGTTCATAGCTTTCCATTTCATTGACCTTCCGGCGCATTCCGGCAGAGTTCGGATAGCCTGCCGTATACCATGAAACATGCTTTCGCATCTCACGGATTCCGATGTACTCACCCTTGGTTGCAAGTAACATCGCCGCATGCCGTAACATCATCTGTTTGACGGTTTCATAATCCGGCTTTTCCTCCGACACGCCTGTTTCCAGATATGTGTTGATCCGGTGAAAGATCCACGGATTTCCTCTTGCGGCACGCCCGACCATGACTGCGTCACACCCTGTCTGCCCAAGAAGTGCTTTGGCAGACGGTCCGTCCGTCACATCCCCGTTTCCGATCACCGGAATATGAACTGCCTCTTTGACCTGACGGATGATCTCCCAGTCAGCATCTCCGCTGTAATACTGTTCTCTCGTTCTGCCATGCACGGCAACCGCGGCCGCACCGCTTTCCTGCGCGATATGTGCAAGCTCTACCGCATTGACATGTGCTTCATCAAAGCCTTTTCGGATTTTGACGGTTACCGGCTTTCCAATCGCCCGGACTGTCTTTTCGATGATGCGTCCCGCTAATACAGGATCTTTCATCAATGCCGAGCCTTCGTGATTGTTCACAACCTTCGGAACCGGACAACCCATATTCAGATCCAGAATCGCAAACGGTCTGTCTTCGATACGCTTTGCCATCTCACTGACGATATCCGGGTCCGACCCAAACAGCTGCAGCGACACACATTTTTCTGCAGGATCGATCTTCATCAGTTCTTCCGTGTTTTTATTATGATATAAAATAGCTTTCGCGGAAACCATCTCCATGCACGTCATTGCCGCTCCCTGCTCCGTACACAGAACACGGAAAGGCAGATCCGTCACGCCCGCCATCGGCGCTAAGATCACCTGCCCGGACAGTTCCACATTTCCGATCTTCACCTGCATTCTTTATCGTTTTCCCTTCTTCCGGTTCTTCTCATAGATGATCCGAAGTCCGTCCAACGTTAAAGAGCTGTCATATACTTCGATCGCATCCGTCTCATCACTGATCAGTCTTCCGAGACCGCCGGTCGCAACCACCTTCAGATTGTCATATCCGCTTTCCTGCTTTACCTGGCGGATGATATATTCCGTCTGACCGATCTGTCCGTATACCAGTCCTGCCTGCATACTGGAGATCGTCTCCTGTGCCAGAATGGATGCCGGCTTACGGATCTCGATCTCGGGAAGCTTTGCCGTATCCTCCCAGAGTGCTTTTGCAGAGATGCGGATACCCGGTGCGGTGATTCCTGCCGTAAAGCATCCGTCCTCGGTGACAAGATCATAGGTCGTTGCCGTACCGAAATCCAGTACCAGAACCGGACCGCCGTATTTTTCATAAGCAGCAACCGCGTCCACGATACGATCCGCGCCGATCTCGCGTGGATTCTCCGTCACGATCTTGATGCCTGTTTTTAAGCCCGGCCCCACGATCATCGGAGTCTGATTCAGATACCGTATGATTGCACCGTTTAACGCATGCATGACATTCGGAACGACGCTTGCTATGATAACGCCTTCCATATCTTCTCTATGAATATTATTGCTTCGTAACAATTCGCGGATACTGATTCCGTATTCATCCGAAGTCCTCGGCTGCTTGGACATCATACGAAAAGTAGTCAGAAGCTTTTCTCCTTCATAAACTCCGAATGTAATATTGGTATTTCCGACATCAATCACTAAGATCATTCCGCTTCCTCCTTGGGTGTACGCTCCGACGTATATGTGATCTCTGTTTCCGCCGCTTCCGGGCGTACCTGATCCTCTTCGTCCAACAGCTCGGACATATCCTCATGCAGGATCAGCGCCCTGTAATACAGGCTCAGTGATTCAAAGAGATCTTTTCGCTTCTTCATTACCTCGCTGACCAGCAGACCGCTGCCGATCTCATCATACAGATAGTCTTCTTCCGCCGCTTCGGTCTGGAGTGTCACACCGCCGTTTTCCTCAAAGCTGATCGTAAAGATTCCGCCGACCTCTTCCGTAAAAAGCACGCAGATAATATGAAGCTCATCCTGTATGGATTGCGGCAGCTTGGAAAATGTTTTGTTAAAATAATATTTCTTATCATATGCATTAGAACCGCATAATATCATTCTGTCTTTTTTTTCTGCCATTTTCCTGCTCCTTCTTTACTCTGCGTAACCATACAGACCGCGCACGGACACTTCTCCCGCATATACCTCTGTCACGGTTTTATCCTCTTTTTCCACGATCAGTTCTCCCGTGTCCGTGATTCCTCTCGCCGTTCCAGTATATTCTCCTTTGGGATCCAGAACTCTGACCTGTGCATCCCGATTGACCAGAATCGCATTATATTCCTCACGAAGTCCGGATAGATCTAACGTCTTCAGATAGCATTCATAATACTGTTCAAAATAATGCAGTACCCGTTCCACGATTTCCGAGCGGGATACGATCTGCCCGGTCTCCTTCAGGATGGATGTCGCTGTTTCCTTGATCTCTTCCGGAAAATACATCAGATTGACATTGATCCCGGCTCCGATGACAACATAATGGATATAATCCATTTCGGCACTCATTTCCGTCAGAATGCCGCATACCTTTTTACTGTTTAAAACAATATCGTTTGGCCACTTGATCCCAAACTTCTCGCCGCATACTTCCTCTAATGCTTTTGCTACCGACAGCGCCATGACAAGCGTCAGCCCGGATGCGCGATCCGGAGCAAACTCCGGTCTGAGTAACAGGCTCATGCAGATCGTCGTTCCGGCAGGTGACTGCCAGCTTCTGCCTTTTCTGCCGCGCCCTGCCGTCTGCTGGTCTGCCACTACCAGCGTACCGTGCGGCGCACCTTCTTCGGCAAGCCGTTTTACATCCGTATTGGTAGAACCGGTCTCGTCATAATAATACAGATTCCGTCCCGCCCATTTGGTCTGCAGTCTGCTGGCTATTTCAGCATAGGAAAGCACCTCAGGGCAGGAGATCAGGCGATAACCTCTGTTTTGTACCGCTTCGATCTCATAGCCGTCTTCTTTCAATTGATTAATTGCTTTCCAAACTGCAGTTCTTGACACGCCGAAATGATTGCACAATTCCTGTCCTGATATTGATTTATCGCTGTTTCTCAGCATTGCCAATATTTTTTCCTTCACGTAAACCAACCCTCTTTAAAATGCGCCTAATGTTGCAGCCATCACTGCCTTGATCGTATGCATTCTGTTCTCTGCTTCTTCAAACACATGAGACTGTGCGGACTCAAATACCTCATCCGTCACTTCCAGTTCTTTAAAACCGTACTTCGTTCCCATTTCCTTACCGATCTTTGTATCCAGATCATGGAATGCCGGCAGACAGTGTAAAAAGATTGCCTGCTCGCCCGCATTCTTCATAACATCCATCGTCACCTTATAAGGTGTCAGATCACGGATTCTTTCCTCCCATATGCTGTCCGGCTCTCCCATGGATACCCACACATCCGTATAGATGATGTCTGCATCCTTGGTTCCTGCTTTAACATCTTCGGTCAGCGTGATCACAGAACCGCTTTCCTTTGCATATTCTTTACACAACGCTACCAACTCCGCATTCGGGAAATACTTTGCCGGTGCACAAGCGGTAAAGTCCAGTCCGAGCTTTGCACAGGCGATCATCAGGGAATTACCCATGTTATATCGTGCATCACCCATGTAAACAAGCTTTAACCCCTGAAGCTTTCCGAAATGCTCACGGATCGTCAGCATGTCAGCCAGCATCTGTGTAGGGTGGTATTCATTTGTCAGCCCGTTCCATACCGGAACACCGGCATACTTTGCAAGCTCCTCCACGATCTCCTGTCCATAACCGCGGTATTCGATTCCTTCAAACATCGTGCCGAGGACTCTTGCCGTATCCTTGATGCTCTCTTTCTTGCCGATCTGGGAAGCTACCGGATCCAGATAAGTAGTGCCCATCCCCAGATCATGCGCTGCCACCTCAAAAGAGCAGCGGGTTCTGGTACTGGTCTTTTCAAAAATCAGCGCTACATTTTTGCCGCGCAGTATATCGACCGGAACACCCTTTTTCTTCTTCTCCTTTAATTCTGCCGCAAGATCGATCAAATATGTAATCTCTTCCGGTGTAAAATCCTTTAATGTCAGGAAATTCCTTCCCTTTAAATTAACCGTTTTCTCCATAATATTTATCTCCTCTTTTATTTGATATCCTTTCGTCATCTGCAAAATTCTGTCAACCGGATGGAACGGCTGCCCACAGACCTGTCAGCGGCGGGCACTGGGAGTCCGTCGGTACTTAGGTGCCGTATTTGGGCACCTTATGTACCGCTACGGACGAGGTGTAGCGAAAGCGTACCCGCCGCTGACAGGTCTGTGGACAGCTGTTCCATCCCGTTGACAGAATTTTGCAAACAATACGCAGATGTAAGAAAAATGCAGGGGCGCCCGTTTGCTGCGCGTCCCTGCCCGTTTCTTATCTTATCCGATTATTTGGAAATGATTTCCTTGAAGCTTGTTGCAAGACCTGCGATTCCCTGAAGATCGGAAGGAATGATAATCTTGGTTGCCTGACCGTCTGCAGCCTGAGCAAATGCTTCCAAACTCTTTAACTGAAGAACAGTCTCATCCGCACCTGCTTCTTTGATGAAACGGATACCGTCTGCGGTAGCCTGCTGTACGCGTAAGATTGCTTCTGCCTGACCTTCTGCTTCGCGGATCATTTTCTCTTTCTGTGCTTCCGCACGAAGGATTGCGGACTGTTTCTCTGCTTCTGCTTCCAGAATTGCAGCTTCTTTCTTACCCTGTGCAACCGTAATGCTTGCGGTCTTCTCACCTTCTGCTCTGGTAACCGCTTCACGGCGTTCACGCTCTGCCTTCATCTGTCTCTCCATCGCATTCTGGATCTCTGCGGGAGGAATGATGTTCTTTAACTCAACACGGGTAACCTTGATGCCCCACGGATCGGTTGCCACATCCAGAGAAGAACGCATCTTGGTGTTGATCGTCTCACGGGATGTCAATGTCTGATCCAGTTCCAGATCACCGATGATATTACGAAGTGTGGTTGCCGTCAGGTTCTCGATCGCCATGATCGGATTTTCCACACCGTATGCAAACAGTCTCGGATCCGTGATCATGAAGAATACGACAGTATCAATTCTCATGGTTACGTTATCCTTGGTAATTACCGGCTGCGGTGCAAAATCCACAACCTGCTCTTTTAACAGAACTTTCTTTGCCACTTTATCGATAAACGGAATCTTAAAGTGAATTCCTACACCCCACGTTCCCTGATAAGCGCCGAGACGCTCCACAACAAATGCCTGTGCCTGAGGCACGATTTTGATACAGGATATCAGGATCCAGATCAATAATACTAACAATACCAGTAATGCTATCACTCCGGGATTCATATTTTCCTCCTTCACGCTCTGCGCTGTTTATTTGGGTTGAACGATCACCTTCACGCCATCCACCGCGCGAACGATGACCACAGTTCCTACCGGAAGCTTCATGCCGTCCATAATCGTTCTTGCAGTCCACTCCATACCGCCTATTTTGACTTCGCCGATTCCTTCAAGATTATCGATCTCACTCGTTACGACACCCTGCCTTCCGACCATGGCTTCCACATTGGTGCGGATCCTGTCCTTGTTGAAATACTTTACGGCGATCGGTCTTGTAAACCACAGCAAGATCAACGATACCACAAAGAACAAGGTAACCTGCAGCCAAATCGGTGCGGAACATGCCGCAGCAATCGTTGCAACCAGACTTCCGCCGGCAAACCATATCGTTGTCAGTCCCATTGTCGCAAGCTCAATAACGATCATCACAATTAAAAGCACAAGCCAGATTATCGTCATATTCATAGGCGTTCTCCTTTCATACATTATGTATTTTACTACATTTTATCCGTTTCCGCAATTGTACTTTCGTAAAACGTGTAACTTTCATGAAAGTATGGGTGTGGGACGGTTCCCCGGAGGATATCCTCCGGGGAACCTGATTTGACATATAAAAAGTCCGGTGCGGGGACGGCTGTGGTGTCGTTCCTGCATCGGACTTTCTTATGGTATTCAGTTAAATTCAGTATAAAACGGTATCCATGAGTTATTGGGTTACTGCACGTACTTACGAAAACGTTTTACCAGAATGCGTGAGCCCCTATGATCAGGTCGCTGCTGCGGACATCTGCGCGGTTAAAGTGCGTTGCCGTTCCAACGTTATTGACACCGTTGATTGCATCCTGTGCTGCCTGAAGGCAGGATGCATAGCTGCCTTTTTCCAAAGTTTTTAATACTTTTCCGTACATGGCAGGTGTAAACTGTCCGGGCGCATAGACCACGTCCGCGATCGTATTCGGATATCTTGAACTATTGACACGGTTCATAATGACCGCTCCTACCGCCAGCTGACCCTCATAACCCTGATTTCCGGCTTCACACCAGATGATTGCGGCAAGGATCTGTACATCCGAGTAATTGGCAGTTACATATACCTTTTCTTCCTGCATGGCAGCTCTTCTTGCTTCTGCGCTTGCCTTTGCCTGTGCTGCTGCTTCTGCTTCCGCCGCCTCGCGTGCCTCGATTTCCTCCGTAGTCTCTCCTTCATCTACACGGAATATAATCTCTGCATACTCATCGGATATATAACCTTCATGTTTGTCATAACCGATTCTAATCCAGCCATCCAGTCGCTCATAGACCGATACAACCTCGCCTTTTTTCAGAAGCCCGTATATTTCGGCATCCGTAGAAGGCTCTTTTCTGACCTTCAGCCCGTCCGTCAGGATCGTGGCATGATTATCACCTACCTCATAGGCAAGTGCTTCCGCTTCTGCTCCAAAGAGCAGATATTCATCGCTGGCCCATCCGACCAAATTACCGGATTGCAGCTTCGTCCAACCGTTCTGCCGCTCTAAAATCTGTCCTCCGCAGTTTGCGTATAAGACTCCGACAATCTCGGCATCCGTATTTGCGTCTGCTCTGACATTCAGCATACTGTCAACATTCACCATGACTAAAGTGGATTCCTGCTCCGGTTCCTCCTCTACAGCCGGTACCGTCTCCCCGCCGTTTAATTCTACGGCATAAGAAGTAAGCGCTTCATCCTCTTTTGTAATATCGGCATCCAGGATCAATGCAGCTCCTGCATTCAGATCCATGTTTTCTCCCGGTCGTACCGTTTCACTCGCTTTTGCTGAATCTGCTGCCGTAAATGATACTGCCGTTTCCAATACGAGCGCTATGCTCAGGAAACAAAGCAGACATCTGCGCATCATTTTCATAAAAACCTCCAAGATATAGAAACACGCTACAATATATTGCGTTCGTGTTTCGTTTGTTACAAATTTGTTAACTTTTATTACGGCAAATATAATATCAGAGCTAAAAATATTTGTCAAGTTCACAAATTTGTAACTATTATATAAACTTCCCTCGGTTTTTATGACTGTTTTTTGTGGACAAGTGCTAAAAAGTGAGCAATCCGATCCTATAGTTTTTTGGACTTATCAATGCAGGCTTTTAATGCCTCCATAATCGTACCACGGAAATGATGATCCTCTAAAATACGGACACCTTCGATTGTTGTTCCGCCCGGTGAACATACCATATCCTTTAGTTCACCCGGATGCTTGCCGCTCTCTAACAGAAGCTTTGCGCTGCCAAGTACTGCCTGTGCCGCAAACTCATACGCCTGCTTTCTGGGCATGCCGCCCTCGACTGCCGCATCTGCCATTGCTTCCATCAGCATGAACACATATGCCGGAGAGCTTCCCGAAACCGCTCCCACGGTATCCATCAGTCTCTCAGGTACCTCATCCGCCCGTCCGAACGCACGTAACAGCTTTAGCACCAGTTCCTTTTCTTCCCCGGTCACGGATTCATGAAAGCATACTCCGGTACAGCCTTCCAGCACAAATGCCGGAGTATTGGGCATTGCTCTTGCCAGTTTTACCGGATGTCCGAACTCCTCCTCGATATATGCGATCGTCTTTCCCGCCGCAATGGATATCACCGGCTTATTCTCCGGCACATCCTCTCTGATCTGTGCGATCACCTGAGGAAAAAACTGCGGTTTTACCGCAAGAAATAAAACGTCCGCTTCTTTTGCAACCCTGCGGTTATCCAGACAGGTCTCTATGGAAAACTGTACTTTTACCGCATCCGCTGTCTTTTGTGTTGCACAGGAACCGATCAGTTCCTCCGGTTTAACAATGTGATTTTGCAAAAGTCCTCCGATCATCGCTTTTGCCATATTTCCGAGTCCGATAAATCCGATTTTCATACGCTGCTTTCCTCCCTATGTTGTATTTATTTTATAACATCCTGCGTTGTCTGTTTGCTTCATACATTAAAATTGTCGATGCGATGGCCGCATTTAACGATTCGACCTGTCCCTCCATCGGAATCCGTACATACGTATCCGCCGCATCTGCCGTTTCCTTTTTCAGTCCGTTTCCTTCGTTTCCGATCAAAAATGCAGTTCCCTTTGTATAATCAAATTGATCGTGGTATGCCGTTCCTTTCAGATGTGCCGCATATGTGCGGATTCCCGCCGCTTTCAGCTGTTGTAACGTTTCCATGAGATTGTCGGTCTCCACGCACGGCATACGGTACAAGGATCCCATCGTTGCACGAATCGTTTTGGGATTATAACGATCTACAGTATTTTTTGTTACAATCACACCATTGACACCGGCTCCCTCCGCTGTCCGCAGAATCGTTCCGAGATTTCCCGGGTCCTGAATATCCTCCAGTACCATCAGAAGCGGCTGTTTCCCGTCCGGCGGATAAAGCAGTTCCTCTGGTTTCCATGTTTGCTGTTTCACAACGCATAGAATTCCCTGCGGCGTCTTTGTGTCACTGATCTTTGCAAACACTTCCTGTGTCACAACTTCGTAAGACACCTGTGTGAGCTTCTGCTTCAGTTCCTCCGATGCTTTTTCCAAAAACGTCTCTTCTATATATACAGCCTCAATTCGTTCTGCAGGCGCCTCCAGAAACATCTTCCTTCCTTCGACCAGAAACACCCCCGCTGCATTTCTTGCCTTCGCCTTATTGGACAGCTCCACGAGCTCCTTGACCCGCTTATTTGCTACACTTGTGATCATATTTTTCTCCGCATCATCCCGGATTCGGTACGCTGCTTCTATCCCTACGCAGGCATGCTCTTACTCCGAATCCTGTTTCCTATTGGTTAAAATAACTTTTATAAAAACATATCAAAAAAAGCAAAGCTGTCGCATCCTAAATAGAAATCCTGTTCCCGCACCGGTGGCAAGCAACACACAAATTTGCGACAGCCTTAGGAACGTGAGCCGAGCAAATTTGTGTGTTGCTTGCCACCGGTGCGGGAACAGGATTTCTATTAGGATGCGACAGCCCAGTTATTATGAAGCATGATTACATGGAAAGGATCCGGCTGACCTGATACTGATATTCCGGAATATTCTTCTGCATTGCAAGAGCCTCGTCGATATCAAAATCCTGAAACTCACCATTCTTATAGCCGACTACACGGTTGCTCTTGCCCTGACAGAGGATGTCTGCCGCATATGCTCCCATAATGGATGCATAAAAACGGTCCTTACAGGTCGGATTACCACCACGCTGCATGTAACCGAGAATCGTTGCTCTTGTCTCAATTCCGGTCGCTGCCTCGATTCTTCTCGCCATGGAAGTCGAATGTCCGATTCCCTCTGCATTGATGATCAGATGATGCGTTTTACCGCGTTTTCTGTTATTGATGATATTATTGATAATATTCTGCTCGTTATAATCATATTTTTCCGGAAGCAGGATATCCTCCGCACCGTTTGCGACACCGCACCAAAGGGCAATATAACCTGCATTTCGCCCCATAACCTCGATGATACTGCATCTTTCATGAGAAGATGAGGTATCACGCACTTTATCGATGGCATTCATCGCTGTATTGATCGCCGTATCAAAGCCGATCGTATAATCCGTACAGGAAATATCAAGGTCGATCGTTCCCGGGAGTCCGATCGTATTGATTCCCTTTTTGGAAAGTGCCTGTGCACCGCGATAAGAGCCGTCACCGCCGATGACAACCAGTCCGTCAATACCGTGCTTTCTGCAGATCTCTGCGCCCTTTTCCTGACCTTCTTCTGTCTTAAATTCCGAACATCTTGCCGTTCCGAGTATCGTTCCGCCACGCTGGATAATATCGGACACGGAATGTCTGTCCATATCTACGATTTCTTCATTTAACAGGCCCTGATAGCCCCTTTTAATTCCCTTTACGGCAACTCCGTTTGCGATTGCCTTTCTGACTACCGCACGAATTGCAGCGTTCATTCCCGGCGCATCTCCGCCGCTTGTCAATACACCGATTGTCTTGATCTGTTTTGCCATACTGTAAACCATGCCCTTTCTACAATCAAGGATTGTCTCTGTATCAGTATTCCGACTGAACACATTTTAACGCGTTTTTCTCTTATTTTCAATAAAAATACTCTGCAATCGTACAATTATCTTTTTTAGGCGATTGCGAAACTCTGTCCGTAAGGCAGAACCGGTGCTGATAAACCTATCGGTGACCGGCACGCTTTCGCTACACTTCGTCCGTAACGGTACATAAGGTGCCAAAATACGGCACCTAAGTACCGACGGACTCACAGTACCGGTCACCGATAGGTTGATCAGCACCGGTTCTGCCTTACGAACTAAGTTTTGCAATCACCTAGTATCTTTTTTCAGTATAGGAATCTTCTGCACCAGTCCGATAATCTGCCCGGACAAAATCACCGTCAGCAGA
>JBJFCE010000042.1:0-53191 GCA_051888775.1 Lachnospiraceae bacterium | reverse complement strand
GTATTTTGGCACCTTATGTACCGCTACGGACGAGGTGTAGCGAAAGCGTGCCCGCAGTGGACAGGTCTGTGGGGAAGCTTCCATCCTCTTGGCAGAGTTTCGTGGGCACTTCATTCATATTATAAAAAGGAGAAAAAATTATGATTCTGACAACTTTTCAAAACATTTTTAAATCCAGCTTTCTGGAGAATGTTGCGAGTGTGAGTATTTTTGATATGGTACTTTCACTGGTATTGGCATTCGGATTAGGACTATTTATTTTCTTCGTTTATAAGAAGACGTTTTCCGGTGTCATGTATTCTTCCAGCTTCGGTGTGACGTTGGTGGCGTTGACTATGATTACAACTTTGGTTATTTTGGCGGTTACCTCGAATGTTGTATTATCACTCGGTATGGTCGGTGCACTTTCCATTGTACGTTTTCGTGCGGCAATTAAAGAACCGCTGGATATCGCTTTCTTATTTTGGGCGATTGCAGTCGGCATCGTACTGGCAGCAGGCCTGATTCCGCTTGCGGTATTCGGAAGCGTATTGATCGGCGTGATGCTGTTGATCTTTGTAAACCGAAAATCTTATTTTAATCCCTATATTGTTGTGGTACGCTGTAACAGTTTTGCAGCCGAAGAAACTGTCAAAGAATTTTTAAAAGCGCAGACACAGAAATGTGTATTAAAGAGCAAAATGGCACAAAAAGGTGTGATCGAATTGAATCTGGAAATTCGTTTAAAGAGTGAAAATACAGATTTTATCAATGATCTTGCAGGTATGGAAGGAGTATCCGATGCCGTTCTTGTCAGCTATAACGGTGATTACATGGGATAGGAGGACTGCAATATGTCAACACACAGGCATATCGATAAAATCTGTTTGGCGGCGCTTGCATTGATTCTGATCATAACGCTCGTGTTTATGAACGGGAAATCGTGGAATCTCCCGGTTATGAAACGGACGATGGGCTATGAGACAAGGTTGTTTGATTCCTCAAGCGTACATAGTATCGATATCGTGATGGATGACTGGGACAGCTTTATCGACGGCTGTGAAGATGAGGAATATGTTCCCTGCACGGTCATTATCGATCATGAAATATACAAAAATGTAGGCATCCGTGCAAAAGGGAATACGTCACTGAGTTCTGTGTCGGCGAGCGGGAGCGACAGATACAGCTTTAAAATAGAATTTGATCAGTATGACAGTACGCAAAGCTACTATGGTCTGGACAAGATCAGCTTGAATAATATCATTCAGGATAATACTTATATGAAGGATTATCTGACCTACCGGCTGATGAATGAGTTTGGTGTCAGTGCACCGTTGTGCAGTTACAGTTATATTACGGTGAACGGTGAGGACTGGGGATTATATCTTGCCGTGGAGTGCGTGGAAGAAAGTTTCCTGACACGTAACTATGGTTCTGATTACGGAGAACTGTATAAGCCGGACAGCACGAGTATGGGCGGAGGTCGCGGAAACGGGAAAGGCTTTGACGCAGATAGAGGCAATTTTGAAAATGAAGGCGGCAGATTTGACGGAGGCATGGGCGGAATGGGCAGCAGTGATGTGAAGCTGCAGTACATTGATGATGATCCGGAGAGCTATTCCAATATTTTTGATAATGCCAAAACCGATATCAGCAGTGAAGATGAAGAACGGCTGATCGAGTCACTCAAGAAGTTGTCTGCAAATGAGGATCCGGAAGAAATAGTCAATGTAGAAAGTGTGATCCGTTACTTTGTAGTCCACAATTTTGTGTGTAATGAAGACAGCTATACGGGGACGATGATCCATAACTATTATTTGTATGAAGAAAATGGGCAATTGTCCATGATCCCATGGGATTATAATCTTGCGTTCGGCGGATTTACAGGCGGCAGTGATGCAACGGATATTGTGAATGAGCCGATTGATACGCCGGTTTCTGAAGGTAGCGTATCGGATCGCCCCATGCTTGCATGGATTTTTGAAAATGAAGAGTATACAGAGCTGTATCATCAGTACTTTGCAGAATTTTTGGAAACATACGCAACGGATGAAAAGCTGACGGAAATGATCGACTCGGTTTCGGAAATGATTGCGCCCTATGTGGATAAGGATCCGACAAAGTTTTGTACTTATGAAGAGTTTGAAACCGGAGTTACAGCATTACAGGAATTTTGTAAACTGCGTTTTTTGAGTATTCAAGGTCAGCTTGACGGTACGATTGCGTCTACTGCGGAGGGGCAGGCACAGGATCGTGACAGTCTGATTGATGCGTCCTCTGTTTCTATTGAAGATATGGGGAGTATGAATATAGGAGGCGGATTTGGGCAGAAAAGAGATCCGGAGGGTATGTCTGTACCGGAAAATGCAGAAATGCCGAATGGAATGGACCGACCGGATGATATGGAAATGCCGAATGGAATAGATCGACCGGATGATATGGAAATGCCGAGTGGAATGGTTCCACCGGATCGTATGGAAGCCCCGAATCGCATGGAACCATAGGATAGACTGTTTTGATTTTACTATATTTGATATGTCGGATACAGAAATTTGTAACCGGATAAAAAATGTTTTTTGAAAGAAGTGCCCATAAAAGGACACTTCTTTTTTCGTATCTGTTTATAAAGGATGTCAAACACCGGATTCTTACTGCACTTTATTGGAAGCGGAAAAAGGATATGATATAATGTACGCGTAAGCAATGAGCCATGCGGCTGTAGCTGGAGACAAATCGCCTGCTTGCAGGCGGATTTGCCTTTAGCTGCCGCCATAGGGCGAAGCCCGTGAATGAGGGAGCCGCAGGCGCCCGAATGTGCATGGCGAAGTCCGCAGGAATAGCTGGAGGCAAATCGCCTGCTTGCAGGCGGATTTGCCTTTAGCTGCCGCCATAGGGCGAAGCTTGTGAATGAGGGAGCCGCAGGCGCCCGAATGTGCATGGCGAAGTCAGCAGGGTGTATAGCGGAGCAAAGGAGGAAGAAAACGATGACGGCAATTTATTCGATGCTGCATATGCTGGTGGACGGAATATGCGCACTTTCTGTTTTTGGATACTTCCTTTTGCGTGAAGATGGATATACCTCCTTGCTATTATATAATTTTTGTGCTTTTGCCTTGCAGATGCCGCTTGGAGCGCTTCTGGATCTGCAAAATCAGAATCAAAAGAAAACAAATGCGGACCGATCCCTTTGGTTTGCACTTCTTGGTGTAGTACTTACACTGATTGGAACAATTACCCATCCG
This sequence comes from Lachnospiraceae bacterium, assembly GCA_051888775.1. Taxonomy (GTDB): domain Bacteria; phylum Bacillota; class Clostridia; order Lachnospirales; family Lachnospiraceae; genus JBJFCE01. Next base: position 49,970 of record JBJFCE010000042.1, on the reverse strand, counting down.
GTGGTTCTTGGTGTCGGAAACGCTTTATTTCATATTGGAGGCGGTGTCGGAACGATTCGTGAGGATACGGTAAAGGGCTGGCGCGGAAGAGGGCTCGGCGTATTTGTTGCACCGGGTGCCCTCGGACTATATTTAGGAACGAGGATGGCAAAGCAGGGATTGTTAAGGGCAGGGCTTGTAAGTGCGACCCTGTTATTGCTGGCAGGGGGCATCGCAGCAGGAATATTACATAGAAGATATCAACGCGCCGATCAGAACGGGGTATTGGACGAAAAAAAGCAAACAGCGCATATTGCTGCGGAAGGAAACAGGACATCATGCCTGTGGCTGGCAGGATGTTGTCTGAGCGTTGTAATCCTGCGGTCCTATATCGGTATGGCGGTTTCCTTTTCATGGAAGCAGATACCGTTTCTGGGATTGCTTAGTGTACTGTCGGTGGTGTGCGGTAAGACAGCCGGGGGATTTTTGGCGGCACGCTTTGGTACATGTAAAGTTGTCGTGGTTTCCTTACTATTGGCAGCGGTCGGATATTTGGGATCAGCCGTAGCACCGCTCGGATTGATCGCTTTGTTTTGCTTTAACATGACAATGCCGATCACACTGTATCTGCTGATCTGTGCATATCCAAGGCTTCCCGGATTTTGCTTTGGTCTGTTGACATTCGGCCTGTTTCTCGGCTTTTTGCCGTCTTATCTGGGAATGGAACGGCCTGTCAGCGGAGAGATCGTCGGAAGTGTGGGCAGCCTGATATCATTGGTGCTATTAGGAGTCGGCATCAGGATGGGAGGACGCAGTGAACGGATATTGGATTGAGGTATTTGGGGTATCGTTACTTCTGACCTGCCTTATTGAACTGGTGATTGCAGGATTGTTCGGGTTGCATACGAAGAAAACACTGATTCTGGTGATCTTAGTCAATGTGCTGACCAATCCACCGGCGGTGTTGGTGTGCCGATTGGGAAGTTCCTGCTTTCCGGAACTTGCCGTACAGCTTGTAACAGAAAGTCTGGTTGTGATAACGGAAGCTTTGATTTACCGAAGCTTTGCAAAGGAACTGCCGCAAATCAGAAGACCGTTTCTGTTGTCGCTTACCGCAAACACAGTTTCATGGATGACCGGTGTGCTTTTCAGTATAGGAAGATCATTGTGAAATACAGTTGTAAGTTCAAGAGAGATCATAGTTAAAGTATATAAATAGGCGATTGCGAAACTTTGTCTGTAAGGCGGCCCCGATGCTGATAAACCTATCGGTGACAGGTACTGTGAGTCCGTCGGTACTTAGGTGCCGTGTTTTGGCACCTTATGTACCGTTACGGACGAGGTGTAGCGAAAGCGTGCCTGTCACCGATAGGTTTATCAGCATCGGTTCCGCCTTACAGACAAAGTTTCGCAATCACCTGTTAGATACATAAAAAAGAAAAGGAGGATATGAAATGAAAAAGTGGATCAGTATTTTAGGGGGATTTGTATGTTTTCTGCTTTGCGGGATGTCCGCAAAGGCAGATCTGATCTGGGAGCCGATGAATGGGGAGGATTCCTTTTATGACGAGCATTCCGGAGAATGTGTATATGAAGATCGTTCTTATATCACAAAGGGTCCGGACGGGCATGTTATTTTATATGAAAGTCCGGAATCGAATCAGGAGATTGCAACGTGGGAGAACGGGCAAGTCAGATATATTGCTTATACCTATACGGACAGTGACGGAATCGTATGGGGGATGTACAATAACGGAGATGGGAAGGAGTCCGGCTGGATGCCCATGGCATATATGACGCCGGTGTATGATACCATTGCCTTTGCCGAAGAATTCGGAGATACTTTTGTGGGGGAAACGGGAACACTGGAGGCAGAAATCGATTCTCAGGTATATTTTTGGGAGTACCCGGGAGCAGAGGATTATACAGAGATGACAATTTATGACTATGCACCCGATTACTACAAGGTATTTACCGATGAAGCAGGTCATAAATGGGGAAATGTATCCTATTATTATGGAATCAGAAATGCATGGATCTGTCTGGATGCGCCTAAGGCAGATGCCGAAGAACTCTATCCGGACGGACTTCCTGTGAGAGGGAAAATGTCGGAAGATGAAACATCGCAGGAAAATTCATCGGAAGAACTCATCAAGCCAAAAACACAGGAAGATCACACCATACTGATCATTACGCTTATTGTAGCAGCCGTTGCAGCGGTAACGGCAGTTCTTCTGATTCTGTTAAAAAAATCCGCAAAACGAAATCCATGACGCTTTATGGGATAGTATATTGATAACTTTATACAAAAGTTTACATGGTAGCAGTGCCACCTAAGACAGATTCGTGGAAAGGCTATGATATTTCGATTGGCGACCGGAATATCATAGCCTTTCCGCGAATCAGTTATAGGTAGCACTGCTACTTTAAAAACTTTTTTTTCCAATCTCTTGATTCTCCCCCTGCATTCATACTATAATATCCGCAAAGCCATCAATATGAGATATATTTGAAAGTGGTAAAGGTATCAAAAGATACGGAGACTGCCGGAGTGGCGGTCATAAAGGAGGAAAACCATGAAAAAGCTGGAAGATTATGTCAGAAGTATCCCGGATTTTCCGGAAGAGGGAATTATTTTTCGTGATGTAACGAGTGTATTACAGGACGCAGACGGATTGCAGCTTGCAATCAATACGATGCAGGATCTGATCAAGGATCTGGATTATGATGTTGTCGTAGGTGCTGAGTCCCGTGGGTTTATTTTTGGAACTCCGATTGCATATAACCAGCATAAGCCGTTTGTACTGATCCGTAAGAAAGGGAAACTCCCTTGTGAAACGATTTCCATGGAATATGAACTTGAATATGGTACGGCAACGATTGAGATGCACAAGGATTCTATTAAGAAAGGTCAGAAGGTATTGATCGTGGACGATCTGATTGCAACAGGCGGTACGACGGAGGCGATGATCAAATTGGTAGAGGCGCTTGGCGGTGAGGTTGTAGGTGTTGTTGTCATGATGGAACTTTGCGGCCTGAAGGGAAGAGAACGCCTGAAAGGATACCGTTTGGATTCCGCAATCCGTTACGAAGGAAAATAACTGAAGAATGGTGATAGCATGGCAGAAGAGAATGGAAAAGATCTGGTTCGGGTTGGAAAAGTCTCTTTAGAGGGGCATGATATTACGGAAAAAAAGCCTGAGCTTGTGATCGATGATGGCAGAATTGAAGCAATGAGAGAATTTGCAAGTCCTGAGGAGTTGTATCAGGATTTGCTTTTGCGCGTTCGAAAATATCATCCTTCCGATGATATTTCTATGATCGAAAAGGCATATCGGTTTGCTTATGAGGCACATAAGGATCAGACCCGGAAATCTGGAGAACCTTATATTATCCATCCGTTATGTGTAGCGATCATACTCGCCGATCTGGAAATGGATAAGGAGACGATCGTTGCCGGACTGCTCCATGATGTGGTAGAGGATACCAAATATACCGACGAAGATATCAAGCGCGAATTTGAGGATGATGTTGCACTTCTGGTAGAGGGTGTCACAAAGCTGGATAAGATGAAGTATAAGGGCGGAAACGGTGATAAACAGGATCTGCAGGCAGAAAATCTGCGGAAAATGTTTCTGGCAATGGCAAAGGATATCCGCGTCATTATCATCAAGCTGGCAGACCGTCTTCACAATATGCGTACACTGAATTATCAGTCTCCCGAAAAACAGCAGGATATTGCAAGGGAGACGCTGGATATTTATGCACCAATCGCACAGAGACTCGGTATTTCCAAAGTGAAGGTGGAATTGGATGACCTTTCCTTAAAATATCTGGAGCCGGATGTTTATTATGATCTGGTAGATAAAATCGCGATTCGTAAGAATACGCGTGAAAAATATATCCAGACGATCGTGGATGAAGTCAGTGAGCATATCCGAAATGCCGGTATTAAGGCACAGATTGACGGACGTGTGAAGCACTTTTTCAGTATTTACCGTAAGATGAAGAATCAGCACAAGACGATCGATCAGATCTATGATCTGTTTGCGGTTCGTATCATCGTAGATACCGTAAAGGACTGTTATGCGGCGCTTGGTGTGATTCATGAGATGTATAAGCCGATACCGGGACGCTTCAAAGATTATATTGCGATCCCGAAAGATAATATGTATCAGTCTTTGCATACGACCCTGATCGGCAAGAGCGGTGTGCCGTTTGAAATCCAGATCCGGACCTTTGAAATGCATAAGGCGGCAGAATACGGTATTGCGGCACATTGGAAGTATAAACTGGCTTCGGACGGTAAAAAAGTCGATGATTCCGAGCAGGAGAAGCTGACATGGCTCAGACAGGTTCTGGAATGGCAGCGGGATATGTCCGATAATAAAGAGTTTATGAAGCTGTTAAAGAGCGATCTGGATCTATTTTCGGACAGTGTGTATTGTTTTACACCGACGGGAGATGTCAAGAGTCTGCCTGCCGGTTCCACACCGATTGATTTTGCCTATTCCATTCACAGTGCGGTCGGTAACAAGATGATCGGGGCAAGAGTCAACGGACAATTGGTGACCATCGATTATGAATTAAAGAACGGAGACCGTGTCGAAGTCCTGACCTCCCAGAATTCCAAGGGACCGAGCCGTGACTGGCTGAATATTGTCAAGAGTACACAGGCAAAGAACAAGATCAACCAGTGGTTTAAGAATGAATTAAAAGATGATAATATCATCAAAGGAAAAGAAATGATCATGGCCTACTGTAAGGCCAAGGCAGTCAATACAAGCAATATCATGAAGCCGGATTATATGGAACGGATCATGAGAAAGTACGGATTTCAGGATTGGGATTCTGTTCTGGCGGCGATCGGGCATGGTGGTCTGAAAGAAGGTCAGATCATCAATAAGATGCAGGAAATGTACGAGGCAGATCATCAGAAGACTTTAACTGATGAAGAAGTTATGGCCTCCATTAACAATGCAGCAGCCAATGCACAGGGAACGCAGCAGAGAATGCGTTCCAAGGGACAGAGTGCCATCGTGGTCAAAGGCATTCATGATGTGGCGGTTCGTTTTTCCAAGTGCTGTTCTCCTGTTCCGGGGGATGAGATTGTCGGTTTTGTTACAAGAGGCAGGGGTGTATCGATTCACCGTACCGATTGTGTCAATGTGATCAATCTGCCGGAAATTGACCGTGCCAGACTGATTGATGCAGAGTGGCAGGGCGGAGAAGTTAGCGAAGAGAAGTATGTTGCGGATATTGTCATCTATGCGAATGACAGAAACGGTTTTCTGGCAGATGTTTCCAGAGCTCTGACGGAGAAAGATATCAATATTTTGTCCGTCAATACCAGAACGAGTAAAACCGGCAAGGTTACGATGGAGACTACCTTTGAGATCGGAAGCCGTGAGGAATTGAACCGGATTATTGATAAGCTGCGCATGATTGAAAGCGTAATTGATATTGAGAGAAATTCCGGTTGATAGAGATTATTGTTATAGGATGATTCTGTTAAAAAGAATATATCAAAATAAGAAAAAAGAGGAACCGGATATGAATCTGAGAATCGGAAGGATGGTCATCGGGGCTGTCCAGACCAATTGTTATTTTGTATATGATGAGGATCAGGAAGGAAGCGAAAAGGATGTATTATTTTTTGATCCGGCTGATAAGGGTGCGTATATCTATGATCAGTTGAAAAGCAAGGGGTTTCGTGTTGCGGCAATCTTTCTGACCCATGCGCATTTTGACCATATCTGGGGCGTACAGGAGCTGCGCGGAAAATCCGGTGCAAAGGTCTATGCCTATGAGGCGGAACAGCCGCTTTGTGAAAGCTCTGAGACAAATGTGTCTGCGCGGGTAGGAAGACCTTGTACAATTAAGCCAAACGGATATCTGAAGGACGGTGAGGAGATCACTGTTGCCGGAATGACATGCCGGGTGATCGCAACACCGGGACATACGATCGGAAGCTGCTGCTATTATTTTAAAGAAGCGGGAATTCTGATCAGCGGGGATACGTTATTTCAGGAATCGGTAGGACGTACCGACCTTCCGACCGGAAGCGGCGGTCAGCTTGGCAGATCCATCAAAGAAAAGCTGATGCCATTGCCGGATGATACAAAAGTATATCCGGGGCATGGGGATATGACGACCATCGGGCATGAAAGAGCTTACAATCCATTTTGTTCATAAAGGGAAGGACTAAAGGATAGTGGCATGAAAGAAATGAAGGAAGAAGCTTGTTTTTATGTAGAGAGTGATAGGGAAAATTATGAGTATGATATCCATTCTCTGATAAAGGCATTTTATCCGGAAAAGCAGGTGAAGGTGGCATCCGGAGAAAAACTGCGTTTGGAAAATGTCGTACCATCCATACGGATTCATGTGGGAGAGAAGGAAGCAAGCTTTGAAAATATGGATCCTGACCGGTATGTGCTCTATCGTATGACGGATGCAGAAGCGGATCAATGTGAGGCAGAAGGTAAACATTTTAAAAATGTGTTCAAGCGATTTTTATATCAGGCACTTTCCGAGCTTACGGGAAAAACGTTACCGTGGGGAAACCTGACCGGAATCCGTCCGACCAAGATTGCCATGGAACTTTTGGAGCGGGGAAACACAGACTGTGAAATTGTGGATTTCATGGAGAAAGAGCATTTTGTCAGCGAGAAGAAAGCCAAGCTCAGTCTGGAGATTGCCAAGCGGGAAAAAGAGATTCTTCAGACACTTCATTATGAAAACGGTTATAGCCTGTATATCGGAATTCCGTTTTGTCCTACGACTTGTCTGTACTGTTCGTTTACCTCTTATCCTGTATGCGTATGGGAAAAACGGATGGATGAGTATCTGGACTGTCTGATCAAAGAAATTGACTATGTGGCAGAGGCATTTCGGGAGCAGGTACTGGATACGATTTATATCGGAGGCGGGACACCGACCAGCCTTTCGCCGGAGCGTCTGGAACGTCTGCTTACAAAACTGGAGGAAACGTTTGATGTCTGCTCGTTAAAGGAATTCACGGTAGAAGCGGGACGAGCCGACAGTATCACACGTGAAAAACTGGAAGTCATTAAGAGACATCATGTGACAAGGATATCCGTGAATCCGCAGACGATGAAGGATGAGACACTTAAGCTGATCGGCAGACAGCATACGGTGGCTCAGGTCATAGAAGCTTTTCATATGGCAAGGGAAGTCGGATTTGATAATATCAACATGGATCTGATTCTGGGACTGCCGGGAGAAACACCGCAGGATGTTGCGGCTACGATCGAGGCGGTAAAGAAGCTGGATCCGGATAATCTGACCGTGCATTCTCTGGCGGTAAAGCGGGCTTCCAAGCTGCATCAGTGGATCGAAGAAAACGGGCTGGATACCATCCGCAATACCGATGAAACGATGGACATCGCGGCAGCGGGTGCACAGGCAATGGGAATGCATCCGTATTATCTGTACCGGCAAAAAAACATGTCTGGCAATTTTGAAAATACCGGTTATGCAAAGGAAGGAAAAAACGGTATTTATAATATTCTTATCATGGAGGAGAAACAGACGATCGTGGCGCTGGGAGCTGGTTCGATTACCAAGCGGGTGTTCCCGGATGGCAGGATCGAGCGGTGCGATAATGTGAAGGATGTTGCGCTGTATATTGAAAAAATCGAGGAAATGATTGCACGAAAGAAGAAGCTGTTTGTTGACTGAAATGATACAAGAATAAAAGAATTTTCATATTTGAGTCATCCCATAAGAAGGTTCCTTATGGGATGACTTATTTTTGTGATCTGTTATTAATAAAATTTATGGCAATCGTTCTCAAATCATCGGAAAGGTCTCTGGCAAGTTTTTTGTCTCTGTTATTCATTGTGTTTTGCCCAAATATCATGTCAGTAATTGTGTGCAATAATTCAACATCAGTAATAGCGGTTACTTCATGTTCGCCACTGGATATAACCGTTGTATTCAATATACAGCCTCTGTAATCATGCCCTAACAGAAGTTTGTTTTTATCAAGTGCGATCATGCTGCGGGAAAGAGCAGAGAGTGCACGAGAGGGAATAACTGCCGTATCCGATGAGAGAACAATATGAACATGTTTATGATCTATCAAGTCCTTTATTTCAAATTTACGCCCTTTTCTGGAAGCATTTCTTCGATTATTTGCTTCGGTGGCAGCAGAGGTCATTAAGTCCAATATCTCCGGGCTGATTTCAAGGGTATCGTCAGACATACTGACTGAGAGATGATATATAAACATAGTATATCCATCCTTATATATTAATTTTATAGTTACAGGGTATCATATAAATACCATAATTGCAATAAAAACCAAAATAATTAAAAATGGGATTGCATTTCTACGCAAGATGTGCAATAATGTAAAAGCCATAATAAAGTTATTATGGATTATAAAACATTCAAAGGGTATGAAAATACCGGAAAGGAAAAAGATATGGTAACAAGAATATTAACAACGGTTGGAGCAAGTATGACAGTAGCTGACTATCGCAACGCTGCTATGGCAATGAATAATGTATTCCCGTTTCAAAAAGCAATTGGGAGTCTTGGAGGATCTGTGACAAAAGGAGTGGTTTGCATTAATAATGGTATTGTCACCAGAATTAAATAGTTGCCAAAAGCCTTGCCGGAGGCTGATATCCGGCACTTTTTGAAAGGCGGAATGGAACGCATGGTTTTAAGTAGAGACAAGATAATAGAGCCGGCTAAAATAAAGGATTATTTATTATCAGAGAAGTATCTCATTGCTGCGGATCTGAAGGAACCGGGAAATCTCTCATCATTAATAATCGAAAATGTTATTTGTATAAAGAAGAATGGCATTCCAAACAGGATATCAATACCGGTATTGGTGATATATACGGTAACCGATTCGGGAAAAGGGAGTCTTCTATTGCATGATGATACAGTGACTGTTCTAAATGATAGTATATTTCATAGACTTATCAAGACTATTCAGGGAAATTATATGATTTTTCTGAAAGCAGGTCCGGAAGATATAGAGAGTGGTAAAGTCTATGGGAAACTTGGTACAGAATATGAAAATCAAATAGTGTATGAGGAGGAGTAGTGAATGGTAAATAAAAGGGTACAATCATGGTGGGACAATGAGGGAAAGATACTTGCCTTAAAGTATATATGTGATTCGGATGAGATTTTGGTATATGGTAATAATGTTGCTGCTACCTATCGTATTATGATCAGTTCTCCGAAAGGACAATCGGTTGTGGCTTACTGTGGAGAAACAGGAGAAGCATTCATTGACAAAAACGGTAAGCTGATTTCAAGGGGATTATTCGATAGATTCAGAGAACACTGTTATCATTTTATACGTTATCCGAGGCATTTTCTGGGTTTAGAGCCGTATGAACTGGGAGCGTATAAAATCATTTTTGAAGTGGATAGAACTTGCTCTGATAAAGAAAACAGAAAGGAGAGAGAAAAACAGCTCATACTCTCACAAAAGGATAAGCCCTATTTACAATGTTCACATTTTCCAAAATTCCCGGGGAAAAGAATAGACTTGTGCATTCGGAATCAGTATAGAAGATCTGCACTGAAAGAAGCCTTTGGGGATGATTGGATCGAAATACCCAGAACTCTTAATAATGAAGTTTATAAAATGTAAAATGAAAAAATTTATAATCTAAAAGGAAAACAAGAACTTCTTCAGAATAATATAATTGAGACTCGGAATGATACGTTGAAATATCTGTAAAGGAGCGATGTTTTATGTCTACCTATATTAGTTCGGATTTCCATGGGTATTACAATGAGTATATGCAAATGCTGGAAAAAATCCAATTTTCAGAAGATGATACGCTTTATATTCTGGGGGATATTCTGGATCGTGGACCGCATCCGATAAAAATCATGTTGGATCTGATGAATCGGAATAATGTGATTATCATAGCCGGAAACCATTGTGTGATGGCATGTGAATGCTTTAAGTTTCTCTTGCGGGAAATTACAGAAAAAAGTGTTGCAGATATTGATAAAGATACGATAGAGAAACTTCTTAATTGGCATCAAAATGGATCTGCCACAACGCTGGATGAATTCTATAAGCTTAGTAAGGAAAAGCAAAGAGAAGTTGTAGAATTCATACAAGACTTTGAACTGTATGAGGAAATTCAGATGAACGGGCAAGACTTCTTGTTACTGCATGCGGGCTTGGGAAATTTTAGACCGGAAAAAGAAATTTGGGAATATGAGTTAGATGAACTTGTATGGGAACGTCCTGATTATGATGTGCCATACTATGACAATAAAATAGTGATAACAGGCCACACTCCGACACTCTTTATCGATTCAAAAGCCAATACAAGGCCGGGATATATTTTTAAAACAAATAACCATATTGCGATTGATTGCGGTTGTGGCATTCCGGGAGGAAGATTAGGTTGTATCAGGTTAGAAGATATGCAGGAATTCTATGTGGAAAATGAGAAGTAAAGGAGAGTGCTTCGTTAATTGAATATGAGAAAATACAAATAATGCTTGCATAAATGTAGTTTACTTGCTATAATCATATCATTGAATGGAGTTCCATTCGTCTATTACATTTATTTTATTCTTAGTTTTTCTAATCAATAGGCGTTTCGCCGACATTTTCACAAAGCTGTAACTGTATATGCGGCAGGGTGTGGGATATTCTTTTGTCTGCATGTATGGGAAAAAGGTAAGGAGGAGTATATGCAGACAGGCAAAAGTTTTTTTCGCAATTCCAGACTGCGTGACAGTGGGAGTAAAATGATCTTTGATGATCCGATTTTATGTGCGCAGTTTTTAAGGGATTATGTTGATATCCCGATACTTAAGGACATTCGTCCGGAGGATATCGAGGATGTATCGGAGCGTTTTGTACCGCTGATAGGTGAAGAACGCAATGCCGATACGGTCAAGCGTATTAATCTGTACGGGAGAACGCCCGTGTATCTGATCTCGCTTATTGAACACAAGACGGAAGTGGATTATAATGTTTCCATGCAGATTTTTCGCTATATGGTCTATATCTGGGAAGATTATGAAAAAGAAATGGAGCGGGCGTATAACAGAGGGATCAGCAGGACAAAGAATTTTAAATATCCGCCGGTTCTGCCGATCGTGTATTATGAGGGACGAGAGGAATGGGGAGCCTCACCGCAGCTGAAAGACCGAATCTTATGCAGTGAGTCCTTGCAGGAATATATCCCGAATTATTCCTATTATCTGGTAAAGCTTCAGGATTACAGCAATCAGATCTTATTGGATAAAAAAGATGAGATTTCGCTGATCATGCTGATCAATAAGATCCAAAGCAGAGAGGATGTGGATAAATTGCGGGAGATTCCGGCAGAAGCATTTGACGATATTATTGAGGATACGCCGGAGCGGCTGCTTGATATGATCGCAATGATTTTTCGAACTTTGTTGATACAGCTGAATATTCCGGAACAGGAAACAGAGGAAATGGTCGGAAAGGTAAAGGTGCGGAAAATGGGAGAATTATTTGCAAATGCGGATTTTGACGATATCAGACAGGGCTGGCAGAAGGTAAAGGATGCCAGAAAAAAAGCAGAGCGCTATGAAAAGGAAGCCGAAAAAGCGCAGGAAAGAGCTGCAAATTATCAAAGAGAAGCGGAGAGCTATCAAAAAGAAGCAGAGACTTATCAAAGAGAAGCGGAGAGCTATCAAAAAGAAGCAGAGACTTATCAAAGAGAAGCAGAGACTTATCAAAGAGAAGCAGAAAACTACCAAAGAGAGGCAGCAGGTTATCAAAAGGAAGCCCAGAATTATCATAAAGAACTGGAGGAGTATCGTCAAAAATATAAATCAGAAGCAATACGGAATCGGAAGCGTGAAATGCGATATCAGGAGCAGTTTATTGCCAAGGAGCATGCAGAAGGCAGAACAAGGCAGGCAGTAAAGGAGGAGCTTCAGAAAGTGTTTATGCTGAGTGATCAGGACGCGGAGAACCGACTGAAACGATACTGGAAACAGAATGGATGATAAGACAGGCGGCATGGAAAGATGAATATAGAGCAGGAGAGGAAAGAAGCACTTAGGAAAATCGATGAGATGCTACAGGAATGCAAGACAGATCATGAGGAAATATTACCGGGGAAATTGGAAGAGCAGTTATGGGAGGCGCTTTGTCTCTTTCAGGGTGAGCAGTTTTATACCGCCAAGGGCTTGGAATATATCTATCGGATCAGAGGAAATGAGATCTTTGTGAACCGCAAAGATAAGTCTATCACAAGAGCAAGCGTAGCGGTTGCGGCTCAGGCAGCAGTGAAGTTGCAAAGAAAGGGAGAAATAGTTTCGGGGCCAAAGAAACTGGGGACTTTCGGAGCAAGCTATTTATATCCGGTATTTATCAGAATCGGGCTGATTATGTTGCCAGAAGAGGAGTAAGTTTATACGACAGGGGAGTACATCATATGGCGATTACCAAAAATTATCAGACAGAAGAAAGATTGAAGCAAATGGCATTGACTGCATATCCAAAGCTTCAGGTGGAAAGTATTACAGAGCTTACAGAAGGAATGTGTAATGCGGCATATCTGTTTACTTTTCATGACGGAAGTAAGAGTGTATTAAAAATTGCAGCAGAGAATCATCAAGGACGTATGACAAACGAAAGGAATCTGATGGAAACAGAAGTCAAAGCAATGCGCCTGTTAGAGCAGACGGATTCCGTGAGAGTTGCAAAGATTCATTATTATGATACTTCTCATATGTTGTGTAATGCGGATTATTTCTTTATGGAAGCTTTGCCCGGCAGAAGCCTATATTCCATGCGGGAAGAGTTGACTGAAGAGGAAAAGAATCTGATCCATTATGAAATCGGACAGGCAGAGCGTGCGATTTCCGAAATCCGGGGAGAAAAATTTGGATTGCTCGGAGAACAGGACCATACGCATGAGACACTTTATGCTTTTGTATATGAGTTGATCGGAAATGTGTTGTCGGATGCGGACAAAAAGCAGGTTGTGATCGGTGTGGATGCAGAGGAGATCCTAACACGGCTTTGTCAGGACAAAGCGGCTTTTGATGAAATAAAAAAGCCGGTCCTTGTTCATTGGGATATGTGGGAAGGAAATCTTTTTATCTATGAGAAGCATTTGGCCGGCATTATTGACTGGGAGCGGGCAATGTGGGGAGAAGCCTTTATGGACGACCGCTTTCGCAGGCATACAAGGCATCCGGAGTTTTTGCGGGGATACGGGCAGACATCCTTTTCACAAAACGAAATGCGGCGAATCCTGTGGTATGATGTTTTGCTTTATCTGACGATGATGACAGAAGGTGCCTATAGAGAATATGAGGATGACAGTCAATATCAGTGGATCAAGCCGTTATTTGAAGCTTCATGGAATGAGCTTACGCTGAATTGCTGAACAAATAGGAACCACTCAGCCGGATAGCGCCTTTAATCATGAGCAAGAGGCGCTATCTGATGAACAGTCGGAAAATCCATTCTTTGTATAATCGGAACTTGATATTACATCTTAAAGAGTGTAAAATCAAAAAAGATTGAATTATGCTATGAAGACCAAACAAAGAACGGTAAGGAGAGAATAATATGGCGCTGAGTAAAAAGCCGGTTACGGGTATGAAAGATATCATGCCTGCGGAAATGCAGATTCGTGATTATGTCATAGGAGTGATCAAAGAAACCTATGCAAAATTCGGATTTACATCAATTGAAACGCCTTGTGTGGAAAATATCGAGAATCTGACCAATAAGCAGGGTGGAGAAAATGAGAAGTTGATCTTTAAGATTTTAAAAAGAGGGGAGAAGCTGAATCTGGAAACCGCTCAGGAAGAAGCTGATCTGGTGGACGGCGGTCTCAGATATGACCTGACAGTACCACTTGTCAGATATTATTCCAACCATGCCAATGAGCTTCCGTCTCCGTTTAAGGCGTTACAGATGGGCAATGTATGGCGTGCGGACCGCCCGCAGAAGGGACGTTACCGCCAGTTTATGCAGTGTGATATCGATATTCTCGGAGAACCAACGAATCTGGCAGAGATCGAACTGATTTTGGCGACCACTACGACACTTGGCAATCTTGGCTTTAAGGGCTTTCAGATCCGCATCAATGACAGACAGATTTTAAAAGCAATGGCAGCATACAGCGGATTTCCGGAAGAGTCCTATGATCAGGTATTTATTATTCTGGATAAGATGGACAAGATCGGTAAGGACGGGGTCGCAGCAGAACTTGTGGAGAGTGGTTTTGCAAAAGAAAGTGCCGACCGGTATATGGAGCTGTTCCGTGGCGTAGAGAGTGCGGAGGATGGGCTTTCCTATCTGGCAGACAGGCTTTCCGGTGTGATGGCACCTGAGGTCGAGCAGAATCTGCAGGAGATTATTGCAAGTGTCAGGGCAACGAAATGCTCTGATTTTGAACTGGTATTTGATCCGACTCTGGTACGCGGAATGTCCTATTATACCGGAACCATTTTTGAGATTGCGATGCCTGAGCTTGGAATCAGCTGTGGCGGAGGCGGACGCTATGATAAGATGGTCGGAAAGTTTACCGGAAACGATGTTCCGGCATGCGGATTTTCCATCGGGTTTGAACGTATTATCCTGATTTTGATGGAAAAGGGATTCCGAATTCCGGGTGCAAAGAAGGTTGCCTATTTGCTGGAAAAGGGACTGCCTACAGAAAGACTGTGTGAGGTCATTGCACAGGCACAGGAAGAGCGTAGGGATGGTACACAGGTGCTGGTTGCCAGAATGAATAAGAATAAGAAGTTCCAGAAGGAGCAGTTAACCGCAGAAGGATACTGTGAATTCAGAGAATTTTATAAAAATCCGCTGCAAAATTAGGCGGCAATAGTTGGAGGAAACAAACAATGGCTGAAACATTACAGGGCTTAAAGAGATCTCACAGATGTGCGGAGCTGTCGGCTGCAAATGTGGGAGAGACCGTTACCGTTATGGGATGGGTACAGAAACAGAGAAATAAAGGTGGCATCGTATTTGTCGATCTGAGAGACCGTTCCGGTATTTTGCAGATCATTTTTGAAGAAAGTGACTGCGGCAGTGAGGGATTTGAAAAAGCAGCAAGAATGCGAAGCGAATTTGTGATTGCGGTTGTCGGCAAGGTGGAAAAACGTGCAGGTGCCGTCAATGAAAATCTGGCAACAGGTGAGATTGAGGTTCGTGCAAAAGAAGTGCGTATCCTGTCCGAGTCGGAGACACCGCCTTTCCCTGTGGAGAGTGATTGTAAGACAAAAGAAGAGATCCGCTTAAAATATCGTTATCTGGATTTGAGAAGACCGGATTTACAGGCAAAGCTGTTACTGCGCAGCAAGATCGCGACAGCAATGCGAACCTTTATGGCAAACGAAGGATTTGTAGAGGTGGAAACGCCGATCCTGTGTAAATCAACACCGGAAGGAGCAAGAGATTACCTTGTTCCGAGCCGTGTGCATCCGGGTAATTTCTATGCACTTCCACAGTCACCGCAGCTTTTTAAGCAGCTGTTGATGTGTTCCGGATTTGACCGCTATTTCCAGATCGCGAAGTGCTTCCGTGATGAGGATCTTCGGGCAGACAGACAGCCGGAATTTACACAGGCGGATATGGAGCTGTCCTTTGTGGATGTTGAGGATGTACTGGATGTCAACGAAAGACTGATCCGGTATGTGTGCAAGGAAGCAATCGGACTGGATGTAAAGCTTCCGCTTCCGAGAATGAAGTGGATTGATGCAATGAACCGTTATGGTTCCGATAAGCCGGATACACGTTTTGGCATGGAGCTTATCAATGTATCCGATGTGGTAAAAGACTGTGGCTTTGGTGTATTTACTTCTGCGCTGGAAAACGGCGGTTCTGTTCGCGGACTTTGCGTAAAGGGACAGGCTGCGATGCCGCGCAAGAAAATCGATGCGCTTGTGGATATGGCAAAAGGAAGCGGCGCAAAGGGTCTTGCCTATCTGTGTATTGAGGAGGACGGAACCTATAAATCTTCCTTTGCAAAGTTTATGACACCCGAACAGCTGGAGAAACTGGTTGCGGCGATGGGCGGTGAAAAGGGAGATCTGCTCTTATTTGCAGCCGATAAAGATAAAATCGTGTGGAATGTACTCGGCCAGCTGCGTCTGGAGCTGGGACATCAGCTCGGACTGATTGACGAAAGCAAGTTTAACTTCCTCTGGGTGGTAGAGTTCCCTCTGCTTGAGTGGAGCGATGAGGAGAACCGTTTTATGGCAATGCATCATCCGTTTACAATGCCGATGGAGGAGGACTGGCAGTATATTGATTCCGATCCGGGACGCGTCCGTGCCAAGGCATATGATATCGTACTTAACGGCGTGGAGCTTGGCGGCGGTTCTGTCAGAATTCACCAGAATGATATTCAGGAGAAGATGTTCGAAGTACTTGGGTTTACCAAAGAGCAGGCATGGAATCAGTTTGGTTTCCTGTTAAGTGCATTTAAGTACGGTGTACCGCCTCATGCAGGGCTAGCATATGGACTGGATCGATTTGTGATGCTGCTTGTTCATGCGGACAGTATCCGTGAAGTTATTGCATTCCCGAAGGTAAAGGATGCATCCGATATGATGAGCGAGGCTCCGAATGTGGTGGATGCAAAGCAACTGGAGGAACTTGGAATCCGGATTGTAGCCGAAGAGACGCAGGAAGAAAACGCATAAATTGTATTCAATGTATCAAAAGCAGAAAGTGGCAGTCTGACCGTAAGGAGACTGCCATTAACTGATTAAGGCGGTATCCATGAAAATCTATTATATGAATATCGAAGAATTGCCGAAAAAGCAAGAGACATTAATGGAAGAACTTGCACAAAGAGTACCTCTCATATATCCTGTGTTGGCTGATAAGCTTCAGCGTCTCAAAAATATTGAAGACCGTAAGCGCAGTCTGAGCGCGTATCTGCTCTTATTCTATGCATATTGTGTGGAAGAAAAGCAGGAAGCACAAAGGTATATGAAGGAACTTTGCATAAGTTGCGGTATTGGCAAAAAGCCTTGTTTTAAAGGTGAGCAGCAGCCGTTTTTTAATCTGTCTCATTCAGGAAATTATGCAGTCTGTGCTTTTGACAAAGTTTCCGAGTGTGGTGTGGATATTCAGGAAATCCGAAAAATGGGATCAAACTTTACAGAGAGATTTTTTTCTGAAAAAGAGCGGGAGCTTGTGAGCGGGCAGATCTTGATCGGCGAACAGGACGATGACCGCATTTGCACGGAGATCTGGAGTAAAAAAGAAAGTCTCGGAAAGTGTATCGGATGCGGGCTGGCAGGAAAAGCGGAAGAACTGGATACGGAATCGACAGAGTATCATATCGGTGTTTTGCCTTTGCATGGAGAAGATCAATATGTTCTGACCTATTGCAGCAGACTACAGGTTTGCCCTGAAGTAAAGCAGATATCTTATCGTGAAGTGGAGAAAGAAGTTTTTATATAAAGTTTACAAAACGGGTTGCATGTTTTTAGCTAATATGATACACTGTTTGACGTTGGCAGACAAATGTCCGCGCTATAAAAACAAAGAGACAGATGTGTGCGCAGTACGGACACAAGAGGGGATCATATGGCAGAATCAACGGGATATTATGTTGTAAAGAAAAGAGCCCTGCCTGAGGTGCTGCTCAAGGTGGTGGAGGCAAAGCGGCTGATCGATTCGGAAAAAGTGGAGTCGGTACAGGAGGCGGTAGACCGTCTCGGAATCAGCCGGAGTTCTTTTTATAAATATAAGGATGATATTTTCCCGTTTCATGATACTGCAGAGGGAACTACGATTACGTTGACCTTTCAGATGGATGATGAGCCGGGGCTCTTATCCGATGTACTGAAGATTGTGGCAGATTTTGGTGCCAATATTCTGACCATTCATCAGAGTATCCCGATCAACGGTGTGGCATCACTTTCTCTGAGTGTTCAGGTGCTTGAGACCACGGGTGATATTTCAGAGATGGTGAATGTCATGGAGCAGAAAAAGGGTGTTCATTATGTCAAGATCCTTGCAAGGGAATAACTGTCGGCAAGGGATGATCGTAAGAATACGCAAAATAAGAAAATAATGAAAGTATTAAAATAATCCAGAAAAATAGAGAAGAAAGAGCAGGAAAGAAAAATGATCAATGTAGCAGTGTTAGGGTACGGTAATATCGGAAGCGGCGTAGTGCAGGTCATCAAGACCAATCAGGCGCTGGTAGATAAGAAGACCGATAATGAGATTCGGGTAAAGTATGTACTTGACCTTCGGGATTTTCCGGGAGATCCGAATGAGAACATCCTTGTTCATGATGTAAATATCATTCTGGATGATCCGGAAGTGGATATTATCTGTGAGACCATGGGCGGTGTGGAACCTGCCTATACCTTCAGCAAGAAGGCATTGCTTGCTGGAAAGAGCGTATGTACTTCCAATAAGGAGCTGGTTGCAGCACATGGTCCGGAGCTGATTCAGATCGCGGCACAGAAGAACGTGAACTATATGTTTGAGGCAAGTGTGGGCGGCGGTATCCCGATCATTCGCCCGCTGAACAATTCCCTGACACCGGAAAAGATCGAGTCTATTACCGGTATCGTAAACGGAACGACCAATTATATGCTGACAAAAATGGCAAAGGAAGGTGCTTCTTATGAGGATGTTTTAAAGGAGGCACAGGAGAAAGGTTATGCGGAGAAAAATCCGGCGGCCGATGTGGAAGGTTATGATGCATGCCGTAAGATTGCCATCCTTTCTTCCCTGATGACGGGAAAGACAGTCTGCTACGAGGACATTTATACGGAAGGTATCACAAAGATCACAGCTGAGGATTTCAAATATGCAAAGGCGCTCGGCATGAGCATTAAGCTGTTTGCTATGAGCAAGGATGTGGATGGTGCGGTACTGGCGATGGTGGCACCGTTTATGATCCATGATACCCATCCGCTATATGCAGTAAATGATGTGTTTAATGCGATTCTGGTACACGGTAATACACTGGACGATGCTATGTTCTACGGAAGAGGCGCAGGGAAGCTTCCGACAGCGAGTGCGGTTGTATCCGATGTCATGGAATGTGCGAGAAACTTAGACCGTCATCTGCCGGTTTACTGGTCGGAAGAGAAGATGACGATGAAAAATATTGATGATACTTCCAAGAAGTTCTTTGTTCGTGTGGCAAAGAGTGCGCTGGCGGATGTGGAAAAGGCATTCGGAAGGGTTGAACTGATTCAGGTTCCGGAGCTTTCGGAGGAAGCCGCATTTATTACGGAAGTTATGACAGAAAAAGCATACAAGGAAAAGGCAGCAGGAGTCAGCGGAATCCTTGGCATGATCCGTGTAGAGGAATAGAAACAGGCAGGAAGGAATACAACTATGAAATATGTGATTGTGCTCGGAGACGGCATGGCGGATGAACCGATTGAGCAGCTTGGAGGAAAGACACCGCTTGCATATGCCAAAACTCCGAATATGGATACTTTAAGTAAAAAGTCTGAGATCGGACTGGTACACACAATACCCGATGGAATGAAGCCGGGGTCAGATACCGCGAATCTGTCCGTTCTCGGATATGATCCGAAGATTTATTATTCCGGGCGTTCTCCTCTTGAAGCACTGAGTATCGGTGTGCCGATGAAGGATACGGATATTGCACTTCGCTGTAATATCGTAACGATTTCCGAGGATGATGTTGCGTTTGAGGAAAAGACGATCATCGATCACAGCTCAAGTGAGATCAGTACCGAAGACTGCGCTGTATTATTAAATGCAGTCAGAGAACAGCTTGAGAATGAGACCTATAAGTTTTATGTCGGAACAAGCTACAGACATTGTCTGATCTGGGATCATGGACAGGTCGTAGAACTGACACCGCCGCATGACGTACTGACGCAGAAGATCGGTTCGTATCTTCCTCAGGATGCGGTGCTTCGTGAGATGATGAAGAAGAGTTATGATATCCTGGTCAATCATCCGCTCAACATCGAACGGAAGAAGAATGGATTGAATCCGGCGAATTGCTGCTGGTTCTGGGGCGCGGGTACAAAGCCGATGCTTTCTTCTTTCTATGAAAAGACCGGTAAAAAGGGAATCATGATCTCTGCCGTAGATTTGTTAAAAGGAATCGCAGTCGGTGCCGGCATGGATAATGCCAATGTCGAAGGCGCAAACGGCGGATTACATACCAATTATGAAGGCAAAGCTGCTGCAGCCGTTAAGGCATTGACCGAGGACGGTTATGATTTTGCCTATGTGCATCTGGAAGCTCCGGATGAGATGGGACATCAGGGAAGCGTAGAGCGGAAGGTTCAGGCCATTGAGTATCTGGATGAGCGGATCATCGGACCAATCGCAAATGCACTTGAGAAAGCAGGTACAGATTACCGGATGCTGGTGCTGCCGGATCATCCGACACCGATCCGTGTGCGGACACATACGGCAGATTCGGTTCCATATATGCTGTATGACAGTACACAGTCGCAGGCACATACATGGGATTATAACGAAAAGGAAGCGGCAGAGAGCGGTACATTTGTAGCGCACGGCTATGAGATGATCGACAAGCTGTTTTCCAGATAAGTGGAATATATGAGATTATTTAAGAGAAAATAAAAAGAAAAGCGTACAATCGGGGATTTTGTACCGCTTTCAATGGAGGATGTAATGATCAAGGTAGTAAAGTTTGGTGGAAGTTCTTTGGCAAGTGCGGCACAGTTTGAAAAAGTCGGAGCAATCATTCGCTCTGATGAGAATCGTAAATATGTGGTTCCGTCCGCACCGGGCAAACGTTTTTCTGAGGATACCAAGGTAACCGATATGCTGTATGCATGCTATGGTGCGGCAGAAAATGACAAAGCATTTTCCGATATTTTGGCAAGAATCAAGGAGCGTTATCAGGAGATTATCGACGGATTGAAACTGGATCTTTCTCTGGAAGAAGAATTTGAAAAGATCCGTGATAATTTTACAGCAAAGGCCGGAAAGGATTATGCGGCAAGCCGTGGTGAATACTTGAACAGCATTATCATGGCAAATTATCTCGGTTATACCTTTGTGGATGCGGCAGAGGTGATTTGTTTTGATGAGGATGGAAATTTTGATGCGGAAAAGACAGATAAGGTTTTATCCGCCCGTCTTGCAGGAGAAGAGCGTGCAGTCATTCCCGGATTTTACGGAGCAATGCCGGATGGGAAAGTAAAGACCTTTTCCAGAGGAGGTTCCGATATTACGGGTTCCATCGTTGCAAGAGCAACGAAAGCGGATGTATATGAGAACTGGACCGATGTGTCCGGATTTTTGATTGCAGATCCCAGAATTATTCAGAATCCGGAAACGATCGATACGATTACGTATCGTGAGCTTCGTGAGCTTTCCTATATGGGTGCAACCGTGTTGCATGAGGATGCGATTTTCCCTGTTCGTAAAGCAGGTATCCCGGTAAATATCCGTAATACCAACAAGCCGGAAGATAAGGGAACATGGATCGTGGAAAGCACCTGCCAGAAGCCGAAATATGTGATCACCGGTGTTGCCGGAAAGAAGGGCTTTTGCTCTATCAATATTGAAAAGGATATGATGAATTCCGAGATCGGTTTTGGCAGAAAAGTACTGGAAGTGTTTGAACAGAACGGAATTTCTTTTGAACATGTACCGTCCGGAATCGATACACTGACCGTATTCGTACATCAGTCCGAGTTCATGGAAAAGGAGCAGAAGGTACTTGCCGGTATCCATAAGCTGGCCCAGCCGGATACGATCGAGATGGAATCCGATCTGGCCCTGATCGCGGTCGTAGGACGTGGCATGAAGGCGACCAGAGGTACTGCGGGACGTATTTTTTCAGCACTGGCACATGTAAATGTCAATGTTAAAATGATTGATCAGGGTTCCAGTGAGTTAAATATTATTATCGGCGTAAAGAATGAAGATTTTGAAACAGCAATCAAAGCAATTTATAATATTTTTGTGGTTGCACAGTTGTAAAGGTGGTTTCTAAATGGCTTCTGAGAAGCAGAGCAGCAATATTGTAAAACAGGCAGGGGTTCTTGCGGCAGCAGGAATCCTTGTTAAGATTATAGGAATTTTGTATCGGAGTCCGCTGACCTCTCTGATCGGAGATGAGGGAAACGGCTACTATAGCTCTGCCTACAATATCTATATTATAATACTAATGCTGTCATCTTATAATATTCCGGCTGCGGTTTCCAAGCTGATCGCGGAAAAGCTTGCACTCGGGCAGCACCGTAATGCACACAGGATCTTTATCTGTTCGCTTTGGTACGTTATGGTCATGGGCGTGATCGCTGCCTTTGTCCTGTATTTTTTTGCGGATAAGTTTGTCGGAGAGAACGCATCCTATGTTCTTCGGGTATTCGCACCGACGATTATCCTGTTTGGACCGCTCGGAGCACTGCGCGGATATTTTCAGGCGCATCATACAATGACACCGACTTCTGTATCTCAGATTTTTGAGCAGATTCTGAATGCGGGTGTCAGTATCGGAGCAGCATACTTTTTCACAAGATCTGTGGCAGGCATGACTAAGACCGCCAGAGAAGCTGCCTTTGCGGCAGATGGAATCCTTCAGACCGGTTCGGCATATGTGCTGGGGGAATCTGCGGCACGGGCGACGGATACACAGCGTGCGATTTACGGTGCAGCGGGCAGTGCACTTGGTACAGGCAGCGGTGTCCTGATTGCAATGCTGTTTATGGTATGGGTATATATGATCAATCGTAAGTCGATTCATCGGGATATTAAAAGAGACAGAACCGGGAGCGTATTGCCTTATGGGGAGATCTTTAAGCTGATCCTGCTCATGGTAACACCGATCCTGCTCAGCAACTTTATTTATAATTTCAGTAACACACTGAATCAGTCCATTTATTTTGGAATTTTGCGTGGTATGCAGGGAATCTCGGAGGCGGAATCATCTACAATGTACGGTATATTCTCCGGAAAAGCCAGCCTGATCGTCAACGTGCCGATTGCAATTGCTGCATCGATGTCTTCCGTGATCATACCGGCAATTTCAGGTGCATATGCACAGCGGGATATGGTACAGATCAAGCAGAAGATCAATCAGGCGATCCGCATGACCATGCTGGTGGCAATTCCTTCTACCGTCGGTCTGTTTGTGCTTGCAAAGCCGATCACACAGCTCTTATTTCCACAGCGGGCATCGCTTGATATGGCGTCAAGTTTGCTGCGCTATCTGTCTGTGACGGTTATTTTATTCAGCATTTCCACGATTACGAATGGTGTGCTGCAGGGCATCGGAAAGGTGCAAAAGCCTGTGATCAACGCCAGTATTGCGCTTATGATCCAGTCCGGTGTACTGGCTGCATTACTGATCTTTACCGAGCTGAATTTATATGCGCTGGTGATCGCATCCATTGTATATTCCGGCATTATGGTCTATTTGAATGCAAGATGTGTCAAGAAGCTTCTGGGTTATAAGCAGGAGATTCAGCATACGTTTCTTATGCCGATCTTATCTTCCATTGTTATGGGAGCTGCAGCATGGATTGTATACGAGGGTGTGTATCGTCTGGTACGGAGCAATACAATTTCGCTGGTCTTATCCATCGGTATTGCAGTCTGCGTATATTTTGTGGTGCTGATTAAATCAGGCGGTGTGGGAGAACGAGAACTTCGGAGTCTGCCAAAGGGCGGATTACTTGTGAGAGTGGCAAAGAAGGTAAGGCTGCTATAAAAGAATTTTAAGAGATTTTCTAACGGACTGAGTCCGAAGCTGAAAAGGCATTATTCTTTTTCGTTTTCAGCTTCGGATTCGATTTTTTCAGGCAGTGTCAGCTTTACTTTTTCAATCCGGTTTCTGCGTACCTGACAGGCTTCCAGAACCGTTCCGTCATCCAGTGTTACCCTGTCATGAAGTTTGGCAACACGCTCCAGATGATGAATGATCATGCCGCCGATAGAGTCATATTCTTCGCATTCCAGATGAAGGGAAAGCGCATCATTAATGTCGTCTAACTTCATACTGCCTTCGATAAGATATTCCCTGTCGGAGAGCTCCTGAATCAGTTCATTCTCATCATCATCATATTCGTCGCGGATCTCGCCGACAATCTCTTCCAGTAAATCTTCAAAGGTGATCATACCGGCGGTCGCACCGTATTCATCGAGTACCATGGAAACCGCCTCCCCTTTTTCACGCATTTCAAGCATCAGATCAGAGGTCGGTTTGAATTCATAGGTATAGTACACATCACGCAGAATATTGCGGATCTGGAAATTTTCTTTATTAGTCAGCAGCAGGAAATCCTTGATATTGATAATACCGATAATGTGATCCTGATCATCTTCGTATACCGGAATTCGGGTATACATGGAATCCCGGAAAATATGAAGAACTTCCTGATAGGAGGCATTGACGGAAACAGTGGTCATATTGATACGGGGGATCATGATATCCCGTGCTACCGAATCGGAGAAATCAAATACGTTATTGATCATTTCTTTTTCTTCACTCTCGATCACTCCGTCCTCATGACTGACGTCGACCAAAGTACGAAGCTCGCTTTCGGTAAGTGTCGAAACTTTTTGCTTAGGGTCTACACCGATCAGGCGTAAGATCCCATTGGAGAGCATATCGATTAAGAAAATAACGGGGGTCAGGATCCACATCAGGGCTCTGATGATGCCGGCAATGGCGAGCGAAATACGTTCGGCATTGAGCATGGCGCTGGTCTTTGGAACGATTTCTCCAAACAACAGGACCAGTATGGTCAGGATACCGGTTGCAATACCGACTGCCATATTGCCCCAAAGATCGATGGCTAAAGAAGTGGCAAGAGAAGAAGCGCTTAAGTTTACGATGTTATTACCGATTAAAATGGCACTGAGCATTTTGGAATATTGGTCCAAAACACCGTTTAATGTTTGCGCACGACGATTCCCTTCTTCGCACAGCGTCCGTATCTTTATTCGATTGACTGTTGAGAGAGCAGTTTCCGAAGCGGAAAAAAAGGCAGATAACGCTAACAGAACAAGTAAGATGAGTAGCTTAATTACAGTATCAGGGTCCATAAATACTTTTTTACAACCTTTCTTTATGTAGAGTGTTTTAGTTGTATGTTAGTTTACTACAGTACAAATCTGCTTGTCAAGTTTGGGACGGCTTCTGAATATATATAAGATAGGACGTGTAAACGGTTCTGTAAAATTATTGTAAAAAATTGAAAAATATGTAAAAAGAAGTTGGGAGGGAAAGTATGAGACAACAGGTTAGAACAAGGGAGGAAAGCAGTCTGCCAAGACCGGCGGCAATACGGATCTTACAATGTCTGCTGTTTGGATATCTGATCACGGGGGGATTATTGCTTTTACTGGCAGCGCTTTTATATAAGCTGCATCTGTCGGAACAGATCGTATCCATTGGAATTATTCTGATTTATGTGGTTTCCACCTTAATTTCCGGTATGATTGCCGGAAAGCGTGCAGGAACCAAAAAGTATCTTTGGGGTCTGGTGCAGGGCTGTCTGTATTTTGTTGTTTTACTTTTGGTGACATTGGCAGTAAAGCATACGGTATCCGATTTTGGCAGTAATCTGGTGACCACTTTTCTACTGTGTGCGGGAAGCGGAATGTTGGGCGGGATGCTCGCCTGAACGTTACCAATTACAATGTAACAGTTCCTTTTTCCTTTTGCCTGGAAAACTTTCAGACGGAATTGTATTAAAAAATTAAAGATTTCAAATAATCCATTGTTAAAATCTCCCAAATATAGTAAAATACAAGTAAAGAATTTATTGAATAATAACAATAATGCATAGCTAAGGGGGATATTGATATATGGAATTAAAAGATTTTATGGATTTATCCAAACTTCAGCAGATTCAGGATCATTTTTCCGAAGCGACCGGACTTGCGGCCATTGCAGTGGGAACTCACGGAGAATATCTGACAGAGGGAAGCAATTTCACGGATTTCTGCATGAAATATACAAGAGGTTCCGCAGAGGGAAACAGACGTTGTGTCAAGTGCGATAATGAATGTACGGGAACGTATTTTTGTCATGCGGGACTGATGGACTTTTCCGTAGATATTCTGGTGAACGGAGAGAAGGTCGGTGCCATTATCGGCGGGCAGGTATTACCGGAGGAGCCGGATGAGGAAAAGTTCAGAAAAACGGCAGAAGAGCTGGGGATTGATCCAGAGGAGTATATTCAGGCTTTACACGAAGTGCCGGTCAGCACGGAAAAGCGGATCCGTTCGTCGGCAATGTTGTTGGGCGTCATTGTCAATCAGCTTGTCAATTTGGAATATTATAAGCACAACAATGCCGATAAACTGACAATGCTGCATCAGGAGGTAAAGCATGCGACAGAGCTGATCGGTACGATCAATGACAGCACGGGACATTTGAAAGCGATTGCAAGCAAGCAGAGAATCCTGTCTTTGAATGCAAGTATTGAAGCTGCCCGAAGCGGAGAAGCAGGAGCAGGTTTTGCGGTTGTTGCAAAGAGCATGCAGGATCTTTCGGCACAATCTTCGGAAATTTACAATGATATTGAAGAGTCTGTATCTCAGATTACGGATACGATTGCGGATTTGTCGGCATTATTTGAATAGTGAAGCGGCTGTTTACTGCAGAATAATGTAAATCTTGCCTATTGACAGATGTTTTAGTTGAAATAACGAAGGAAATGTGCTATACTAGCCGAGGTTATGAATATTAGTCTATAGGGCTTATACATAAGGAGGATAAATCATGAAGCATATTAAGACCTTAAACACCAGAGATTTAAAGAAATCCATGAAGAAGGGCGGCTGTGGTGAGTGCCAGACTTCCTGCCAGTCCGCATGTAAGACTTCCTGTACAGTCGGCAATCAGACCTGTGAGCAGACAAAATAAGGAAATACAAAAAGAAGTGTTATTGTAAGCAGCGATGACAAGTCGCTGCTTATTTGCGCGTAAGCAGGAGGATTCAAGTGGTACATCAGTATAAAAATAACGGCTATAACATCGTACTGGATGTGAACAGCGGTTCTGTTCATGTAGTAGATGATATTGTATATGATATGATTCCGTATGTAGAAGCTGCATTACAGGAAAATATATCCGATCCGCAGGGGATTGTTGAGAATATTGTGCAAAAGAGCAGCTTTTCTTATAACAGGGAAGAAGTGGACGAAGCAGTCTCTGAAATCTTGGAATTAAAGAATGCGGACATGCTTTTTACGGATGATATTTATGAGGATTATATAGATTCTTTTAAGAACAGGCAAACTGTGGTAAAGGCGCTATGCCTGCATATTGCACATGACTGTAATCTTGCATGTAAATATTGCTTTGCGGAAGAGGGAGAATATCACGGCAGAAGAGCGTTGATGAGCTTTGAAGTCGGAAAGAAAGCGTTGGATTTTCTTGTGGCAAATTCCGGAAACCGTGTGAATCTGGAAGTGGATTTCTTCGGCGGAGAGCCGTTAATGAACTGGCAGGTTGTCAAGGATCTGGTTCTGTATGGCAGAAGCATTGAGAAAGAACATAATAAGCATTTCCGCTTTACGATAACGACGAACGGAATCCTGTTGGATGACGAAAAACTGGAGTTTATCAATCAGGAGATGGGAAATATCGTATTAAGCATCGACGGACGAAAAGAGGTCAATGACAGAATGCGTCCGCACCGGGGCGGTCAGGGAAGCTATGAAGAGATCGTTCCGAAATTTAAGCATGTGGCAGAGAGCCGTAACCAGATGAATTATTATGTTCGCGGAACCTTTACACGTTATAATCTGGATTTCGCGGAGGATGTCAAACATTTTGCGGATCTGGGATTTAAACAGATCTCCGTGGAACCCGTTGTGGCAGATGCAACGGAAGACTATGCAATCCGGGAAGAAGACATCCCTGTGATCAAGGACGAATACGATAAATTGGCGAAAGAAGTTATCAGACGCCACAAGGAAGGGAATCCATTTAATTTTTTCCACTTCATGATCGATCTGGAGGGTGGTCCCTGTGTTGCAAAGCGTTTGTCCGGCTGCGGTTCGGGGTGCGAATATCTGGCGGTGACACCTTGGGGAGATTTCTATCCTTGCCATCAGTTTGTCGGAAAAGAAGAATTCCTGATGGGAAATGTGGATACAGGAATTGTCAGGGAGGATATCGGGAAGCAGTTTCATGACTGCAATGTATATACGAAGGATAAATGTAAAAATTGTTTTGCAAAATTTTATTGCAGCGGTGGCTGTGCAGCAAATGCATACAATTTTGACGGCGACATTAACGGCGCATACGATATCGGCTGTGAACTTCAGCGTAAAAGGGTCGAGTGTGCGATCATGATAAAGGCTGCGTTAGCAGAGGAAGAAGAAAAGGAGAACTGATAGCATGAAGAAAAGCAGAGGCATTATGACGCTGGTTCTGACCGTTGTTCTGATCATCGGTCTTGGCTATATTGCGTTATTTGGTGCAAACAAAAGTGGCAGCGGTTCCGCAAGAAATATCAAACAGGGACTGGATCTGGCCGGCGGAGTGAGCATTACCTATCAGGTGGTCGGCGAAGAAAATCCGTCTGCGGAGGATATGAGAGATACGGTATATAAGCTCCAGAAACGTGTAGAAGGCTACAGCACGGAAGCACAGGTATATCAGGAGGGAAGCAATCGTATCAATATTGAGATCCCGGGTGTTTCCAATGCCGAAGAGGTTTTGGAGGATCTCGGAAGACCGGGCTCACTCTATTTCATTATGGAGTATGATGCTGCGGGAAATCAGAATTATACGAGAGATTATACTTCTGCGGAAGAACACTGGATATTGAATTATCCGATTGACGAGCTTTTGGAAAACGGCTCGATTGTTTTAAACGGAACCGATGTAAAGAATGCTCAGGCGGGATATTATACGGATTCCAACCAGAACAAAAAGGCCTGTGTAGAGTTGACTTTGACCGAAGAAGGAACACAGAAATTTGCCGAGGCGACCAAACAGGCATACCAGAACAGATGGTCCATCGGTATTTATTATGACGGAGAATTTATCAGTGTACCGTCCGTTAATAGTGAGATCAATGACGGAAATGCACAGATCAGCGGAATGGCAGATTATGCCGAGGCAGAAAATCTGGCGTCTTCCATCCGTATCGGAGGTCTGAAACTGGAACTGGAAGAACTGAGTTCCAATGTTGTAGGAGCGCAGCTCGGTACCAAGGCAGTTGAGACAAGCGTATATGCAGGCATCATCGGACTTGCGGTTGTGATCGTGTTTATGATTGCTGTGTACCGGATTCCGGGTGTGGCATCTGCACTGGCACTGATGCTTTATGTCATCCTGACGATGTTGTGTCTGAATTTCTTTAACCTGACACTGACACTTCCGGGTATTGCAGGTATTATTCTTTCCATCGGTATGGCGGTGGATGCAAATGTCATTATCTTTGCCCGTATCAGGGAGGAGATTGCAACCGGCAAAACAGTCAGAAGTGCGATCGATATCGGTTTCAAAAAGGCACTGTCTGCAATCGTGGACGGTAATGTCACGACTTTGATCGCTGCGGTGGTATTGATGATCAAGGGAACCGGATCTGTCAAAGGTTTTGCCCAGACACTGGCACTTGGTATCGTACTTTCCATGATTACTGCGCTGGTTATCTGTAAGCTGATCTTAAAAGCATTATATGCAGTGGGCTTAAAGAGCGAGAAACTATATGGTGCGGCAAAAGAACGCAAGAGTATTGATTTTCTTTCCAAGAAGACGATTTTCTTCAGTATATCGTTAGCTGTGATTTTGCTCGGCGCTGTATTTATGGGAGTGAATAAGAAAACAAACGGCAACATCCTGAATTACAGTCTGGAGTTTTCGGGCGGAACATCTTTCTCGGTACCGTTTGAGGATGAATATGAGCTGGAGCAGATTGATAACGAGATCAAACCGGCTATTGCACAGATTATCGGAGATAACAATATTCAGGCAGCGAAGGTCAAAGGTTCCAATACAGTAACGATCAAGACCAGAATGCTGACCAATGAACAGCGTGCGGAAGTCATCGAAATGCTGGAGGGCAATTTTGGAGTGACGGAGGAGATTACGCATCAGAATATCAGTGCAACAATCAGTAGTGAGATGCGTTCCGATGCGATTGTTTCGGTCATCATTGCAACGATCTGTATGTTGCTGTATATCTGGTTCCGATTTAAAGATATCCGTTTTGCGGCAAGTGCCGTACTGGCATTGGTGCATGATGTGCTGGTCGTATTGGCATTTTATGTCATTACAAGAATCTCTGTCGGGAATACGTTCATTGCATGTATGCTGACTATTGTCGGATATTCCATCAATGCCACAATTGTTATCTTTGATCGTATTCGTGAGAATATAGCAGCAGCCGGCAAGAAAGCAGATCTGAAGGAAATCGTGAACAAGTCTGTAACGCAGACTCTGACCAGAAGTATTTATACTTCCTTTACGACCTTTATTATGGTATTTGTACTGTTTATCATGGGTGTATCTTCCATTCGGGATTTTGCACTTCCGTTGATGGCAGGTATTATATGCGGCGCATATTCATCCGTATGTATCAGTGGTGCACTCTGGTATGTGATGAAAACCAGGCTTCATAAAAACGCGAAGTAAAGCAATACAGAAAGCACGATCGGGCAGGTTTACCCTGCTCGATTTGCATTAAAGGATGAACGGCAGTAATAGAAACTGTAGAAATATACGAAAATAAAACATGCAAATAATGCAGCATATCAGGCGATTGCGAAACTCTGACAGCAGGATAGAACCGGTGCTTATAGACCTGTCAGTAGCAGGCACGCTTTCGCTACACCTCGTCCGTAACGGTACATAAGGCACCAAAATACGGTGCCTAAGTACCGACGGACTCCCAGTGCCTGCTGCTGACAGGTCTATAAGCACCGGTTCTATCCTGCTGTCAGAGTTTCGCAATCGACTAAACGGAGCATACATATTAGGAAAGGGAATTGATATGAAAAAAACAATATTGAAAAAGCTGTTTTTGATCGTGGGTATTTTGCTTGGTGCAATTATTTTGGTAGCCGGAGTCTATGTGGCTTATGTTTTCATCAGCTATCACAGAATACCGGATATGCAGGATCTTGCGGTACAAAGACCGAAAAATGAACAGGATGCGGATCTTGAAACAGAGCGCGTTTTATTGGACACGGAATATGAGATCATAACATATAATATAGGATTTGGAGCATATTCTCCGGATTTTACGTTCTTTATGGACGGAGGAAAGTCTGCGCGGGCCTTCAGTGAGGATGCAGTTATTGCCAATATTACGGGAGCAGCCCTGACAATGAAGGAGGCAAATCCCGATTTCCTGATCGTGGAGGAAGTGGATCTGGATTCGGATCGAAGTCATCATGTGGATCAAGAAGTTTTGTTTGGACAAAACTTTGAAGACTATTATGAAACGTTTGCAATCAATTATGATTCCCCGTATTTATTCTATCCGTTTACGGAGCCGATTGGAAGCTCTGTATCGGGAATTGCGTTGTATTCACGCTATGAGATCACATCGTCTCTCAGACGGAGCCTTCCGGTCTCGACCGGATTTTCCAAGATTCTGGATCTGGACAGATGCTACAGTGTCAATCGGATTCCTGTAGAAAACGGAAAAGAGCTTGTCATCTTTGCGGTGCATCTGTCTGCATACGGCAACTCTGAGGCAGTCAGAGAAGGACAGATAGCGATGTTACGCGAAGATATGGACAAAGAAGTACAAGCCGGAAACTATGTGATCTGCGGTGGTGATTTTAACCACGATCTGAAAGCGGATGAGAGCATTACCGAGGCAGAAAGCTGGGCATATCCGTTAGTGCGTGCAAAGCTCGGAGAAGGGATCACACCGGCTATTGATCTGCTGTCTGAGGAGGAGGTCAGTGCGCTGGTCGAGACTACCAGAAACACGGATATCCCCTATACACCGGGGGTCAGCTATACGGTAACCATTGATGGCTTTTTGATCTCGGATAATATCGAGATGACGCTGTATGAGACAATGGATACGGGATTTGCGTATTCTGA
This sequence comes from Lachnospiraceae bacterium, assembly GCA_051888775.1. Taxonomy (GTDB): domain Bacteria; phylum Bacillota; class Clostridia; order Lachnospirales; family Lachnospiraceae; genus JBJFCE01. The sequence goes on along the minus strand of JBJFCE010000042.1, from coordinate 17,988 downwards.
TCATAATCCTGTGCGGATGTGCTTTAAGTTAGTGCCTTAAAAGGAGTTATGCATGAAGGAACGGTGGATGGTTGCGGCGAAAAAGGCGGATTTTCAAGAGATCGGTAAGACTTTTGGAATAGATCCGGTGATAGCGCGGATTATCAGGAACAGGGATCTTACGCAGAATGAGGAGATTGAAGAATTTCTGCATGGTGATCTTTCGGATCTGCCGGATTCTTTTTTACTTCCCGATATGGAGAAGGCGGTTGATACCCTGATCGCTTTTCGCGAAAGAAAGGTGCGTATCATCGGAGATTATGATATTGACGGTGTGTGTGCATCTTATATTCTGTATCGCGGTCTGTCCGCACTGGGAATACAGGTGGATACGGCGATACCGCACCGGATTTTAGACGGCTACGGATTAAATGACAGACTGGTCGAGCAGGCTGCGGAGGATGGCGTGGAGCTGATCATAACCTGTGACAACGGGATCGCGGCACCGGCGCAGGCAGCGCTGGCGGCAGAACTCGGAATAGAGATGATCATCACGGATCACCATGAGATCCCGTTTGAAGAAGAAACGGGTGAGGACGGACAGCTTTGCAGGAGATGGATACTACCCGGGGCGGCTGCCGTGGTGGACCCTAAGAGAGCGGACAGCAGCTATCCGTTTGACGGTATTTGCGGTGCATTTGTGGCGTTTCATGTGATTCGGGCGCTGTATGAGCGATTAGGATACCCGGGGGACGAAATCGTGGATGAGCTTCTGGAGCTGACTGCCTTTGCTACGATCGGGGATGTCATGGAGTTAAAAAAAGAGAACCGCATCGTTGTACGCTATGGGCTTGCAAAGATGCGAAAATCTTCCAATATGGGTCTTCGTGCACTGATTGCGGTAAGCGGGCTGGAAGGAAAGAAAATCTCGCCTTATCATGTCGGTTTTGTCCTCGGTCCGTGCATGAATGCGACCGGGCGTCTGGACAGTGCGCTGCGGGCATTGGAGTTATTAAAGGCGCAGGATTATAAGAAAGCACTGGAGCTTGCGCAGGAGTTAAAGGGGCTAAATGACAGTAGAAAGGATCTGACTAATAAAGGCGTGGAACAGGCGGAAACATTGCTGGCAGGCTGGGATGCGAAAAAAGAGCCGGTCATTGTGCTGTATCTGCCGGACTGCCATGAGAGCCTTGCCGGGATCATCGCCGGACGGATCAAGGAAAAATATCATCATCCGGTCTTTGTTCTGACGCAGGGGGAAGACGGTGTAAAAGGTTCGGGAAGATCGATCGAAGCTTATTCTATGTATGAGGAATTGTGCAAGTGTAAGGATTTATTTACGAAATTCGGCGGGCATAAAATGGCAGCGGGCATTTCTCTTCCAAAAGAGAATATTACGTTATTCCGGGAACGGATCAATGCTGTCTGTCCGCTAAAAGAAGATGATTTTGTAAAGACAGTACATATTGATGTGCCAATGCCGATGTCCTATGTAACCAAACGGTTTGTCGAGCAGATGGAGGTGTTAGAACCGTTTGGAAACGGAAATCCAAAGCCGGTCTTTGCACAAAAAAATCTGATCTTTTTATCCGCGAGATTGATTGGAAAGAATAATCGGGTAATGCATTTTCAGGTGGAAGATGAAATGGGACAGCGTTTCACACTAACGTATTTTGGCGCTCATGAGCCGTTTGACGCTTATGTGGCAGAACGCTACGGAAGTGAAGAAGTGGACAGATTGTATGAGGCAAAAGGCACAACGGTCAGACTGTCTATTGTTTATTATCCTGACCTGAATGAATATCAGGGCAGACAGGAACTTCAGTTTGTGATGAGTGGATATTGTTAAAGCTTCAGGAACGCTTTCAATGTGAAATGATAGTTCCTGTCATGATAATCGGCAATTGTATTTTGACCGGAAATCTGACAGGATAAAAAATAAGAACCTCAAGGGGGATACCTTGAGGCTCTTATTTCTTATGAGGGGGGAGATAGTAGTTTTTCAACTATCTGAGATATACTATAAAGTAGAAATGTGTATATTCTGTGACAAAAAAATAAAATAAATCATAAATTCATTAATAAAAAAGAAATTGCCCGAAAAGAAAAAGAATTTACTTCTAAAGCACTTTTCAATGCTATATAATGGAATAAAACCGTGATGGAATTCATGGGAGCATCATGTCGGAACTGGCAGTATTATTGGAGAAGGTGCCGCATCAGATCATGTGCGGAACCGTTCATAAAGAGATTCATAACATCGTCATCCATTCCGATGCTGTAGAATGCGGAGACTTATTCGTATGTTTAAAAGGTTACAGACAGGATGGGCACCGTTATATCAGACAGGCAGTGCAGTGCGGTGCTACAGCGATTCTCGTGCAGGAATGGGACGAAATTATGGCATATCCGGAGCTGACCGTGATTCTGGTATCAGATACCAGAGCGGCACTGGCAAATATCGCGCATGTTTTTTACGGATATCCGGCCAGAAAGCTTTTAACGGTCGGCATCACGGGAACCAAGGGAAAGACGACGACTGCATGGATGGCGGTACAGATCCTGCGGATTGCCGGGATGCGTGTGGGATATATCGGAACCCTTGGTACAGACTGTGGAAACGGGTTATGTGAGGGTGACAATACGACGCCGGAATCGCTTTTAATCGCGGAGGCGATGGCGGAAATGGTGAAGAACCGTTGTCAGGTAGCAGTTGTGGAAGCTTCTTCTCAGGGGCTTAAGATGCACAGGCTGGATGGAATCCGTTTTGATATCGGAGTGTACCTGAATCTGGCGGGGGATCATATCGGTCCCGGTGAGCATCAGGATATGAAGGAATATGCGTCATGCAAGGCGATGCTTTTAAGACAGAGTATGATCGGTATCTGTAATGCACAAGATCCTTATACGGAGTATATGGTAAGAAGCAGTACCTGCCGGGAGATGACTTATTTTAGTACGGATTCCGATCGGCAGCAGGACTATGCGGCACAGACGCAGACTGCTAAAAGAGAGCTGGTCCGTGCGACAAAATGCCGAAAGATCAGGAGAGAGCATACGCTCGGGATGCAGTTTTTAATACCGGAGTATGACCATGAGCCGTTTGAAATCCCGATACCGGGGATTTTCAATGTGGAAAATGCACTGGCGGCTGCGGTCATATGCAGAAAACTCGGTGTGGGAGCTGCCTGTATCAGAAAAGGCCTGCGTCACAGTGTGATACCGGGAAGGATGGAGAATATTTCCATCCGGGATTCTTACAGCATTTTTATTGATTATGCACATAATGCACTGGCGCTTGATCATATTTTACGGACGCTGCGGGAGTATCATCCGGGCAGACTGATCTGTCTGTTTGGGTGCGGCGGAAACCGGGCACGGGACAGAAGATATTCCATGGGTGAAACAAGCGGCAGATTGGCGGATTTAAGTATTGTAACATCGGATAATCCCAGATATGAGGATCCGGACAGTATCATTGAAGATATTCTTGTCGGCATGCGAAAAAGCGGCGGTAAATATATCCGCATTACCGACCGCAGAGAGGCGATTGCCTATACCTTGTCGATTGCCCTTCCGGGGGATATTATCCTGCTGGCAGGCAAGGGGCATGAGACTTATCAGGAAATACAGGGGAAAAAGTATCCGATGGATGAACGGTGCATCGTATACGAGCAAAGGAAGATACAGGATGAAGGATTGTTATGCCAATATCATAGTAGATATCTCACATGAAAGCGTCGACAGGACGTTTCAATATCGTGTCCCTGAGACGCTTGAGGGACAGGTGTGCCCCGGAAGTGCCGTTATGATTCCGTTCGGAAAGGGCAACAAACCGGTCCGCGGCTATGTTGTGGCATTGACCCAAAAGCCGGAATGGGCGGTTGATAAGATCAAGGATATTACGTCTGTTCTGACAGAGGAACTCGGCCCTGAGGAAGAAGCGGTACGGCTGGCGGCATGGATGAAAGAGACCTATGGCTCGACCATGATCATGGCATTAAAGACCGTTCTTCCGGTCAAGCAGAAGGTTGCCAATATTATTCGTAAAACGGTCATTCGTACCGTCAGTGTGAAAGAAGCGGAAGAAGCGGCAGAAGGCTATGAAAAGAAGCATCAGACGGCAAAAGCGAGACTGATGAGGGAGCTTTGTGAAAACGAAAGCATACCGCAGGAGCTGGTGACGACAAAGCTTCATATTGCGGCACCGACATTAAAAGCATTACAGAATGCCGGTCAGATCAGAATTGAGGAGCAAAGAGAATATCGAAGCAGTGTACACCATATCGAAGCGGATACTGTGCGCAATACGCTCAGTGAGGAGCAGGAACAGATCGTGCAGACGGTTCTTGCGGATATCCGGGAGGGGAATATAAGACACTCTCTGATCCACGGAATCACCGGAAGCGGCAAGACAGAGGTCTATATGGGCATTGTAGAGGGCGTTGTACGCATGGGGAAACAGGCAATTGTGCTGATTCCTGAGATTGCGCTGACGTACCAGACTGTGATGCGTTTTTATAAGAGATTCGGAGAGCGGGTTTCGGTGGTGAACTCCAGAATGTCCAAAGGAGAGCGTTATGACCAGTATGAAAAAGCAAAGAACGGACAGATCGATGTCATGATCGGTCCGCGCTCGGCGCTTTTTACACCGTTTCCGAATATCGGAGTGATCATTATCGATGAGGAGCATGAAACAAGCTATAAGAGCGAGACAATGCCAAAGTATCATGCAAGAGAAGTGGCGGTGCAGATTGCGTCCTACCATCACGCATGTGTGGTACTCGGTTCGGCAACTCCCTCATTAGAGGCTTATCACATGGCAAAACAGGGAAAGCTTCGTCTGTTTAGGCTGACCAGACGGCTGACCGGAGGAACGCTTCCTAAGGTGGATATCGTGGACATGCGGGAGGAACTGCAAAACGGCAATCGCTCCATGTTCTCGGAAAGACTTTCGGAACTGATGGTGCAGCGGCTTACACAAAATGAGCAGATCATGCTGTTTCTAAACAGGCGCGGCATATCGGGCTTTGTTTCCTGCAGAAGCTGTGGATATGTCATGAAGTGTCCGCATTGTGATGTATCACTTTCAAAACATCGGAACGGAAAGCTGATATGCCATTATTGCGGATATGAGCAGCCCGATGTGTCTGTTTGTCCGTCCTGCGGCTCCAAGTACATTCTCGGCTTTAAGGCGGGAACACAGCAGGTGGAGGACGCGGTAAAGCGGATGTTTCCGCAGGCGAGGGTGCTTCGGATGGATGCCGATACGACCAAAAAGAAGGAAAGCTATGATGAGATCTTATCCACCTTCTCCTGTGGGGAAGCGGATATCCTGATCGGAACCCAGATGATTGTCAAGGGACATGATTTTCCGAATGTGACGCTGGTCGGCATTCTGGCGGCAGATCTGTCCTTAAATGCAAGCGATTACCGTGCGGGAGAGCGGACCTTTGATCTTCTGACACAGGCTGCCGGTCGTGCTGGAAGAGGCGATAAACAGGGAGAGGTCGTGATCCAGACCTACCAGCCCGATCATTACAGCATCCAATTTGCAAAAGATCAGGATTATGAGGGATTTTTTGAGGAAGAATATGCTTACCGGGAATTTTTACTGTATCCGCCTGCCGCACATATGCTGGCGGTACAGATCCAATCCGCAGATCAGGAAACGGGACAGGCACTTGCCGTGGAATTAAAGAAAATCAGTGAAGAGAGGTTTCAGAAAGTATCTGAAAACGCGGCTGGTCCGGCAGATGAAAAACCGGTCGTGATCGGACCTGCGGCACCGGGAATTGCAAAAATTAAAGATATTTACCGATTTGTGCTATATTATAAACATCAAAAGTATGATACACTGATTCAGGTAAAGAATGATATGGAAGAATATCTGGAGCGGCATAAGGAATGGGATGCACTGGTATCCTTTGATTTTGATCCGCTGAACACATAAGGAGGAAGAGCAAATGGCACTCAGAACAATCAGGGAAATCGGAGATGATGTGCTGACGAAGGTCAGTAAGGAAGTAAAAGAAATAACACCGAGAACTCGGACCTTGATAGAAGATATGCTTGATACGATGTATGAAGCAAACGGCGTCGGGCTGGCAGCACCGCAGGTCGGTATTTTGAAACGAATCGTGGTAATTGATGTGACAGGGGATGAACCGCATGTGCTGATTAACCCCAGAATCGTTGAAACAAGCGGCGAACAGAGCGGTTATGAAGGCTGCCTGTCCGTACCGGGCAAGACCGGTATGGTGACAAGACCCAACTATGTCAAGGTTGTGGCAATGGATGAAAACATGCAGCCGTTTGAACTGGAAGGAACCGAGCTTCTGGCAAGAGCGATCTGCCATGAGTGCGAGCATCTGGACGGACATCTTTATACCGAAAAGGTAGAAGGCGCACTGATGAATACCGAGGATGTATATGGCGATGAGGATGAAGAAGACGAAGAAGAGGAGTAAGCAATGAAACTTGTATTTATGGGAACACCGGATTTTGCGGTGGGTGCACTGGAAGCGCTGATTGAAGCGGGACACGAGATCACAGCGGTCGTCACTCAGCCCGATAAGCCGAAGGGACGCGGAAAAGAGATGCAGTATCCGCCGGTGAAAGAATGTGCGCTGCGTCATGGCATAGAAGTATTCCAGCCGGTAAAGATCAAAGCACCGGAGGCGGTGGAAACGCTGCGTACTTATGAAGCTGAGTTATTCGTAGTGGCGGCATTTGGACAGATCCTGTCACAGGAGATTCTGGATATGCCAAAATACGGATGCATCAATATTCATGCCTCCCTGCTTCCGAAGTATCGTGGTGCGGCACCGATCCAATGGGCGATTTTAGACGGAGAACCGTATACCGGAGTGACGATCATGCAGATGAATGCTGGAATGGATACGGGCGACATCCTGACAAATGTACAGGTTCCGATCACGCCGGAGGAAACCGGAGACAGTCTGTTTGACAAGCTCTGCATTGCCGGAGCAAAGCTTTGCGTGGATACGATTCCGCTAATCGAACAGGGAAAACTGACACCGCATATGCAGGATGAAGCGGAAGCAACTTATGCAGGGCGGCTTTCCAAGGCAATCGGAAGGATTGATTGGCAGGAAGAGGCACAGGTGATCGAACGAAAGGTCAGAGGACTGAATTCGTGGCCAAGTGCCTATACCACATATCATGGGAAGCAGATGAAAATCTGGAGCGCTGCGGTAGCAGATACAGTACAGGACACAGTACAGGATACAGATGAGGGAAGCCGGATGGCACAGACGGACGGGAAGGAAGCTTATTTGCCGGGAACGATTACGGATGTGACAAAGGATTGCTTTACTGTCCGTACCGGAAACGGAGATCTGATTGTCCGTGAGGTGCAGCTGGAAGGGAAAAAGAGAATGAGCGTCAGGGATTTCCTGCTCGGATATGCTGTGACGGTCGGAGAAATGATTGGTTAACACAGGAGGAATTACGATGCCGGGATATTATTATTACACATATGATTGGACTTATTTACTTGTGATTATCGGAGCCCTGCTCTCTATCTTTGCCTCCATGAGAGTGAACAGTACCTTTAATAAGTATGCCAAGGTGCGCAGTATGACCGGAATGACAGGAGCAGAGGCGGCACAGAGAATCTTGCAGTATAACGGAATTTATGACGTGCGGATCCAACAGGTGAGCGGAACTTTGACCGATCATTATGATCCGCGGAATAAGACGCTGAATCTGTCCGATGCTACCTATGCCTCCGCATCGGTAGCGGCAGTAGGAGTAGCGGCACATGAGTGCGGACATGCCATTCAGCACAATGTGGGATATGGACCGTTAAAACTTCGCTCTACGCTGGTTCCGGCAGCGAATATCGGTTCCAAGCTCGGAATCCCGATTATTCTGCTTGGCATCTTATTAAGCTATAATTCAGTGCTGATCCAGATCGGTATCTGGGTATTTGCACTTGCGGTATTATTTCAGGTTGTTACGCTTCCGGTAGAATTTAATGCCTCATCCAGAGCGGTTCAGGCTTTGGATCAGATGGGGATTCTGGCAGGACAGGAAGTATCCCAGTGCCGTAAGGTATTGTCAGCAGCGGCATTGACTTATGTTGCGGCAGCTGCCTCGGCAATCCTGCAATTACTGCGTCTGGTTATTTTATTTGGCGGGAACCGCAGGAGAGATTGATGACACGACGCGGGAATCATACATCAGGAACAAAACAGAATCAGGGAGCCTGCAATACCCGCGCAATTGTGCTGGAACTTTTGCTACTTATGGAACAGGAAACACAATATGCCAACAGGTTGTTAAAAGGAACGCTGGACAAGTATGATTATTTGTCCGTGCAGGACAAGTCCTTTATGAAACGCCTGTTTGAGGGGTGTGTGGAACGGCGGATACAGTTAGATTATGTCATTGACTGTTTTTCCAAAACGAAGACCAAAAACATGAAGCCGCTCATTCGGGAAGTGCTGCGGATGGGCGTATATCAGATCCTTTATATGGACAGTGTACCGGACAGTGCTGCCTGCAACGAATCGGTGAAGCTTGTATTGAAGCGGGGCTTTGCGGGACTGAGGGGCTTTGTTAACGGCGTGCTCCGTACGATCAGCAGGGAGAAAGAGCAGATTGTATGGCCGGATGAAAAGAGCGATCCGGTGCATGCATTATCGATAAATTATGCTATGCCGGAGTGGATTGTGGTACAGTTTTTGGAAGCATATGGAGCCGAAACGACAAAACGGATGTTATATGCATTTTTGCAGGAGGCTCCGGTAACGGTGCGGATGGATGAGAATCTGACACCGGAGGAGCGAAAGCTGTGGCTGACACGCGTTTCGGACGGCGGCGTCCAGATAGAGTCGCATCCCTATCTTTCCTATGCGTATCGGCTGCGCAATGTCTCCGGTCTGCACAGGCTGCCCGGATTTTTGCAGGGTATTTTTCAGGTGCAGGATGTCAGCTCCATGCTGGTATCCGAGATTGCCGGAATCAAACCGGGCATGACGATAATTGATGTCTGTGCCGCACCGGGAGGAAAGAGTCTTCATGCGGCATGTAAATTAAACGGTACCGGACTTGTCAGTGCAAGAGATTTAACACAGGAGAAGATCAGCCTGATTGAAGAAAACGCAGCGCGCAGTCCGTACCGGAACATAGAGATCCTCGTACAGGATGCGAGAGAACTGCGCACACAGGATGTCGGATGTGCGGATATCGTCTATGTGGATGCACCCTGTTCCGGACTCGGTATCATGGGAAAAAAATGTGATATCCGCTATCATATGACCCAAGAGCAGATGCAGGAAATCGTGTTGTTGCAGAGAGAAATTCTGAATACTGCGGTGCAGTATGTGAAAAAAGACGGGATTTTGATCTATAGTACCTGCACGATTCATCAGGCAGAGAACGAAGAACAGGTACACTACCTTGAAACACTGGGATTTGAGCCGGAAAGTCTGGAACCGTATCTGCCGGAATGCCTGAAAGGGGGAAGCTCAGCCAAAGGCTATCTGCAGCTTTTGCCCGGCGTGCATGAGACGGACGGATTTTTTATGGCGAGACTGCGGAAACGGTAGAAATGCAGTGGCTTTGGAGAAGAGGTTGACGCAAGATGCTAAAGCATGGTTTGCGGCACGCTTTAGCATCTTGCGTCAATCTCTTCCACAAAACCACTGCATTTCATAGATAACCGATAGTCAGGAGAACTGGTATGGATAAAAAAGATATCAAATCAATGACGATGGAAGAACTGACTGAGGATTTTCTTTCGATGGGAGAGAAAAAGTTTCGGGCAGGGCAGGTATATGAGTGGCTGCATCAGAAGCTGGTCGGGGATTTTTCGCAGATGACGAATATTTCCAAACAGCTGCAGGAGAAGCTGGCAGAGCGGTATGTATGCGAGCATTTGCAGGCGGTAGAGGTCCTGACGTCTCAGATCGACGGTACAAAGAAGTTTTTGTTCGGACTTTCGGACGGCAATGTGGTGGAAAGCGTATGGATGAAATACAAGCATGGGAACTCTGTGTGCATTTCGTCACAGGTGGGCTGCCGGATGGGCTGCCGGTTTTGTGCATCCACGCTTGACGGGCTGGAACGGAATCTGCGTCCGTCCGAAATGTTGGAGCAGATATACCGCATTACCGAACTGACAGGGGAGCGTGTTTCCAATATTGTGATCATGGGAACAGGTGAGCCGCTTGATAATTTTGACAATCTGATCCGTTTTCTTAAACTGATCTGTGATGAAAAAGGATTGCATATCAGTCAGAGGAATATTACAATATCTACCTGTGGGCTGGTATCCAGAATGAAGGAACTGGCAGATATGCAGATGCAGATGACTCTGGCGCTGTCGCTGCATGCATCCAATCAGGAAAAGCGCAAGGCACTGATGCCGATCGCAAACCGTTATGACATTCATGAGGCGGTCGATGCCTGTGCCTATTATTTTCAAAAAACGGGCAGAAGGATCACATTTGAATATGCGTTGGTCGGAGGAGTGAATGATACGAGAGAGGATGCAGAGGAGCTTTCGGCACTGATCGGAGGACTCAACTGCCATGTCAATCTGATTCCGGTCAATCCGATCAAAGAGCGCAGTTACGTGCAGTCGGAGCGCCGCCAGATCGAGGCATTTAAAAATAAACTTGAAAAAAACGGAATAAATGTTACTATTAGAAGGGAAATGGGCAGGGATATCAATGGTGCCTGCGGACAACTGCGCAGAAGCCATATGGCAACCTGACCGGGAGGTTATACAGTGTTAAAGACATTTTCCATGACAGATGTTGGGAAAAAGCGTGAACTGAATCAGGATTACATCTATACATCTGAAATGCCTGTGGGAAAACTTCCGAATCTGTTTATTGTGGCAGACGGTATGGGAGGACATAATGCGGGGGATTATGCTTCCAGATATACAGTGGAGACCATGATCAAAGAAATTTCGGAAAGTAAGGAGAAGGATCCGCAGAAGCTTTTGAAGCATGCAATCGAATGTGCGAATGCTTTTGTGCATGAGAAAGCGGCGCAGAATCCGGAAATGTCCGGCATGGGTACGACTGTCGTTGCGGCAGTCTGCATGGAGGATGAGATGCTTGTTGCCAATGTGGGAGACAGCCGTCTGTATCTGATCAATGATGAGATCAGGCAGGTCACGGTGGATCATTCTCTGGTAGAGGAAATGGTCAGGATCGGCGGACTGGACCGGAATGCGGCAAGAAATCATCCTGATAAAAACATCATTACTCGTGCCGTTGGTGTAAAGGAAAAAGTGGAAATTGACTTTTTCCGGGTTGCATTGTTACGCGATGACACGATTTTATTATGTTCGGATGGTCTGTCCAATATGGTAGAGGATGAGCAGATCCGTCTGATCGTGAACGGACAGCGTGATATCGTCGAGAAAACGCAGGAGCTGATTAAAGCTGCGAATGAAAACGGCGGAAATGATAATATTTCGGTAATTTTGATAGAGCCGTTTGCAAAGTAAGGAATGTCCGTGAAAAATGTTGAGGTGTAAGGTATATGATTAAATTCGGAATGATAATCGGAGACCGGTATGAAATACTGGAAAAGATCGGAACCGGCGGAATGTCCGATGTGTATAAGGCGAAGGATCACAAGCTGAATCGTGCAGTGGCGATCAAGATCTTAAAACAGGAATTTTCGGAAAACGCGAATTTTGTATCTAAGTTCAGGGTAGAGGCACAGGCGGCAGCAGGGCTGATGCATGCCAATATCGTGAATGTCTACGATGTCGGTGAGGAAAATGGAATTTATTATATCGTGATGGAGCTTGTAGAAGGCATCACGTTGAAGAAATACATCGAGAAGAAAGCACGTCTGTCCGTAAAAGAAGCGGTCAGCATTGCGATTCAGGTGTCTCTTGGAATCGAGGCTGCACATAATAATCATATCATTCATCGGGATATCAAACCCCAGAATATCATGATCAGTAAAGAAGGACGGGTAAAAGTAACGGATTTCGGAATCGCAAAAGCGGCAACGAGTAATACGATTACTTCCAATGTCATGGGCTCCGTTCATTATACCTCACCTGAGCAGGCAAGAGGCGGCTACAGTGATGCAAAGAGCGATATTTATTCACTTGGTATTACGTTGTTTGAAATGTTGACGGGACGTGTACCGTTTAACGGGGAGACGACGGTTGCAATTGCCATTAAGCATATTCAGGAGCCGATGCCGTCTCCGAGAGATTTTGTGCCGGAGATTCCGGTCAGTGTAGAGCAGATCGTGTTAAAATGTACGCAGAAGAGTCCTGATAACCGCTATCAGTCCATGAGTGAGCTGGTAGAGGATCTGAAGAGATCTTTGATCACTCCGGATGAAGATTTTGTTGTAATGAATGGAACCAATACAGACGGTGAGACAAAGATGATGCCGGAGAAGGAGGTTGCACAGCTGCGCGGTCAGACCGGAAGAACGCCTGCAGTGGCACCGGAACCGATGAGGTTAAATGAAAATGCGGCATCGGCAAGGACAAAGAATCAGGGCAGTGGGCAGCCGGAGAGAAAACGAACCGAAAGTACGGGGCGTACGTCCAATGCCAGAAAACCTGTTCAGGAAGAAAAAGAAACCGTGAATGATAAGATCGAGAAGATTACGACGGTGCTGATGGTAGTGGTTGCTATTGTGATCGGCTGTATTGTGCTGTATATTGCAGGAAGGGTAATGGGAATCTTTCCTTTAAGCGGAGGTCAGGGAGAAACTGATGATACGGCGACACCGACTCCGGTCATTACACAGGAGGCAGATCAGACACCGACAGGCAACGGCGTCAACAGTAATCTGGCAGAGGTACCGGATGTTTCCTCAGATCATACATTTTCTCAGGCAGAGGCTACGAAGAAGCTGGAAGAAAGAGGATTTGAGGTAGAGATCATAAAATCGACCTCGGATACTGTATTAAAGGGATATGTGATCTCACAGACTCCGGCGGCGGGAGAGCAGGTTGCGTTTGGCTCTACGGTAACGTTGTTGGTGAGTGAAGGCGCGGATTCTACCACGGTGGTCGTACCGAATATACTCGGTCAGACAAAGGAAGGCGCGGCAGACGCATTGGCAGCAGTCGGGCTGACCCTTGGTATATTTGAGGAAGGCTTCAGTGATGAATATCCGGCAGGGCAGGTTTATTATCAGAGTTATTCACCGGGCGGAAATGTAGCACTCGGAACGGCAGTCGATATTAAGATCAGTGTGGGAGCAAAGCCGAGGTCTTATTCCTGTAACACTGTTGTAGAAGCACCGACAGATCCGCTTTATACGGGAACAGAAGCAACAGTGATGTTAGTGGGAAGTGATAATAACAGTTATTATGTCCAGAATGTCAATCAGTTCCCTGTAACGATTAACGTCAGTGGAATCCGTGATGTTTCTTCCGGACAGATTATGATCACATATACCGTTACTGTGACGTCAACCATAACAGATGAGAACGGCAATCAGGTGACGGGAACGACACAGGAAACCAGAAGCGAGACGCGTAATGTTGTGTTTACAGAGGAAGTAACCCCTTAATGGAAGGTAAGATCATAAAAGGAATTGCCGGATTCTATTATATTCATGCGCAGAACGGTCTGGTGTATGAATGTAAAGCCAAGGGCATTTTCCGAAAGGATAATCAAAAGCCGCTTGTCGGAGATAATGTCAGTTTTACGGAACTTACAAGAGAGCCGGCACAGGGCAATATCACAGAACTTCACAGCCGAAAGAATGAACTCATCCGTCCGGCGGTTGCCAACGTGGATCAGGCAGTAGTCATCTTTGCTGCAAAAGATCCGGAACCGAATTATAATCTTCTGGATCGATTCCTGATCATGATGGAGGCACAGGACATACCCTGTCTGATCTGTATCAATAAATCCGACCTGATTACCAAACAGGAGCAGGAGAAGATTTACAAGGATTATGAAGGGGCTGGATGTGAGATCCTATTTACCAGTACAAAGACCGGGGAAAATATAGATAAGCTGTATGAAAAGCTAAAGGGAAAGACCTCTACGGTCGCAGGACCGAGCGGTGTCGGCAAGTCTTCCATGGTCAACTGTCTGGCGAAGAATGAGATTATGGAAACCGGAGATATCAGCAGTAAGATCAAACGTGGCAAGAACACAACGCGTCATACGTTTTTGATGGCGTTGGATCAGGATACATTTCTGATGGATACACCGGGGTTCAGTTCTCTGAGTCTGCCGGTGATGGAAAAGGAGCAACTCAGATTTCATTATCCGGAGTTTTCAACATATGAGGGTGCATGTCGTTTTCAGGGATGTGTGCATATCAATGAGCCGGATTGCAGTGTAAAACAGGCGGTAGCATCGGGAAAAATCCCGAAACTGCGTTATGAAAATTACAGACTTCTGTTTGAAGAATTGAAGCAGCAGAAAAGATACTAGTTTGATAAGAAATCCGTGTGGTATAAAGCTTGGGTTTCGGAAGGAGAGATCATGGCAATACTTTCGTCTTCCATATTGGCAGCGGACTTTGCCGGATTAGGTGAAGGGATCAGAGAAACAGATCATGCAGGCGCGGAATACATCCATATTGATGTGATGGATGGGCAGTTTGTACCCTCCATTTCCTTTGGAATGCCGGTGATCAAAAGTATCAGGAAGGTTACAGATAAGGTATTTGATGTGCATCTGATGATCGATGAGCCGGAACGCTATCTGGAAGAATTTGCACAGGCGGGAGCTGATATTATCACGGTGCATTTGGAAACATTAAAATATCCTGAACAGATCATTCAGAAGATTCGTGCTCTGGGCTGTAAGGTCGGTCTGTCCATTAACCCGGAGACTTCGGTGCATGCGGTTGAGCCGTATCTGCATTTAGTGGATATGATTCTGATCATGACGGTACGTCCGGGCTTCGGAGGACAGAAATATCTGGACTATTGTACTGAGAAGATCAAGCGGGTACACCAGATGATCGTACAGAAGCATTTAAAGACCGATATTGAGGTGGACGGAGGCATCAATCGTGATAATATCGGTACGGTACTGGATGCGGGTGCGAATATCATTGTTATGGGATCTTCCATTTTTAACGGAGATATCAAGGAAAACACAGAATATTTTGTAAAACTGATGAAAGAAAGAGAAGGATAAAATGATAAGGGAAAAAATCACTGGAGATAGATAATGATATTGTGATTTTACAGGTATGCAGATAAAACCGGGCAATGAAAGCCCGGTTTTTTTGCACAAGCACTGCATCTGTCATGCAAACATTGACAGAGATGTAGAAGCTGTTATAATATAACGTATGTTAGGTAACGAACGATTTAGTATCAAACGGAGATTATATATGCCCAGAAAATCACAATATTCCAAAGAGGAAATTGCTCAATATGGTTTGAAAATCGTAGAGACAAAAGGAATGGAAAGCCTTACGGCAAGAGAACTTGCAAAAAGTCTTGGAACGACAGTTGCTCCGATATTCGTTCATTATCCTTCTATGGATGAACTGAAACAGGATGTTCGCATGCTGGCACAGGAAATTTACCGTGGATATATTTATCGCGGGCTTCAGGAAGAAATTCCGTTTTTTGGAGTAGGTATGCAGTATATTGCATTTGCAAAGGAAAAGCCTGAACTTTATTCTCTTTTGTTTTTAAGTGACAGGGGGAGTCAGAGCAGCTATGCCATGGACGAGTTGAAAAATACGCAGAATCTTGTCAGGGAATCTTTACAGAACATTTACCGGATGGATGCGGTAACGGCAGATCGGTATTTTAGAGACTTATGGCTGGTAGCTCACAGTATTGCCACACTTTTGGTAACAGGAGGATGCAGTTATACCGAAAAAGAAATCAGTTCGATTCTGACGGAGTTCAGTCTCAGTCTTTGCAAGGCTTACAAAGAGATAGACGGTTTGGTGGAAGGAACCTATGATCGGGACCGTGAGTTTCAAAAGATTATTTATGTATGAGGGAGGAAACAGAAATGGAAGAAAAGAGTGGAGTATTGATTCAAAATGAGAAACAGGCTAACAGGGCAGTAGCAAAGGTGATGAGAATTACATTCTTGATGTTTACACTGGTATATCTGCTCAATGTATTTGGTATCTTTGTGGTTGATATGGGGATTATGACGTTGGCATATGTGGCAGGCTCTATATTGTTATGGCTCCCCACGTTACTTGTAAACGTGGGAAAGCAACAGAGTGGCTATGTAAAGTATGTTCTGATTCTCTGTGCAGTGATCTTTGTTACGATCGCATCAGCCACCTTGGGATATCACACGGTACTTTTGTATATCTATGCGATTGCAATTGCCAGTCTTTATTTTTCAAAGAAGCTGAATATCCTGACAACGGTTTTATCTGTAGCAGGAGTTTCGATAGGGCAATGGTTGAATTTTACCTTGGATACGCTTACAGATAAGAATTTTACCGATCTGTACAAGCTGATCGTTTACGGAATTGTGCCAAGAGCATTGGTGTTGGTTGCCATAGCCGCTATTTTTACTATGCTCTGTGAGAGAACGGCGGGAATGCTTTCCAATCTGCTGAACGCCGAAGAGCAGGAAAAAATCATGAAAAATATGGAGAAGATGCAGGAAAAATCAAGACAGACCTCCGATGAATTGCTTTGTATGGTAAAGGAATTATCAGAGATCACAGAATCCTCCATGGAAGCAAACGGGCAGATTGCAGAAGAGACAAGCAGTGTGCTACGAAGCTTTAGTGAAAATACGGATGAGATCACAGGTGTTAACAGCAGAACACAGGATATCAATGCTCAGTTGATCGCATTGGGGAGCATGAATGGACAGATTGCCGACCTTGCTAGACAGATTAATGAAAGAACGCAGGAAAACCAGAAAAAGATGGATGATGCAACGGACAGCATGGGACAGATCCATGCAAGTACTGCCGAGTGCAAGGATATCATATGGCAGCTGGGCGAAAAATCAAAAGAGATTCTGGATATTATCAGAGTGATTACCGGAATATCCAATCAGACGAATATTCTTGCATTGAACGCTTCTATAGAAGCGGCAAGGGCAGGTGATCACGGAAAAGGATTTGCTGTAGTGGCCGGTGAGATCCAGAAACTGGCGGAGCAGACAAGGACAGCTGTTGACAATATCGGAAAAATTGTAACGGAAGCGGTACAACACACAGAAAATGCGGTAAACGTTATGGAACAGAGCGTACAACTGACAAAAGCAGGTATGGAGAGTATTCGTGAAGTCGGAAATTCCACTGCGGTGATCACTTCATCAAACAGCCGGATGTCGGAACAGATCATAGAAATGGACAAAACTGTTGAAAATATCAGGGAACAGAGCAGTGAAGTGGCGAAGGGTATGGAGCAGGTAAATTCCAATACGCAGAGAAACTATAGCGCGATCGAGCATGTAACGGCAGCTACGCAGGAGAATAGTGCCGGTGTGGAGGAAATCGAAAGCATGGTAGAAAGAATCAAGGAGCTTGCGTATAAGGCGGTAGAAAATTAAGGAGAAAAAAGAAATAGTAATTACTCTATACATGCGGAAGTAACAATGCGGAATGCTTTAGAGGGAAGGTTGTTTGTGGGGTTGAATAGGGAAAGCAGAGCACTCTCAGGTGAAAATCTGAGAGTGTTTTTGATATAATGGCATCATTATGAGGAGAAAATAAACGATAGCTTTTATTTGATATACAGATGGGCTATTGTAGCAATCATGTCATCTTTATTGTCACTATAATTATTTTTAGACCATATGCGGAACATATTGTAGAGAGAGCCGGCAAAAGATATAAGGGTGTATTCATCACTTTTGGAAGACCATGTTTCAATAATGTATTGAGTAAGCATACCTAAGAAAAACATATCGAATCCACAATGAACAAGCCCGTTCAAAAAATCTCTGTGTGTATATATATAGTTAAAATAGTGAATTAGGTGAGTTTCATCGCTGTAAAATCCCTCAGTATTCTGTGCAATATCATCTGATTTGTATTCTTCAAATATTTCATTAAGTTGTTTAACAAAGA
>JBJFCE010000041.1:0-53285 GCA_051888775.1 Lachnospiraceae bacterium | reverse complement strand
ATGTAAGAAGGATTTGATTAGTCGTTTTCCAAACGCAAAGTCAAATCAGCTTCATGTAGGGGGTGCAGGAGCAGGACTCAATGCTGAGGAGATAGCGCAATGGATGGAAATGCTAGAGCAAAATTTCCCGGGAACAGATTTGTTTTATAATTCTTTGTCAGCAAGTATAAGCACTCATACAGGACCGGGAGCGATAGGAATCGGAATTACAATTGATATGGATTAAATCATTATAAACCGAGGTTGTTAATTGACAGCGTCGGTTTTTTGATTAATTGTTGCCCTGTTGTGATAGAAAAATTTATACTTACAGTTCATGCTAAGTTACGCATGAATGGAGAAGAAAAGACTTTTACAAACACACAAACCCGCTCAGGAATGTCAAGTAGGCACGGATAATGTGGATGGCTTGATATTTTTGAGCGGGTTTGTTTTTGGTTTTAATTTGATCAATGATAATTCAATTTTATCATAATGCAAAAAATGATAAAATTAGTATGTTGTATTGTTCAAAAGAAAGAAATGTACATTTGGGCTCTAATGTGGTAAACTATATGTTGCTGTATTAGGGTTTTCAAGAAGAATGATAACATAAAGGAAGCTTTAATATAGGAAAAGACTTAAACTGTAAAAAGCTGGGTGTGGGTATATCGCAGGAGAAGAGTGGATAGCAGAGGCACAATTCATTGATGAACATTGTGATCTGAATGTTCCCAATGACATGATAGTGGATGCATGGTTTGAGTATAGGATTGATTTGAAAAAGAAAAATGGCCCACTAAGCAACAATGAAAGAGCAAGAAATACAGTAAAATCAATACTTTTAGAAGGAGATAAATAAAAAATGAAACTAGGAATCGTCGGTCTTCCGAATGTCGGAAAGAGTACTTTATTTAATTCACTTACCAAGGCGGGGGCAGAGTCCGCAAACTATCCGTTCTGTACGATCGATCCGAATGTCGGGATCGTAACCGTACCGGATGAAAGGCTGAAATTGTTGGGTGACCTGTATCATTCCAAGAAAGTAACGCCTGCCGTAATCGAATTTGTGGATATTGCGGGACTTGTAAAAGGAGCATCCAAGGGAGAGGGACTCGGCAACCAGTTTTTAAGCAACATCCGCGAAGTGGATGCAATCGTACATGTGGTGCGCTGCTTTGAAGACAGTAATATTGTACATGTGGACGGCAGCATCGATCCGTTGCGCGATATCGAGACGATCAATCTGGAACTGATTTTTTCCGATATCGAGATTCTGGAAAGAAGAATCGCCAAGGTAACCAAGCTTGCCAGAATGGATAAGACGGCAGCTAAGGAACTTGCACTGTTGGAAAAACTCAAGGCGATGCTGGAAGACGGGAAGCTGGCGATCGGCTATGAGCCGGAGGATGAGGATGAACAGGCTTGGTTTGCATCCTACAATCTGTTGACGGCAAAGCCGGTGATCTATGCGGCAAACGTAGCAGAGGATGAATTGGCAGATGATGCTGCCGGAAATGAAGGCGTTGCAAAGGTAAGGGCTTATGCGGCAGAAAATAACAGTGAGGTATTTGTAATCTGTGCGCAGATCGAGGAAGAGATCTCCGAACTGGATGATGATGAAAAGAGTATGTTCCTTGAGGATCTTGGTTTAAAAGAATCCGGACTGGACAAGCTCATTAAGGCAAGTTACAAGCTGCTTGGGCTGATCAGCTTCTTAACATCGGGCGAGGATGAGACCAGAGCATGGACGATCAAGGTTGGGACAAAGGCTCCGCAGGCAGCAGGAAAAATCCATACGGACTTTGAACGCGGCTTTATCAAAGCAGAGGTTGTTAATTATAAAGATCTGTTGGAATGCGGTTCTTTGTCTGCGGCAAGAGAAAAGGGGCTTGTCGGTATGGAAGGAAAGGATTATGTCGTTAAGGATGGAGATGTGATCCTCTTCCGCTTTAATGTATAAAGGAATTATGAGCAGAAAAGTCCGGGAAAGGCTGGTAAGGTGATAGTGTATGAACAGTGGTGACATTTCATTTCCTAATCTGGGATTATATTTGAAAGATGTGCCGACTGCGTTTTCAATCTTCGGTATCAGAATTGCATGGTATGGGATCTTCATTGGCATCGGTGCAGTCGTTGGGTTCGCAATTGCGCTTTGGCAGGCAAAGAAAGAAAAGATTGATACAGAGCTTTTGTGGGATTTTATTATTTATGCGATTCTTTTCTCTATCATTGGAGCCCGGATTTATTATGTCATTTTTGAATGGGATATGTATAAGGATAACCCGATTGAGATCTTTAACATCCGGGAAGGCGGTCTTGCAATCTACGGTGGTGTGATTGCCGGTTTTTTGACCTGCTATATTTTTACAAAGATCAAGAAGATTTCTTTTCTGCGGTTTGCGGATGTCTGTGTGACGGGGCTGATCACCGGACAGATCTTTGGCAGATGGGGGAACTTTACGAACAGGGAAGTATTCGGCGGTTATAGTGACGGGCTGCTTTGCATGCGGATTCCATACAGTGATGTGCGCAGCAGGGATGTTTCCGCTGAGTTGTATGCCCATATGATCACGGACGGAACAGACTATATTCAGGTGCATCCGACTTTTCTGTATGAAAGTGCATTGAATCTGTGTATTCTGCTCTTTATGCTGCTGTATCGTAAACACAAGAAGTTCCAGGGAGAAATGGTTCTGATCTATCTTGGCGGATACGGTATTGTGCGGTTCTTTATTGAAGGCATCCGGACGGATCGTCTGACTTTCGGACATACCAATATTGCGGTTTCTCAGGTGCTTAGTCTGCTGTTATTTGTCTTTTCCGTGTTTGCAGATTTGATTGTGCGTGTCATGATCAGGCGGAAAGAAGCGTTGGCACAGCTGAACGGCAGTGTGCAGACAAGTGAAGAAAATCCGAACGAAGAACAGACAAGTGAAGAAAATTCAGATGAAGAGCAGATAAGTGAAGATGCATCGGACGAGGAGCAGAGGGAAGAAGAGACTTCAGAAGAACTGTCTGACAAACAATAGGGGGAAATTCGGAGGAAGACAGGATGTACCTATTTATATCGCATTCTTCCAAGGATGCGGAAACAGCGAAACGAATATGTGAATTTTTGGAAGAAAAAGGGAAAAAGTGTTTTCTTGCTCCGCGAGATATTCGTGCAGGCAGAGAATATGCAGAGGAGATTATCAATGGAATCGATCAAGCCGATTTGATGATTTTGATAATGTCCGAAGCGGCCAATCAGTCTCCGCATGTACTGCGGGAGGTAGAGCGGGCGGTCAGTAAATCTGTTCCGATTCTGGTGTATAAGTTGGAAGAGGTACAATTGTCCAAATCCATGGAATATTTTCTGATGACTCACCAGTGGTTTGACGCAAAGCCACAGGAAGATTTTTCCGGACTTTGGAAGTATGTCTGCGGTTATGAAAAGGAAGCAACAGTGAAATCATCTCCCGAAAAACGGAAGAGCCGGAAACTATGTTGGATTGCGGCAGCCATATTGTTTGCACTGCTTCTGGTCGGAGCGGGAGTCGGTCTGATCCGGTATACAAACAGCAGACAGGAAGCCTTTGTATGCCCTTATGAGTTGGGAGATACCGTAACCTTCGGAAACTATAACGGTGCACCGATAGAATGGCGTGTGCTTAGAATTTCCGAAGACGGAACGCAGGCGGTGTTAGTTGCAAAGCAGATTCTGACCATGAAGGCATTTGATGCACCGGAGAGTGGCAGATATAATTGGGACGGCGAGGAAGATTATTGGATGGAAGAAGAACTGGTAGCAGCGGATCCGGAACTTCAGGTACGGGTGCGGGGAAATAGCGACTGGAGTACTTCCAATATCAGAACATGGTTGAATTCCGAAGCGGAGGTTGTCAATTATGAGGATCAGCCGCCGATGGCGACTGCCATGGCAGAGAAAAAGAACGGTTATCAGAATGAACCGGGATTTCTGTATGCTTTTACAGCGGAAGAACGAAACGCAATTCTGGAAACAGAGAACATCACTAACGGAAATGCATTGTCTTCCGACACTGTGACAACACAGGATCGTGTATACCTGCTATCGTTAGAAGAACTGACATGGTTTGATGAGGCAGGTATCAGCAAGCTTGCGGTTCCGACGGAGGAAGCTGTTGAACAGGATACAAGTAACTGGTATCTGATCAATGTGACGGAATATGACATTGCTGAGTACAGCTGGTGGTTGCGGGAACCGGTAGAAGATAGTGCCGGGGCCTGCTATCTGGTCGGAAACGGCTATACGGCAGATAATATCAGACAGGCCAGTGTCGGTCTGGAGGGGTTTGGCATCCGTCCGGCGATCACCGTGGATCTACGCTCCGATTGCTTTCAGGCGGAACAGTAAAGCAATAACTTTGCAAAGGAACCGAAATCAAATTAATGATTAACAACAAAAAATTCATATAAAAAATAAGTGCAGAAACGTGCAAAAACACAAACACAGGACGATGTCCCTTTGATGCGAATGGATAAAGCTTTCGCATCAAAGGAACAGCGTCCTATTTTTTTTGTTAACTACAATTCCTCAAAAACAATCCGGCGCAGTCAGACAGGTAAAGCAGACCGGGATCCGGGGAAGAATAGTGTCCGCTGCGTTTTTCACGGAGTGAGAACGTGCCGCAGCCCACTATTCTTCCCCGGATCCCGGTCTGCTTTGCCGTCTCATCGCTTCATTTTTCCTGTCCCGCCACGAAAAATTGCACAAAAATCTATATTTTGCTTGCAATCTGGACTTTTGTGGGGTAGAATGGGCTTACAAGTGGAGAAAAGTGGTTCTTGGTGGAGGAAAGTGGCAGATTCTAAACCGGTAGGTAGCGAATCCCTCATATCATGGACCTTAGTGGCAGCTCCATTTTTAGGTGGTGATTGATGATGTATACAGGAGAGTACAACCACACAATCGACACCAAAGGCAGGCTCACATTCCCGGCAAAGTTCCGAGACAGTCTCGGAGAGAAGTTTGTTGTAACGAAGGGATTGGACGGCTGCCTGTTTGTATTTGATACACAGGAGTGGCAGAAGCTGACCGAAAAGCTGGCATCATTACCGCTGACCGATAAGGGAGCACGGCAGTTTACGAGATTTTTTCTTGCCGGTGCGGTTGATGTCGAAGTGGATAAGCAGGGAAGAATCCTGCTGCCGGCAAATTTACGGCAGTTTGCGGCGATAGAAAAAGAGGTCGTACTGATCGGCGTTGGAAAACGGGCAGAAATCTGGTCGAAGGAACGCTATGAAGGTGCGGTGGATTACGAAGATATGGATGAATTTGCGGAAGGGCTGACCCAGTACGGTCTGATCTGAGAAAGGAAGGGGATCAATGGAATTTCATCATAAGTCGGTCATGCTGTATGAAACCGTGGATGCCCTGAATATCAGACCGGACGGAATCTATCTGGACGGAACACTCGGAGGCGCGGGACATTCCTACGAGATCTGCAGCAGACTTTCCGAGAAAGGGAAACTGTATGGGATTGATCAGGATGAGGATGCCATTCGGGCTGCAACCGAAAGACTGGCTCCTTTTGCTGACAAAGTAACCATCATACGGGACAATTACTGCAATGCGGTGAAGGATTTAAAAGCCCTTGGAGTCGGTAGCGTGGACGGGATTTTACTGGATCTGGGAGTTTCCTCTTATCAGCTGGATACGGTAGAACGCGGTTTTACTTATAAGTATGATACACCGCTTGATATGAGGATGGATAATCGCCAGACGCTTTCGGCAAAGGATATTGTTAACGAATATCCGGAACAGGAGCTTTATCGGATTATCCGTGATTACGGAGAAGACCAGTTTGCTAAAAATATTGCAAAGCATATTGCGGCCGCAAGGAAGGACAAGCCGATTGAGACAACAGGGGAACTGAATGAGATCATCAAAGCGGCAATACCGGCAAAGATGAGGGCAAATGGGCATCCTTCCAAGAAAACCTTTCAGGCGATTCGCATTGAGTGTAATCATGAACTGGATGTGCTCCGGGATTCTTTGGATGAGATGATTGATTTTTTGAATCCGGGAGGAAGGATCAGTATTATTACGTTTCATTCTCTGGAAGATCGTATCGTTAAGACGATTTTCAGAAAGAATGAACACCCATGCACCTGTCCGCCGGATTTTCCGGTATGTGTGTGCGGTAAAGTATCAAAAGGAAAACAAATAACAAGAAAGCCGGTGTTACCTTCGCAGGAAGAACTTTCGGACAATTCCAGATCCAAGAGTGCAAAACTCAGGACTTTTGAAAGGGCATAACGGAGTATGAAAACAGACCGGGACAGGACAAGCCCGGCAAGGGATAGAATGAAAAAGGGGAAAAAATATGAGTAGAAGTCAGGGAAGACAAACAGAACGGAATCAAGTGGATTACCGTAAAAGAAGACAAGATTCATTAGAGACTTATAGAATAGACGGCAATACAGTCAGAAAAGTCAGACTGGATACACTTTTGGAGGAAGAACCGAGGAAAAGCCATCAGAACCATGCCGCAAGAAAAAACCGGGAAAAGGCAGTCCATATGAATATGGGATATGTGATGTTTCTGGTAGCGGCGCTTGTGTTTGCAGGCGTGATCCTGATCGGTTATATCAATCTGCAGGCAGATATTTCAAACAGCGTGAACCGGATTGCACAAAAGAAGAGTGAGCTGCATCAGATGAGGCAGGATAATGATGAATATGAGACACGCATTAACAGTTCAGTCGATCTGGAGGAGATCAAACGTATTGCATTGAATGAACTCGGTATGAAGTATGCATCCGAGGGGCAGATCGTCAACATTGAAGGCGGAAACAATGACTATTTGAGAAAATATGCAGAGATTCCTTAATGAAAGCGGAATGAGAATCGTCCTTTTCAACGGGACAGAGCAGATTCCGAATGAGAGAAAGGAAATGTATGAGTCAGAGGAAAAACGGCAGTCAGACAGGGCGAAGGGATGCACGTAGACAAACGGACAATAAAACTGCGCCCAAAGCGAAGAAAGAGAAAAACCGATTTACAATACAGATGCAGAAAAAGCTGGTAGTACTGGTAACATTAGTATTACTGGCTTTCGTCGGGTTAAGCGTACGCTTATATTTGCTGGTCAGGGATAAAGGGGATTCTTACGAAAAGCAGATCTTATCCCAGCAGGAGTATAGCAGTACAACACTGCCTTACAAACGGGGCAATATTGTAGATTGTAACGGAACCGTACTTGCGACAAGCGAAAAGGTCTACAACCTGATTATTGACAGTAAAGAGATCTTGTCCAAAGAAGAATATCTGGAACCGACTATTGAGGCATTGGCATCTTGTTTTGAGGTGGATTCCTCAGCATTACGTGAATATATTCTGAGCCATGAAACATCCCAGTATTATGTGTTACTCAGGAAATTGAGCTACGAACAGAAACAGGCATTTGAAGAACTTCAGAATGATAAAAAGAATCATCCGAATATTGTGGGAGTATGGTTTGAAACGGAATATCAGAGAACGTATCCTTATGCGACACTTGCCTGCGATGTACTGGGCTTTACCGGAGCGGATAATGAGGGTATGTACGGTCTGGAACAGTATTATAATTCGGAATTAAACGGCAGAAACGGAAGAGAATACGGATATCTGAACGAAGATTCCACGCTGGAGCGAACCACGATCCCGGCAGAGGACGGACATACTCTGGTTACAACGATCGATGCCAATATCCAGAGTATTGTGGAACGCAATCTGGCAGAATTTAACGAAGCACATGCCAATGAGTATAGAGAAGGTTTAGGTGCATATAATACTGCATGCATTATTATGGATCCGAACAATGCGGATATTCTGGCAATGGCAAGTTATCCGCCTTTTGACTGTAACAATCCCTACGATTTATCATATGCTTATACGGATGAACAGGTCGAGGCAATGACGGATGAGGAATACAGGGATGCAGTCAATATGCTGTGGCAGAATTTCTGTATTACGAGTACGTATGAGCCGGGATCCACACAAAAGCCTTTCACTGTGGCAATCGGACTGGAGACGGGTGCCTTGAACGGAAATGAATCTTACTATTGTGGCGGTTATCTGTCAATCGGCGGATATAATATTCACTGCCATAACCGTCTGGGACACGGAACGGTCAATGTCAGAGAAGCACTGGAGGGATCTTGTAACGTTGCACTGATGTATATGGGTGAGAAAATCGGAAAAACGAATTTCCTGAAATATCAGCAGATCTTTAATTTTGGATTAAAGACGAACATCGATCTTGCCGGAGAAGCAAGAACCGATGTCCTTGTATATACGGAAAAAACGATGCATGAGACCGAGCTGGCAACGGCAAGCTTCGGGCAGGGCTTCAATGTCACGATGATTCAGCTGGTGACCGCTTATTGTTCTTTGATCAATGGGGGATACTATTATGAGCCGCATGTTGTGGACCGTATCTTAAATGCAGAGGGCGCAGTTGTGGAGAATATCGAACCGAGACTGTTAAAGCAGACTGTTTCCGCAACGACTTCCGACATGATTTTAGATTATTGTAACGCGGTTGTAGCGGATGGTACCGGACGCTCGGCAAGACCGGCAGGATATACGATGGGCGGTAAGACGGGAACCGCGGAGACCGTACCGCGAGATCAGGGTAATTATGTGGTATCCTTTATCGGATATGTACCGGCGGATCACCCGGAAGTTGTTATTTATGTGGTCGTTGACCGTGCGAACCAGAAGGAACAGGATAATTCAAAACTGGCAATGGGTCTGGTGCGTGATATCATGACAGAGGTACTGCCTTATATGGGAATTCCGATGACAGAGGAATTAACAGAGGCCGAACAGCAGGAACTGGCAGACCGTCAGACGGCGACACTGAATCAGGGAGATACAACACAGGACGGAAACGGAGAGAACGGTGACGGAGACAATGCCGACAGTACCGGAGAAGGAAGCGGAAATGATGCAGGCAATCCGGACAGCACAGCTCCGGATACGAATGGTGACGGTGTGCCGGATGAGGACAGACAGCCCGATATACAGATCGATCCGGAGACAGGGTATGCCATTGATCCTGCC
The DNA here is from genome assembly GCA_051888775.1 of Lachnospiraceae bacterium. Classification (GTDB taxonomy): domain Bacteria; phylum Bacillota; class Clostridia; order Lachnospirales; family Lachnospiraceae; genus JBJFCE01. Next base: position 44,233 of record JBJFCE010000041.1, on the reverse strand, counting down.
ACGGGAGAATTTCTGGATCCGGAAACGGGAAAGCCGATCGATCCGAACAGTTCCTTTATGTCACCTGCGGAATGATAAAGAGGAATCAAGAATAACCTCATAAGAGCGGAATAAATTAGTATAAAGCTTTTATGAGGTTTTTGGATGCATCATAGCAGAAAATATAGACCGAAAATTAAATTGCGGTTTCAGGGAAGTCCCCATGCCGCAAACAAAACGTCAAACCGCAGGAAGATCCTGCTTTTTACTTTGGTATGTACGCTTATGATGATTGGATTATCCGGGAGGATCATCTATCTCATGGTAGGCTGTTCCGATTACTATACGAGGGCGGCGCAGGAATTACATGAAAGAGAGCGTGTGATCAAAGCGGCAAGAGGCTGCATTTATGACAGAAACGGCGAATTACTTGCATCAAATAAAACGGTATGTACGGTATCGGTGATCCACAGTCAGATTACGGACCCGGAAGAAGTCATCCGTGTGCTGTCGCAGGAGCTGGGACTGAGCGAGGCATATATACGTAAACGGGTGGAAAAGGTTACATCCATTGAAAAGATCAAAAGTAATGTTTCCAAGGAAATCGGTGATATCATCAGACAATATGATCTTGATGGGGTAAAGGTGGATGAGGACTATAAGAGATATTATCCGTTCGGCTCGCTCGCATCGAAAGTACTGGGCTTCACCGGAGGAGATAATCAGGGAATTATCGGATTGGAAGTGGAATATGAAGAATACCTGAAAGGAACCGACGGACTGATTCTGGCAGTTGCGGATGCCAGAGGTATTGAGGTTGAAACGGAAGGCGAGACGAGAAGGGAGCCGATTGCGGGTCAGGATCTGATCCTGAGTCTGGATGTTAATATTCAGTCCTATGCCACACAGCTGGCAATGCAGGTGATGGAGACCAAACAGGCAGAGCGTGTATCGATCATTGTGATGAATCCGCAGAACGGTCAGATCTATGCAATGGCAGATGTACCGGAGTTTGATCTGAACGATCCCTATACACTGCCGGAAGATGTGGATACCGCATCCATGACGGAGGAAGAAAAGCAGGATGCGTTGAATAGGATGTGGCGTAATACCTGTATCAGCGATACGTATGAGCCGGGATCGACTTTTAAGATCATTACGGCGGCTGCCGGTCTGGAGGAGGGTGTTGTCAGTGTGGATGATACCTTTTACTGTCCGGGATATATCGTTGTGGAGGACCGCAGGATCCGCTGTCACAAGGTGGCAGGTCACGGAAGCGAAACGTTTCTGGACGGTATCAAAAATTCGTGTAATCCTGTATTTATTACAGTAGGGCTCAGACTCGGACCGCAGAGAATGTATTCTTATTTTGAACAATTCGGGCTGCTTGGAAAGACCGGCATTGATCTGCCGGGAGAAGCAGGGACGATCATGCATAAAGTGGAAAATATCGGACAGGTGGAACTGGCAACGGTATCATTCGGACAGTCTTTTCAGATCACGCCAATCCAGATGGCGGTTACCGCAGCGTCCATCATCAACGGCGGAACGCGCGTGACACCGCATGTTGCAGTGAGGGCGGAAAACCGTGATACCGGAGTAACGACCTATTTTTCATATGATGAGACGGAAGGAATCGTATCGGAACAGACCTCGGAAACCATGCGTTATCTGTTGGAGCAGGTCGTAGCGTCCGGAACCGGAAAAAATGCGTATGTGGAAGGCTATCGTGTGGGCGGCAAGACCGCAACCAGCCAGACACTTCCGCGTGGAAGCGGTAAATACATTGCTTCTTTTTTAGGATTTGCTCCGGCAGACGATCCACAGGTGCTGGCATTGGTCATTATCTATAATCCGCAGGGAATCTACTATGGCGGACAGGTGGCGGCACCGGTTGCGAAAACTCTTTTTGAAAATATCCTTCCTTATTTGGAATGAATGATTTATACTATACAACGGAAAGAAAAGTCTGCATGGCGCAGATAATGGTATCACCGGAAAGAAGAGGTAAATTCTATGCTTCAGATTATGGAATATTCAGATATTGTTGTTCCTATTATCATATCTTTTGCAATCAGTGCGATTCTGGCACCGATCCTGATCCCGTTTTTAAGGAAATTAAAGATCGGGCAGACGGAACGCGATGAGGGACCGCAGTCCCATTTAAAAAAATCAGGGACACCGACCATGGGCGGCATTATTATTTTATTGTCGGTTACGGTTACCTCGCTGCTGTTCGTGCGAAAATATCCGAATATCCTGCCGGTACTGTTTTTAACGATCGGATTTGGGCTGATCGGCTTTATTGATGATTATATCAAGGTTGTATTAAAACGCTCCATGGGCTTAAAGCCTTGGCAGAAGATGATCGGTCAGTTCATCGTGACGGGTGTTTTTGCGTTTTATATCATGAAATACACGGAAGTATCTCTGGATATGAAGATTCCGTTCTGGGAAGGACATTATGTACATCTGGGAGCTCTTGCGATCCCGTTCCTGTTCTTTGTTGTGATCGGAACGGTAAACGGTACGAATTTTACGGACGGACTCGATGGGCTTGCCAGCAGTGTGACTGTTATGGTTGCGACCTTTTTTACCGTTGTCAGTGTCGGTATGGCGAACGGGCTGGCACCTGTGACATGTGCCGTGGCCGGTGCGCTTTTGGGCTTTTTGCTGTTCAATGTATATCCGGCAAAAGTATTTATGGGGGATACGGGTTCTTTGGCACTCGGAGGTTTCGTGGCGGGAATGGCGTATATGACGCAGATGCCGTTATATCTTCCGATTATCGGATTTATTTATTTTGCAGAGGTTCTGTCCGTGATGCTGCAGGTTTCTTATTTTAAGGCAACGCACGGAAAGCGGATTTTCAAGATGGCGCCGATTCATCATCATTTTGAACTGTGCGGATGGTCCGAGACAAGAGTTGTGGCAGTCTTTTCCATTGTGACGGCACTCTTGTGTCTGATAGCGCTGGTGGGAACCTGGTAAAATATAGGAGGCATGATCATGGAATTAAAAGACCGTAAGGTACTGGTAATAGGAGCAGGAAAAAGCGGAATCGGTTCAACATTATTTTTGTGCAAATGTCAGGCATGTCCGATTTTGTTTGACAGTAATGAAAAGTTATCCGAGCAGGAGCTTTATGGACAATTTGAACCGGGCACTGAGGTACGTATATATACGGGAGTACTTCCGCAGGAGGTAAAGGATGAAATCGAGCTTGTGGTATTAAGCCCGGGAGTTCCTGTTGATACCGATTTTGTAGAGCAGTTCAGGGCAAAAGATATTCCGATCTGGGGAGAGATCGAACTGGCATACAGCCGGGCAAAGGGAACCCTTGCCGCGATCACCGGAACGAACGGAAAGACAACTACAACAACACTTGTGGGACAGATTCTGTCCGATTATTATGGAGATACCTTTGTGGTGGGCAACATCGGAAATCCATATACCGAGGCGGCACTTAAGACAACGGAGGATTCTCATACGGTAGCAGAGATCAGCAGCTTCCAGTTAGAAACGATCGATCATTTTCATCCGAAGGTATCTGCGATCTTAAATATTACACCGGATCATCTGAACAGGCATCATACGATGGAAAACTACATAGCGGTCAAAGAGAATATCACAAAAAATCAGACCGAAGAGGATGTCTGCGTATTGAACTATGAAAACGAATATACGAGAGCCTTTGCGGACCGGTGCCCGGCAAAGGTGGTTTTCTTCTCTTCTGTGCGGGAGCTTGAAAACGGATATTTCCTTCAGGGTGAGACAATCTATCATGCAAAGGACGGTGAGAAGACAGCGCTTTTGACCATCCATGATATGAATCTTGTGGGAGTATGTAATTTTGAAAATGTGATGGCAGCGATTGCCATGGCGCAGAGTCTGGAGGTGCCGCTTGCACATATTTTAAAGACGATCCGTGAATTTCATGCCGTGGAGCACAGAATTGAGTTTGTTGCGACCAAGAACGGTGTGGATTATTATAATGATTCCAAAGGAACGAATCCCGATGCGGCGATTCAGGGAATCCGTGCCATGACAAAGCCGACCCTTTTGATCGGCGGCGGTTATGACAAGCAGAGTGAATATGACGAGTGGATCAAAGCTTTTGACGGAAAAGTCAAGTATCTGATCCTGATCGGACAGACAAGGGAAAAGATTGCAGCGTGTGCGAGAAAGCATGGATTTGATAAGATCATCATGGCGGACAGTCTGGAAGAAGTAATGCGTATCTGCGAAGAAAAGGCGGAACCCGGGGATGCGGTATTGCTCTCTCCGGCGTGTGCAAGCTGGGGAATGTTCCCCAACTATGAAGTTCGGGGAAAGATGTTTAAAGAATTTGTAAATCGTATGAAATAAGGAGAGAGAAGTTGGCATCCAGAAAGAAGACGAGATTTCATACAAGTGAAAGCTATTTTGACTACAGTCTGTTATTTATTGTACTGTTTTTACTCGGATTCGGGATGGTCATGATTTATTCGACCAGTTCCTATGAATCGGGAACAGCTTATTTAAAGAAACAGGCATTTGCAGTCGTGCTGGGATTGGTGGCAATGACCGTTGTGGCAAGAATGGATTATCATTTTTGGGAACGGTTTTCCGTGCTTGCGTACGTTGTATCCTGTGTATTGCTGTTATTGTTGCTGACACCGCTCGGCATTACCAGAAATGGTGCGACCAGATGGCTGAATTTCGGTATTTCCCTGCAGCCGGCAGAGGTGGCAAAGCTTGGCATGATCCTGTTTTTGTCCAGCCTGATCTGCAAGATGGGGAAAGCGGTCAGGACATGGAAGGGTTTTCTGATCATCGTGGGACTGGCCGGTGTAGTGGCAGGTCTGATCTATATTATTTCCAGTAATTTGAGCTCTGCAATCATTGTATTTGGAATTGCAATTGTCATGGTATTTGTGGCAAGCCCGGATTATAAAAAGTTTATTATTATGGCACTTCTGGCGGTAGCAGTGGCAGCCGTAATTGTGCTGTATATCAAAAATCAGGATACTACGGGAGGTTTCCGCGGCGCGCGTATTTTGGCATGGCTCAATCCCGAGCAGTATGCGAGCGGTACCGGTTTCCAGACTTTGCAGGCATTGTATGCGATCGGTTCCGGCGGAATCTTCGGAAAAGGACTCGGACAGAGCATGCAAAAGCTGGGCTTTATTCCCGAGGCGCAGAATGATATGATTTTCAGTGTTATCTGTGAGGAGCTTGGATTGTTCGGTGCCATTGCGGTATTGTTGCTGTTTGCGCTTCTGATCTGGAGATGTATGATCATTGCAAATAACGCGAAGGATCAGTTTGGTGCGATGCTGGTGGTCGGTGTCATGGGACATTTGGCGATTCAGGTAATATTGAATGTGGCGGTTGTTACCAATACGATCCCCAATACCGGTATTTCTCTCCCGTTTATCAGTTATGGCGGGTCTTCCGTTATGTTCCTGTTAATCGAAATCGGTCTGGTGTTAAGTGTTGCACGCAATATTGAATTGAAAGAAATTGTATGATGTGTCTGGCAGAAATAGGATAGGAGAAGAGCGTTATGAAAGAACGCAGAAAACGGAAAACAAAGATCAGATATCTGCTACTGATCGGTATCCTGGTCCTTTTGATTGCGGTACTGGGTACCGGAGCCTATATTCTGAGCAAATATACAGTAAGAACGATTTATGTAGAAGGCAATACGCATTATACGGATGCGCAGATTATTGATTTTGTTATGGAGAGCCGGTTAGATTACAATTCGGTATATCTTTCTTTAAAATATAAAAATAAGGACATTACCGGAATTCCGTTTGTACAAGCCATGGATATTAAAATTCTGTCGCATGATACCATTAAGATCATGGTATATGAAAAATCTCTGGCAGGTTATGTGGAATATCTTGGCAGGTACATGTATTTTGATAAGGACGGGATTGTTGTGGAGAGTTCTTCGGAACGGATCGGGGGAATCCCGCAGGTGAGCGGACTTGCTTTTGACTCCGTGGCACTCTATGAGAAGCTACCAGTAGAAGACGACAGCGTATTTAACAGTATTCTGAGCATTACAAAGCTATTGTCCAAATATGAGCTGACGGCTGACAGAATCTATTTTGCCGGAAAGGAAATCACATTGTATTTCGGCAATGTCAGGGTCATGCTTGGGACGAGCGAGTATATCGATGAAAAGGTTACAAGACTGTACTATATTCTGCCGGAACTTTCCGGAAGAAGCGGAGTGCTCAATATGAAGGATTATAAAGATACATCGGATAATGTGACGTTTGTGCAGGATTCATGACGGTGTCCGTTTTGAAATCGTATGAATTTCCGGCAACAGGCGGGGCTGAGGGAACTTCGGACAGCAGGAGCTGCTCTGGGCAGAAACGTTACAATTTCCTAAAAAAAATACAAAAAATAGGTTGATAAATTCAGAGAATGAATATATGATAAATATTATGGAGTAAAAAGGGATAAAATTGAAGGAGGACCACGTTTTGATCGAGATTATGCAAAGTGATGCTGAGTCTGCCGCAAAGATTATCGTGATCGGTGTCGGCGGGGCTGGCAATAATGCTGTGAATAGAATGGTTGATGAAAATATTGACGGTGTTGATTTTATTGGGATCAATACCGATAAGCAGGCACTTCAGTTATGTAAGGCACCGAAGCTGATCCAGATCGGCGAAAAGCTGACCAAGGGACTTGGAGCAGGTGCGAATCCTGAGGTTGGTGAAAAGGCTGCAGAGGAGAGCGCAGAAGAGATCACAGCTGCGATCAAAGGTGCGGATATGGTGTTCGTAACCTGTGGTATGGGTGGCGGAACCGGAACCGGAGCAGCTCCTGTCGTGGCAAAGATTGCAAAGGATATGGGCATTTTAACGGTCGGTGTTGTTACAAAGCCGTTCCGTTTTGAAGCAAAAGCCAGAATGCTCAATGCCATCGGTGGTATTGAGAAGTTAAAAGGCAGTGTGGACACGCTGATCGTTATTCCGAATGACAAGCTGTTAGAGATTGTTGACCGCAGAACGACAATGCCGGAGGCATTAAAGAAGGCAGATGAAGTATTACAGCAGGCAGTACAGGGTATTACGGACCTGATCAATGTTCCTGCCGTTATCAACCTTGACTTTGCGGATGTTCAGACCGTTATGAAGGACAAGGGTATTGCACATATCGGTATCGGTACGGGCAAGGGTGAGGATAAGGCAAGCGAAGCAGTGAAGATGGCAGTAGAGTCTCCGCTTTTAGAGACCACCATTAACGGAGCTACGCATGTGATCATCAACGTATCCGGTGATATTACACTTTCTGATGCGAATGATGCGGCAAGTTATGTACAGAATCTGGCAGGAGATGATGTTAATATCATCTTTGGTGCAATGTATGACGAGAGCATGACCGATAGCTGTAACATTACTGTGATTGCAACCGGTCTCGAAGATGCTCAGGCAACGGCACAGCCGGGTAAGTTCGGAACATCCTTCGGTTCCTTTCAGACCAAGCCGGTTCAGTCAACGATCAAGAAGCCGTCCGGACTGAATTTCCAGCCGACCGGCGGTCTCGGAGCAGGCAATGGTCCGAAGATGACACAAGGCATCCAGAACACGGCAGGGCTCAGAAGCAATGTCGAAGAAAGAACATTGAAGATCCCTGATTTCCTTCAGAAAAAGTAAGAAACAGGCAGAGCATGAAATACATGCCAGAAATGATATCATAAACAAACAAATCAGGCACTTGCCCTATGATATGACTACTCAAGGAATATCATAAAGCAGGTGCTTTTTTTATAAGTCTATCAGATCCGCAAAAATGTCAGTCTGTGCAACTAAACAGGCTTCCGGGCAGGGAAAAATCAGCTTCCGTCCGAAGGTCCTTGAAAAACGCCGGCACTTAGCGAGGTCTTTTCGAGCTTAGTGCCGCTGCGATTTTTCACGGAGCGAGAGCGTGCCTTCGGACGGAAGCTGATTTTTCCCTGCCCGGAAGCCGCCTCTGCCCCGATGACCGCTTTCTTCTCATACCGACTTTTTTTATCAGGGTATGGAATGTTTGAAAAGATTATGCTACAATAGTACCAGAGTGATTACAAATGATCATAGATGACGGGAGGGTATACTTGTGAGATTAGTAACACGTTCTGATTTTGACGGTCTTGCCTGTGGAGCATTGCTTTTAGAGGCAGGTATTATTGATAGCTGGAAATTTGCACATCCGAAGGATCTGCAGGATGGTCTGGTGGAGATTAATGAAAACGACTGCCTTGCAAACGTGCCGTATGTAGAGGGCTGCGGTCTGTGGTTTGATCATCATTCCAGCGAGCATGAGCGGTTGCAGCTGGCAGGAAAGTATAAGGGTGAGAGCCGTATTACACCTTCCTGTGCCAGAATTATTTATGAATATTACGGTGGAAAAGAGAGATTCCCACAGTTTGATGATATGATGGAAGCAGTGGATAAGGTAGATTCCGGCAATCTGACGATTGATGAGGTCATGAATCCGCAGGGCTGGATTCTGGTAGGTTTTCTGATGGATCCCAGAACCGGTCTTGGCAGATGGAGACAGTTTTCCATTTCCAACTACCAGCTGATGGAGAAGCTGATGGAAGCGTGCCGCACGATGAGTACGGAGGAGATTCTGGCACTTCCCGATGTGCAGGAGCGTATCGAGGTCTATAATGAGCAGACCGAGAATTTCAAAAAGATGGTAAAAGCGCATACGAGAGTGGAAGGCAATGTGATCATCAGTGATTTAAGAGGCGTGGATCCGATTTATACGGGAAATCGTTTTATGATCTACAGTATGTATCCCGAGCAGAATATTTCCGCATGGATTGTAAGCGGACGTGGCGGAAAAGGTTGTTCCGCAGCAGTTGGCTACAGCATTCTCAATAAAACATCCGATGTTAATGTCGGCAGCCTCATGTTAAAATATAACGGCGGCGGTCATAAGAAGGTCGGTACCTGCCAGTTCTCGGACGAGAATATGGAAACAGAGCTTCCGAAGATGCTACAGGAGCTTTGTGCGATGGCCAATCAATAATAACGGGGCTGTCACCTAACCCAAAAATCCTGTTCCCGCATCACCGGGACATATCAATTTGCTCGGCTCACGTTCCTAAGGCTGTCGCAAATTGATGTGTCCCGGTGATGTGGGAACAGGATTTTTTGTTGAGTGAGCATTGTTATTTTTATAGAATATGCTGAATTTCATTCGGCGTTTGCATGGTTTGGGATAGTATTTTTTCTTTTAAACGCCGGATGTTTTCTTCGATCTTTTTGATCGTTTGTTCAAATAGTTCGTCACTTTGCCCAGAGGGGTCGTCTAAGCCCCAGTTTTCCGAATACTGACCGGGTATTATCGGACAGCTTACATTGCATCCCATAAAAATCACAATGTCCGGTTTCGGGATATCCGAAATCAGCTTGCTATACTGTGTCTTCTCCATATCTATCCCGTATCGTTTTTTCATGATACGAACAGCATCCGGATTGATATGGTCTTTTAATTCTGTTCCGGCAGAATAACTTTTAAAGACATCGGAGGCTATTTCTTTGCCGAGTGCCTCTGCGATCTGACTGCGACAGGAATTATGCACACATATGAATGCGACTTTCGGTTTTAATTTAGATTGGAGCTGGGAGTCTTTGATATGATTCATCTTACGATTCCTGTGCCTTTTGAAGCAATTTTTCTATCTCTTTTGGCTTTAATACCTTTCCTGCGGATACGACCTGCTCATTGATGACCAGTCCCGGCATACTCATAATGCTATAGGCCATTACTTTTTCCATATCTGTTACATATTCTGCTTCTACTTGAATTCCTGCATTTTGCAGTGCTTTCTTTGTGTTCTCATACATTTCGTGACAGGCTTTACAGCCGGCACCGAGTACTTTGACGTTCTGAATGATTGACATTTTTTGATCCTCCTGATAATTTATTCAAACCGGATATTGCTTATCCGCTTTGGTACTTGTGTTTTGGTGCAAGTGTTTAATGAAAGAATCTATAGTAGCAAATGTTGAATGATATTGAAAAAATATCCGACGATCATGATGCCTATCGTGCATATGGCAACAAAGATCCCCAATAATTTGGGCTTTACGGCTTTCTTTAGCATAATCATGGAGGGAAGAGAAAGCGTTGTAACGCCCATCATAAAAGAAAGAACCACGCCCAGTCTTGCTCCTTTTGCCAGCAGGGCTTCCGCAATCGGAATACATCCGAAGATATCCGCATACATAGGGATTCCGCAGACGGTTGCAATGATGACTCCAAAGGGATTGCCGGTTCCTAATGCGGATATAATCCATTCTTCTGGTATCCAATTATGGATCCATGCACCAATGGTAACGCCGATCAATACATAGGGTGCTACTTTTTTGGCAGTCGAAAGGACCTGCGACCATGCGTATTTGAATCTGTCTTTTTTAGTCAGTGTTTCCTGTACGAAGTCAATGCTGTTTGCATTTCTGATAAATTCCTGCACCTGATCCTCAAGATGCATTTTTTCGATTATCGTTCCGCCGATTACGGCAATGATGAGTCCTACAATCACATACACAAAAGCAACTTTCCAACCGAAAATACTCATTAGAAGTACAAGCGAGCCTAAATCCACCATGGGAGAGGATATCAGAAAGGAAAAGGTTACCCCAAGCGGAAGACCTGCACTTGTAAATCCGATAAATAGCGGAATGGAAGAACAGGAGCAAAATGGTGTTACCGTTCCGAGAAGGGCGGCAAATATATTTGCCCATATTCCTTTGTACTTTCCGAGTATTTTTTTTGTCCTTTCCGGCGGAAAGTAACTTTGAATATAGGAAATGATCAAAATTAAAAAGCCAAGCAGAAGCATAATTTTTATGACATCATAAATAAAAAACCGGATAGTGCTAAAAAGTCTGCTGTCTGTGTCAAGGCCGACAGCATGAAGTCCGTTTGCAATGAGTCTGTCCAGCCATTTCATTCCTAAAATTTCATCCTGAATAAAGTTCCATATGTTTGTTAACATGACCGCTCCTTGATTGATACAAACATTTGAATATTCAAATGTTTCGATATATAAATCATAGAATCAGTCGTGCACAAAAGTACTGTCAATCAGAGCTTTTGCAACACGACTTTTCGTTTGATGTCTTTGCGTGCTGGGTAAAGTAATCCAGATATTCCTTAAGCTCTTTCAGTCCTTCGTCAGAAATGGAATAGTGCATCCACTTGCCTTCCTTCCGGCCGATTACGACGCCGGAATCGCATAAGATTTTCATGTGATGGGATAGTGTCGGCTGGGTAATCTGCATTTCTTCCAAAAGACTGCATGCACACCGTTCTCCGTCCTGCAATAACTGTAAAATCTGTAGCCTGTTCTCATCGCAAAATGCTTTAAACATGGCTGCCACTTTTTTGTTATTCAATGTGTCATCTCCGATTTCTGAATTTGATAATACTATTATAGCGTCATATAGAAAAATGTCAATATGTCAAAAACTGTCATGCGATTTTAGAAAAGCAGGGTGTGGTTTTGACAAAAAAGTTCCGTGAAATCGCCTATAATGAGCACGTTGAAGATACATAACCGGAGGAGCTGTATGAGATGAATTCCGAAGCAGTCTATGAGATTTACATAGACGTACTGTATGGAAACTATGTGGTGATGAATTATCTGATCCTGACATTGACGGGAATCTTTCTGAAACGTTCTGCCACTCGTTTGAGAAAGCTTTTGACTTCCATGCTGTGTGCCGGAATCGGTCTTGTGTGCATGCTGTCCTCCATATTGCCGGAAGCGGTTTGTGCGATATTGGGATTCGGTGTCTGTGAAATTCTGGCACTGATGATTACCTATCGGTTAAAGGCCGGAAACGGGCTGCTTTCCGGAGTCATCTGTATGTATCTTCTGACCTTTCTGTATGGAGGCTGTTTTTCTTTTATGGCAAGCAGGATCCCGTACCTGAAACAGCATGGATATACGATGCTGTCGGTGACGGTCTGTGGCTGTATATGCTTTGAATTGATCAGAGCGATTTACGGCAGACTGAAAGCAAACAGCGAAAAACGCGCGGCATTGTACCGGGTACAATTTATCTGGAAGGAAACCGAATATTCCTGCATCGGGTTATATGATACAGGAAACCGTCTGTATGAGCCGTTATGCAAAAGACCGGTCTGTATCGTCGAGGAGCGGGTGCTTTCACCGATGAAAGAGCAGATGGAGGCGGCGATCCCATATCATTCCGTAGGCTGCAAGAGTGGAATGCTGTACGGTGTGTATGTGGATGCATTCCGGATCAGTCCCGAGGAAACGGCGTCGTCTTTTCACAAAGATCATACCGGCAGTTTGTCAAGGGTACTTCTTGCAATCTATCCGGGAATACTTTCGGCAAAGCATGAGTATGAGATGATCCTGCACCCGGATTTGTTCGGGCAGGAAACAGAAACCGGAGAAGCGGATAACAGGAGTGAAACAGGAAAAGGCAGAAAGGAGATCTCAATATGAACAGAGTGAAAAGGGGATTTATCATGATATTAAAAGTGGCAATACCGGGGAATTTACAGATGCGCATTGTGCGCCGTGAAAATAGCTTTTTTATGAAAAAGCAGGGAGATATTCATTACATAGGCGGAGCGGATATTCTGCCGCCGCCGCTGACACCGGAGGAGGAGAATGCATTTGTGAGTGTCCTCGGAACCGAGGGGGATGAGGATGCAAGGGCGATCCTTATCGAGCATAATCTGCGTCTGGTTGTATATATCGCAAAGAAATTCGATAATACGGGAGTCGGTGTTGAGGATCTGATTTCGATCGGAACGATCGGACTGATCAAAGCAATCAATACCTTTAAATGTGACAAGAATATCAAGCTTGCAACGTATGCCTCCAGATGCATCGAAAATGAGATCCTGATGTATCTTCGAAGAAATAATAAGACCAAGATGGAGGTTTCCATTGATGAGCCGCTCAATGTGGACTGGGACGGAAATGAGCTGTTATTGTCTGATATTCTGGGGACCGAGGAGGATGTGATTTATAAGGATCTGGAGGATGAAGCGGAACGGAAGGTATTGTGCCGTGCCATTGCAAAACTCTCTGATCGGGAAAGGATGATTATCAACCTGCGTTTCGGACTTTCCTCACAGGATGGGGAAGAAATGACACAGAAGGAGGTTGCACAGCTCTTGGGAATATCGCAGTCATACATCTCACGTTTGGAAAAAAAGATCATGAAGCGGCTGAAAAAGGAGATGGTCCGGGAAGTATAAGGGGAATGGTCTTTTATGGTGACCGGCAGACAAAATGGCTGTTTCCTGCCGCTCACCATGCAAGACCGGCAATTCTGATCCTGCCATTCCATAGACATGCATCGATCCATAACAGTAAATGAGAACATCAGGAAACAAGATAGCTCTTCATCTGGCGAAGAGCATTTTTTTCGAGTCTGGAGACCTGTGCCTGTGAAATACCGATCATGGATGCGACTTCCATTTGTGTTTTTCCTTCAAAAAAGCGCAGCGAGATAATTTCACGTTCACGGTCATTTAAGTGTTTCATTGCTTCACTTAAAGACAACTGCTCTACCCAATGGTCTTCCTTATTTTTTTTGTCACTGATCTGATCCATGACATACAGGGTATCGCCGCCTTCGGTATAGACCGGCTCATAGAGGCTCATCGGTGCCTGTAAAGCATCCAGAGCATAGACGATATCTTCTTTTGCAATGCCGATTTCATCGGCAATTTCCGTGATACTCGGTTCCTTTTGATGTTGTTTGAGATAGAGCTCTCTGGCATAAATCGCCTTATAGGCGGTATCTTTTAACGAGCGAGAGACGCGTATACCTGAGGCGTTGTCACGAAGAAAACGGCGGATTTCTCCCTGAATCATCGGAACGGCATAGGTAGAAAATTTGACATTAAACTTGAGATCAAAGTTATCAATCGCCTTGATCAGACCGATACAGCCGATCTGGAACAGGTCATCGATATTTTCGGCAGTGCCGGAAAAGCGTTTGATGACACTAAGCACCAGCCTTAAATTACTTTCAATATATTTCTCTCTGGCAGCCTGATCGCCTGCCTGGATCCGTTCAAACAGATCCTTTTGTTCTTCGTTTTTCAAGAGCGGCAGCTTTGCCGTATTCACGCCGCAGATTTCAACTTTTCCCTGAATCATGGTATTGTTCCTCTTTCTTTTCTGATATCGAAGCTATTAAGAGAATGGACGGATCGGGAAAGTTTATGCTTGGGAGTAATTGGAAAAGAAAAGAAATTTTACAGAAAATCGGATATTAAGAGTTCATATGTAAAGGGTGAATTGTGTTCAATGTTATCGGACCGGAAATGACATCTGTTTTATGAATGTTATTGATTTTTTTAGAAAAATTGATATACTATAATCGACGTTACAGAATGAGTGTTACAGAACGTGGATTACAGATAGGAGGATCATTATGCCACCGAAGGCAAAGTTTACAAAGGAACAGATCACCAAAGCTGCACTTGGCATTGTTTCTGTGAAGGGGGCGCAGGCACTGACCGCTAAGGAACTGGGGGCCGCTCTTGGTACATCCACCACCCCGATTTTTACAGTGTTCAATTCTATGCAGGAAGTTCAGGATGCAGTGATGCTCGCCGCTATGGAGCGATTTGAAGAATACGCACACAAAGCGGCACATATCAAGCCTGTTTTTAAGCAGGTGGGTATGCAGATGATTCTGTTTGCAAAGGAAGAACCAAAGCTGTACCAACTCATTTTTATGTCTGCCATAAGTGAAGCACAGACATTTGATGATATTTACGGTCACTTAGGTTCGGTTGCCGGTGAATGTCAGGATGTACTTCAAAATGACTACGATTTGAGCAAAGAGGAAGCAAAAACTCTGTTCGAGCATGTTTGGATTCACACTTTCGGCATCGGTGCTCTGTGCGCCACCGATGTGTGCGATTTCTCTCATGAAAAGATTGCTGAGATGCTGACACAGGATTTTACCGCCATGATGATGCTGATGAAATCCGGCAAACTCAATCAGCCTAAGATGCAGAAGATAGAGGAATCAAAGGAGGAAAAATAATGAAATCATTAAAGACAATTCAAACACTTTCCAAAATCGGAAAGATACTTAGTAAGATCATCTACATATGCTGCATCATCGGTGCGGTCGGTTGTGCTGTCGGTATGGCGAGCCTGCCTTTTGCCGATACAGGAATCATCAAGATCGGCGGCGTGACCATTCACGGTCTGATCGTCAATAGGGCGGGGATCGAGTTGGAGAGTCTGTACCCGCTCATGTCCGGTGCACTCATTATCTGTGTCGGTGAAGCAGTGACGGCTAAATTTGCGGAAAAGTATTTTTCACACGAGCTTGCTGCCGAAACACCTTTTACAACGGATGGAGCAAAGGAGCTTCTCCGACTTGGTATCCTTACCATTTGCGTTCCTTTGGGGGCACTGATTATTGCACAGATCGTCAGTGGTGTGATCGCAGAAATCATCGGTTGCGGCGAGGCATTCAAGCTTGACGGTGGCGACAGTGTGACCTTGGGTGTGATGTTTATTGTTATGTCCGTTCTGTGCGGCTACGGTGCAGAATTGAAGACACAAAAGCAGGAAGAAGATTCCCACTATGAATAAAAAATAGATATAGCAACGGCAGGCGGGAAAGCCCTGAAATGGCTTCCCGTCTATTTCGATTTTTGGCTGAAAAATCTATCTGTTTTTTTCGTGAGTGTGGCTACAAGTTCGGGACAGTTGTCCCGAAGTCCGGTGTGGGACGAGGAACGAGGGACGGGGCTTTTATATACGCCTTGTCTGCTGATGAAATCATCCCTATGCTGTGATAAAATAAAGGACTGGCATATGAGGTTGACATTCTGTGTATCAGGTGATAAAGTACCATAATCAGTTCTGATCGGACGGATGAGCGGGGAAACAAATACATAAGGAGGAAGAGTATGAAGAAAGACTATTTTACGATTCCGAATCTGATGGGATATTTCCGGATTCTGATGATTCCGGTGTTTCTTGTGCTGTATTTTAAAGAGCAGTATCCGGCTGCTTTTACGGTACTGGCGCTGTCCGTTCTCAGTGATTTTCTGGACGGTAAGATTGCACGCAGATTCAATATGGTAACGGATTTTGGAAAAATGCTGGATCCGATTGCGGATAAGCTGACACAGGCGATGCTTGCAATCGCGGTGACATTTCGATATCCTTTGGTCATATGGCTTCTGTTACTTTTTATCATCAAAGAAACATATATGGGAGTGATGGGACTTTATCTGATCAGGAAGGGACATCGGATCAACGGTGCACAGTGGTACGGTAAGATCTGCACCGCAGTGCTTGACGGTGTCATGTTCGTGCTGGTACTTTTGCCGAATCTGTCTTATATCATTGCGAATATACTGATTTTGCTTGCGATTGCGGTGATGTTGTTTTCATTTGGCTCGTATCTTCATTTTCATATAGGAATTTTGAAAGGGCATGAGGGGGAAAAGAAAAAAAGCAGGAAAAGGAGAGGTGCAATGTTTGGAGTGATCATTGTTGCAATGATTCTGTATCTTGTGTTGGGAGCCAGCCTCCCATATCGTGCCCAGCCTGAAGTAGGAAGTGATTACCGTGAGCGTTTTCATACGGAGGACTTTTATTCAGATACGGTCTCATGCGACAGAGCGGCAATTGTGGAAGAAAACGGGGACGCGCTGAAAGAACGTATCCGTCTGATCGAGCGGGCGCAGCATTCGATCATAATGTCTACCTTTGATTTCAGATCCGATGAGTCGGGAAAGCAGATGATCGCCGCACTGATGTCTGCTGCGGAAAGAGGCGTTGAGGTGCGTATTTTAGTGGATGGTTTTAATTCTGTCCTAAATCTGCCGGGTAATCCGTACTTTTATGCTTTGGCAAAGGAGCCGAATGTCGAGATACGGATCTACAATCAGGTCAATCCGTTGCTACCGTGGAAAGGCATGAGCCGGATGCACGATAAATATCTGATCGCGGATGAAGAGGTCTATATTCTTGGTGGTCGTAATACGTTCAATTATTTTCTGGGTGATCAGGACAGTCATAAGAATTATGACCGTGATGTGCTGGTATACAACACCGGCGGGCAGGACAGCTCGATTTATCAGGTCATTTCTTATTTTGAAGGAGTCTGGAATATGGATTGCTGTAAACAGTGGCATGGCGGAAGAGGGCTTTCCTGGCTTCCCTGCGTAAAGCGGGCAGGACAGGAATTGATGCAGATAAGCAGCGATATGAAAACGCAGCATCCGGACTGGTATGAAACGGTGGATTATACAGCACAGACAGTAGCGGTTGATAAGATCACGCTGCTATCCAATCCGACGGGACTCTATCCGAAAGAACCGTGGGTATTTTACGGACTGTGTAAATTGATGGCGGAGGCTGAGGATGAGGTATGGATCCATACACCATATATTATGTGCAATGATGATATGTATGAGGCATTTACAGAGGTGTGTAAAAACGATGCGGACATTTTGCTCATGACCAATTCGATTGCCAATAACGGAAATCCGTTCGGCGCGGTGGATTATGCGCTGCATAAGGCGGATATTTTGGCAACAGGGCTTAGTGTATTGGAATATGAAGGCGGGATCTCTTATCACGCTAAAAGTATGATCATAGATGATCACATTTCGATCGTAGGCTCTTTTAATATGGATATGAAGAGCATGTATCAGGATACGGAGCTGATGTTGGTCATTGACAGCGAACCGTTGAATGCACAGTTAAGAGCGTATCTGTCTGTATATCAGCAGGAGGCAGAGGAAGCCGTTTATACGGGCAACGAGAATGAGGAACTCTTTTATGAGGGAATTTCTTTCAAAAAGCGAATCCAGAGGGCGGCGATCAAGCTGGTGGATCCGTGGCTTCGTTTTTTGATGTAATATAAGAAAACAACAGAGTTGAGGGAGAAGGAGATATGACACAAAAGCAGTTACAGGAATTATTAGAGAAGCTGACGCTGGATGAAAAAATCGACATGATCCACGGCAACACACTTTTTGGAACAAAAGCGGTTACACGACTGGGCATTCCGCAGCTGATGACTTCGGACGGACCAATGGGTGTCCGTATGCAATATGAGCCGACAAAGTGGATCCCGGTTGCAGATGGCAGTGATTACACTTCTTATCTGCCGAGCAATACGGCGCTGGCGGCAACCTGGAACAGGGCACTTGCATATGAAACGGGCAGGATTCTCGGAAAAGAGACCAGAGGAAGAGGGAAGGATATGATTCTTGCACCCGGAATCAATATTCAGAGAAGTCCGTTATGCGGCAGAAATTTTGAATATATGGGCGAGGATCCGTATCTGGCGGGTGAAATGGCAGTACCGCTCATTCAGGGTATCGAAGAGCAGGATGTTTCTTCCTGTGTAAAGCATTTTGCACTCAATAATCAGGAGCATCGCAGACTGAGCGTGAATGTGGAGATTTCCGAGCGAGCGCTTCAGGAGATCTATCTTCCGGCATTTAAAAAGGCGGTCATGCAGGGTGGTGCCAAAGCGGTTATGGGCGCTTATAACAAGCTGCGCGGTCAGCATTGCTGTCATAACGAATATCTGTTAAAAAAGGTGCTTCGGGAAGACTGGGGCTTTAGGGGAATGACGGTCTCCGACTGGGGCGGTGTGCATGATACGATGGAGGCTGCCCATAACGGTCTGGATCTGGAAATGAGTGTCACGGATAATTTTGACGAATATTATATGGCAGAGCCGTTAAAGGCAGCCGTGAAGAACGGCGAAGTGGACGAAGCACTGATCGATGAGAAGGTACTTCATATTTTGCATGTAATGAATGAACTGCATATGCTTGACGGTGAGAGAAAGCGCGGCACGTATAATGACTTTGCCGATAAAGAAAAACTTCTGGAGACGGCAAGACAGTCCGTAGTACTGCTGAAAAATAACGGAATCCTACCGATCCGCCGGGAAAAGGGCAAAAAGATTCTGGTTGTCGGTGACAATGCGAAACGCATGCAGGCACCGGGCGGCGGAAGTGCGGAGATCAAGGCGCTGTATGAGATCTGTCCGTTTCTCGGAATCGCGATGGCAGCAGGCGGAGATATGGAGATTGCTTTTGAACCGGGTTATGAGCTGGAAAGCTCCGGCAATATCTGGGATAAAGATCGGAAGGAAAGCTGGCAGGCTACCAGCCTGAATCAGGATGCGATAGATCTGAATGATATGGTGGACTATATGAGTGATGAGCAGAAGGAGAGGAATGCACTTCTGGCGAAACAGGCTGCAGATGCCGCCGCAAAGTCGGATGTGGTCATCTATGTCGGCGGCTTAAATCACGATCATGATACCGAAGGGAAAGACCGCAAGAGCATGAAGCTGCCTTATGATCAGGAGAGCCTGATCAGGCAGTTATTGCAGGCAAATCCGAATACGGTAATTGTCATGATGGCGGGCAGCCCCGTGGATATGAGTAGTTTTAAAGATCAGGCTCCCGCACTTGTTTACTATTGGTATTCCGGCATGGAAGGCGGCAGGGCACTCGGCGAGGTATTATTCGGCGATGTAAATCCTTCCGGAAGGCTGCCCGAGACCCTTCCATTACATGAGGAGGATGTTCCTGCCATGGTATACGGTGAATTTCCGGGTGCGGATGATGTCCATTATAACGAGGGAATCTATGTCGGATATCGCTATTACGAGACCAGAAAAGTTCCGGTTGCTTATCCGTTCGGCTACGGTCTGTCCTATACGTCTTATGTCATGAAGAATCTGGAGGCGGTATGTGATGCGCACGGACAGCTTCAGATTGCACTGGATGTGGAAAATACCGGAGCAATGGACGGTTATGAAACGGTGCAGATCTATGTCCACAGTGAGGATTGCGACATAGAGAGACCGGTAAAGGAGCTTCGCGGCTTTACGAAGGTCTATGTGAAAGCTGGACAGACAGAGCATGTTACTCTTACACTCGGACCGGAAAGCTTTACTTATTTTGATGAAACGCAGGACTGCTTTGTGGCAAAGAAGGGCAGTTATCAGATATATGCTGCGGCGCATGCCGGCGATGAATCGTTATTTGTGAAGGTAATGCTTCCCGATACGATCTGTCTGCCCAGATAAATGTACGTTTTTTAGAACTCCGCATACCCTAATAAAAAGGGGTGCGGAGTCTTTTTATGCTGTTTAGTGAGTTAAAGGCAAAAGAAGTGATCAATGTTCGGGATTGTAGAAGACTCGGACATATCTGTGATCTGGAGCTGGATGAATGTACCGGACAGATTCATAAGATCATAGTGCCGGGAAAGAATAAATGGCTCAATATTATTAACTGTGAAGGGAATATTTCTATCTGTTATAAAGATATCCGTCAGATCGGACCGGATATTATTCTGGTGGATATCTGTTAGGTAGTTGGCTCCTGCAAGGAGCAGATGCTCATATATGGATGTGGCGGGGCAGAGCAGAGGTGCGGGAAAGGGAGAGTTGTGATATAATGACCTTATTCTGGACAGGAATCGTCCGAATGGACATCGGTCATGAATGCGTAGTATTCATGGTATAATGTGCGCGTAGATAATGAATCATGCAGCTGTAGCGGAGGGAATACGATGGAATCCATTTTAATCGTAGAGGATGACAATTATATCAATGATTTATTGAAGGAGGCGTTGACGAAGGAGGGTTATACATGTGAGCAGGCGTTTTCCGGTACAGAGGCGGCAAGGCTTTTGGAAAGCGGAAGCTATCTGCTGGTGCTGTTAGATCTGATGCTTCCTGGAATGACGGGAGAGGAACTGCTAAAGAAAATCCGCGAGAAAAGTGATCTTCCGGTCATTGTGCTGACAGCAAAGGACGGGCTGAATGAGAAGATTGACTTGCTTATCAACGGTGCGGATGATTATATTACCAAGCCGTTTGAAATTCAGGAGATTCTTGCGCGGATTCAGGTACAGCTACGTCATAAAAAGCATGAACCGGAGAACAATGTTCTGGTTCATAAGCAGCTTATGTTGGACAAGGTGCATTTTTTGATTACGATAGAAGGAAAAAAGCTGCCAAGAATTACAAAGCAGGAATTTGCGATTTTGGAGCTTTTGTTAAAGCACCCAAGACAGGTGTTCAGTAAAGAGGATATTTTTGCCTATGCATGGGAGGAAGCCTATATGGGGGAAACCAAAACTTTAGACGTGCATATCAGCAATATCCGTAAAAAGATTAAAGAGATTACACAGGAGGAATATATTGAAACAATATGGGGAATCGGCTATCGGCTGGCACCTTAAACTTTACTCTTTTTTTACGATTTATTTGCTTTCTCTTTGGAATCGGCATTTAGAATAAAAGCAGATAAAGGAGGAGAGAGCATGAGTGAGCTGTTATTAACAACCAGAGGACTGACCAAGCAGTACGGAAGTCATAAGGCAGTGGATCATGTAGAGATGCATCTGAAAAAGGGCGCGATTTATGGATTTATCGGAAGGAACGGTGCGGGTAAAACAACATTTCTCAAGATGATCAGCGGTCTTGCGGAGCCGACGGAGGGAGAAATCGAGCTGTTTGGTTATACGGGGAAGGAGCTTTCTAAGGTTCGTTCCAGAGTCGGATGCCTGATTGAAAATCCGGGACTGTACGGGAACATGAGTGCCTATGATAATCTGAATATCAAATGTAAGCTGTTTGGTATTAGGAAGAAAGGATATATTGAGGAGATTCTTGAAAGCGTCGGACTTGCAGAAACCGGGAAAAAGAAGGTCAGACATTTCTCACTTGGAATGAAGCAGCGGCTTGGAATTGCGTTGGCACTGGTGGGAGAACCGGATCTGCTGGTGTTGGACGAGCCGATCAACGGACTGGATCCGCAGGGAATTGTGGAGATCCGGGATACGATTTTAAGTCTGAATAGGGAAAAGAATATGACGATTCTGATTTCCAGCCACATTTTAGAGGAGCTGTCCAAAATTGCAACTGATTATGGAATTATTCATAAAGGAAGTCTGCTGCAGGAGCTTACAAGGGAGGAACTTTTAAAGCGTTGTACTGAGCGGATGGAACTGGCGCTGGACAATCCGGAGTCGGCGCTCCCAGTATTGGATAAGCTGGGATTTACTAATTATCAAGTGGTGGATAAAGGGCATATTCATATTTATGAACGCCTTCAGGATAGTGCACTTGTCAATCGGGAGCTTGTCGGAAACGGAATTATATTAAAGGGTATCTCCATTACAAATGAGGAACTGGAGACCTATTATTTGAATCTGACAGGAGGTGCCGATCATGATTAACCTGATAAGAATGGAAGTATACCGAATGTTTCGGACACTCAGTATGTGGGTACTCTGGGGAATTTTGGTGTTTGCGATTGTATTTACTACTTATATTGCAGAACTGGATAAGAAAAGTATGACGGCAGAGAGCACCGAACCGGTTCTGGAAGAAATGCAAATGGAGCAGCTGAATCTGGGAATGAGCGTGACATTGCCGACCAAGGCAGGAGAGACGACGGTAACCCTGTATGATATGGTGTATGCTAATTTTCAGGGGAAATTCATTGCACTCTTTATCGCAATTTTTGCGGTTCTTTTTTCAACGGCGGATATGAACAGCGGTTATATTAAAAATATTGGAGGGCAGATTGCAAAAAGGCACAATCTGATTCTTGCCAAAATTGTAGCACTGTGCCTGTATACGATATTGACGCTTGTTCTGTATATTGCAGTGCAGGCTGTCAGCAATCGAATCTTTTTCGGAAGTTTTGCAATCGGGGAAACAGGGTTGTTTGTCAGATATCTCTGCGCAGAGACTGCACTTCACGTTGCGCTTGCGATTATCTGTATGGTGCTTGCAATTCTGATCAGGAACAATTTGATTACGATGATTCTGGCAATTTGCCTGTGCATGAATGTGATGGTAGTTATCTATCAAATACTCAACAGATTGATAGAAAAAATTTCCGGTAAGGAAGTACAGATTCTCGACTATACCATTAGCTCTAAGATATCTCTGCTTTCTATGAATCCCGGAAATGAGGATGTGCTGCGGACTATAATGCTGGCACTTGTATATATCATGATTATGACTGTAACAGGGTGTGTTATTTTCAGAAAAAGGGATATTGCGTAAATGGGTTTTGTTTTAGCTGTAGTCATTATCGCGGTTCTTATATTGACCGGAATACTTATCAATCAAAAGCGGCAGGTGCATAACATCTGCCGCCAGTTGGCGTTTTTAAAAGATCATGAGAGTAATATGCTTATCACCAGAAATACCGATTTGGGCGGAATCGGAGAGCTGGTGGAAGAATTGAATGAGCTTTTAGTAAAACAGCGCAGATTGTATAAGGAATATCTTGCGAAGGAGCGGATCATCTCGGAGACTTATACGAGTCTGTCCCATGACATCCGGACCCCATTGACATCGCTGGACGGATATTTCCAACTGTTGGAGCAGTCGGAGGATCCTGAGGAGCAGAAGCGTTATCTGGAGATTATTCAGGAACGTATCAGCAGCCTAAAGGAAATGTTAGAGGAGTTATTTACCTTTACCAAGCTCAAAAATGAGGCATATGAGTTGGAGCTTAGTCCGTGCATGGTAAACCGTATTGTGAAGGAAACTTTGTTTTCTTATTACGAGGAGTGGACGGCAAGACAGATTACCCCCGAATTCGAACTGGCGGAGGAACCGCTCTGTGTCATGGGAAATGAAACGGCGCTTCGCCGAGTGCTGCAAAATCTGCTCAAAAATGGTCTTGAACACGGAGAAAAGACAATCCATATCTGTCTGAAACGGCAGGAGGACAAGGTCTGTCTGGAAGTCCGAAACCATGTGAAAGATCCTGGGAAGATGGATGTGACACAGGTATTTGAGCGCTTTTATAAGGCGGACGAAGTACGCAGCAGAAACTCGACCGGACTGGGATTGTCCATAGCAAGAGAATTTGTGCTGCGGATGAACGGAACAATTGAAGCGGTACTGGAAGAAAATGAATTCTGTGTGCGGATTAGGCTGCCAGAACATAAGGGATAAGGATGCTATTACACAAAAGGGAGCCTATCAATGAGAAAAAGTATATAATCTTGCACTATAGCAAGTGTCAGAAGGGTCCATAGCGGCTTTTCGGGCACTTTTTTTATGGGTGCTGATTTTTCATATCTTTGGAAATATTAGCCTTTTCTGTATCTATGCTTGACTCACGAAGGTTAGAAAAGTATAATAGCGGTTAGATATTGCTAACTAAATGCG
Source organism: Lachnospiraceae bacterium (assembly GCA_051888775.1). GTDB lineage: Bacteria > Bacillota > Clostridia > Lachnospirales > Lachnospiraceae > JBJFCE01. Next base: position 20,036 of record JBJFCE010000041.1, on the reverse strand, counting down.
TAAAAATAGTGTGTTCAAGAATTACGATCCGATGTGTGAGGAGTGTATATGAAGCATGGAAAGGTACGACAAATATGATGATCAATCAAAGGCTGATCGGCACAGTCAGGGAGAGTAAAAAATATATTGCCGGAAACGTTGTCTTACAATGGTGCTCTTTGGCAGCAAATATTACGATGATGGCAGGTATTACACATCTGCTTGGGGGGCTTTATACCGGAACGGCAGGAACGAAGGAAATGATTGCCACAATCGTGCTTTCGGCGGCAGCAGTGGTTATGAGGTTCGTGTGTACCACAATGGCGAGTCGTATGGGATATTTGTCTTCCAAGGCTGTAAAAAGAACTTTGAGAGAAAAAATATACAGGAAATTATTGAGGCTTGGAAATGCGTATCAGGAACAGGTTCAGACTTCGGAAATCGTTCAGGTGGCTGTGGAAGGTGTGGATCAGTTGGAGACCTACTTTGGTGCATATCTTCCGCAGTTTTTTTATGCCATGCTGGCTCCGTTGACATTGTTTATTGTGTTAAGCTTTGTGAATCTTCCTTCCGCGGTTGTACTTTTGGTCTGTGTTCCGATGATTCCGATAGCGATTGCGGCAGTACAGACATGGGCAAAGAAGCTGCTCTCCAAATACTGGGATCAGTATACTGCGCTGGGTGATACTTTTCTGGAAAATCTGCAGGGGCTTACGACCTTAAAAATATATCAGGCAGATCATTCAAAAAATGAGGAAATGAACCGGGAATCGGAGAAATTCAGAAAGATCACGATGAAGGTTCTGACCATGCAGTTAAATTCCATCACGATCATGGATGTGATCGCTTACGGCGGAGCGGCATTGGGTATCATCATGGCAGCAACGCAGTATCGTCTTGGAAATGTTTCTCTGGAAGGCTGTCTGCTCATTATCCTGCTGTCTGCGGATTTCTTTATTCCCATGAGACAGCTCGGATCTTTCTTTCACATTGCGATGAACGGCATGGCAGCAAGCGATAAAATATTCAGGCTGTTGGATTTGCCGGAAAAGGGCGAAAAGACAGAGCAGGTTTCCGACGACATTTCCATTATCTGTTCAAAACTGCACTTTTCGTATGAAAAGGAACGAGAGATTTTATGCGGAATCGATATGTGCTTTCCGAGAGGCAGCTTTACTGCCATCGTAGGAGAAAGCGGTTGCGGTAAAACTACTGTTGCAGCGGTTCTGATGGGAAGAAACCGGGGATATGAGGGTTCGGTACAGATAGGAGAAAAGGAACTTTCCGGTATCTCGGAGGATAGTCTGATGCGAAAACTTACGTATATCAGTCATCAGAGTTATCTTTTTAAAGGAACGATACGTGACAATTTGCGGATGGGAAAAGGTGATGCAACCGATGAGGAAATGTGGGAGGTGTTGAGGCGTGTCAGGCTTGCAGACTTCCTGCGGGAGGAAAAAGGACTGGATACTTTACTTGCGGAAAAGGCTTCTAACCTTTCCGGCGGGCAGTGCCAGCGTCTGGCACTTGCAAGAGCGCTGCTTCATGACAGTGAGGTCTATATCTTTGATGAAGCGACTTCCAACATTGACGTGGAAAGCGAAAACGATATTATGGAACAGATTTACCGTCTTGCCAAGGCAAAAACGGTGATTCTCATATCGCACCGTCTTGCGAATGTGGCAGGGGCGGATCATATCTATGTCATGGAAAAAGGCAGGATAGCCGAAAGCGGCACCCATGAGGCACTGTTAGCATCGGGAGACGTATATGCACGCCTGTGGGAAGCGCAGCAGCAATTGGAACTTTACGGAAAGAAAGGAGCATACCGATGAAAAAAAGAAGCGGATTTGTAGTCATGACAAGATTGATCGGACTTGTAAAGCCGCTGACCGGACGCATGGTATTGGCGGTGTTGATGGGACTGATCGGACATCTGTGTGCAGCCTTTATTACGATATTCGGAGGATATGCCGTGCTGGAACTGCTGGGAGCCGATACACCGTTTACACTTACGGCAATTTTTACCGGTATGGCTGTGTTTGCCGTGTTACGGGGAGCACTTCGCTACGCGGAACAGGCGTGCAATCATGATATTGCATTCCGTCTGCTGGCACTGATCAGGGACAAGGTGTTTCGGGCACTCAGAAAACTGTGTCCGGCAAAACTGGAAGGAAAAGATAAGGGGAACCTGATTTCAGTCATTACCTCGGATATAGAGCTGTTGGAAGTATTTTATGCGCATACGATATCACCGGCTTTGATTGCACTTTTATTCACGATCCTGATGTGTATTTATCTTGGAAGCTTTCATTTGATTTTAGGCTTTTTGGCACTGGTCGGTTATGTCACGGTAGGAATTGTAATCCCGATTCTGACCTCTAAGCTCAGCGGAGATATGGGAATCAGATACCGTACAGGAGCGGGAGAACTGAGCAGCTTTGTATTGGACAGCCTCCGCGGACTTTCGGAAATCCTTCAATACGGACAGGGAGAAAAACGTTTGTATACCATGAACCGGATGACGGATGAGCTGTCAATACAGGAGGCGCACATGAAGCGTATCGCAGGTCGCAATGTGGCTGTGACCAATGCGGTGATTCTTGTATTTGATCTGATGATGCTATTTACATCAGCGGTACTTTTTCAGAAAGGACAGGTTGGATTTGCGGGCGTATTGCTGCCGACCATTGCTCTTATGAGTTCTTTCGGCCCGGCGGTCGCACTGGCAAATCTCGGAAGTACGCTTCAGAACACCTTTGCGGCAGGAAACAGAGTGCTTGATATTTTGGAGGAAATGCCGGCAGTGGAAGAGATAGAGGGGCAGCAGAAGATTGATTTCATGGGAGCAAAGGCGCAGAAGGTAACCTTTTCCTATGGATCAGAGCCGATATTGGAGGAGGTAAGTGTTGCAATCCCGGAAGGAACCATAGTCGGTATCGTCGGAAAAAGCGGCAGCGGAAAATCCACACTGTTAAAGCTGATGATGCGTTTTTGGAAGGTACAAAGCGGAAGCATTCAAATCTCGGAGCAGGATGTTGAATCTGTCAATACCGAAAATCTTCGTGAAATGGAAAGCTTTATGACACAGGAGACCCATTTATTCCATGACAGCATCCGGCAGAATCTGCGGATCGCAAAATCAGATGCGACGGATGAAGAATTGATAGAGGCCTGCAAAAAAGCATCGGTACATGAGTTTATTATGAGTCTGCCGCAGGGATATGATACGCCTGTCGGAGAGCTTGGAGATACGCTTTCCGGAGGTGAGAGGCAGCGTATCGGACTTGCACGTACTTTTTTGCATGATGCACCTTTTCTGCTGCTGGATGAACCGACGAGTAACCTTGACAGTCTGAATGAAGCCGTGATCCTGAAATCCTTAAAAGAGGAAGGAAGGGACAGAACCGTTTTGCTGGTATCGCACAGGCAGTCTACCATGCGTATTGCGGATGCGGTCTATTCCGTAGAGAGTCTGTCCAAAACGGGGAGGATGAGTTGATGGTCGGAGAGGGGAAAAGAACAAAGGAGACTGAGAGTAGATGAGTATTAAAAAGGTAATATATATTGTGATTGGCTGTATGGGTATGGGATTAGGTGCAATCGGGGCCGTTGTTCCGCTGCTTCCGGCATTTCCGTTCCTGTTGTTGGCGGCAATCTGTTTCGGCAAAAGCTCCGAAAGACTGAATCATTGGTTTGTGAATACCAAACTGTACAAAAATAATCTGGAAAGCTATGTGCAGGGCAGAGGCATGACGTGGAGAACAAAAATACGCATCATGATCACGGTGACTGCCCTGATGACCATCGGTTTTCTGATGATGGGCAGAGTTCCCGTCGGCAGAATTGTTCTGGTGTGCATCTGGCTGTTTCATATCATCTACTTTATATGTGGAGTAAAGACGATAAAAACAACTGAAACGGTTACCATAAAATGATTGACATAAATCAAACCACAAGCTATAATGAGGACAGAAAATGCGGTAAATATTGGCAAAAACAGGGGGATATGTTATGAAGTGTCCGTTTTGTGGTCATGAAAATACAAGAGTAATCGACTCCAGACCGGCGGAGGATAATAACACCATCCGCAGACGTCGTGTCTGTGATGAATGTGATAAGCGTTTTACAACCTATGAGAAGGTAGAGACGATACCGCTTATTATTATCAAGAAGGATAATAACCGGGAGACCTATGACAGAACCAAGATTGAGGGCGGTGTGCTGCGTGCCTGCCATAAACGTCCTGTCAGTGCGGCTCAGATCGAGCAGGTTGTGGATGCAGTAGAGACCGAGATCTTCAACATGGAAGAAAAAGAGATCCCGAGTGCGGTGATCGGTGAACTTGTCATGGATAAGTTAAAGGATCTGGACGCGGTTGCCTATGTCAGATTTGCATCCGTATATCGGGAGTTCAAGGATGTCAATACTTTTATGGACGAACTGAAGAAGATGTTACAGTAGGAATGTGATATCGGCTGAAAATTGTATCTTTTTATATACAAATCCGAAAAATGCGGGATGTTTGTTGATTTTTTAACAAAACAAGATATAATAAAACCGATGCGGTACAGCGGGGAGCAGTAGTGCTTCCCGTTTTTAAAAACTAAATAAAGAATAACGAGGAGAAGAAACACATGAAGAAAAGAATGAAAGCAGTTCTTTTAGTGTCTGTGTTGCTGACACTAACTATTGCACTGAGTGCTTGCTCAGGTGATAAGGCAGGTGATACGTCGCAAGATGAATCCTCAATTACCATCGGTATTCCACAGGATCTGGAAGAAAGTCTTGACCCACACAAAGCAGTTGCGGCAGGAACGAAGGAGATTCTGTTTAATATCTATGAGGGCTTGGTAAAGCCGGATTGTGATGGTAATATGGTGCCCGCCGTAGCAAGCGATTACGCCATTGAAGATGGCGGAAAAACGTATACCTTCACATTGCGGGAAGGTATCCTGTTCCATGACGGAACGAATGTAACGGTAGAGGACATCAAATATTCGATTGAACGATGCGCCGATACCAGTGGAGAAGGTACCCTTCTGGTCTCGGCTTTTTCTAATATTGAGAGTGTCGAGATCGTGGATGAAAAGACCGTGAGCATTCATCTGGTAGAAGCAGATACCGATTTCTTAAGTGAACTGACGGTTGCAATCATTCCCGAACACAATGCGGATCCGGATGGAACCGCAATCGGAACCGGACCGTATCAGTTTGTATCCCGTTCCATTCAGGACAATATTGTGCTGACCAGATTTGATGATTACTGGGGAACAAAGGCAAATATCCGTGATATTACATTAAAGGTGATTGCTGACGGTGATATGATCGTAACAAATTTAAAGAGCGGTTCCATTGATATGTTCTGCCGCTTGACCACCGATCAGGTAAATGAACTTGCAGGCAGTGATTTTACGGTCTATGAGGGAACAATGAATCTGGTGCAGGCGATGTATCTGAATAACGATTTTGAACCGTTCCAGGATGTAAGAGTCCGCCAGGCGCTCTGCTATGCGATCGATCCGCAGGGCATTCTGGATCTTGGCTTTGAAGGCAAGGGAACGATCGTCGGAAGCTCCATGTTCCCGGCGTTCGGTAAATATTATATGGACGAGCTTTCCGATATGTATCCGCAGAATATCGAAAAGGCAAAGGAACTGCTTGCAGAGGCAGGTTATCCGGACGGATTTTCCTTTGCAATTACGGTACCATCCAATTATCAGCCGCATGTGGATACGGCACAGATTATTGTGGAGCAGTTAAAGGAAATCAACGTCAACGCAACCATCAATCTTGTAGAGTGGGATACCTGGGTTTCCGAAGCCTATGTGGGCAGAAATTTCGAGGCGACGGTTGTCGGCGTGGATGCATCCACACTGACCGCAAGAGCAATGTTAGAGCGTTTTACTTCAGATAACGGTAAGAACTTTATCAATTTTAACAGTGAAGCTTACGATACGGCATTTTTCAATGCAATCAATTCTACGGATGATGCTGAGAAGACACAGTATTATAAAGAGTGTGAGCAGATCTTGGCACAGGAGGCTGCCAACGTTTACATTCAGGATATGGCAAGCCTTGTAGTACTGAACAATAAATACGGCGGTTATCAGTTCTATCCGCTGTATGTACAGGATTTTGCATCCTTGTATATCAAATAAATAATCTTATAAATATAACAGGAAAGGACAGGATGAGTGATATGAAATATGCAGGAAAGAAGATCATCAGTATGCTTGCAACATTGCTTATCGTGTCCTTTCTGGTATTTCTGGCATTTGCAGTAATACCGGGGGATCCGGCGGTTTCCAAGCTTGGGACGCAGGCGACTCCGGAACGATTGGAGGCACTGCGTGAAGAAATGGGACTGAACAGGCCGTTTCTTGTACGTTACGGTACATGGCTTATGGATGCCTGCAGAGGGGATTTCGGAACATCCTACAGCTATGGCACATCTGTTTCTGCCATGGTATTGGAAAAACTTCCGATTACGCTCTGCCTGACCGGTATGTCCTTTTTGCTGATGCTTGTATGTGCCATACCGCTCGGAATCTATACGGCAAAACATGAGGGGGGACGCGTGGACCGCATCATTCTGGTGATCAACCAGATTATCATGGCGGTTCCTCCTTTTTTTGCGGGAATCCTGATCACCTATCTGTTCGGGCTGATCTTTCGCTGGTTTCAGCCGGGAGCCTTTGTATCTTATCAGGTCCATGTCGGAAAATTCCTGTATTATCTGATCTTTCCGGCAGTGGCAATCGCGCTTCCTAAGATCGCGATGACGGTAAAGCTGCTTCGAAGCTCCCTGATCGAGGAAGCAAAGAAAGATTATGTCAGAACGGCATACAGCAAGGGAAACAGAACCAATGCAGTGTTATATCGCCATGTCCTGAAAAATGCCATGATACCGGTTGTGACATTTCTGGCAATGACGTTAACGGATATGGTAGCGGGCAGCGTGATTATGGAGCAGGTATTTTCCATTCCGGGTATCGGCAGGATTCTGATCACCTCGATTTCGAACAGGGATTATCCGGTTGTCGAGGCGATTATCGTATTACTGGCATTGATTGTTGTCGTGGTCAACTTACTGGCAGATATTCTCTGTCGCGTGATAGATCCGAGAATCCGCAGAGATGGATAGGTGAGAGCGCGTATGAAACAGGTTCTTGAGAAATTTTACAAGTTCATAGGAAAAGAGAAACGGTCAGAGACTGCGCAGGAGGATGCAGGAACGATTGCGGTGAAAAAAGAGCGTAACATGACTTTTACGATCGGTTGTGTGATTACGGGTGTGATTCTGGTCCTTACGCTGATCGGCTTTTTTTATACGCCGTATGATCCGGAAAAAATGGATGCTTCCCACAAATTGGCAGGCATATCATGGCAGCACCTGATGGGATGCGACAATTTCGGACGGGATATTTTCAGTCGGGTGTTAAAGGGCTGCGGGACGACTTTGATCGTAGCTTCCGGCACGGTTCTGATCGGAACCTTTTTCGGAGTTTTGATTGGTGCATTTACGGGATACTTCGGCGGACTGCTTGATGAGGTACTCATGCGTATCATGGATGCGCTGTTTGCGTTTCCGAGTTTACTGCTTGCGTTAGTATTTGTCAGTCTGTTCGGTAAGGGAAAGTACCATGTTATCATTGCGCTCGGCATTGCGTTTATCCCAAGTTTTTCGCGAATCGTCCGCAGTGAATATATGCGCTGCAGGAATCTGGATTATGTAAAGAGTGCAAGACTTGCGGGAGCTTCCCATTTCAGGATCATGTTCGTGCACATTCTGCCCAATATCCGCACGGTGCTGTTGTCTTCGATCATGATCGGATTTAACAATGCGGTGCTTGCGGAAGCGGGACTGACCTATCTGGGGATCGGTGTGCAGCCGCCGGATGCAAGTCTCGGAGAGATGCTATCTTCGGCACAGACCTATCTGTTTTCGGCACCGTGGTATGCGTTTGGAGCGGGTCTGATGATCATACTGATGATTCTCGGCTTCAGCCTGATGGCAGAAGGATTAAAAAAGCGTACGGCATAGAAAGATACTGCAAGAATATAAATGTATTGCTGCCGCATAAAGCAGATCTACCGCTTAGGTATCGGCAAAACACATCAATTTGTGACAGCCTTAGGAACGTGAGCCGAGCAAATTGATGTATTTTGCCGATGCCTAAGCGGCGGACCTGCTTTATGCGACAGCAATACAATACACAGAAACGGAGGACATGTAATGTTACTGGAGGTCAAAAATCTGAATATTGAATTTCATGATCATCTGATCCCGGAGACGGTCGTGTCCGATGTGAATCTGACATTGGAGGAAGGGGAGATCCTCGGAATCGTGGGAGAATCCGGCTCCGGAAAGAGTATGACGGCACATGCGATCGCCGGATTACTAAGCAGACATGATATGAAAAAAACAGGAGAGATCCTGTTTGAAGGGAAAGATTTACTGACTTGTCCGAGAGCGCAGCTGAGAGCGATTCAGGGAAATGATATCAGTGTGATCTTTCAGGAACCGATGACAAGCCTAAATCCGGTTAAAAAGATCGGCTGGCAGGTGGGAGAGACCCTGCGTATCCATACAGAGCTTGACAAGACAGAGATCAAACAGCGGGTACTGGATATGCTAAAACGGGTGGAACTGAGTGATCCGGAGCTTGTATACGGGCAGTATCCGCATGAATTGTCGGGAGGAATGCGACAGCGTGTCATGATTGCATCCGCAATGATCTGTAAGCCGAAGATTCTGATTGCGGATGAGCCGACGACAGCGCTGGATGTTACGATTCAAGCACAGATCGTAAAATTGTTAAAAAAGATCAATCGCACCGAAAAAACAGCGATTTTATTTATTTCGCATGATTTAAGCCTTGTAAAATCATTGTGTGAGCGTGTTGTGGTCATGCAACGCGGAAAAGTAGTAGAGAGCGGTCTTTCGGAAGAAATTTTCAAGCATCCGAAGGAAGATTATACAAAGCTTCTGGTATCTGCGATACCAAAATGTGAGCGCGGAAAAAGTATGCGGGAGAGATTATGAGTACGATATTGACGGTATCAGGTGTAAATGCATATTATAAAGCGGAGAAGCCGGGGCACACCGGAAAACAAAGAGTACAGATCCTTCATGATGTTTCCTTTACCATGGAAGAAGGAGAGATTCTCGGGCTGGTCGGAGAGAGCGGCTGCGGGAAATCGACGCTTGCAAAGACGATTCTGTCCATGGTACATGATTATGACGGGCAAATCGTATGTGCTGATCAGCATCCGCAGATGATCTTTCAGGATCCTTACGGCTCTTTAAATCCGGCAAAAAAGATCGGCTGGATATTGGAAGAACCGCTCCGGAATCTGAAACGTTATCATGCAACAGAACGTTATCAGATGGCAGTTTCGATGTTGGAAAAGGTCGGATTGGAAGAAAAATATATGACCCATTATCCGAGTCAGCTTTCCGGAGGACAGAGACAGCGTGTGTGTATCGCCGCTTCCCTGATGCTGCACCCCGGACTTTTGATTGCGGATGAGCCGGTCTCGGCGTTGGATGTGACGATTCAGCAACAGGTACTGGAGCTGTTGTTAAAATTAAAGCGGGAAATGGGATTGTCCATTCTGTTTATTTCTCATGATCTGCGTGTCGTATATCAGTTGTGTGATCATGTGATGATCATGCAGAAGGGCAGGATCGTGGAGCAGGGAGAAACGGAGCAGCTATATTTTCAGCCTCAGAATGATTATACGAAGAGTCTTCTCACTTCTGCCGGTATCCGTAGCGAAGAGGCGGAAGAAGATGATGCAGGTTGACGTATGGATAGACAGGAAGAGAACGGGTCGGGTAAAAAATAAGTTTTAAAAAAGAGAAATTTGTAAAAAAGGCTAAGTATTCGACAAAATGAACCGATAATTATATTGCAGGGGACAAGTGCCGTGTATATAATGAAATATAGACACGAAAGATATCAGACAGGAAGGCGGTGAGCAGATGGGAATCGGTCAGATCGGAAATTACGGCGGTTTATACGGTAATTACAAAGCACAGAATATCAAGACTGTAGATATGGAAACGGTCAGAGAGCAGGATGCCCGGAGGCTTGCCGAAGAAGAAGCCGGATACGGTATCGCGCCTGTCGGACAGGAGCCGAAAGAGCAGTCCAAGGTACAAAGCAGCGGAATGCAGGAATCCGGAAACGGGACATCAGAAAACTCCCAAAGCCGCATTGCCAATCTGCAGGACATTTCCCTTACCTTTAACCAGTCGGATGATTTCGGATACATAGGACAGGATGCTTCGCTTGCCGGACTGGATATGGAAAAAGCAATTTCCGATATGAAAAAAGATCAGGTTTTGGAACAATACAATTATTTTGTAGGCAGTACCCAGAACATGATCACCGGTTCACAGGACGGAACCGTCATCCGCAAATCATAAAGTATTGAATATAGCAGTTCAGCCGGGAACAGGCTGAACTGATAACACCAGACCAAAGGCTTCCGTAACAGTTGCGGGAGCCCTTTTTTTCTGCTAAAATAAAAATATAAAAATGTAAATACTAGAGTTGAAACTGAAGATTAAGCGCAAAAAAAATTCCGCACACAAGGGCTGCAGCAATAGAACAAAGCGTCTTGCGGCCCTCTGAAAACGTCGGCACTTAGGCTGTGTACTTTACAGCCTTATGTGCCGCTACGTTTGAAGCGGAACGAGAGTGTGCCGCAAGAGGCTTTGTTCTATTGCTGCAGCCCGGCCCCACTTCGCGCATTACATGATAGAGAGGAAAAAGATGTTCGAGCGTTTTTACCCCGATGAATACGTAGATTCCGCTTATGAAATAGATTTTGCAAAGCTGTACCGGGAAGGATACCGGGCAGTGCTTTTTGATGTGGATAATACGCTGGTGCCGCACGGTGCACCTGCGGATGAGCGCAGTAAAAAGCTGATCGCACAACTAAAAGAGCTGGGCATGCAGGTCATGTATTTGTCCAATAATAAAGAGCCGCGTGTCAAGATGTTTCGTGACGGAGTGGGTTACGGAAGCTATATCTATAAGGCAGGAAAGCCGAATCCGGCAAACTATAAAAAAGCGATGGAACTATTTGGAACAGATACGACGAGCACTGTCTTTGTCGGGGATCAGCTGTTTACGGATGTATGGGGAGCAAACCGCGCGGGAATCAGGACATTTTTGGTCAAACCGATCCATCCCAAGGAAGAAATCCAGATTGTGCTGAAACGACGTCTTGAGGCAGTCGTATTATTCTTTTACCGCAGAAAGAAGCGGAAAGAAAAATGAGAATGAAACAACTGTAACATACTTGTTTCATATGGAGGAAAGTATGAAGGATATTACAGGAACAACAGCTGTATGCGGTCTGATCGGACATCCGGTTTCCCATACGCTTTCACCGTTGATACACAATACGCTGTCACAGCTACTGGGGATCGAGCTTGTGTATGTGCCGTTTGAAGTAGCCCCTGAACGGGTGAAAGAGGCTGTAGAAGGTGCATATGCACTGAATATCAAAGGTTTGAATGTAACAGTTCCGCATAAGAGTGCGGTGATCCCGTATCTGTCTGACATCGATCCGCTTGCCGAAAAGATCGGAGCGGTCAATACGCTTGTCAGAACGGCAGACGGCTATAAAGGTTATAATACGGATATGCCGGGACTGTACAGGGAGCTGCAGAGCGAGGGCGTGGAGATTGCAGGAAGAGACGTGATTCTGCTTGGTGCAGGCGGTGTTTCCAGAGCGGTTGCTTTTCTGTGTGCGCAGTATGGTGCAAATCGGGTATACATATTAAACAGAACAATAGAAAAGGCACAGGAAATTGCAAAAGAGGTCAATCAAAGCTTTGGCAGGGAGTGCCTTGTACCGATGATGCTTTCCGCGTATCGGGAGATCCCGGAAGGAAAATATCCGGTCATTCAGGGAACCAGTGTGGGACTGGCGCCGCATGAGGATCAGGCAGTGATCGAGGATCCTGAGTTTTATAAACTTGTGGAAACCGGAGTGGACCTGATCTATCGACCGGCGCAGACGAAATTTATGAAGCTTGCCAAAGCGGCAGGCGCGCAGGCGTATAACGGACTGAAAATGTTATTATACCAGGGGATCATTGCCTATGAGCTGTGGAATGAAATTCGGGTATCGGAGGAAATGGCAGGACTGGTTTATCAAAAGATGAAGGAGGCTCTGGGAATATATGAAGAATAATATTATTCTGGAAGGCTTCATGGGAAGCGGCAAGACGACGGTCGGTATCAGGCTTTCTTATAAGCTGTTTATGACGGTAGTGGATACGGATAAGCTGATCGAAAAAGAACAGGGAATGACAGTGTCGGAAATCTTTGAAAAAGAAGGCGAAGAGGCATTCAGAGAGATGGAGACCGCATGTCTGAAAAAACTGTTGGATGAAGGAAATAAGCAGATCATTGCTCTTGGAGGCGGTACACCGATTCGCGAGGAAAACAGGGAATTGCTAAAAAAACTGGGAATCGTTGTATATCTGCGTGTGAAGCCGCAGACGGTTTATGACCGTATCAAAAACGATACTTCCAGACCGCTGTTGCAGTGTGAGAATCCGTTACAGCGCATCTGTGATATGATGTTTGCAAGAAAAGAGGCCTATGAAAGCACGGCGGACATTACCATTGATACGGATGAGCTTTCCTTTGATGAGATCATCAACCTGATCAGAGATGCCGTTGAACAGTACGAAAAAGACAGGGGGATTTCATGATGAAATTATTGGTAATTAACGGGCCGAATCTAAATTTTCTCGGGATCAGGGAAAAAGCAGTCTATGGCAATCAGGATTATGATTATCTGTTACAGATGATTGCAAAGAAAGCAGAGGAAACAGGAGCAAAGATCGAGGTATTCCAGTCCAATCACGAGGGAGCGATCATTGACCGTATTCAGGATGCCTATTTTGACGGCACGGAAGGAATCGTCATCAATCCGGGTGCGTATACACATTACAGCTATGCAATCCGTGATGCCCTTGCCAGTATTTCCTTGCCAAAGGTGGAAATTCACATTTCCGATATCACGGCAAGAGAAGAATTCCGCAAGACTTCCGTAACGGCACCGGTATGTGATAAGCAGATTTACGGACAGGGATTAAACGGCTATCTGATGGCAATCGATGACGTGCTCTGTATGGCACAGGAGCGTAAAACTGCCGGATCGGATGCAAAATTGTGATGCATACGGCATGAAACAGTGTCCCTATAATGTAAAATTCCGGTCTGCTTGTGATTTGCACGAAAAAACAGTTGAAAAATATATCTTTTTAGTATAAACTAAATAAGAATTATAACGTGAATATTTTAGGAGGATTATTTTATGATCTCTGCAGGTGATTTTAGAAACGGTATTACCATTGAAATCGATGGCAATATTTTTCAGATTATTGAGTTCCAGCATGTAAAACCGGGAAAGGGTGCTGCATTCGTTAGAACGAAGCTGAAAAACATCGTAAGTGGTGGTGTCGTTGAGAAGACATTCAGACCGACTGAGAAATGTCCGCAGGCACGTATTGATAGAAAAGAAATGCAGTATTTATATGAAGACGGCGACTTATACAACTTCATGGATACCGAGACCTATGATCAGGTTGCATTGAATTCCGATACCGTCGGTGATGCACTGAAGTTCGTAAAAGAAAACGAAATGGTAAAGGTATGTTCCTATAACGGAAATGTATTCGCAATCGAGCCGCCTCTTTTTGTAGAGCTTGAGATCACGGAGACCGAGCCCGGATTTAAGGGAGATACAGCAACCGGTGCAACCAAACCGGCTATCGTTGAGACCGGAGCACAGGTCAGCGTGCCTTTATTCGTAAATCAGGGCGACAAGATCAAGATCGACACAAGAACCGGAGAATATCTGTCCAGAGCATAATCCGGGACAAGCATTTTCATATCAAGGCTGATAAGACAATGAAAAAGAAATCTTTTTCATTGTCTTTTTTTGTCTTGACAGAAAAGTTATGTTAGAAAATTGTTTAAAATCGGGAGGTATTTTATGGAAAACACAATGACTTATGAGGAATTTTTGGGAAGGGTTTCGGAAGAAATGAATGCATATGCAGGGGCAGAAGCCCGTGCAGTCATACAGAAAGTAAAAAAGAATAACGGAATCGAGTTAAACGGAATCAGTATTTTTTGCAAAGGAAGGAATACTTCTCCAACCATCTATTTGGAAGAATTTTATAACCGCTACCGTGGAGGAGAGTCTTTTGAAAAGATCAGAGAGGCACTGATCGATTGTTATGAAAGTCATCTGTGCGATCAGAATCTGGACGTTTCTTTTTACAGAGAGTATGCGAAGGTCAGAAAACGTCTGTCATACAAGCTGATTAACCGGGAAAAGAACAAAGAACTGCTAAAGGAAGTACCATATAAGGAATATCTGAATCTCGCAGTTGTTTTTTTCTGTGCCGTGGATCATGAAATGATCGGCAGCGGCATGATTCTGGTACGAGAGAGTCATCTGGAGATGTGGCATGTCGATGTAGAAACCGTTTATGCGGACGCAATGGAGAATACACCGAAAAATTATCCGGTGAGGGTATATCCGATGTCTGAACTGCTGAAGGAATATCCGGAAGAAATTGAATTGTGGGAAGAGACTGCAGAAGGGGAGACGAAACGTGCAGAACGCGGCTGTATGAAGCATATGGATGCAATTCCGATGTATGTTCTGACAAATGATCAGAAAATTTTCGGAGCCGGAGTCATGTTGTATAAAAATGTTCTGAAAAAGGTGGCGGAGCGGATGAAGAATAATCTTGCAATCCTGCCAAGCTCTATTCATGAACTGATTGCAGTTCCGGTAAAAGGAGAAGCAGAAGCTGCGGCATATGAATCCATGGTCAGAGAGATTAATGCAACTCAGGTAGCATGCGAGGATGTGCTCTCCGACCGGGTATACTATTTTGAAAGAAAGTCGGGACGACTGGTAGTGGCAGAACGAATCGGGCGGGAACAGGCAGGCTGAGGTTTGTGACGGAACAGACAGACCGGGCTGAATGGGAACAGACAGGCGAAGGATTTATCGTCAATATCTGTTGGAACATTTTGGAAGGAAAATGCCCGAAAACGGGTAATTTCCTTCCAAGCCTGATGCTGCAAGGCAGTAAGGCAGAAAAATATTCAGCGGAAACCGGAAACAATCAAAGATCGGACTGGACAAATGAAAAAGGGTATGGTATGATGTAAACGTTGTAACAAAATCGTAACATTTATTACAGCATGCACCCGTAGTCTAATGGATAGAACGAAGGCCTCCGACGCCTTTAATGCAGGTTCGATTCCTGTCGGGTGCATTTCTTATTTTGGGGGCAAGTAAGGCATAGAAAGGGTTATATCATGGCAAAGGATACCAAGAAAGAGAATAAGAAGAAACAGCATCCTGCAACCGGTGAGAACGATCATTCCAATAAAAAAGAAGAAAAGGCAGAGGTTCAGACTGAAATTAAGGGAACCGGAAAATTCGGTCTCGGACATAAAAAAACGAAGAAAGCTGCCATTCTTTATGTGCTGGAAGACATCTGGGAAGCTGTCATTAAAGCCAAAAACTGGTGTGTGAAAAATTACAGAACATCTATTCCGGGTGCAATCTGCCTGATTTTGGTCATCATTGTGGTTGTCACACTGATACGGAATGCAAAGATCTCCAAGCAGGAAGAACAGGCATTGAACAGTCAGGATGAGGTAACGGAAGATGCGGGAGTGGCAGTTCCGGAAGAAGGTCTGCAGGAAAATGCGTATGATTATCTCAATCAGTTTATAGCAAAGTATTACACGGCATGTATGGACGGTGATGTGGAAACTTATATGTCCATGAGAAGCTATACCGATGAGGTAGAGCAGATCCGTATGCAGAAAAAAGCGAATTATATTGAATACTATCAGAACCTGACCTGTTATACCAAGCCGGGACCGGTAGAGAACTCTTATATCGTATATGTATATTACGAAGTAAAATTTGAAGGAATCGAGACTGTTGCGCCGGGATTAAATACGTTGTATGTATGTACCAATGAAGACGGAGAACTGTATGTGTTTTCAGGTGATGTGGATGAAAGCGTTTCCGAATATATGCAGGCAGTATCCCTGCAGGAGGATGTAAAGGATCTGTTTAATAAAGTACAGGTCAATTATAATGATGCGGTTGCGGCAGATGAAGAACTGAAAGCCTTCTTAGAGGAACTGGCAGTGAATCTGAAAGAGAACGTAGCCGTAGAAGTGGCACAGATCGATGCTGAGAATGCTGTCGGAGCTTCCGATGATGGGGCTGAAGAACCGGATGCTTCGGAAGACGGTCAGGAGACAACGGATGAGGGCAGTGAAGCAGGTACGGAGGAATCGGATGCATCACAGGAAAATGAGACGACACAGCCGGTAACCGAAACGGTGCGCACGACGGAAACGGTAAATGTCAGGGGCAGTGCCAGTGCGGAAGCGACGAAGCTTGGCACCGTATCGGCAGGAACCCGTCTGACCAGAACCGAGACGCTGGCAAACGGGTGGAGCAAGATTGATTATAACGGACAGGAAGGCTATATTAAGACGGAATATCTGGAGGTTGTAGAAACAGCCACCGGAACGGTAACTGCATTGCAGAATGTCAATATTCGCGCCGAGGCAAGCGAAACAGCACAAAAGCTCGGTGTGGCATATGCGGGAACAACGCTGGAACTGATCGAGACACAGAGTGACGGCTGGAGCCGGATCATCTTTAACGGACAGACTGCATATGTGAAGTCCGAGTATGTACAATAAGAAAGCTTATCAGAAAACATCGGATCAGAAGGAATTCGATGTAACGGAAGGATACCCGAATGAAGAAGCATAAGATGGCGATTCTGGGAGCCGGACATATTGCAGAGAAGATGGCAGAGACAATGCGTGCCATGAAAAAAGTGCAGTGTTATGCAGTCGCTTCCAGAGATATCAAAAAGGCGGAGCAATTTGCAAAAAAGTTTGGATTTAAAAAGGCATATGGCTCTTATGAGGAGTTGGTACAGGATGAAAAGGTAGAGCTGGTCTATATTGCGACACCGCATTCCCACCACTATGCATGCGCTATGCTTTGCCTGAATCACGGAAAGCCGGTATTGTGTGAGAAGGCATTTACGGTAAATGCCGCGCAGGCAAGAGAACTGCTGAGTGTTTCAAAAGAAAAACAGGTATTTGTCGCAGAGGCGATCTGGACGAGATATATGCCGATGGTAGCGATGATCAGGGAAGTATTGCAGTCAGGATTGATCGGAACTCCGTCCGTGTTGACTGCAAACCTCGGTTATCAGATCGAGCATGTGCAGAGATTGACCGATCCGGCATTGGCAGGCGGTGCACTTCTGGATGTCGGTGTATATACACTTAATTTTGCATCCATGATGTTTGGTGATGAGATTGAAAAGGTGGAAAGCTCCTGCATCTATACGGACACAGGTGTGGATGCATCCAATTCCGTGACACTGCATTATAAAGACGGGAAAATGGCGGTATTATGCAGCACTATGCGTGGGGTCAGCGATCGTAAAGGCATTATTTACGGTTCTAAGGGATATATCGTCGTTGAGAATATCAACAATTTTGAGTCCGTGACGGCATATGATCAGCAGAATCAAAAGCTTATCCGCTTAAAACGTCCGAAACAGATTACCGGATTTGAATATGAAGTGCAGGCATGTTTCACAGCATTGGAGCAGGGAAAGATCGAATGTGAACAGATGCCGCATGCAAAGATCATTCAAATGATGGAACTGATGGATACCTGCCGCAGGCAGTGGGGTGTGCAGTATCCTTGTGAGGAAACAGAGAAATCGGTTTAGGAGCATATATCATACCGTATTTGTTTCAAATGTATGAGTAAAACAGAAAACGGACATAATGAAAGCAGAGCAGGTAAAATGCTCTGCTTTTTGTTGTATCGGAAAGGAGTAGCAGGATGAAAAGTGAGGATGCAAAGATGCTTCAGGAAATACAGAAAAACAGCAGCATGGCGTTAAAGGCGATCAGTACGATTTCCGAATATGTTCATGATGCTTCACTGTCAAGAGCATTGTACGGTCAGAGCAGGATTTTAGAGAATATACGCAATCGTGCGGTCGATAAACTGTTAGAAGGCGGAGAAGAAGTTCATCAGAATTCCGTTGTGAGCGAGATGATGTTAAACGGCGGGATTCATATGAATACACTGATGGATACCAGTACAAGCCATATTGCCGAAATGGTGATCAAAGGCAATCAGAAGGGCATCACAAGTATGTGGAAAATGATGAATCATTCTGCGGCAGCCGGCAAAGAATCCGTAGAACTTGCGAAGGAACTGACAGATTTTGAGATGAGCTGTATGGAACAGATGCGGGGATATTTATAACTTACGCATATCCTGTACGATCGGTGTCTTAGAAAAAATATGCAGATTTTATAAAAAACATGAAATAATTTTGTATAATCTTATCATTGTATACATGTATAAAGTTCTTGCGTTAATGCGCTGACTTGTTATATAATAGCAGAGGACAAAGAGGTCTGACAGCAGAGGATCCGGTCTTCTGCTATTTTTTTTGCTCAGAATCTCTTGTACAAATGGGTCCGCAGGATCGGCACTGTGGCACAACCTATGTATACTAAACTTAAAGGAGGACATGCAAATGTCATACGTTGATGATGTCTACGCAAAGGTCGTAGAGAAAAACCCTGCACAGCCGGAGTTCCATCAGGCAGTCAAAGAAGTTCTTGAATCTCTTCGTGTCGTAATCGAAGCCAACGAGGAAGAATACAAGAAAGACGCATTACTTGAGAGATTAACCGTTCCGGAAAGAATCATCCAGTTCCGCGTTCCGTGGGTAGATGATAAAGGACAGGTTCAGGTAAACAACGGATTCCGTGTACAGTTCAACAGTGCAATCGGACCTTACAAAGGAGGACTTCGTTTCCATCCTTCCGTAAACCTTGGTATCATTAAATTCCTCGGATTCGAGCAGATCTTCAAAAACTCCTTAACCGGACTCCCGATCGGCGGCGGTAAAGGTGGTTCTGATTTCGATCCGAAGGGCAAATCAGATAGAGAAGTGATGGCATTCTGCCAGAGCTTTATGACAGAGCTTTGCAAGCATATCGGTGCAGATACCGACGTTCCTGCCGGAGATATCGGTGTTGGCGGACGTGAGATCGGATATATGTACGGACAGTACAAGAGAATCCGCAATGTATACGAAGGTGTACTGACCGGAAAAGGACTGACCTACGGTGGATCTCTTGCAAGAACACAGGCAACAGGTTACGGTCTGTTATATCTGACCGATGAAATGTTAAGATGCAACGGTCATGACATCAAGGGCAAGACCATCTGCGTATCCGGTGCAGGAAACGTTGCAATCTATGCAATCGAGAAAGCACAGCAGCTTGGCGGCAAGCCTGTAACCTGCTCCGATTCCACAGGCTGGATCTATGATCCGGACGGAATCGATGTAGAGCTCTTAAAAGAAGTGAAAGAAGTAAAGCGCGCACGTCTGACAGAGTACGCAGCACAGAGACCGAATGCACAGTATCATGAGGGCAGAGGCGTATGGAGCATTAAGTGTGACGTGGCACTTCCTTGTGCAACCCAGAACGAACTTCTGCTTGAGGATGCAAAGCAGCTCGTTGCAAACGGCTGTATCGCAGTTGCAGAAGGCGCTAACATGCCTACCACTCTGGATGCTACCGAGTACTTACAGGCAAACGGAGTTCTGTTCTGCCCGGGCAAGGCTTCCAATGCAGGTGGTGTAGCAACCTCCGCACTTGAGATGAGCCAGAACAGCGAAAGACTTTCCTGGACCTTTGAAGAGGTTGACGGAAAGCTGAAGAATATCATGGTCAATATCTTCCACAATCTGGATGATGCTGCAAAGAAATACGGCATGGAAGGCAACTATGTTGCAGGTGCCAACATTGCAGGCTTCCTGAAGGTTGCGGATGCTATGAAAGCCCAGGGGATTGTGTAGCGAGGAACGAAAACAAGCGCGAATGAAGTGAGCATTTGTTTTCGCC
>JBJFCE010000040.1:48803-54388 GCA_051888775.1 Lachnospiraceae bacterium | reverse complement strand
AATCAGGTATATAATTTCTTTTACAGTATTTATCAGGAACTGATATTCAGAGCATAGGAGGAGGCTAAGATGCGTAAAAGTAAAAAAATCGTAATCGGTGTTGTAAGCCTTATCCTGGCAGTGGTTCTGATCTGGTTAGCTTATTACCTGATACATTTTTATTTCTTTAATGATTACAAAAAGTACCTTTCTTCTTATGAATATGAAGAAGGAACAGAATTTGCGGCAATCAGTGAGTCCAAAAGCGATGTGGAGGGCATGGTACTGGCAGCCGAAAATGAGTACTTAAAACTGTATGTTGATACAGAGACAGCGTATGTTGCAATTTATGATAAGAGAAACGGTCAGACGACTTATTCTAATCCGATAGATGCGGATGATGATGCGATTGCAAACGAAACAAATAAGAACTATATGAAATCGCAGATCATTTTGGATTACTTCAATACCGTTAGAAAAGAAGTAACGATTGATTCGTACAGCTTTTGCGTTGCAAGAGGACAGCTGGAGGTTGAGTCCATTGAGAACGGTGTCCGCTTCCTTTATACAATGGGTGATATGACTGCAACAACGGGTATTGTTCCGATCTATATCAGTAAAGATACTCTGAATGAGGTTATGGCAGCACTTCCGGAAGCGGATGCACAGTTTGTTTCCACAAAATTCGTGGAAAGCCATGTGGCTGACGGATATATGGAAATGCTTGAATCGGCACAGAAAGGTGCTTCACAGATCAGAAAATTGAACAAGTACTTCGAGGCGGCAGGCTTTACACAGGAAGATTATATTCGTGAGATGGAAGGCTCCGGCGTAGAGGGGGCTGTCCCGATTTCCTTCCTGATCCCCCTTGAGTATCGTTTGAACGGTGACTCCGTGGATGTATCCATTCCGATGAGCGGTGTACAGGAGAACGGAGGCGGAGCAGTCTTTAGAATCCAGTTCCTGAGATATTTCGGAACCGCCGGTAAGGACGAGGAAGGATATATGCTCGTTCCGAACGGTTCGGGTTCTTTGATCAACTTTAACAACGGTAAAGTAACTGCAAATAATTATGCGGAATATGTCTACGGCATTGATCCGTTAGCAGCGGAATATACCGTACTTGAGAATACCGAGGATACTAAGATGGCACTCTTTGGTATCTTCAGGGAGAACAGTTCCATCTTTGCAACAATTGAGGACGGCGCATCGACCTGTTATCTGACTGCGGGTGTTGCAGGAAAGATCAACGAGTACAATTATGTATATCCGACCTTTGTACTGCGAGGCAACGATAAGCTGGCGATGTTCGGTACAACCGGTAGTGAAGCGGATCTGCCCATTGTAGAAAGCAGTTTCTATGATATTAACCTGACAGTAAAATATACAATGCTGACAGAGGAAAATGCCGGATATGCGGGAGCAGCCAATTATTACCGTGAACGTCTGATCAATGAAGGCGTGCTGACTGCAAACGATACGGAAGGCGATATCAAGTTCTATTATGATATTATCGGTGGCGTTGAAACGACCAAGTTCTTCCTCGGAACACAGTATCGCGGTTTATATGCGATGACCACGTTTGATGAGGCGGCGGATATTTCGGATGATCTGGCGGCAAACGGTATCACCAATCAGGTGATGAACTATCAGGGCTGGTGTAACGGCGGATATTATCACGATGTACTGAATAAAGTACGTGTACCGTGGAAGCTTGGCGGAAAGTCTGGATTGGAAGATTTAAGTGCCCATCTTGAGCAGAACGGCGGAAGCTTCTATGCGGATGTTGCATTCCAGCGTGTTACAACTGTCAGCAGCAGATATTCCGTAGGTAATGAAACCTCCCGGTACTATGCCGGATACATAGCGGAATTCGGACTGGTAAATCCGTCTACGTTGCGTCAGACATCAGGACTGGGTTATGACGAGAACAGATTTTATCTGGTATCGCCCAAATTCCTTGTCAGATATGTTAACAAATTTGCAGGAAAAATTGACAATTATGATATCAGCGGTATTTCATTGAGAGACCTTGGAAACAGACTTCATTCCGATAAGCGAAGAACCAATGTAATCAACAGAGAAGAAGCTTTGGATGTCGTGCTCGGACAGTTTGATGTCCTTGAGAATACCGGAAAGAATATCATGGTCAATGACGGTAATGATTATACCTTTGCATATGCGGATGATATTATCAATGCACCGTTGTCCGCAAACGATTATTATATCGTGGACGAGACGGTTCCGTTCTATCAGATGCTGATTCACGGATACATTGATTATTCCGGTTCGGTGATTAACTTAAGTGATACTTTTGACAGAACAGAAACGGTTCTGAACCTGATTGAAACAGGAGCATCACCGCATTTTGTATTCTCATGGGAAAGCTCCAGTGATATTAAGAACACGGGTCTGAACAGATTCTATGCAACGACCTATGAGAACTGGAAGGATGAAGCACTTTCCGTATATTCCGAAGTGAATGAGGTATTGAAATATGTAAACGGTGCCTATATCACAAATCATGAGATTATGGATAACGGAGTCAGAGCTGTTTCTTACAGTAACGGAGTAACGATTTATGTCAATACCGGATATACGGATCGTACGGTTGACGGAGTGTCCGTACCGGCAAGAAGCTATGGAATAGGGGGAGTTAGATAATGAAGAAAAAGAAAAAAATGGCTCTCACCACAAAACGAAGCATTACCGGTGTTTTATTTATTCTTCCATGGCTGGTCGGTTTTCTGTGGTTTTATGTAAGAAGTTTATTTATGACGGTTCAGTTTTCTTTTTCGGAACTGACGGTAAAAGCGGGCGGAGGATATACGCTGGATTTTGTCGGACTTGACAATTTCCTCTATGCACTCCGCGGGCACGGAACCTTTAAGCAGATTCTGACAACCTCTATCGGAGATATGCTGATCGATGTTCCGCTGATCACCTTTTTCAGCTTGCTGATGGCGATTCTGCTGAACAAGAAATTCAAGGGAAGAACGCTTGTAAGAGCAATCTTCTTCCTGCCGGTACTTTTAAATTCGGATGCAATCGTATCCGCAATGGATACGGCAAGAACCTTGATGAGCGGCGGTATTTCCAATGCCAGTGCCGAGATGGCAGAGGCAGCGGCGGGGAGCGGTGTCGGACTGGATTATTATATCCAGATGTTTGATGCACTCGGCCTTCCGATGGGAATTTTGGAATATGTATCCGGTGCGGTAGCACGTATCAGCGATATCATCAATGCATCCGGTGTGCAGATTGTCATCTTTATTGCGGCGCTGCAATCCATACCGGGTTCCATGTATGAGGTAGCAAAGATTGAAGGTGCAACTACCTACGAAACATTCTGGAAGGTTACCTTCCCGATGGTAATGCCTCATATTATTACCAACATTGTCTATACCGTAGTGGACAGCTTCGCAGATTCCGAAGTTGTTGAGCTGGCATACAAGACGGCATTTACTGAAATGAATTACGGACTAAGCTCGGCAATGAGTTTGATCTCAACGATTGTGACGTGTCTGATACTTGTACTTGTCTGCAGGTTTATTCAGAAACGAACGTTCTACTATAACTAGGAAAGGAGAGAAAAGATGGAAAAGACGAAGAAGAAGCTGTCGCTTCAGACGATCAAAGACGTGTATCAGGATATGAAAACGGATACACAGTTTGCGAATGATAGAAAGCGTTGGAGTTCTAATGTTAAGAAATTCATTATTGGCTTGTTCAAGTTCCTGATACTCGTAGGTGTTTCCTATGTAATACTCGGTCCGATCATCGGTATTATCAGCAGTTCTTTTTTCTCCGATGCGGATAATTATAATCCAATGGTATACCTGATTCCTCAGGAGCCGACTTTGTTCCGATATGAGATGGCAATTGAGTATCTGAATTACGGGAAAACAGTAACACAGTCCTTGTTATACTCCATTTCCCTGATGGTGATTCAGGTTATCATCTGCTCCATGGTAGGATACGGATTCGCAAGATTCAAGTTTCCTTTTAAGAATGTCCTGTTTGCATGTGTGGTTGTTATGATTGTAATACCTACCCATACGATCATGCTTCCACTCTACATGACATTCTCGAAATTTGATATCTTTGGAATTATAAAGTTAATTAAGGGGTCCGCTGTCAACCTCTTAGCCACACCGATTCCGATGTATATTATGACATTGTTCGGTTGTGGATTGCGGTCAGGTCTTTACATTTACATTTTCAACCAGTTCTTCCGCGGTCTTCCGAAAGAAATCGAGGAAGCAGCATTTGTGGACGGAGCTGGAATGTGGTATACTTATTTTCGTATCATGTTAGTAAATGCGATGCCGTCCGTAATTACCGTAGCGATTTTCTCTATGGTATGGCAGTACAACGACACCTTTTATGCAAGCTTGTTTGCGATCAACAACAAAACATTTGTCAGCACGCGAATTTCTACGATTACATCCAATATTTCTAACGTAGAAAAGATACTGGATCCCAATATCCTGCAGCTGTTTCTGGATGCAGGTATTGTACTGGTAATGCTTCCTGTCATTATTGTTTATGTTGCACTTCAAAAACAGTTCATTGAAGGTGTAGAGCGAAGCGGTATTGTCGGATAGGGATGATATCGGGTTACTCACAATATTTCAACTATTTATAAGGAGGATGAAAAAGTTGAAGGCAAAGAAATTGATGGCATTACTTCTGACAGCTGCTATGGCAATCAGCATGGTCGGCTGTGGCGGAACAGATGCAGAAGACACAACCGGAGACGGTGCAACAACACCGGAAGCTACAGAAGCTCCGGCAGATGACACAGATGCAGACAGCGCAGATGCAGGCAGTGCAGATGCTGCAGTACCGGGCGAAGTCAGCATCGACTTTGAAGACGGTGTATTCGGATTCGTAGGTATGGATATGACAATTGCAGGTAATGCAGATGCATCCGTACTTTCCGTTGAAGATTACAACGGATCCAAAGCATTAAAGGTAGTTCCTCAGGGTAAGGTTCCTTACGTTGCATTCCAGATGGATGCTTTACTTGGTGACAATGTTGCCAATGTTAAGACTATCGAAATGACAATCGGAACAGAGAGCCCGGATGGTAACTTCTATGCAACATCAGGTAACATCTACGCTTTCTTAGGCGAAGACAATGCAAAGAGCTCTCAGGGATGGTCTGTATATCTTGATACAGCTAACCCGAAGGTAGTTACTTATACTGTAGCAGACGGTCAGGCGGTTGTAGCAGGTAACTACATTGCAGTATCTTTGGAAACAGATAATGCATCTTCTGAAGGTGCAGGTCAGTCTACAATGTGGATTGACAACGTTGTATTCAAGGATGCAAACGGTAATGTTCTGGCAGCAGATACAACTGCTGAATATGTATCACAGGATACAGGCGTTGACAAATCCAACCTTTGCAATCTGGCCGGTGCAATCGAAATTGAAGGTGCAGCATGCACAGGTGATGGCTGGAGCCAGAATGGCTTTGATATGCCTCAGGAATTGATTGATGCATTAGTTCCGGGAGCAGTTGTAGAAATCAGCTTCTCCAGTGAGAACGGTGATATGTGGATCGTAATGCCGGATGCAGCAGCAGGCTGGATGAGAGT
>JBJFCE010000040.1:0-48703 GCA_051888775.1 Lachnospiraceae bacterium | reverse complement strand
GGCTGGGCAGACGGAGACGGTACTTCCGCATACATTAACAATTCCAAGAGCACAGCACAGATTACTTACGAGCAGATCGCAGCACTTTGCGGTGATGATGTATCCACATGGGGAGCAAGAATGCAGTTCGAGGCTTCCGGAGCATGGGAAGTATTCTCCGTTAAGGTTGGACAGCAGGCTCCGGTTTATGCGGTAGCAGGCGCAGTAGAATTTGAAGGTGCAGCATGCACAGGTGATGGTTGGAGCCAGAACGGAACCGACATGACTGAGGCAGTTCTTGCCGCACTTGTTCCGGGATCTATCGTAGAGATCAGCTACACAAGTGAGAACGGCGATCTTTGGATCGTAATGCCGGATGCAGCAGCAGGCTGGATGAGAGTCGGCTGGGCAGACGGTGACGGCACACCGGCAGTTACAGATGGCAGCACCTGCTATGTAACCTATGAGCAGATTGCAGCACTTTGCGGTGATGATATCACTACATGGGGAGCAAGAATGCAGTTCGAGGCTTCCGGAGCATGGGAAGTTTACGGCGTAAAAGTTGGTAAAGCAGCAGAAATGAAGATGGTTAACGAACTGGTAGCTTTTGACGGTGCAGCATGCACAGGTGATGGCTGGAGCCAGAACGGAACCGATATGCCTGAGGCAGTTCTTGCAGCATTAGTTCCTGGTTCTGTTGTAACTATTTCTTACACAAGTGAGAATGGAGATCTTTGGATCGTAATGCCGGATGCAGCAGCAGGCTGGATGAGAGTAGGCTGGGCAGACGGAGACGGTACTTCCGCATACATTAACAATTCCAAGAGCACAGCACAGATTACTTACGAGCAGATCGCAGCACTTTGCGGTGATGATGTATCCACATGGGGAGCAAGAATGCAGTTCGAGGCTTCCGGAGCATGGGAAGTTTACAGCGTATCTGTAGGTATGGCAAATTAAATGACATGGGGATGTAACGGAGGTAAGGCATGAACCTGCCTTACCACCGTTCCCGTGACAGGAGAATCATTACATTAAAACAGGAGGATTTATAAAACATGAAAATGTATAAGAGATTACTTGCTCTTGGTCTCAGCGTTGCTATGATCGGAAGCTTAGCAGCTTGCGGCGGTTCCGGAGATAGTGCCACAACAGACGGTGACAATACAGTAGCAGACGGCGGAGCAACATCCGGTGATGCAGGTAGCGAAAACACACTTTATAATGAAGGTGAGACCAGAGTGATCAAGATCGGTACTTGGTATGATCATTACTATGACAGTACCAATACAGATATCTGGGATGACCCGTCTGTATCCGATGAGGCATTTGCTCAGGCACACTTTGACGTAGTTGCTGAAGTTGAACAGAAGTACAACGTAGAAATCCAGTTCGTAAACCTGACATTTACAGGTATTCAGGAGTCCATTAATACTTCTATCCTGGCAGGAAAGCCTGACTGTGATATTTACGAGGTAGACCTTTCCTTCGGTATTCCGGCAGCATTAAACGGATATGCACTGAATCTTGCAGATGTTCTTCCTGCAGATAATGATATTTTTACAACACAGTCTAACTTAAAGCCTGTTGATGTTGGTTTGACAGACGGCAGTGTATATCTGTTCACCCAGGTATCTGCAGAAGCTGGTCTGTACAACACCTATATGCTTGCATTTGATAAGAATAAGATCGATGCAGCTGGTCTTGAAGATCCTCGTGATCTGTATGACAGAGGTGAGTGGACATGGGATAAGTTCAGAGAGTATCTGTTAGCTCTGACTCAGGATACAAACGGTGATGGTGTAACAGATGTTTACGGTTACGGTTCCCGTTGGGACTTCACCCTGTACAACCTGTTAATGAGCAACGGAACAACGATTGCTTCCAGTGCAACCGAGAATCTGTCCAGCCCTGAGGTTGGTGAAGTTCTTGATTTCATCTACAATATGTACAATGTAGATCATGTTGCAAATCCTTGGAACGCTGAGGACTTTGATTACAACATGAATGCATATATGGATGGTACAGTAGCATTCTGGTGTGATGCAGCATGGATTTCTTCTGCTAACAACGATGCAGCACTTGATATGGATATCTGCTGGATGCCTTGGCCGATCGGACCGAGCGGAAATGCAGAGACCAACAAGACCAGAAATATGTCCTCCGGTAATGCATGGATGATCCCTACCGGTGTTGAGAATCCGGAACTGGTTTACAATGTATTCTATGACTGGGCTAACTGGTATCATGGTGATACCGATTACCGTGACGGTAACCTGACATGGTGGGAAGACTGTGCTATCACAGAAGAGAACTATGCAGTTATGGAAGCTACCGGTAAGAGAGATGCATTCGACCTTTGGAACTCCCTTGGTGTTGAGTGGAACTTCGATCAGCTGTTAAACGGCGAGATGACACCTGCTCAGTATCAGGAGACTTACAAGCAGCCGGTACAGACTGCTCTGGATGGTTTCTTTAAATAATCGTCAGATATAGCAGGAATGTGAATCTTAGATTCATGAAATGATGTATGATCAGCCCGTATCTGTATGGGTACGGGCTGATTGTGCATACAGAATCGGGGGAAAAAGGCATTATTTCTTATGGTGGAGTGGGAAATTCACTGAAATGAGGGTTATTTGTGTTTCGGAGTGACAGTTTATTCAGCCGTTTTATGAACGTGTTGTTTGATATTCTTTATACGGGAATCTTATGGCTTGTATGCAGTATACCGATTGTGACGATCGGCGCGGCGACAACTGCGGCTTATTATACGATGTCAAAGGTTGTCAGACATAAAACGGGGTATGTTCACAAAGAGTTTTTTCATTCCTTTAAAAGTAATTTTAAGCAGTCAACACAGATCGCATTACTTTTTATCCTGCTTGCTGCAGTGATCGGAGTCGATATCTGGTATGTATGGGTAAATGACAGCAAGTTAAACAGTGCGTTATTTATGATTTTACTGTTGATTGCATTTTTGGTGATCAGTATCATCATTTATTATTTTCCGTTATTATCGAGATTTGATAAACGAAATCTTGAAATGGTAAAGCTATCGGCAATCGTAGCGTTCCGGTATCTGCCGCTTACCATAGGTATCCTGATTGTGTTTTTGATTTCGGTGATCGGAATTTATCTGATGCCCTGGGCGATTTTTGTAATCCCGGGAGTATATCTGTATCTGCTTTCTTATCCGATGGAGTATGTGTTGCGTAAACTCATGCCGCCTGCGGAAGAGGGAACCGAGGAAGCGGAGAAGTGGTATTATCAATAAGATTTCCGGCAAAGAGCAGAAGAAAAAGCATGTCGGTAATCAGGCAGGTGTGACATGAACAAAAGTGTAACGATGAAAAATATTGCGGACGTATTGGGAGTCAGTACGGTAACGGTTTCCAAAGCACTCGCGGACAAAGAAGGTGTCGGTGAGGAACTGCGTCAGACAATTAAGGCAAAAGCAGATGAAATGGGCTACTCATATGCAGCCTCAAAGCAGAAAAGCAGCAAGGAAAAACAAAAATTTAATATTGGTGTAATCGTTGCAAGTAATTATGTGGATGTGGCATCTTATTCTTTTTATTTGAGTCTGTATCACAACATTATCTTAAGCCTGGCAAAGACAGGTTATTCCGGTATCATGGAGATCATCACGGATGAGATGAGACAGGAGAATGTGTTGCCGACGGTTGTGATAGAGCAGAAGGTTGACGGAGTCATCGTACTCGGTCAGATGTCTGCGGTATATGTAGAGAAAATTATGAATACAGGAATGCCCGTAGTATTGCTTGATTTTTATGATGCGGCGATCGATACGGACAGCGTTGTAACAGATAATGTATACGGAACTTATATGCTGACGGATTACTGTATCAGCATGGGGCACCATAAAATTGCTTTTGTCGGAAGTATCGGTGCGACATCATCCATTCTGGACCGCTATCTTGGATATTTTAGAGCATTGTGCATCAATCGTATTGAGCCGAGAAGGGATTATCTGATTGAAGACAGAGGTCCTAATCTATTAAATTATGATAAGATCAAGCTTCCGGAAGATATGCCGACAGCCTTTGTATGTAACTGTGATGAGATTGCTTATCATCTGATGGGGCAGTTGAATCAAATGGGTTACAAAGTGCCGGAGGATATTTCGGTGGTCGGATTTGATAACTATACATTTGCGGATTATGCAAATCCGAAACTGACAACTGTAGCGGTCAATATGGAAGCAATGGCAGAAGAAGCGGTGACAATGCTGATTCGCCAGATTGTAACAAAGGAACCGTCCAATTTAAGAAAGGTCATAAGCGGAACCCTAATCATACGGGATTCTGTTAAAGATATAAGAAATCAATAAAAAAGTCCCGGAAACGGGTTATGAGGCAAGGAGGAAATTATGAGTAAAGTAAAAATGATCAACTGTCCGGAAGTAAAGAACATGCCGTGGCAGGAGAGACCGGAGAACATTGTAGGAGCGCCGATCTGGAGATATAAAGAGAATCCGATCATCGGAAGAAATCCGGTAGAAAATGTAGCAAGAATTTTTAACAGTGCGGTTATGCCTTACGGTGACGAATTCATCGGTGTATTCCGTGGTGAGCAGACAAACGGTATTCCTTATATTTATCTTGGACACAGCAAGGATGCGATTCATTGGGAGTTTGATAAGAACAAGATTCCTTTCAAGGATGAGAACGGAAATGATTTTATGCCGTTATATGCATATGATCCTCGTCTGGTAAAGGTTGAGGATACCTATTACATTATCTGGTGTCAGGATTTCTATGGCGCATCCATCGGTATGGCTAAGACAACAGATTTCAAGACATTTACACGTATCGAGAATCCGTTTATTCCGTTTAACAGAAATGCAGTATTGTTCCCGAGAAAGATCAACGGTAAGTACATGCTGCTCAGCCGTCCTTCCGACAGCGGACATACTCCGTTCGGAGATATCTTCTTAAGCGAGAGCCCTGATATGGTATACTGGGGTAAGCACAGACATGTCATGGGACGCAGCAGTGAATGGTGGGAGTCCGTAAAGATCGGTGGCGGTGCAGCTCCGATTGAGACTTCCGAAGGCTGGCTGTTATTCTATCATGGTGTATCCGGAACCTGTAACGGATTTGTATATTCCATTGGCGGTGCAATTCTCGACATTGACAATCCTTCCAAGGTTCTTTACAGATGTGAGAACTTCCTGCTGACTCCGGAAGAGTGGTATGAGGAAAGAGGTTTCGTTCCGAATGTATGTTTCCCTTGTGCAACGATCCATGATCCTGCAACAGGAAAGATCGCATTATACTATGGATGTGCGGACAGCTATGTAGGTCTTGCATTTACCGAGATCGACGATATCGTTGACTACATCAAGACACACAGCCATGTAACCGAGAGCGATACCGAGCTTGGCATCAGATAATCAGACATTCGGGTTATCTGTATCATAAAGCAGCATAGTAGTCGTAACTCAGCAAAAGGGGGACGGGGGAGCTTCAGTTCCCTTGTCCCTTATTTATAGGAATATGGATAGGCGCTTGCAAAACTCTGTCAGTCGGACGAAACGGGGATCCCTTACCTGTCCGGATGTGGGCACGCTTTCGCTACACTTCGTCCGTAACGGTACATAAGGTGCCAAAACACGGCACCTAAGTACCGACGGACTCACAGTACCCACATCCGGACAGGTAAGGGATCCCCGTTTCGTCCGACTGACAGAGTTTCATAAGTGACTAATAGTACAGAATCAAGAGAGGAATTACCTATGAGTTTTGAAGTTCATCCTGAAAAAGGATTGGTAAACAGAGGAAACTGGTACCGAATCAAAGAATGTATGCGCCGTGCAAGAGGCGGAGACAGGATTACGATCGGTTTTCTCGGAGGTTCCATTACCCAGGGGGCGGTAGCGGAATTTCATTCCAACTGTTATGCACATCTGGTATTTGAATGGTGGGAGCAGAAGTTCCCGAAGACAGCATTTACTTATGCAAATGCGGGAATCGGGGGAACGACCTCACAGTTTGGCGTTGCTCGTGTAGATAGGGATCTGATGGTGTACAATCCGGATATGGTATTTATCGAATTTTCGGTAAATGACGAAAATACACCGTTTTTTAAAGAAAACTATGAAGGGCTGGTGCGCAGAGTCTATGGAAATCCGCTTCAGCCGGCGGTTGCTCTGATTCATAATATTATGTATGATAAGGGAACGACCGCACAGGAGATTCATCAGAGTATCGGTGAGCATTACGGACTTCCGTGTGTCTGCATGAAGACAACGATTTATGAAGAAGTGAAAGCGGGAAGAATTGCAAACCGTGATATTACGCCGGATGATCTGCATCCGAATACCGAAGGACATGCACTGGTAGCATCTGTGATCATCAATTTCCTTGAAAAGGTATATGCCGAGCTGGATATTGACGAGGAGATGCCGGATGAGATGCCGGAACCGCTTACTGAAAATTGCTATGAAGCATCCATACGTTATCAGAACGGCATCTTTTATCCCAACAGTTTTGACAATAATGCATGCACGATCCTGACACAGGGATTTGCGCCGGATATGACACCGCAGAAGCATTTGTATGAGTTCTTTAAAAACGGCTGGGTCGCAGGAAAGCAGGGTGACAGTATTCGCTTTGAGGTCGAAGGAAGCGAGCTTGCGGTACAGTACCGTAAATCTGTCAATCAGCCGGCGCCGATTGCAACAGCGGTTGTAGACGGAGACACAGAGCATGCAGTCATTCTGGATGCGAATTTTGAGGAAACATGGGGAGATTGTCTGTTCATGCAAAGTCTTCTCGTCCATGGAAAGCCGGGTATCCATACGGTAGAGATCACATTGACCGAAGTCCATGAGAATGATGCGGTACCGTTCTATCTGGTATCACTTGTAGCATCCAAATCGAAGACTTCATAATAACCATCAGGAGGAATACATCATGTTTCGTGATGATTTTGTATGGGGCGTTGCAAGCAGCGCCTATCAGATAGAGGGAACCGATCCGGATGACGGAAGAGGCAGAAATATCTGGGACACCTTTATTGAGCAGGGTGGTACCTACGAGCATCACAATGCCGAGGTGGCATGCGACCACATGCACCGTTACGAGGAAGATTTTGCGATGATGCGTTTACTTGGCATCAAGGCATATCGCTTTTCCATAAGCTGGTCCCGCATTATGCCGGAAGGTACCGGACGGGTGAATGAAAAAGCAATTAAGCTGTACCGTAGCATGATCAAGTCTATGATCAAGAACGGTATTACCCCATATGTTACATTATACCATTGGGAACTCCCGCAGGCACTTCAGGATCGCGGAGGCTGGCTTAATGAGGAGTCCGTGCAGTGGTTTGGAGAATATGCAAAGGTGGTAGCCGAGAATTTTTCCGATCTTGCGGAATATTTTATGACCTTGAATGAACCGCAGTGCTTTGTCGGTCTCGGTCATTTAAGCGGTGCGCAGGCACCGGGCTTAAAGCTTTCTCTGCCGGAGACGTTTCAGGTAGCGCACAATGCGCTTCGTGCCCACGGAACGGCGGTTAAAATGTTAAGACAGTATGCATGCCGTCCGATCAAGGTCGGATATGCGCCGACCTGCGGTGTGGCATATCCGTATACAAACGCACCGGAAGATATTGAAGCTGCCAGAAAGGTATATTTTGGCTTCTATAATCCGATGAGCAACTGGACATGGAATGTGGCATGGTTTTCCGATCCGGTATTTTTGGGACATTATCCGGCAGAAGGGCTTGAGAAGTTTAAGGAATGGCTCCCCAAGATCACGGATGAGGATATGCAACTGATTTCCCAGCCGTTGGATTTTATGGGACAGAATATTTATAACGGTTATTTTGTCAGAGCCGGAAAGGACGGAGAACCGGAATTTGTGGATCGTCCGTATGGTTTTCCGCGTACCTCCACCAACTGGCCGGTAACGCCGGAATGCTTGTACTGGGGTCTGAAATTCATGTACGACAGATACCACATGCCGATGTACATTACCGAGAACGGTATGTCCTGCCATGATAATGTATCGCCTGACGGAAGAGTACATGACAGAAACCGTATCGATTTTCTGGATGCGTATCTGTCTCAGGTGCAGAAGGCAGCGGATGAAGGTGTGGATGTCAGAGGATATTTTCTCTGGACCTTCCTTGATAATTTTGAGTGGACAGAAGGATATAAAGAGCGTTTCGGTATCGTTCACGTAGATTTTGCAACACAGAAAAGAATTGCAAAGGATTCCGCATTCTGGTATCAGAGAACGATTGAGACGAACGGAAGGGAGTTAACTGTGAATCAGACAAAGAAACCGATTTTATTTTTAAAACCCGTATTTAAGCAGATGATCTGGGGTGGCGACCGCCTCGGAAAAGATTGGCCCTATGAGATTCCCGGCGATAATACCGGAGAATGCTGGGCAGTCAGCGCGCATCCGAACGGAGACTGCACCGTGACTGAGGGTATCTATGAAGGCAAGACACTTTCTGAGCTTTGGAAAGAGCAGCCGGAGCTGTTCGGCAATACCGGTCTGGACCGTTTCCCGCTTCTGATCAAGATCATTGATGCGAAGGCAGATCTGAGTATTCAGGTACATCCCGATGATGCTTATGCCATGAAGAACGAGAACGGCTCTTTAGGAAAGACAGAATGCTGGTATATTCTGGACTGCCCGGAGGATGCAAAGCTCGTCATCGGACATAATGCCGGATCTAAAGAAGAACTTCGCAGAATGATCGAGGAGAAGCGCTGGAGTGAGCTGATCCGTGAGATCCCGGTTAAGAAGGGAGATTTTATCCAGATCGATCCGGGAACCGTACATGCGATCAAGGGCGGGCTGATGATATTGGAAACCCAGCAGAACAGTGATATCACCTACCGCGTATATGATTATGATCGCCTCAGCAACGGCAAGCCGAGAGAGCTGCACATTGAAAAGAGTATCGATGTCATTACCGTTCCGGCAAAACCTGTGGAGGACAGTGTTATTTCTGTAGGCGGACTTCCTGAGAATACAATGAACCTGCTGATCTCCTGCGATTACTACAAGGTATGGAAGATGGACATCACCAAACCCGTAACCTTTACGCAGGAATATCCGTTCCTGATCATGAGTGTGATCGAGGGTGACGGACTGATCAACGGACAACTGATCAAAAAAGGTGATCACTTTATCCTGCCGGCAGGCTTTGGTCAATTTGACCTTCAGGGCAACATGCAGATCATTGCCTCTACAATTTAAGAAGCGTTAAGATATTGGTATCATATAAGTTATATCTATATAGATGAAAAAGCAGCATTCCTCATGGGATCAGTTTTTTGTCTGCCTGACGAGACCTGACCAACATGCGGAAGGCTGCTTTTGAAAATTTATGGCATTGTTCAAGTCCGGCCACCAGCAGTGTTTATTGAGTGCGAGAAATTGGTAGAAATGCCTATCTGCTTGCAGTAACGCCATAATGGCTGTCGATGGAGTTGGCAGTAATGCGGTGCTTGCGGTACATAAAGATATAGTCCTCTGCCTCGCAACTGTAACCATTCCGCAGGTTGGCTTCATTTACCTTGTCAAAAGACTCCATTGCGGAAGATACCACATACAATGTGCGATAGCCTGCATCCGACTTGGTATGCGCCACCACCTCTAAATGTTTCTTACACTTACCGTTTTCCAACTGCTCATACTGTTTCTGCTCCGCTTTCTTGGAAATTATCAGCGTAAACAGAGAAGAATTGATTTTGAACTCTGCAAAGTGGTTAGAGGGTAGTTCTCCAAGGAATAGTTGATAAAGGGCAGGGTCGTATGTTTGCATAATTGGGAGAAATGCTCTTTTGAGTTGCTGCCTTAATAGTAAAAAATATGATAAACTATATATGGAGGTTAGAAATATGAATGCGGTGGATATAGGAAAGTATTTGTCAGAACTTCGTAAATATTATGGTGTAACACAAGAGGAGCTTGCAGTTAGAGTTGGTGTAACCAGACAGGCAGTTTCGAAATGGGAAACCGGAATAACAATACCGGATATAGAAATATTAATGAATTTGTCTGAAATATATGGAATATCTATCAATGATATTATCAAGGCCGACTTGACAAACATAAAGTTTCAAAAGGAAATAGTATTTCTGGAGAAAAATAAGAGTGTAAAAAATGTATTTGTTATCGGTTGTGGAAGATGGGGGACATTTATTGCATGGTATTTAGATAAAATAGGACACGCAGTGTCTTTGTATGGCAGAGAACAATCTGACAATATGAAAAAATTATTGGAAACAAGAAAAAATCAATATTTGTCGCTACCGGAAACCATAAATTTAACTACTTCATATAAAGAATTAGACAAGGCTGACTATATTATTATTTCAGTAAGCGCTCAAAAGTTACAAGAAGTTGTACATGAATTAGCTAATCAGCTTCTGCAAGGAAAAAAGATTGTATTATGTATGAAAGGGATAGAAATTGAAACCGGACGCCGGTTATCTCAAATTGCATCCGACACTTTGGAACATAGCAATAAAATTGCAGTGTGGTTAGGACCGGGACATGTACAGGAATTTTATAGAGGGATTCCTAATTGTATGGTAATTGACAGTAATGATGAGTTGCTTAAGGATGAGCTAATCCGTAACTTTTCTAGCGAATTAATTCGTTTCTATTATGGTACTGATTTGATTGGAAATGAAATAGGGGCAGCCGCCAAAAATGTTATTGGAATAGCGGCGGGCATGTTAGAAGGGTTAGATTTGTCTTCTTTGAAGGGTGCATTAATGGCAAGAGGAACTAGTGAGGTTGCGAGGCTTATTATAGCAATGGGCGGAAAAGCAAGCACAGTCTATGGATTGTGTCATTTGGGTGATTATGAAGCAACTTTATTTTCCGAACATAGTCATAACCTTTGTTTTGGGAAAAATATTGTGCAAGGAAAAACATACAATCAACTTGCGGAAGGATATTATACGGTAAAGGCTATTAGAAATTTAGGAAAAGCCTATGGTGTAGAATTGCCGATTTGTGAGGCGGTTTATCAAATTGTATATGAGGAAAAAGAACCCAAAAGTATATTAAAAAGCCTTTTTGGTAGAAGTCTTAAAAATGAATTTGTTAAATGAATTCTTCGTAACAATGTATGTATTACACATCAGAGATTCCGGAAAGAGTGTAAATTATTTTGTGTAAAACTCTTAGATTCATGAGAAAATATCATAATAGCGGTAGTAGAGGAATTGAAACTTTATATGAATCAATGATAGTGTCAAGATTCAATGTTGACGCGTCTTACTCCTCATGCTACAATTTTACCAAAGCATAGTTTCTTACAATTCTCATGCACAATGTGCATTCTGAAATCTATCATCTTTAGATTTTTCTGAAATCCATGCTTTTAAAAATCCAACACACATTTTTATAAGCAGGAGATTGGAAGAAAGAGCATTCACATCTGTACTCCTGCGTCAAAGGAGGAAGTTATGAAGAAACAAGTTAACCGGAATTACAAGGATACAGTATTTCGAATGCTGTTCAAGGAAGCAAAGAATGCGCTGACACTTTATAACAGTCTGAACGGAACCCATTATACGGATGCGGCAATGCTTGAGTATAACACACTGGAAAACGCAATTTATATGAACGTTAAAAATGATGTTTCTTTTTTGATTGCAAGCCGTATGAATCTGTACGAGCACCAGTCTACGTGGAATCCGAATATGCCGCTTCGCAATCTGTTGTATGCGGCACAGACGGAATTGTCCGCGGCAGTCGAAAGAGCTGTGGATGAATGTATCCGTGAGGGCGTTTTGAAAGAGTTTCTGTTGAAGCAGAGGAGTGAGGTCATTATGGTAAGTATTTATGAATATGATGAAGAAAAGGAAATGAAGCTGATTCGTGCGGATGAACGGAAAATCGGAATAGAGCAGGGAATAGAGCAGGGAATAGAGCAGGGGGAATCAAAGCTGGCTCAATTGATGTCACGGCTGTTTGCAGATGGGCGTGCAGACGATGCGCAAAGAGCAGCATCGGATGAAAATGACAGAAAAGCACTTTATAAAGAATACGGATTCTTTTAATCGGCATAAAAGTGTGATAAGATACTAACAAATAAAAAAGAAGGACAGGCAATGTCAGATCTGCATCTGTCCGGGAGGAAGAACATGCTGGTACAGAAATATAAAGAAATGTTGCATAAGAAATCCGTTATTCGAGATATGGCAGAGTATGCGGCAAAGCGGGGACAGGAGATCGGTTATGAGAATGTTTTTGATTATAGTCTCGGAAATCCGTCTGTGCAGGTTCCGCAGGAATACACGGACACGATGATTTCCCTGCTTCAGAATGAGAATCCGATGGCGCTTCACGGTTACAGTCCGACCTTGACGATTCCGTCTGTGCGTGAAGCAGTTGCACAAAATCTGAACAAGCGATTTGGTATGAATTATACAAAAGAGCATATCTTTATGGTAAGCGGGGCAGCAGGTGCGATTGCACATGCCGTGCGGCTTGTTGCTGAGCCGGGAGATGAAATTTTGACTTTTGCTCCGTTTTTCCCGGAGTATCATCCCTATGTTGATCTGACGGGAGCAGTACTCAGGGTAGTACCCGCCAATACGCAGGATTTTCAGATCAATTTTGCGGCATTTGAAGAAATGATGTCCGAAAAGGTCGTAGCGGTTTTGATCAATACACCGAATAATCCTTCGGGAATTGTTTATTCTGAAGAAACGATTCAGAAGCTGGCGGCTGTTTTAAAGGAAAAGGCAGCTGAATATGGACATGATATCTACATTATTTCAGATGAACCGTATCGTGAAATCGTCTTTGACGGTAAAAAAGCACCTTTTGTGGCAAAATACTATGATCGGACGATTACATGTTATTCCTGGTCAAAGTCGTTGTCTGTGCCGGGAGATCGTATCGGATATGTGGCAGTCAATCCTGCTTGCCCGGATGCAGAGGTCATGATTCAGATGTGTGGTCAGATCTCTAGGGGAATCGGTCATAACTGTCCGACTGCCATGGTGCAGTTAGCGGTATCCCGTACATTGGAGTATACAGCAGATTTGTCTGTATATGAAACCAATATGAATTTGCTGTATGACGAGCTGACAGCGCTCGGATTTACTGTTGTCAGACCGGGCGGAACCTTTTATATTTTTCCGAAAGCGCTGGAGGAAGATGCGATTGCTTTCTGTGAGAAGGCAAAGAAATACGATCTGATTCTGGTGCCGGGGGACAGCTTCGGGTGCCCCGGCTATTTCAGAATGGCATATTGTATCGATACCGAAAAAGTAAAACGTTCCCTTGCGGCACTGCGTCGTTTTGTAGAAGCAGAGTACAGATAAAAGGAAGGCGAATCACATGATGTATGAAGCGGGCCTTGTATTAGAAGGCGGTGGAATGAAAGGAATTTATACGGCCGGAGTGCTGGAATATCTGCTGGAGCAGGATGTGGAGTTTGCAAACTGTTACGGGGTATCGGCGGGAGCATGCCATTTGTGCAGTTTCTTGTCAAAGCAGCGAGGCAGAATGTACCGTATCAGTGTGGATTACCTTGAGGATAAGCGGTATTGCAGTGTACAAAGTCTGATAAAAACCGGGGATCTGTTTGGCGCTCAGATGTGCTATCACGATATTCCCGATAAATTAAATAAATTTGATTATGAGACCTATGCTTCCTATCCGGGGAACGCTTATGCAGTCGTAACCAACATTCGCACAGGGCAACCGGAGTATCTTCCGTTAAAAGATCTGCATACCGATATCGAAGCAGTTCGTGCATCGGCGTCCCTGCCGCTTGTCAGCAGGAATGTGGAGATTGGCGGAGAATATTATCTGGACGGCGGGATATCAGATGCCATTCCGATCCGAAAGGCTATTGCGGACGGTAACCGTAAAAATCTGGTTATTTTGACCAAAGAGGTCGGATATCGCAGAAAGCCGACGGAGTATCCCGTGCTTTTTAAACTGAAATACCGTAAGTATCCTGCGATATATGAAAATATGAAGAAACGTCATATTGTTTATAATGAAACATTGGACTTTCTGGAACAGGCAAAGATTACAGGCGAGGCGTTTGTGATACAGCCGCAGAAGCCAAGTCATATCGGGCGAATTGAGAAAGATAAAAACAAATTGACGGCATTGTATCATGAAGGATATGAGGATGCAAGAAGGTTGTATCCGAAACTGATGGAATATCTTCAGAAATAAACAGTAAAATAATGGCGCCTGCGCCGGTAAGAGTAGATATTACAGTATCAAAAGGGAGGAGCACATGTTAGAAATTATTAAGGCAATTATTTTCGGTATCGTGGAAGGCATTACGGAATGGCTTCCCATCAGCAGTACCGGACATATGATTTTGCTTCAGGAATTTATGCCGTTAAAGGTAAGCGAAGAATTTTACAGCATGTTCGAGGTCGTGATCCAGTTGGGAGCCATCATGGCAGTTGTTGTATTGTTCTGGAAACAGATCTGGCCGTTCCAGTGGAAGGATAAGACCAAACCCGTAATCCAAAAAGACATTTTTTTGATGTGGATCAAGATCATTGTGGCATGTCTTCCTGCGGCGATTGTAGGACTGTTATTTGATGATCTGATCGATCAGTATTTGTATAATTATGTGACGGTTTCGCTTGCACTGATTATTTTTGGTGTGGCATTTATTCTGATCGAAAATTATAATAAGAACAGAAAACCCGTTGTTACCGAGCTGTCCCAGATCACATACAGGACCGCGTTGATCATCGGACTGTTTCAATTGATCGCGGCAGTTTTTCCGGGGACCTCCAGATCGGGAGCAACGATTGTCGGTGCTTTGTTAATCGGTGTATCCAGAACGGTGGCCGCGGAGTTTACATTTTTTCTCGCGATTCCGGTAATGTTTGGCGCGAGTCTGTTAAAGCTTTTAAAGTTCGGATTTGGATTTACGGCAGCGGAAGCAGGTATCCTGCTCGTGGGAATGATCGTCGCTTTTGTTGTGTCTTTGATCGTACTTCGTTTCCTGATGGGATATATCAAAAAGCATGATTTTAAGGTGTTCGGTTGGTACAGAATCATTCTCGGAGTATTGGTTTTACTGTATTTTCTGGTGTTTTAACGTGATTTTTATTGTGCATTATTATGGAAAAGACAGGAAAAACAGGAATGAAAATATGCAATCAAACGAAAGTGCTGTCGTGTGTTTGACTTTTTAAGTCATTTGCGCTACACTCCAATCATGTGAAATAAATAACGGTAGAACGCTACCATGTACCGGGCAATCGAAGCCTTGTGTGAAGGGAGATATTATTATGACAGAGAAGAAGACTGTAACTGTAAAACCGGCTGCTAAGGCTGTTGCGGCTACCAAGACTGCAGCTGATAAGGCGGTAGAGGCAAAGAAAGAAACTGTTGAAGCAGTAAAGGCTGCACCTGTAAAGAAAGAAGAAGTAAAAGCTGCACCGGCAAAGAAGGCTGCAGAAGTAAAGAAAGAGGCAGTTAAGAAGGCACCTGCAAAGAAGACTGCAGAGAAGAAGGTTGAGAAGAAGCCTGTAGCAAAGAAGGAAACTGTAAAGAAGGTTGCTAAGTCTGTTGTTACTTTAGAGTACAGAGGCAATTCCTATACAGAAGAAAGTCTTGTTCAGAGCGCAAAGGATGTATGGGTATATGATCTTGGCAAGGATCTGAAGGATTTCAAGACCGTAGAGCTGTATGTAAAGCCGGAAGAGAACACAGTATATTATGTAGTAAATAAAGAAGTTAAAGGCGGATTTGCATTATAATCTGTACATAAATGAGTAAAATAATAAAGTATCGGGATCTTGATTTCAAGGATTCCGATACTTTATTTTTATTTTAGAATTATTTTTTTGAAAATGAGTTGACATTATATAGGGTAAGTGATAATTTATGATATGTAGATGTTAGCACTCTATGAAAGCGAGTGCTAACAAAAAGAAAGAGGGGCATAGTCGAATGGCAGATGTACAGCTGGATGACAGAAAACTGAAAATCCTGCAAGCGATCATTCGGAACTATTTGGAAACGGGAGAGCCGGTAGGCAGTAGAACGATTTCCAAATATACGGACTTGAATCTGAGTTCCGCAACGATTCGGAATGAAATGGCAGATCTGGAAGAGCTCGGTTACATTGTACAGCCGCATACATCTGCAGGACGGATTCCTTCCGATAAAGGCTACCGCCTGTATGTTGATCATATGATGATCGAGAAAGAGCGGGAAGTCAATGAAATGAAGGAAATGCTTCTTGAAAAAGAAGATAAGATGGAACGTCTGTTGCAGCAGGTAGCCAAAGTACTGGCGGTGAATACCAATTATGCAACGATGATTTCCGCACCGCAGATTAACGGCAACAAGCTGAAATTTATTCAGCTGACCAAGGTGGATGCAAATCAGATTCTGGCAGTTATCGTGGTGGAAGGAAATGTGATCAAAAATCACATGCTCCACGTAAGCGAAGAACTCAGTGATGAAGATATGCTGAAGCTGAATATTCTGCTCAATACGCAGTTGAACGGTTTAACAATCAATGAGATCAGCCTTGCCATGATTTCCAGATTGAAACAGCAGGCAGGTATCTATAGCGGAATCATCGGAGATGTGGTAGATGCGGTTGCCGAAGCCATTAAGTCTGATGAGGATCCGGAGATCTACACGAGCGGTGCAAATAATATCTTTAAGTACCCGGAACTGGCAGATCAAAGCAATGCCAGCCGCCTGATTTCCGCGTTTGAAGAAAAACGGGAATTGACGCAGCTGGTACAGAAAAGTCTGGAGGATGAAGATAATACCGGAATTCAGGTCTATATCGGTGAAGAAGCACCAGTGGCAACTATGAAGGACTGCAGTGTAGTTACGGCAACTTATGATCTGGGTGAAGGTATGAAGGGCACCATCGGTATCATTGGTCCAAAGCGTATGGATTACGAAAAAGTGGTAACGAATCTGAAGACGGTTATGGATCAGCTGGAAGAGATATACGGGAATAAAAAGGAGTAAAGGAGTGGTCAGTTTTGACAGATCAGAATAAAGAATTGGAAAAAGAACAAAACGATGTTCAGGAAGAGATACAAAACGAATCATCGGCAGATCAGGACATGACGCAGGAAGAGCCTGAGGAAAAAGCAGCATCGGCAGAGGAGGCAGCGGCAGAAGAAGCAAAGGATACGGCATCCGAAGCGGATGAAGCAGTTGAGGATGAGGAAACAGACGCAGACGGCAAAGAAAGCAAACTTTTCAAGAAAGCCAAGAAAGCCGACAAGAAAAACGATAAGCTGCAGGAAAAAGTCACAGAACTGGAAGACAAGGTAAAACGTCAGATGGCGGAATTTGATAACTTCCGTAAGCGTACCGAAAAAGAAAAGAGCGCCATGTTTGAAACAGGAGCAAGAAGCGTCATCGAGAAAATACTTCCGATAGTAGATAATTTCGAACGAGGGCTTGCAACCATTCCGGAAGAAGAAAAAGGAACTCCTTTTGTGGAAGGTATGAATATGGTATACAGACAGCTATTGACAGAGCTTGAAAAGCTGGATGTCAAACCGATTGAGGCTGTCGGCAAGGAATTCAATCCCGATTTCCACAATGCGGCAATGCAGGTGGAAAGTGAGGAGTATGAATCCGGTATCGTTGCACAGGAATTATTAAAAGGATATACCTATAGAGATACTGTAATACGTCACAGCGTAGTGGCGGTAGTATCTTAAAAAAGCAAAAACCCGGAAACGGATTTTCATAAAAATCAGTAAATCATCATATGGAGGTAAAAAGATATGAGTAAAATAATTGGTATTGACTTAGGAACAACCAACAGCTGCGTAGCTGTTATGGAGGGTGGTAAGCCCACCGTTATCGCAAATCAGGAAGGCGCCAGAACGACACCGTCCGTTGTCGCTTTCACAAAGAACGGAGAAAGGCTGGTAGGTGAGCCGGCAAAACGTCAGGCAGTGACAAATGCCGACAATACGATTTCCTCTATTAAGAGAGACATGGGTACCGATCGCGGTCGTACCATCGACGGAAAGAAATATTCTCCGCAGCAGATCTCTGCAATGATCCTGCAGAAGTTAAAAGCAGATGCCGAGAATTACCTTGGTGAAAAAGTGACCGAAGCGGTTATCACAGTTCCGGCATATTTCAACGATGCACAGCGTCAGGCAACCAAGGATGCCGGTAAGATCGCAGGACTGGATGTAAAGCGTATCATCAATGAGCCGACAGCTGCTGCACTTGCTTATGGTCTTGATAATGAAAAAGAGCAGAAAATTATGGTATACGACCTTGGCGGCGGTACCTTCGATGTTTCCATCATTGAAATCGGTGACGGTGTTATCGAAGTACTTGCAACCAACGGTGATACCCACCTTGGCGGTGATGACTTCGACCAGAAGATCATCGACTGGATGGTAAAAGAGTTCAAGAATGCAAACGGTGTTGATCTATCTACGGATAAGATGGCACTTCAGAGATTAAAAGAAGCAGCAGAGAAAGCAAAGAAAGAGCTTTCTTCCGCAACCACAACCAATATCAACCTGCCGTTCATCAGCATGAATGCAAATGGTCCGCTTCACTTTGATATGAATCTGACCAGAGCAAAATTCGATGAACTGACTCATGATCTGGTTGAAAAGACTGCAATCCCTGTTCA
Source organism: Lachnospiraceae bacterium (assembly GCA_051888775.1). Classification (GTDB taxonomy): domain Bacteria; phylum Bacillota; class Clostridia; order Lachnospirales; family Lachnospiraceae; genus JBJFCE01. Next base: position 30,079 of record JBJFCE010000040.1, on the reverse strand, counting down.
GAATGCATTAAAGGATGCAGGACTGACCAGTGCTGATCTTGGCAAGGTATTGCTGGTAGGCGGTTCCACACGTATTCCTGCCGTACAGGAAAAGGTAAAACAGCTGACCGGACATGAGCCGAATAAATCCCTGAACCCGGATGAGTGTGTTGCACTCGGTGCTTCCATTCAGGGTGGTAAGCTTGCAGGCGATGCCGGTGCAGGTGAAATCCTTCTGTTGGATGTTACTCCGCTGTCTCTGTCCATCGAGACCATGGGTGGCGTTGCAACCAGACTGATTGAAAGAAATACAACGATCCCTACAAGAAAGAGCCAGATCTTCTCTACCGCAGCTGATAACCAGACTGCTGTTGATATCAATGTTGTACAGGGTGAAAGACAGTTCGCAAAGGATAACAAATCCCTCGGACAGTTCCGTCTGGATGGTATTCCTCCTGCAAGACGTGGTATGCCTCAGATCGAGGTTACCTTTGATATCGATGCAAACGGTATCGTAAACGTATCTGCAAAGGATCTGGGTACCGGAAAAGAACAGCATATCACCATCACTGCAGGCTCCAATATGTCCGATGACGAAATCGACAGAGCAGTGAAGGAAGCTGCTGAATACGAGGCACAGGATAAGAAGCGTAAGGAAGCAATCGATGCAAGAAACGATGCAGATTCCTTCGTATTCCAGACCGAAAAGGCACTTGCCGATGTCGGTGATAAGATCAGCGCAGATGAGAAATCCGCTGTAGAAGCAGACCTTCAGGCAGTCAAAGATATCCTTGAGAAGACCAAGGACAATGAGATGACTGAGGATCAGGTTGCTGAATTAAAAGCAGCACAGGAGAAACTGACGACAAGCGCACAGAGTCTCTTTACAAAGATGTACGAGAACATGCAGCAGGCAAATGCCGGAGCAGGTCCCGATATGAGCGGTATGGGCAATATGGGTGGTGCTCAGACAGCTTCCGAGGATCAGGGCGCAGATGATGTCGTTGACGGAGATTACAGAGAAGTTTAAAATAGGGCTGGATTTTCTATGATTTATTCATAGTGAGCTTAAATCAGATTTCAGGAAAACAGAAGTGCAAAAGCACTTCTGTTTTCCCGTGAATTCTGATACAATAGAATCAATCAAAAAATTAGAAATGAAAGAGTACCAAGAGGAAACCTTTATGGCAGAGCAGAAACGAGATTATTATGAAGTCCTTGGCGTCTCAAAAACAGCTGATGATGCTGAGATTAAAAAAGCATACCGCGTGCTTGCCAAAAAATATCATCCTGATATGAATCCGGGAGATAAGGAAGCGGAGAAAAAGTTTAAGGAAGCTTCTGAAGCCTATGCTGTACTGAGCGATCCCGAGAAAAGAAAGCAGTATGATCAGTTTGGTCATGCAGCATTTGAAAACGGTGGCGGAGCCGGTGGCTTTGGCGGTTTTGATTTTAGCAGTGCTGATTTCAGTGATATTTTCGGTGATATTTTCGGAGATCTGTTCGGAGGCGGACGTAGAACGACCAGAGGTAATAACGGTCCGATGAAAGGACGCAATGTCAGAGCAAGCATCCGCATTACTTTTGAAGAGGCCGCATTTGGCGTGGAAAAAGAGGTAGAGATTCCGTATAAAGAGGAATGTCCGACCTGCCATGGAAGCGGTGCAAAGCCGGGCACCGGTCCGACAACCTGTACAAGATGTAAAGGCTCCGGTCAGATCGTATATACCCAGAACAGCTTTTTTGGGACGGTAAAAAATGTGCAGACCTGTCCGGATTGTAACGGAAGCGGTAAGATCATCAAAGATAAATGTCCGGATTGTCACGGTGCAGGATATAATCAGACACGCAAGAAGATCATGGCAATTGTTCCGGCGGGTATTGATAACGGTCAGGCATTCCGCATTGCCGAGATGGGTGAGCCGGGTGTAAACGGCGGACCGCGCGGTGATGTTCTCTTGGAGTGTCAGGTTATGCGTCATCCGATTTTCCAGAGGGACGGCATGGATGTGTATTCTACGGTACCGATTTCGTTTACAATAGCGACATTGGGCGGCGAAGTGCTGGTAGATACGCTTGACAGCCGGATTGCTTATACGATTAAGCCGGGCACACAGACCGATACCCGTGTGGTCCTCAAACGGCGTGGTATTCCGAATGTGCATAATAAGGATCAGCGCGGCGACCATTATGTTACCTTTGTGGTACAGGTTCCGGATCGTATTTCCCATGAGGCAAAGGAACTCCTGATGAAATTCGATGAGCTGACAGGAGACAGCCTGCATGCGGTAGAGCGCGCAACAGAGGAGAAAAAAGATACGGAAGATCCGAATAAGGATACCAAGAAAGAGACAAAAAAGAAGAAAAAGTTTTTCTAAAAGAGCGAGTGTAAACAAGGATAAAGCAGATGCAAATTCCGTTGGGAATATGTTATCTGCTTTTGTCGCATTTTATACTTTTTTGTCGATATAGTTTATGTTATAATATACAAATAGAAGGGAATTCCGTTAAAGAAAATAGAAATAAGAAATGCAGAGGGATATGGTATATGGAGAATGAGGAGTTAAAGGAAACATATGATATTTCCGACTACCATCGTTTACAATATCTGGGAGATGATGTTCATGATATCCTTTCCATCGTATTAAAAAATATGACAGCAGGTGTCGGCTTGTTTGAGGTTGGTGAGACGGTACATGCGATTTACTTAAACGAGGCATATTTTAACTGTGTCGGATATACCAAGGAGCAGTATCAGGAATCTACACATAATATTTTTTCGACATTACCCAAGGAGGATGCCGAAAAATTTCGTGTATGTATTCAAATGCACGCACCCAAAGGGGAAGAGATACAATGTACTTTTCGGGGGTATAAGGCAGACGGGGCTTTGGACTGGTTTGAAGTGCATGGAGTGGCGCTTGTGAACAAGACCAGTCAGAATCCGATATATCTGGCGGTGGTTAAGAATATTACAGAAAAGAAAGTGCTTGAAACAACAGTTGCGGCATTGAAAGAAGCCAATGCAAAGCTTCTTATGCAGAAAGAACGCTATAAGATTCTTGAAGCTACTGCGCAGGGACTTTTGTTTGAGTACTATCCGGATAAAGATATGATGATATTTTCTTATAATTTCCCGGATAATAAAAAGCGAAAAAAGATTACCAATTACAGTGAGTATGTAAAGACATCTCCATTGGTACATAGCAGTCATTTGCCGCAGTTTAATCGGGCTTTGCGGGAGGCTTGCATTTCAGAGACGGAGGGTAATCTGGAGTATCTGTCTGCTGTGTCGGGTGGTGGTTATCGCTGGCATATGACGCATTATAAGAGTCTGGCGGATGAAGACGGCAAGATTCTCAGTGTTATAGGACGGATCGAGGATATTCATGAAGCCAAGATGGAGAAAAATAATCTCAATTATAAAGCGGAGCGGGACGGATTGACGAATCTGTATCGGAAGGAAGCAGCATTCCAGAAGATGCAGGAATATGTACAGGAAGCTCCGGAAGGAAAATTTTATTTTATCATTTTGGATCTGGATGATTTTAAGCAGATCAATGATCAATACGGCCATCAATACGGTGATGATGTATTAAAAGATGTGGCGGCGAAACTGGTCGGATTATTTGGTGAATTAAGTATTCTGGGACGTTTCGGCGGTGATGAATTTGTAATACTGACCAGAAATATGCCATATGAAAAAGTTGTAGAATTATTAGACCAGTTGAAGGAATCCTATCATTTTTGTGCCGGTATTGTAGTATGGAATCAGGGGCAGGATATTAAAGATGTATTTGACCGGGCTGACCGGGCAATGTATCAGGTCAAAATGTCTGAAAAAAACGGGATTTATTTTTTGGAATAGAATATCTGTAACAAGAGAGTCGAAAGCTGAGTGAAAGTTAGCTTTCGGTGCATAAAACAAAAAAGCAGTGTTCTGACTTGTGAGGTCAGAGACACTGCTTTTTGTTTATAGTATGGTTGAAATATATTCGGCAGGTTGACAGTTTTTGACAGGGAGGGGTAAAATAATAATATTCTATATTGAAGGAAATGGGGGAGAAAGCTATATGATTTGTAAAAATTGCGGAAGGAACATGCCGGAAGATGCATTATTCTGTCAGGGGTGTGGTACAAAGGTAGAAAGAGAAGAGGTACAGGTACAGCCGGTTGCGCAGATGTCAGGAACAATCGAACAATCGGTACAGACGCAGAATAATCAGTCACAGCAGTCACAGACATCGGCATCGCAGGCAAATTGGCAGACTGCAAGTACCTATCAGGGAGCGAACGGAAATGCGCAGATGAATTTCTCGGATTATCTTAAAAACTCCGGTATGATGGCATTGAGTGATGAAGAAATGCAGCAATATGATGTTGCGAGCAATCCTGAAGCGTTAAAAAATGTATTTATAGATCCGGATGAGCAACTGGTAGCAAAGCTTGGAAACGGCTATATGGTTAATCTGTTATACAGAAAGGTCAAAAAATGCAGTGCACTTTTGACAAATAAGCGTATTTATCTGAAAGGAACCGTGTACAGCGGAGAAGGTAAGGCGGTATTAAAAACAACGGAAGAAAGAACACTGGATGTAGAGGATGTGACAGGAACAGGATTTATCTATACAAGAGTATCAAAGATAATGATATTAATAGGAGTGTTGTTGATGATAGGCTGGGCAGTTTTTTCATACATATTCAGATGGAGATATGAATATGGACCATTGCCTTTTCCGGCGCCTGTTAGTTTCCTGCCGATTCTGATTGCCGGAATTATCGTTTTTGTAAGAGCGTTCATGCGTTGTACGGCGTGGTTTTTCATTGATTATGCGGGAGGCAGGATCCGCATTAATGCAAAACTGATCGGACTTTCGGACGTACAGGATTTCCATAAACAGATTCGTAGGGTAAAAGACAGAACAAAGGAAAATGAAAATGAATCAACAGACCGGAAATGAACAGGCAGTATATTGCTATTTGCCGCAAAACGAACAGCGGGCATGTGATATTCAGGTTCTGTCTGACAGGGTGCTGTTTAGGGGAAAATTCTGGTATCTGAAGGATTATGATTTTTACCGTTGCAAAACAGAGGCAGATATGGCATATATCAAAGACTTTATCGGTATGGGTTATCTGACAAAACGCTCATACCGGAAAGGCGTTGCGTTTGTATTTGGAGGAGCGGCTCTGATACTGTTAAAAACAGTACTTGATAAACTGAGTGAGTGGACGGATAAGGCGAATGACTATCTGAAATGGATTCATCAAGCAGTGACTTTGCCGGAGTGGCTTGATTATATAATGTATGGTGTGGCAGGGATATGCCTGATTCTGGCGGTTATATATTTCTTTTCTAAAAAGAAGGTCGTGGAGATCTCATTTCTTACTAAGCGGATCTGTATACCCCAAAAAAGTATCACACCGCAGGAGTTTGCATATCTACGACAGGCGATTTTGAGTCGGCGGTCATAAGCATATTTGTCATGGCTGAATAATTCGGGTATGAATATTATAAGGGTGCTATTGCAGAGCCTGACGCAGAAGCAGCGCAGGGGCTTTGGAAAAAGTGGAGGTAATTATGTTTTGTACAAAATGTGGAAAAGAATTAAAGGATGATATGTTGTTCTGCACGCAGTGTGGTGCAAAGATCGTTTATATGGATGCCAGAGCAGAGCAGCCGCTTCAGGCAGAACCGGCGTATATTCAGACGGAGACGGCAGATGTTAAGGCAGAGCAGCCGCAAGTGCAGATGAAACCACAATCAGGGAATGGCAAGAAATGGGGCATTCTCGGAGGCGCGGCAGCAGGTGTGATTGCGATCATCGTTCTGGTCATTGTGATTCTCGGAGGCAAGGGAAAGAATACCGAAGATCAGGATGTTGATCTTGCAGGAAAAGAGACAATAGGAGAGGACGGTACGCAGGCGGGTACGGCAGAAGGGGAGCCGGTAGCGAAGCTGTCCTTATGCTTCCGTGAGGTCATCTACAATGAAGGACTGTCTGATGTCCGGGTATTTCTGACAAGCGGTTATGATAATCCTGACGGAGAAGTGATCAGTGAACTTACGACTCAGGCAGATGGAACGGCACAGACGAATGTTGCGGCAGGAGAGTATACTCTGTGCTGGGAAGCGGGCGGTTATTACAGCGGCCATGAGAATCTGACAGTAAGCGGCACCGAGATGAATATAGTGGAACATATGCTTCCTGTTTTGACGGATCGAAAATCCTATGTTCTAATTGAGTGGGATTCTGACAGGGATCTGGATCTGTGCGTGTATAATGCCCAGACAGATCAGTATATCAATATCACGAGTGCCGTGGATGATACCGGCAGTTTTTTGTATTGTGATAATAGTGGTGAAGAGGGGTATGAGTTGATTTATCTCGGAGATTATACTGCCGGGATTTATACGGTCTATGTACGTGACGGTGCGAGCCTGTCACAGGGGACAAACAGTACTATGGAGTCAGACGGGCTTACGGTCAGCATCTATACTGCAGACGGTTTACTGTACCATGAGAAGGCGGACGCGTCAGAAACGGCAGCCTTATGGAGTCCGGTTTATCTATATCAGGGAGAAGCCTTTGAACTGGAAGATTATATCTATGATCTGACAGATTATGCGTGGGCAACCCGTGATAAAAAGGATGACAGCTATGCACGGAATGAGGAAGCACTGGAGGTATATACGGCATTTCTAAGAGGCGAGTATGCAACTGCGGATGGAAGATATCTTACGGATCTGTTGCCGGAGTTCGTTCCGGTAGATATGTGGAACGGATATGTGGATGAGATTACCTATGCATATTTGGATCTTGGTGCAGACAATGTGCAGGAACTGTTGGTCACATTTGTCGGAATGGATATCTATGAATCGGGTGATGACAGCACATGGGAGTATGTTCTTCGGTATGACGGAACAACGCTGAGCGTATGCTATGAATTTGAAACTTGGGCGAGAAGTTATACCGGTGTATCTTATTATGGTGTGGTAAATGGTGATGGATCCAATGGCGCTGCGTCCCATATGTATGCACAGACAGTATTAGATGCAGAGGGAAACGCAGTAGCCATATATGAATGTGACGAAGAAGGGGAAATCACAAGCTATATGGAACCGTTTTATAGTGACGGTGTTGATTTCCGGGATCTTGGCGTAAGCGTTCCGGATATGGGACTTTGTTCTTACAAGGTTGCAGACAGCTACTATCTGGTATATGAAGACGATATGAATGAGGGTAGAGCCGGATATGAGGAGGCAAGCGCTTTTTGTGCAAACTTTGGCTACCAGCTATACACGCATACTCAGATTGAGGAAATCATTGCAGAGCATATCAGACAGCAGGGAATAGAGGACTGGTTGATTCAGGATACAACGCAGCTGGTTAAACAGACACTTGATACGCAATATTATGCGGATTATGTGGAGCCTGAGACACTGACGTTGACAGCAGATGACATCGAAGAACTGACCGATATTGCATATGCAACCTATAAGAGTTTGGGTAGATATATATTTGAATATGGAGGTGATTATGGTGAGGTAGAGGGTGATTACGATGTTTGGGAGATAGGACAGAAGGTAAAGGAAAATATGTCTGGATTTTTATGGAGAGTATATCATGGCCATAGCGAGTATCTTGGTGAAAGTTCAATTGATGGAGTAGGCTACTATACTTTATATCAGGTGGATGCAGAAGAGGTTCGTTGCATGCTGAAAGAATTGTTTGGTATGGAATATGATCTGACCACATTAACCAGAGGAGAATTACGCGGAGATGATAGTGATTCTGGAGCATATTATGAAAATGGAAAAATTATAACTTATATGACACCAATAGGAAGTATATCTGGACCATATTATGGTGGAATGTATGAAGAAGATGGCGCATGGAAGTTTTATGTCGAAGAAGTTTGGGATGGAGAAGTAGTAACCGGCTATATCGAATTATGGTTACGTCCTGTCAACAACAGTTATGGCTATGAAATAACCGGGTGTTGTTATGAGTCATATTTGTAATCCCATGGCAGGGAGCCTGTTTTTAGTTCTGCTAAAGCAGGAGCCGGAACGGTATACTACTGTTTGTGGCAGCTATACGATAGCCACCGGAAAGGATCAATCGGATGAAGTGGATAAAATTCAGAATCAAGACTTTGGCAGAGGCTGAGGATATTATCATCAGCACCTTATATGATATCGGGCTGGAGGGCGCACAGATCGAGGACAAGATCCCTTTAACCGCGCTTGAAAAGGAGCAGATGTTCGTGGATATCCTGCCGGACTGCCCGGAGGATGACGGCATCGCATATTTAAGCTTTTTTGTAGAGGAAAAAGAGGATGGAAGTCTCGTGCTGAATGAGGAAGTGACAACACGGGAAGCCATTATGGAAAAGGTCACCGAGGAGCTTGATTCTTTGCGTCAGTTTATGGATATCGGCGAGGGCAGCATTACGGTGGATGAGACCGAGGATATTGACTGGATCAATAACTGGAAGCAGTATTTTCACCAGTTCTATATTGATGATCTGCTCGTCATTCCTTCGTGGGAGGAAGTGAAGCCGGAGGATCGGGACAAGATGATCCTGCATATTGATCCGGGTACGGCATTCGGAACGGGGATGCATGAGACGACACAGTTATGTATCCGTCAGATCAAGAAGCATCTGACACCCGATACGGTCATGCTCGATGTCGGAACAGGCAGCGGGATCTTAGGAATCCTTGCGTTGATGTATGGGGCAAAGGCTGTGGTAGGAACGGACTTAGATCCCTGTGCGATCGAGGCAACGAAGGAGAATATGGAAGCAAATCATATCGACCCGAAGGATTTTGAAGTGCTGATCGGTAATATCATTACCGAGAAAGAGATTCAGAATCAGGTCGGCTATGAGAAGTATGATATTGTTGCGGCAAACATTCTGGCAGATGTGCTCGTACCGCTGACTCCGGTAATCGTACATCAGATGAAGCCGGGTGCCTACTATATTACTTCCGGTATCATTCAGGGCAAGGAAGAGCTTGTGCAGGAAGCAATGAAAGCGGCAGGACTTGAGATCGATGCCGTCACTTATCAGGGTGAATGGGTGAATGTCACAGGCAGAAAGCCGCAATAAAAGGAGCAGGTATGTACCAGTTTTTTGTATCTCCGGAGCAGATCGATGCAGAGCACAGGCGTGTGCTGATCACAGGTAGTGATGTGAATCATATTGTAAATGTGCTTCGGATGAAGCCGGGCGAGGAGTTTGCGGTCAGTAACGGCTCGGACGGAAAAGAATATCGATGCAGTATGCTTTCCCATACGCAGGATCAAGTGGTGTGCGAACTACGCTTTATTAAAGAGGACGGCATGGAGCTTCCGGCAAGGGTGCATTTGTTTCAGGGGCTTCCAAAAGCAGACAAGATGGAGCTGATCATCCAGAAGGCGGTAGAGCTTGGCGTATACGAGATTATTCCCGTAGCGATGTCGCGTTGTGTTGTGAAGCTGGATGCAAAAAAAGAAGCCGGGAAACTTGCCCGTTGGAATGCGATTTCGGAAGCGGCTGCCAAGCAGAGTAAGCGTAAGGTGATTCCGCAGGTCAGCAGTGTGCTTTGTTTAGAGGATGCGTTGCAAAGGGCGGCAGAGATGGATGTTAGACTGATTCCGTATGAGCTTGCCGGCGGCATGGCGCAGACAAAGGAACTGATCGGGGCGATCCGACCGGAGCAGGATGTTGCGGTCTTTATCGGACCGGAGGGCGGATTTGCCGAGGAAGAGATCGAAGCAGCCATGGCGTGCGGTATTACGCCGATCACGCTTGGCAAACGGATCCTTCGGACAGAGACTGCCGGGATGACCGTTATGGCATGGATCATGTATCAGCTGGAGTCGGATGAGTAGCAACCGGGTGAAAGCGGAATATACTAATATATAAGAACAAGTGATAATCGAGGCGAGAAAAAACAACAATGATGGAATGTTATTTTGATAATTCTGCAACAACAAAGTGCTTTGACAGTGTTGCTGCGGTTGTGGATAAAGTCATGCGGGAGGATTACGGAAATCCGTCCAGCATGCATACAAAAGGTGTAGAGGCAGAAAAGTATGTCCGCTATGCCAAAGAACAGATCGCCAAAAGTTTAAAGGTGAATGAAAAAGAGATCCTGTTCACATCAGGCGGAACGGAATCTGACAATCTGGCACTGATCGGTGTGGCGATGGCAAATTATCGCTCAGGCAGACATCTGATCACAACGGCGATCGAGCATCCGGCGATCCTTCAGACAATGAAATATCTGGAGCAGCAGGGCTTTGAGGTGACCTATCTGCCCGTGGATGAATACGGCAGGATCCGCCTGTCCGATCTGGAGAATGCGATGACTTCCGGAACGATTCTGGTATCCATTATGCATACCAATAACGAGATCGGCTCTTTGATGCCGATTGCCGAGGCGGGAGCGCTGATCAAGCGTATCAATCCGGGTACACTGTTCCATGTGGACGCAGTACAGGGCTATGGCAAATGTCATATCTATCCGAAACGGATGGGAATCGACCTGTTATCTGTCAGCAGCCACAAAATCCACGGACCGAAAGGTATCGGTTTCTTATATGTAAACGAAAAAGTCAAGATCAGACCGATCCTGTTCGGCGGCGGGCAGCAGGGCGGTATGCGTTCCGGAACGGAGAATGTGCCGGGGATTGCCGGAATGGGAAAAGCAGTGGAAGAGATTTACCGGAACCTCGATCAGGATATCGACCGGATGTATGATCTGAAGGAATATTTTGTAAAGGGTGTATCCGCGCTTCCGGAGGTGCGCGTAAACGGGCTGACCGGAAGGGACAGTGCACCGCATGTAGTAAGCGTATCTGTCAGAGGAATCCGCGCAGAGGTGCTGTTACACGAGCTGGAAAGTCACGGTATCTATATTTCTGCCGGAAGTGCCTGCTCCGCCCATAAAGCAACACCATCCGCAACATTACAGGCGGTCGGCGTGGAAAAGGAACTGCTGGATTCTACGGTGCGCTTCAGCTTTTCCGTCTTTACCACCAAAGAGGAACTGGACTACTGTCTGGAGGTGCTTTCCGAGTGCATTCCGAGACTGCGCAGATATACAAGACGGTAAACAGTGCATACAGCATGATGTGGAGCAAAGGACATGGTTGTGTTTGCGACCATGTCCTTTATATGATGACCTTATTTGGTGCATTATTATAAGGAATACGCAATCTATAAGACGGGAGTACGGATATGAATAAAGCAAAAAGAGTCATAGAGAATATGGACAAGGAAAATGCTGATGCAGTTTGCTCTGAGATCGGAACGATTGATGAAAAAGCAACCCCGCTTAAACAGGCAAGATATATTAATGATATTCTGAATACCGCTGAAATAAAGGATATCTGTATGACTGACACAATGCGTAAATGCGGAGGTTGCTGCTTATCTGCAAATGCTGTTAAAACAGCCAGGAAATTATATGCAAAATCGAACGACATTACGGAGTTTTTAACGCTTCTTAACGAGGCGGATATCGGTGGAAAGAATTTACATATGTCCGGTGACAAAATAATAGCCGTGTACAAAAAATGCTATTGTAATATCCCTAAAAAAATTGAGAACATAAATAAAAACTATTGTGAATGTTCTGCCGGCTGGTATTTGAAATTGTTCTCCGAGGTTTTTGAAAAAAATGTTACCGTTAAAATAGTCGATACGATTACCAATGGAGCGGCTGAATGCACGTTTGAAATTTCCGGCTTTGAAAAAAATTGAGCGATATATTCCGGGTTATTCACTGTACAAAGTTAGAAACGGGAGTATTTTATGAGAATACATTTAAGAGAACTGAATAAGGACAACTGGCTTGAAACAGCAAATCTGTCGGTTTCAGAGCAGCAAAGGAATATCTTTCCGATTCCCAATATTTATTGGTTCGGAATAAGCAGATATGAAGAGCATACTACCCTCTATGCTATAATGCGCGATGAAAGCATTGTCGGTCTGATCGGTCTGGGCTATGATGAGGACGGCATTTCGGGATTTATTAACCCCCTTATGATAGATGCAAACTATCAGGGAAATCATTACGCTGAACAGGCAATGGCTATTGCGATTGATATTTTGAAGAATGATTACAATGTAACGAGAGTCAATCTTGGTCATCGTAAAACTAATGCTGCTGCAGGAAAACTATACGAAAAACTTGGCTTTACAATTATCGGAGAAGACGAACAGGACTATTTTCGAACGAAAGACCTGTAAGATTCCGGTTTGCGCATATGACGGAAATCCAACTGGGAGAATAAGACAAAATCGGAATAGAACGGAGATGTTTCAATGTTGAAAATCATAGAAGCTAAAAAAGAAGATAGAGATACGATGATGAATCTTCTGGAAAAATACCTTTATGAGTTTTCTCAATGGGAGAAAACAGATGTAAAGGAGGATGGTTTATATGGATATGAGTATTTGGACTGTTACTTTGAAGAAGAAAGCAGATATCCGTATTTTATTACGGTTGATGATAAACTGGCGGGATTGATACTTATTAGTGATTATCCGGAAGTTCCGGAAGAAAGCACGGATTTTTGCCTGTCAGAATTTTTTATTATGAATAAGTATAGAAGAAAAGGTTATGGGAAGGAAGCAGTTTTTCAGGTGCTGAATAGGCATCATGGAAAATGGCAGTTGAAAAGACATCCACATAATATCGGCTCGGTTTCTTTCTGGAATCATGTAATTGAAGAATATACAAAAGGAAATTATCGTTTGGTGGAAAAATATCCTAATAAAGATGTGGATTATGAAGATGGTACACCGGCAGATGTGTTTTTCTTTGAAAATTAACTAAAATGATTTGGTTAATTTGAGAAAAGGCAGTGCTGGATTCATATTTGTATATGTAGGGTGAAAATATATGAAAGATTATGAGAAAGCAAAAGAGTGGGTTTTGAAATATTAGAGATGTGTTTTGCTGCTCCTCAAAAATTCTTTTAGACTGGACTGCTACAAAATTTTCGTTTCAATCATTCCTTAGAACTTGCGAAAGAAACTGCGGTCATGTATAGTAGTATAGGTAGCAAGCCGCAGGCAGCGGCAGATACGACATGACGGCAAAACGTCGGATGGGAGAGACTATGTTTACAGCTTTTTTGATCAAATATGCCGAGATCGGTATTAAGGGAAAGAACCGTTATCTGTTTGAGGATGCACTGGTCGATCAGATCAGGTATGCACTTCGCAGATGCGACGGTACCTTTAAAGTATATAAGACACAGGGCAGAATCTATGTGGATGCGCTGTCGGAATTTGACTATGAGGAAACGGTAGAGAATCTGAAAACAGTATTTGGCGTGTCCGGAATCTGTCCGGTTGTGTATCTGGAGGATGAGGGCTTTGATCAGCTTGCAAAGGACGTTGTAAATTATATGGATGCGGTCTATCCGGACAAGCATAAGACCTTCAAGGTGTTTGCGCGCCGGGCGAGAAAAAATTATCCGCTGGATTCCATGCAGCTCAATGCAGAGCTTGGCGCAGCGATTCTGGATGCGTTCCCGGAATTTCGCGTGGATGTGCATCAGCCGGAGATTGAACTGTTTGTTGAAATACGTGAAAGGATCTGTATTTATTCCGAAATCATTCCGGGACCGGGTGGGTTGCCGCTTGGTACAAACGGCAAGGGCATGCTGCTTTTGTCCGGCGGAATTGATTCTCCGGTTGCAGGATATATGATTGCCAAGCGGGGCGTCAATGTGGATGCGGTTTATTTCCACGCGCCGCCTTATACGTCTGAACGTGCTAAGCAGAAGGTGGTTGATTTGGCAAAGCTGATCTCACGTTATACCGGACCGATTGACTTACATGTCATTAACTTTACGGATATCCAGCTATATATTTATGAGAAGTGTCCGCATGAGGAACTGACGATCATCATGCGTCGCTATATGATGAAGATTGCACAGATTCTGGCAGAGCGTAACAACTGCCTCGGTCTGATCACGGGAGAGAGCATCGGCCAGGTGGCATCCCAGACGATGCACAGTCTGGCATGTACGGATGATGCATGTACGATGCCTGTTTATCGTCCGTTGATCGGATTTGACAAAAACGATATTGTAGCGATCTCCGAAAAGATCAATACGTATGAGACATCCATTCTTCCTTTTGAGGACTGCTGTACGATCTTCGTTGCAAAGCATCCGGTGACAAAGCCGAATCTGAAGATTATCAAAGATCATGAAACGAATCTGAAGGAAAAGATCGATGAGCTGGTGCAGACTGCACTGGATACGGATGAAGTGATTCATGTGGAGATGTAGGGGAAAAAGCAAAGGAAGCAAGGCATATGCCTTGCTTCCTATGTGTGAATCTTGATATTCAAAGTTCAGATAATGGTTTTGCTTAGATCATGTAAGGCTTCAAAACTTCCAGAACGTCATCAACATTATCTTCTGCATGGATGTTTAAATCAATCGGCTTAGATAAGTCTAAACTAAAGATCCCCATAATAGATTTTGCGTCGATAACATATCTGCCGGAAACTAAATCAAAATCATAATCGAATTTGGTAATATCATTCACAAATGATTTTACTTTGTCAATAGAATTTAAAGAAATCTGTACTGTTTTCATTTGAATTACCTCCTTTTATTGTTCTACACCCCAATCTTAATTGTAAAAAAAGGAAAAGTCAATATATAAAACAGTACAAAAATAATGAGGAATCCTATGAAAAGTGTAGCATTACATAATTTAGGCTGCAAAGTGAACGCCTATGAGATGGACGTTATGCAACAAATGTTACAAGAAAAGGGCTATCAAATTGTACCATTTGATAAAAAAGCCGATATTTATATCGTAAATACCTGTACTGTAACAAATATTGCGGACAGAAAGAGCCGTCAGATGCTCCACCGTGCCAAAAAGCTGAACCCGGATGCGGTGGTCGTTGCGGTCGGCTGCTATGTCCAGAACGGTACAGAGGCAGTGGAAACGGATGCAAGTATCGATCTGGCGATCGGCAATAACCGCAAAAAAGATCTGGTGCAGATTCTGGAAGACTATCTGGAGAACCGGCAGCAGGGGGATACGGTCATCGATATTGCGTCTACGGATGAATATGAAGAAATGCAGTTAAAAGAGACGGCCGAGCATACGAGAGCCTATATCAAGATTCAGGACGGCTGCAATCAGTTCTGTACGTATTGTGCGATCCCGCTTGCAAGAGGGCGAGTACGCAGCCGTAAGCCGGAGCATGTCATTGAAGAAGTCAGAGGACTTGCAAAGGCGGGCTATCATGAGATCGTTTTGACCGGAATCCATTTGAGCTCTTACGGACTTGATTTTCTTGGGATCCGGAGTGCGGATTATCGGGATGCCTGTGAAAAAGGGTATCTGTTAGAGCTGATCGAGGCACTGGCGGATATTCCGGGGATCGAGCGGATCCGTCTGGGTTCGCTGGAACCGCGGATCATTACCAAGGAATTTGTGACAAGACTTTCTGCGTGTCAAAAGCTTTGCCCGCATTTTCATCTTTCCCTGCAAAGCGGCTGTGATGCAACGTTAAAACGGATGAACCGTCATTATGATACCGCGCAGTTTGAGGCGGGTGTCCGTCTGTTACGGGAAGCATTTGACAGGGTTGCGGTGACAACGGATGTCATTGTCGGTTTTCCGGGGGAAACGGAGGAAGAATTTGCACAGACCGTGGAATTCTTAGACCGGATCGGTTTTTATGAGATGCATGTATTCAAATATTCGAAACGGGCAGGAACTCCGGCAGCTGCGATGAAGCAGCAGGTGCCCGATCAGGTGAAAGCAAAGAGAAGTGATATTTTGTTACAGATGGATGAAGTAAAGTCCCGTGCATACAGGGGAAATTATCTTGGAGAAGAAGTGGAGATCCTGTTGGAGGAAGAAAAGGAAATGAACGGCATCTGCTATACAGTCGGGCATACAAAGGATTATGTGCTTGCGGCAGTGGAAGGAAGTGAACCGACAAACAGATTTATAACAGGCAGGGCAGAAGCATTTTTAACGAACGATATCCTCTTATTGAAAAAATAAGCCAACTGGGGTACAATAAAAAATAACAGTATGGGCGGTCAGATAAAGGAAGTGGAAGTATGGCAGATTTAGGAAATACACAATTTTTTACTGTAGAAACCGAACCGCAGATCGGTGTGAAAGAGGTTTTACAGGCAGTATACGAGGCTATGACGGAAAAGGGCTACAATCCGGTAAATCAGATTGTGGGCTATATCATGTCCGGTGATCCGACTTATATTACGAGCTATAAAGGTGCGCGTAACATGATCATGAAGGTAGAACGTGATGAACTGGTAGAAGAGATGCTGGCACATTATATCGAGTCAAACGGATGGGAAGTAAAGTAGAGGGCTTTCTGTATGCGAATCATGGGACTGGATTTCGGATCGAAAACTGTGGGCGTAGCGATCAGCGATGAGTTGCTGCTTACGGCGCAGGGGAAAGAGATCATCCGCAGGGAACAGGAGAATAAGCTGCGCAGAACATGTGCACGGATAGAGGAACTGATTGAGGAATATGAAGTTACGGAGTTGGTGCTCGGTCTACCGAAGAATATGAATGCGACAGAGGGAGAGCGAGTCGAGAAAACACAGGCTTTTCGTGAGATGCTGGAACGCAGAACGGGGCTTCCGGTGACGATGTGGGACGAGCGTCTGACGACGGTAGCGGCAGACCGTACGATGATGGAAGCAGGGATCCGGAGGGAGGACCGTTCCAAGTATGTGGATATGATCGCAGCGACCTTGATTTTGCAGGGCTATCTGGATTACCGAAGACGTCAGGAACAGTAGGGTATAACGGGAACTGTCGGATACAGCGGCTGTAAATGGGAATGCCGGGTGTATTGGCGGCATAACAGGAGAGGACAGAATATGTTTCAGAAACTTGCATTCAATACCGAAGACGGAGAATCTATTGAATTATATGTGATAGAGCAGACCAGAATCGGCGGGAAAAATTACCTGCTGGTAACGGAAGAAGCGGACGGAGACGGCGAAGCCATGATCTTACGGGATCTGTCCGGGGATACGGATCAGGAGAGCATCTATGAATTCGTAGAGGATGACGATGAGCTGCAGGCAGTCGGCAGTGTATTTGAAAGCATGCTGGATGATGTGGAAATTGTCAGAGAAAATGAATAGAAGCAATAGAAACTGTAAATAAACATAATAGAAATACTGTCAGGAGAAGGTGATCGGAGCTGTCAGAAAGCGACGGGCTTTATTTGCCATGTGACCGGGGATATACCGGCAGATAAAGGGGGAAAACCGTCACGCTTATACAACAGCAGTATGCAGGGATAGCTGCATCGTTTCGAAAGGCTTCGTCCGACAGTACATAACAAGAATCTGGAGGAATGTTTTTTGAAAAAAAATGAAATGGAAAATGCTTCAGCGTTAAAGATCATACCGCTTGGCGGGCTGGAGCAGATTGGAATGAATATTACTGCCTTCGAGTATGAAGACAGTATTCTTGTGGTGGATTGCGGTCTGAGCTTTCCGGCTGATGATATGCTCGGAATCGACCTTGTGATCCCGGATACCACATATTTAAAGGACAATATCGACCGCGTGAAAGGCTTTGTCATTACACACGGGCATGAGGATCATATCGGTGCGCTTCCCTATGTGTTAAAGGATATTAATGTGCCGGTCTATGCGACAAGACTGACCATGGGCATCATTGAGAATAAGTTAAAAGAACACAATCTGATGAAGCAGACCAAGCGCAAGGTCGTAAAATTCGGGCAGTCCATCAATCTGGGACAGTTCCGCGTGGAATTTATCAAGACGAATCACAGTATTGTCGATGCGGCTGCACTGGCGATCTATTCTCCTGCCGGAATTGTCGTGCATACGGGAGATTTCAAGGTGGATTATACACCGGTATTCGGGGATGCGATCGATCTGGGAAGATTTGCGGAGCTTGGCAAGAAGGGTGTTCTGGCGCTGATGTGTGATTCGACCAATGCGGAGCGTCCGGGCTTTACGGAGTCCGAGCGTACGGTCGGAAAGACATTTGATACGCTGTTTCAGGAACATAAAAATACACGTATTATCATTGCGACTTTTGCATCCAATGTGGATCGTGTGCAGCAGATCATCAATTCCGCCTATAAGTTTGGCAGAAAAGTAGTCGTAGAAGGACGCAGCATGGTCAATATTATTGATATTGCCGCCAAGCTGGAATGCATCCATATACCGGAAGATACTTTGATCGATATTGAGCAGTTGAAAGATTATCCGGATGAGAAGACAGTCATTATTACAACCGGAAGTCAGGGTGAAAGTATGGCGGCACTGAGTCGTATGGCAAGCAATGCCCACCGTAAGATCTCCATCGGACCGGGTGATACGGTTATTTTTTCTTCCAATCCGATTCCGGGTAATGAAAAGGCTGTTACAAACGTGATCAATGAGTTATTATTAAAGGGTGCGGATGTGATCTTTCAGGATGTGCATGTATCGGGTCATGCCTGTCAGGAGGAGATCAAGCTGATCTATACTCTGACACATCCGAAATATGCGATTCCGGTACACGGAGAATATAAGCATTTAAAAGCACAGGCAAAGCTGGCATGCAGCCTCGGGATTCCAAAGGAAAATGTATTCCTGCTGATGTCGGGAGATGTACTGGAGCTTTCCCAAGAACAGGCACAGGTGACCGGCAAAGTACCGGTAGGAGCGATCCTTGTGGACGGACTGGGCGTCGGCGATGTCGGCAATGTTGTACTTCGTGATAGACAACACCTTGCAGAAGATGGTATTATAATCGTGGTGATGGCATTGGACGGATATTCCGGACAGTTATTATCAGGACCGGAAATCGTCTCCAGAGGCTTTGTCTATGTCAGGGAATCCGATGAACTGATGGATGAGGCAAGAGAAGTTGTGCGCGCTCAGGTAGAGCGGTGTATCGATAAGAATATCACGGACTGGGGCAAGATCAAAGGTACGATCAAAGATTCTTTAAGCGAGTATGTCTGGAAGAAGACTAAGAGACGTCCGATGATCCTTCCGATCATTATGGATGTGGAAGAATAAGAGCCATACAGTAGTTCAGAAGTGAAAGTTTTGACAAAGATACGGCAGAACATGGAGCGGAACATGGTAGATATTGAAAAAGCAACGGACAGTTTTGTTGAAACGATCAAAAGCACGGAAGTATATAAGCGCTACGCATATGAAAAAGAAAAGCTGGAGCGGTTGCCCGAGCTGAAACGCAAAATTGACGATTACAGGAAGCGGATGTATGAATTCCAGAACTCGGAAAATTCGGATCAGTTATTCGATCAGGTGGACCGGCTGGAGGAGGAAGGCGCAAGCTTCCGGGCGAATCCGTTAGTTAATGATTTTCTGGCGGCGGAGCTTGCTTTTTGCAGAATGATGCAGGAAATTTACACAAAAATTACTGCGGAGGTCGACTTCGATATGGAGTTGACGGGAGGAAAATAAATGGACGGAAAACAGGTGGCAAGATCTTTGGCGGCAGCTGTGATTAAGCTGGCGGTTGCGGTTCTGGTCGTATTATTGGTATATAAGATTGCGGTTTCCGCATATACATTCGGATTCCGTATTTTTGCCGAGAAACCGATGACAGAAGGGGAAGGCATTACGGTTACGGTTGTATATTCCGAAACGGACAGCATCAAAGATCTGGGACAGAAGTTGTATGATCAGGGACTGATCCGGGATACCAAGCTGTTTTATTTTCAGGAGATGTTCTCGGATTATCACGGAATCGAGCAGCCGGGTGTTTATCAGTTAAATACGAGTATGACAGTGGAAGAGATGCTCGAAGTCATTGCTGCGGGTACGGGAGAGACGCCGGAGGGAGAATGAACACAGATGACAGAACAGTTGCCTTTATCAATTCGCTTGATAAAGGCAATTCCTTATTTTTGTATGAACTGGAAAAATATGCACATGCAACAGGGGTGCCGATCATCAGGACGCAGACACAGAGCCTGCTTCGCTTTTGGCTGACGGTAAAAAAACCCGAACGGATTCTGGAAGTCGGAACGGCGATCGGATTCTCGGCACTTTTAATGAGTGAAGCAGCACCTGAGGCGCAGATTACAACGATTGAAAAGTATGAGAAAAGGATACCGCTTGCAAAAGAGAACTTTAGAAAAGCCGGAAAAGAAGACCGGATCACGCTTTTAGAGGGAGATGCCGCGGATATTCTGAAGGAACTTACGGGGACCTATGATTTTATATTTATGGATGCGGCAAAGGGACAGTATATTCATTTTATGCCGGAGGTGCTGCGTCTGCTTGCGCCGGGAGGTCTCTTGGTATCCGACAATGTATTGCAGGACGGCGATATGATCGAGTCCCGCTATGCGGTAACGAGGCGGAACCGGACGATCCATACAAGAATGCGGGAATATTTATATGAGCTGACCCATCATGAACAGCTGCAAACCGTGATTTTACAGGATGGGGACGGTGTGGCACTGAGTGTAAAGCGCATATGATTTGCACAGGCGAGAACAGTTTGCACACCTATGAGAGAACAAAGTCAGGAGAAGAAACAATGAGAAATGCAAAACGGGCAGGAAAACCGGAGCTGTTAGTTCCGGCAAGCAGCCTTGAAGTATTACAGACAGCTGTTATTTTTGGCGCGGATGCCGTATATATCGGCGGGGAGGCGTTCGGACTTCGCGCAAAGGCAAAGAATTTTTCGCCGGAGGAGATGGCAAGCGGAATCGCGTTTGCACACGAGCATCAGGTCAGAGTTTATGTGACAGCCAATATTTTGGCGCACAACGGGGATCTTGATGGCGCTGCACAATATTTTAAAGAATTAAAGGAAATGAAACCGGATGCGCTGATCATTTCCGATCCGGGCATGTTTATGCTGGCAAAGGAGATCTGTCCGGAGATCGAACTCCATATTTCAACGCAGGCAAATAACACCAATTATGGGACATATCGCTTCTGGTGGCAGCAGGGGGCAAAAAGAGTTGTTTCTGCAAGAGAACTGTCGCTTGCGGAGATCAAACAGATCCGCGAGAATATTCCGGATGAAATGGAGATCGAGACTTTTATTCACGGAGCAATGTGTATCTCGTATTCCGGGCGCTGTCTGCTCAGCAATTATTTTACGGGCAGGGATGCCAATCAGGGTGCCTGCACACATCCGTGCCGTTGGAAGTATGCGGTTGTAGAAGAAAAACGTCCGGGAGAATATCTGCCGGTTTATGAAAATGAGCGCGGTACTTATATTTTTAACTCCAAAGACTTGTGTATGATCGAACATATTCCGGATCTTGTGGATGCCGGGATCGACAGCTTCAAGATCGAGGGACGGATGAAGACGGCGCTTTATGTGGCAACGGTGGCAAGAACCTATCGCAGGGCGATTGATGACTGGTTTGAGGATCCTGCAAAATATGAAGCCAATATGCCCTGGTATCGGGAAGAAATTTCCAAGTGCACTTACCGTCAGTTTTCAACGGGCTTTTTCTACGGAAAGCCAAGCGAAGAAGCGCAGATTTATGATAGCAATACTTATATTAACGAATATATTTATCTCGGTATTGTAGAGGAAATCACTGCGGACGGAAAAGCAAAGATCACACAGCGAAACAAGTTCTGTGTCGGTGACCGGATCGAGATTATGAAACCGGACGGCACCAATACCGAGGTGCGTGTCTGTGCCATGGAAACAGAGGACGGAGAAGCAGTGGACAGCTGCCCGCATCCGCAACAGGGACTGTACGTGACATTGTCGCAGCCGGCGAAGCAGTATGATCTGCTCAGGGTGCGTAAGGAGGAGTAAACGGCTTGCACAAGGGCTTCCCTGTCCGAAAATGTCATTGTATCCTTTGGCGCGTTCTCACTCCGTGAAAAGCGTAACGGACACTAGGCTCGAAAATACCTCGCCAAGTGCCGACGCTTTTCAAGGGCCGCAGGATACAATGCTATTTTCAGACAGGGAAGCCCTTGTGCAAGCCTGACTGAGGTCAAAGCAGCCCTGTGAAAAATCAGTTGACCGTAGGCGCCTGCTCATAGTACAATGAGGGGCATGGAACGGGAAATGCAGAAATTTTTTAAATTAGGGCTTGCATTTTGAAAAAAATTGGGTTATCTTATAGAAAACGAAGGAGACTTCGAAATATAGAGCAACCTGAACAATGATGTTCCAAAAGTAATTTTGGGACATTTTTTGCGTTTATGGAATGCAAAACAAGGGATGGAGGGAGTAAAACAATGAGCGAAGTTATGAATGTGGAAGAAATCTTCGGCGCAAATGTTTTCACACTTGGTAAGATGAAAGAGCGTTTGCCGAAAGATGTCTACAAGGAAGTCAAGAAAGTCATGGATGAAGGTGGAGAATTATCCATGGCAGCAGCAAATGTTGTTGCAAAGGCAATGAAAGACTGGGCTGTAGAGCATGGTGCAACACACTATACACACTGGTTCCAGCCGTTGACCGGAATCACTGCAGAAAAACATGATGCGTTTGTAACACATGCAGATGAGTCAGGTAAAATGATTACCGAGTTTTCGGGAAAAGAGTTGATTAAGGGTGAGCCGGATGCATCTTCATTCCCTTCCGGCGGACTTCGTGCCACCTTTGAAGCAAGAGGATATACAGCATGGGATATTACATCTCCGGCATTCTTAAAAGAATCCGGCTGTGGCACGATCCTTTGTATTCCGACAGCTTTCTGCTCCTATACAGGAGAAGCATTGGATAAGAAGACACCGTTGCTTCGTTCCATGGAGGCATTAAGCGAGCAGGCTCTTCGTATCGTGCGTCTGTTTGGTAATACCGAGGCAAAGAAGGTAACCGCATCTGTCGGACCTGAGCAGGAATATTTTCTGGTAGATAAAGATCTTTATATGAAACGATCCGACTTAATGTTTGCAGGACGTACTCTCTTTGGTGCTCCCGCACCGAAGGGTCAGGAAATGGAAGATCATTACTTTGGTGTAATTAAGGAACGTGTCGGTGCTTATATGAAGGACCTGAACGTAGAACTGTGGAAGCTGGGTGTTACGGCTAAAACACAGCATAACGAAGTGGCTCCCGCACAGCACGAACTGGCACCGATCTATGAAACGGCAAATATCGCAGTCGATCATAACCAGCTGGTTATGGAAGCTATGAAGCGGGTTGCATATAAGCATGACATGAGATGTCTGTTGCATGAGAAGCCGTATGCCGGTGTGAACGGCTCCGGTAAACACAACAACTGGTCTATCACAACCGATAACGGAGTGAACCTGTTGGATCCGGGTGAAACACCGAATGAGAACATCCAGTTCTTACTGGTACTGGCATGTATTATGAAAGCAGTGGATACTCACGCAGATCTGCTTCGTCAGAGTGCATCCGATGTCGGAAATGATCACAGACTTGGTGCAAATGAGGCACCGCCTGCCATTATCTCCATGTTCCTCGGCGAACAGCTGGATGATGTCGTTAAGCAGTTGGTTGAGACAGGTTCTGCTACCAGCCTGAAAGAAGGCGGTAAGCTGCTGACCGGTGTTAAGACCCTGCCGGATCTGGATAAAGATGCAACGGATCGTAACAGAACATCACCGTTTGCATTTACCGGTAATAAATTTGAGTTCCGTATGGTCGGCTCCGCAGATTCCATCGCGAGCCCGAATACAACTCTGAATGCGATTGTTGCAGAAGCATTTTGTGAAGCTGCTGACAGACTGGAAGCAGCTGACGACTTTGAGAGCGCGGTACATGACCTGATCAAAGAGTACATGACCAAGCATCAGAGAATCATCTTTAACGGAAACGGCTATTCCGATGAATGGGTAGTAGAGGCTGAGAAGAGAGGACTTCCGAACATTAAGTCCATGATCGAAGCTGCAAGTACGCTGACAACGGATAAGGCAGTGAAGCTGTTTGAAAGATTCGGTATCTTCACAAAGACAGAGCTTGAGTCCCGTGAGGAAATTATTTACGAGACTTATGCAAAGACGATCAATATCGAAGCATTAACCATGATCGATATGGCCGGAAAGCAGATTATTCCTGCCGTTATGAAATATGCAAAGAATCTGGCAGATTCTATTGTGACCGTAAAGGAAGCCGGATGCGATGCCGGAGTTCAGACAGCAATTCTGAAAGAGACCTCCGAGCTGCTTTCCGATATGCAGACGGCACTTGCCAAGTTAAAGGAGGCAGAGCAGACAGCATCCGCTATGGAGGATGTCAAGGCACAGGCATTCTATTACAAGGATACGGTAAAGGCTGCTATGGAAGAACTTCGTGAGCCGGCCGACAAGCTGGAGATGATCGTTGATAAGGATATCTGGCCGTTCCCGACATATGGCGAGCTGATGTTCGAGGTATAAAAGGTATTCGGTTATCTGACACCGGGTCTATGCTATGTAATGATGAGGCGCTTTCTTCAATTCGAAGAAAGCGCTTTTTTGAGTAGTATCGTTTGTAATCCCGGTTGCTATATCTGGTAGTTGACACAAAAAAGTGCGATTGCTAAAATAAAATCAGAAGTATTTTATTTTGTGTTATGGAACGGTGGAGAGTTGTTTTGAAACCGATATATTGGGATTTACAAAGGGGGCGACAATATGAAAAAGAAATTTTTCAGAATGATTGCAGGAATATTGGCAACCGTGATGATTCTGATGTCCGGAATCGGAGAAATGCCGGAGGTTCAGGCAACAGGAGCAAAGATGACGATCGTGGCGTGCCAGATCAATCCTGATCAGAGTACGGTTACTGTTATTGGAAGCGGGACAGCGCTTCCGCCGAGTGATGACGGCGTAATGTATCTGTTTGCGGAACCGACGTACAGCGGAGGAATTACGACCAATTATATTGCGGCACAGCCTATGAGTACGACGGTTGCGTTTGCGGCGGATCTGTTGCAGGGGCAGACGACTTCCAGACTTTACAGTAAGTTTGTTATTGCAACATTGCAAAACGGTGTATTTGTTCCGGTCAGCAACTTTTGCTATCTGACAAATCCGGAAATTCTTGCAAAGCATACGACACCGCGTGTGGTTACAACTTCCAAAAAAGGACTGATTCCGGATCCGAGCAGACTGAATACCGGAGAACTGGCAGATCTGGGAGTACAGCATATCAGCTATAATATTCCGGTCTCCAATCTGTTAGGACCGACAACAAATGCAAATTATCCGACGATTAATTATACATATAACGGAAAGACCTATCAGTTTAACGGGCTGGCAGTTGCGGAGTATGATGGAATTTTTAAGCAGATGCAGAGCCAGAATATTTGTGTGACGGCAGTACTTTTGAATAATTGGAATCCGAATTATGCATTTTTGGTACATCCGCTTGCACTGGACGGAACGGTGGCTACCTATTATGCCTTTAATGCAGCAGATCCGCTCGGAACGGAGTATCTGGCAGCGATCGGTTCTTTCCTTGCAAGTCGTTATTCCGGTAGCGGACACGGAAAGGTGGATAACTGGATCATCGGAAATGAGGTTCCGGCAAGAACACAGTGGAATTATATCCAGAGTATGTCTGTAGAAGCATATGCCGAGGAATATGCAAAAGCACTGCGTATTTTCTATACGGCGATTGTGAGTGAGAATGCAAATGCAAGAGTATACACATCCGTTGATCAGGTGTGGGATACCAATAAAAACTATTCCTTCCGGTATGATGCGGAAGATTTCCTGACAGCGTTGAATAACAATATCTGTGCACAGGGGAATTTCAACTGGGGTGTTTCCTGTCATCCTTATCCGGTGCCGCTTACTTTTGCACCGTGGTGGATCGGCGGTAAATATTACAAAAATCTTGTAAAGCACAACGGAAACTCTGCGTATGTCACAATGGAGAATATTGAGGTGCTGACGGATTTCATGTGTGATGCGTCCATGCTGGCACCGGACGGTCAGGTGAGGCCGATCATCATCAATGAAGTAGGGTATACCTCGGCGCAGGGAGAGGCCTATCAGGCGGCAGCATTTACCTATGGCTATCTGCAGGCTGCAAATAATCAGCATATTGATGCTTTTATTATTAACAGTCAGCTGGATCATCCGGCGGAAATTGCACAGGGACTGTTGCTCGGTATCCAGAATATGGACGGCTCCCATAAGCTGGTTTATGATTATTTCAAATACATTGATACGCCGTATGCGGCACCTTATTATGATGCGGCAGCAGGTATCATCGGTATCACAGACTGGGGAAGCGTACTGACACCGCGCTAGGAATGTTAGGATAGTACATGAAACGGAAAGAAAAAATAATCAGGAACAGAATAGGGGCAGCTTTTATGGCTGCCCTATCTCTTTTTACAACTGCTGCGGTTGAAGTACAGGCGACTTCCGGTTCGGGAATGTCTTCCTATGGCGATCCGGCTTATCAGGCAGAATCAACGGCATATACATACCATGTCACTCCACAGCCGACCTGGTATGTAGAGACGACAAAGTCTGCTGCTGTATATGCGGAGCCGTTTGAAGATGCAGAAGTGCTTGCCGGGGTACCGGAGCATATGATCTTTATCGTTACCGGAGCTGTGGATAACGGTTGGTGTCAGGTCCTTTATATGGGTATGACCGGCTATATGACACCTGCGGATTTACAGGTTTACAGCGGTGGGGAGGAACTGACGCAGCTTCCTGTATTGGAAACAGATGCCGGATATCATGTCAGCTTTCTGGGAGACAGTTTTACTTATGGAGATAAACTGGCATCAAGGGAGCAATCTTATGCCGCGCTTCTTGCCGGAATGATGCAGGCAGTCTCTTATGAAAATAACGGTCTGAACGGTTCCTGCATGGGAGGAGAACATCCGGATCGCTTTGTCGACCGCTATGTTCTGATATCAGAAGACGCAGACCTGATCTTTGTGCTGGGCGGAACCAATGATTATGAATTTGCGACACCGATCGGAACAATGACAGATACGGACAGCAGAACTTTTTACGGCTGTCTGAATCTTTTGATGTGCGGCTTACAGCAGAAATATCCGGATGCACAGATTATTTTCCTGACACCGCTTCGCAGAAACCGCGGAACGAGAAAAAATGCAGTGGGATGTACGCTGGAGGATTATGCATATGCCATGATGAATATCGGGGAGTTTTACGATATTCCGGTTATGGATCTGTATCATGCACAGGAACTGAATTTTGTCGGAAACAGACGATATCTGGTGGATGGTCTGCATCCGACGGCATTGGGGCACAGGAGAATTGCTGATTATCTCTATAATGCTTTATTTGAAGCAAAAGAATAGAATTGTATAAAAATGACAATAAAATAAGAATGAGAAATAGAAAAATGTGCAAAAATTTTTAAAAAGAGGGCTTGCATTTCGGAATAGAATCTTGTATACTTGTCAAGTGTCAAGCGGTAAAACGCAGATGGCACTTATATATTGGGCTATCGCCAAATGGTAAGGCAACGGACTCTGACTCCGTCATTTCAAGGTTCGAATCCTTGTAGCCCAGCTTCAGCTCTCGCATTGTCGGGAGCTTTTTTCTTAAGAAAAAGAGGGACGTTATGTATCAATTTGAAAGCAGGGTCAGGTATTCGGAAACGGACAACAGAGGCAGATTGTCATTGGAGGGCATTCTGGATTATTTTCAGGATTGTTCAACATTTCAGTCTGAGGAGCTGGGCGTCGGTATCGAGTATCTGAAGGAACAAAAGATTGCGTGGGTATTGTCCTATTGGCAGATTGACGTAAAGCGTTATCCCGGACTCGGAGAAAACATCATCGTCGGAACCATACCGTATGAGATCAGGGGCTTTTTGGGATATCGTAATTTTGTGCTACAGACAAAGGATGGAGAAGAACTGGCTTGTGCGAATACCATATGGACGTTG
Source organism: Lachnospiraceae bacterium (assembly GCA_051888775.1). GTDB lineage: Bacteria > Bacillota > Clostridia > Lachnospirales > Lachnospiraceae > JBJFCE01. Next base: position 2,245 of record JBJFCE010000040.1, on the reverse strand, counting down.
CTGGATACGGAAAAGGGAATGCCCAAGAAAGCAGCAGAGGAACTCGTAGGCAAATATCCTATGACACAGCGGTATTTGATGGAGTATGCGCCGCGTAAGATCGATTTGCCGGAAAACATGGAAAAGTGCGAGGGCATAGAGGTCAGGCAGCATCATCTGGATACCAATATGCATGTCAATAACGGACAGTATGTACGGATGGCGAAGGATACGGTGATACAGGACCGTCCCATTGAGCGCCTTCGTGTAGAATATAAAAAATCGGCTGTACTGGGTGATGTGATTTATCCTTATGCGGCATGGGACGGAGAAAACCGTTATGTAGTATCCTTATGCGGTGCAGATGACAAGCCTTATGCAGTTGTGGAACTGATCTATGGTGCATCATCATAGAATGGAGGAAATATGGAATTAGGCAGGATGCAGACCTTAACGGTTGTAAAAAAAGTGGAATTCGGTGTATATCTGGCAGAAAATATGGAGAATACGGAGGACAGAGTACTGTTGCCGTTAAAACAGGTGCCTGAAGGAACCAAGGTGGGAGACAGCCTTGAAGTATTTCTGTATCGGGATTCCAAGGATCGCATGATCGCTACCAGAACGGTTCCGAAGCTGATGAAGGGAATGGTAGCAAGACTGAAGGTTGTCCAGACCGGCAAGATCGGCGCGTTTCTGGACTGGGGATTGGAAAAGGATCTTTTGTTGCCGTTTCGGGAACAGACCAGAAGAGTCAATCCGTCGGAGGAGTGTCTGGTTGCTTTGTATACCGATAAAAGCGGACGTCTGTGTGCAACGATGAAAATCTATGAATATCTCGAAAAGGACAGCCCTTACCATAAGGATGATCAGGTAGAGGGGGAGGTATATCAGATCAGTGACAACTTTGGAGCCTTTGTTGCCGTGGACGATCGGTATAGTGCGCTGATCCCAAAGAGGGAATGCTATGGATCGATTCATGTCGGTGATCATATTCGAGCCAGAGTGACCGGAGTAAAAGAGGACGGCAAGCTGGATCTGTCTGTCAGGGAGAAAGCATATCTTCAGATGGATAAGGATGCACAGATCGTGCTTGATACGATCGACAGCTTTGGCGGAGCGCTTCCGTTTCATGATAAAGCAAATCCCGAAGTGATCCGTCGGGAAATGAATATGAGCAAGAACGAGTTTAAGCGGGCGGTCGGAAGATTGTTAAAAGAAGGTAAGATTGAGATTACGGAACACGGAATCCGCAGAAAATAGTATGTGGTGATAGGAGAGCTTATGAAAGGGATGAATTCCAAAAAAGTAAATTGGATGTATATAGTGATGTTTGTGACGTTCCTTGCAGTATCTTACGGGCTTTCCTGGTATGTCACACATGTCGGTCCGGTTTCGGTATATCCGTTATATCTGATCAATGAACTGGTTTTCCTGATTCCTGTGATACTGTTTGTATTATGTAGCGGCAGCAGGTTTCGGGAGCTTTTGAATTTTCGTAAGATTAAACTTTCGACAGCATTTATGACAATACTGTTCGCTTTTCTATGTATGCCCATTGCCAGTGTGTGCAACCTTTTTTCCATGTTTTTTGTAGAGAATACCGTGGGGGCAAGCAGTGGAATAGTTATGCAGATGCCGTTTGCGGTAGCCTTTTTGCTGATTGCAGTATATGCGCCTGTCTGTGAGGAAATCATATTCAGAGGCGTGACTTATGAATCGTTGAAAAATGGACTGAATGTATTTCAGGCGATGCTTGTCAGCGCAGTACTTTTCGGATTGGCGCATATGAACTTTAATCAGGCTGCATATGCCATTGTGCTGGGTGTAATTCTGGTACTGTTAAAAGAAGCCACGGGAAGCCTTTGGGCAACGATATTATTCCATGTGGTGTTCAATGGTTATAATGTGGTTCTGATGTATGCACAGGAAGGGATCGGCGAAAGTGCATCAAGCCAGCTGACAGAGACCATGACCCAAATAGAGTATCGTGATTTCCTGCTGCAGGGAATCAGTATTTACATGGTGATCGCGATGGTCACGACAGCGCTTGCGGGATGTGTACTTGCATGGATTGCCGGAAATGAAAATAGAAAAGAACAGCTAAAAAATATCTGGTGTAAGCGGAAGGAAAATAAGGGAAAAATCTTCCGAATCCCGTTTTTCATTGTGCTGATCCTGTATATCGGAATGATGTTACTGGATGCATTTGCGATATGATAATCAGGCGCTTGCGAAACACTGTCCTCCGGGTGGAACGGATCTCCCC
>JBJFCE010000039.1:0-14153 GCA_051888775.1 Lachnospiraceae bacterium | reverse complement strand
AGTACCGACGGACTCACAGTGCCGGTCACCGATAGGTTGATCAGCACCGGTTCCGTCTTACGGACAGAGTTTCGCAATCGCCTGGGTTTTCGTTTTTCTATCCGTTAATGTTTTTTATTTATGATTCGTTACAGCTTCTTATAAAAAATTTGCTTTCTTTCACTTGTCTGCAAAATCCTCCTGATGGTTTATGAAAAATACCGATCGTCGTATCTGGATCAACCGGAATCTGTATCTCTATCTACAAACTATTTATGATTTCTTTTATTGTACCATATGATCAGACGGAATCAACCGCTGCTACGACTGAATGAACACGCAGGAACTGTTATGGAAGAATCAATGAAAAGATGCAGTCTGATTTAGCTGATTTTGCAGTTGACAAAATTAGAATGAATGTATTAAGATGTTACCGACAACCTGTCGGTAATACGCCTACAGAGTCATATATAGGAATGGCGGGGTTCACATGAGAGTCGTAAAAGAAGCGGAAGAACGCAGAAATGAAATACTGGATGTGGCAGAAAAGCTGTTTGGGACGAAAGGCTTTGATCAGACCAGTACAAATGATATTTTAAATGAGATAGGGATTGCGAGGGGCACCCTGTATTATCATTTTAAGTCGAAAGAAGAGATTCTGGATGCGATGATCGAGCGTATCGATAAGCAGTTGGTTGCAAAGGCAAAAATGATTGCCGAAAATAAGGAAATTCCGGTGTTACAGCGCCTGACTATGACCATCATGGCTTTGAATCTGGATAATGATCTCGGTCACGAAGTGATGGAGCAGGTACATAGACCGCAGAATGCATTGATGCATCAGAAGATGCGCGAAAATTTATTGGCTGAAGTAGATCCGCTGATCACCGGATTGGTCGAGGAAGGAATTGAGCAGGGCATCTGTCGGACGGACTATCCCGCAGAGGTGGTAGAAATGACAATGCTGTATTCCTGCATAGCCTTTGATGCGTTGGCAGAAGATACGCAGGAACAGCGACAAAGAAAGATCATGGGATTTATCTATAATCTGGAACGATTGCTCGGAATGAAGAGTGGCAGTTTACAAGAGACCGTACTGCCGATTTTTCAGGATCATAATGATTGATCAATCTGAGGCTGTTGCATAAAACGGCGCTCGCCGCTCCTGTGTCGGCAAACCACATAAATTTGCTCGGCGCACGTTCCTAAGGCTGTCGCAAATTTATGTGGTTTGCCGGCACAGGAGTGGGAGTTTTGTTTTGTGCAACAGTTTCTTTTAGAATTCAACCGACAGACAGACGGTCGAAAAGGAAAGGAAGTTTATGATGAAACATCAAAAAAGCAATTTTTCAAAATTTATGTTGCTATGGGCGGGGGAACTGGTGTCTGCTGTCGGAGGAGGTCTTACCAGCTTTGGTTTAAGCGTATATGTCTTTCGCCAGACAGGAAGCGCAGCCAGTATGGGACTTGTGACACTGTTGGCATTTTTACCGACACTTCTGCTGAGCGTGCCGGCAGGGGTGTTGGCGGACCGGTATGACAGAAGGTTACTGATGATGATCGGTGACGGATGTTCGGCACTGGGGATTGTCTATATTCTGGTCTGTATGTTGCACGGAGAGGCTGCCCTGTATCAGATCTGCATCGGCGTCTTTATCAGCTCCGTATTTTCCTCGCTGTTGGAACCTTCTTATCGCGCTACCGTGACAGATCTGCTGACCGAAGAAGAATATTCCAAGGCCAGCGGTCTGGTGAGTATTGCCGGAAGTGCCAGGTATCTGGTGTCTCCGGTTCTGGCAGGTGTGCTGCTTGCAGTGAGCGATATCAGGCTGTTATTTGTCATCGATATCAGCACCTTTGTGCTGACGGTTATTTCAACGGCGGTGGTAAGGAAAGGAATTGCCGTAAAGAAGTCAGAAAATCGAACTGCGTTCGGGGAAAGCCTCAGACAGGGATGGCGGGCGATTACGGACAGGCGCGGTGTGTTCCTTCTGATCATGGTTTCATCCGTTATGACATGCTTTATGGGTGCGTTACAGATTTTGTCGGAGCCGTTGATCTTAGATTTTGCAGGCAGCACTACGCTGGGGATTGCGCAGACGGTCTGTGCCTGCGGAATGCTGGTGTCCGGAGTGTTTTTGGGAATCCGGGGAATCCGGCGAGGTTATGTGAAGACTTTAAGCGTGTCCCTGTTTTTGGCAGGAATCACAATGGTGGGGTTCGGACTCTTAGAAAATATCCATGTGATCTGCGTGTTCGGCTTCTTGTTTTTTGCCGTGCTGCCGTTTGCAAACAATTGTCTGGATTATCTGGTCAGAACCAATATTCCGGATGAATTGCAGGGAAGGGCATGGGGCATGATCGGCTTTCTGTCCCAGATCGGATATGTGGTTGCCTATGCATCGGCAGGAGTGGCTGCGGATACAATCGCCATGCGGCTTCAGATTGGCGTAGGAAGGGGCGCGGCAGGAGTTATTATGGCGGCGGGGATTCTTCTGAGCCTGACAGCAGTGGTTTTCTATCATATCAATAGTATCAGAGCGTTGGAAAGGAAAGAGGCATGATCAGAACATTTATCCGAAATGATATTCATCAGAATAAACTGTTATCTGTGGTTACTACGGTTTTTATGGCAATTTCAGCGATGTTGATCGCACTGACGGCAGGACTGTTGATCCATCTGCTGGGAGCGATAGATCATCTTATGGTACAGGCACAGACACCGGACTTTCTGCAAATGCATACGGGGGAGATCGACCGGGAGGAAGTGCGCCGGTTTGCGGAGGCACATACAGAAGTACGGGAGTGGCAGATCTGTGGTTTCCTCAATCTGGAAAACGGGACGGTCAGTCTGGGAGGTCATAGCCTTGCAAACAGTACGCAGGACAATGGATTGTGCATACAAAATGAAGGCTTTGATTATCTGTTAGATATGGAAGACCGATTGCCTTTGGTTTTGCAGGGAGAGGTCTATGTGCCGGTCTGTTATCGTGCCTTGTATGATCTGCATATCGGAGACAAGATGCGGATCGGGGATGATGAATTGAAGATTGCGGGCTTTATCAGAGATTCTCAGATGAATTCCATGATGTCTTCCTCGAAACGGTTTCTTGTCAGTGAGGCAGATTATGAGAATATCAAAGGACAGGGAGAGGAAGAGTACCTGATTGAATTCCTGTTACAGGAGGGAACTGATGCAGGGGCATTCGGGACGGCTTATGCCTCGGAAGGGCTTCCGGCAAACGGTCCGACGATTACCGGCGGGCTGATCCGTATGATGAATGCGCTGTCTGACGGTATGATGATTCTGGTGATTTTTCTTGCAAGCATCATTGTAGTGCTTATTTCCATGCTTTGTATCCGTTTTATTCTGTCCCTGAGTATGGAAAAGGATAAAAAGGAAGTAGGTATGTTAAAGGCACTGGGAATCGGGAAAAAAGAGATCAGACAGCTGTATTTTGCAAAATATATCCTGCTGTCCGTATGCGGAGCAATCGTAGGTTTGCTGTTATCCTATCTTTTGAAAGCGCCTTTGATCAAACAAATGAAGGAGTTGTACGGGGGTGCCGAAAACGGATGGCAGAGCGGAATTGTTTCTATTCCGGCGGTGCTTTTAACAGAGGGAATGATCTTACTTTTTATCCGGCACTGCCTGAAAAAAACAGAGCGGCTTTCTGCATTGGAAGCGTTGTTTTCGGAGCAGAAGGAGAAAAAGAACGTCGGACAATATTTGCTGATCGGCTTTGTAACAGCGGCGTGCGCGTTTTTGATGCTTGTACCGCAAAATCTGTACAGTACGCTGTCATCCTCTGAATTTGTCACTTATATGGGCATCGGAAACGGGGAGATCCGTATTGATGTGCGGCAGACGGAGAATATCAATCAAACAACAGAGCAGGTAGTCGAAAAACTGGAAAGCGATCTGCGGGTCGGGCAATATACTGTGCTGCAAACGAAAAATTATCCGGCATATCTTGCGGATGGAAGGATGTACAATCTGAACGTAGAGGTAGGGGATCATACCGTATTTTCGGTCAGCTATGTGAAAGGAACAGCACCCGTAACGGAGACAGAGCTTGCATTATCGAGTCTGAATGCAAAGGAACTGGGACTGTCCGTAGGAGATCATTTACAACTGCTCATAGGAAGTGAAAAAAGAACCTATACAATATGCGGGATTTATTCGGATATTACGAACGGGGGAAAAACGGCAAAGGCAGGCGGAGCGGCTATGCAGGATGAGACACCGGTTATGTGGAGTATTTTATATGTTTCTCTGAATCCGTCCGTTCAGTCAGAGCAATGGCTTGCGGAATACAACGGTGACGGAGTCAAAGCTGTAGATATTGCGGATTATGTAATGCAGACCTATGGTCAGACGCTGCAGGAGATCCGGCTGGCTTCCGGTGTTGCCACAGGAGCTGCCGTCGTGATCATATTCGCCGTGGTGACGCTGTTCATGCGTTTGATCGTGGAAAAAAACAGATATGCAGTTTCGTTACAAAAGGCACTGGGGCTTACAAACGCAAGCATACAAAAAGAATATATGAAAGAAGGCTTACTGTCTGCTGCGGCAGGTGTTATGGCAGGGCTGTTGATCGGCGGTATATTGGGAGAAGATCTTTGCGGAATGATCATACGATCCTTTGGCGCAGACGGCTTCCGGTTTGTGATCGCATGGAAAAACGTGCTGTTTTTCATACCGGCAATTTTGCTGCTGGCAGCAGGTGCGTCGGTTCGGATCGGTATATCGGAGATTCAAAATGTCAAAGCCTTTGAATGCTGTACGAGAAAGGAGTAAGAATCATGGAAGAATTATTGAAAGTAGAACAGCTGTGTAAAAATCAAATACTGGATCATGTTTCTTTTACGGTGGAATCAGGGGAAATGGTGGCGGTGATGGGCCCCTCCGGTTCCGGAAAGTCGACACTTTTATACAATGTGGCAGGAATGGATCAGCCCACAGGCGGAAAAGTGTGGTTAAACGGACGGGAGATTACGGGACTTTCAGAGGACGAAAAGGCAGGATTAAGGCTGCAGCGGATGGGATTTGTATTTCAGCAGATGAATATGATGGGAAATCTGAATCTGTTGGATAATATCCTGTTACCTGCCGTTGCGTTTCATAAAGGCAGAAAAGCAGACAAAAAGTCAAAGGCAGAACTAACGGACCGGGCAAGAATGCTGATGCAGAAACTGTCCATTTCCGGTCTGGAGAAACGCAGCATTACCCAAGTCTCCGGCGGACAGCTGCAACGTGCGTGCATTTGCAGGAGTATGATGAATCAGCCTGAAATTTTATTTGCGGATGAACCTACCGGGGCACTGAATAAAAGTGCAGCGGCCGAGGTCATGGAAGAATTTGTCAGATTAAACAAAGAAGGAACTACGATCTTACTGGTCACCCATGACAGTAAGGTTGCCAGCCGGTGTCATCGGGTCCTGTACCTGTTAGACGGCAGCGTGCGCGGAGAATTAAAGCTTCCTAAGATGACAGACGATACGGAGAAGAGACGGGAGGAGAAGGTCAATCAGTGGCTGATGCAAATGGGGTGGTAGAGCGCAGATAGAGGCGAGCGTCTGCCCATGTCTCCACATGATTTATTTTAACTTTCGGTTACATCCAATATACTACAGCTCTTTTATCACTGCCTGATATTTCCCGAATGCACCTTCATAGATTGTGCACAACAGCCGGTTGACCCGCAACAGTACACTATGAAGCTCTGCCTCTGTCAGCAGTCCGTGCGCCGAAGCTTCCACAAGCTCATCCAGATCCAGCACCTTGGTAAAACCGTCCGGATAGACAAGGACATCTGCCAGCAGATCCGTAACGGTCAGGCGGTTTGCTTCTTTTTCAAAATCATATCGGACGATGTCGCAGTACCAATATAAAAGACTGCCGTCCGCACGCAAGAAACGGCTGACCTTAATCCCTTCCTTTAGAAAATAAGCAGAATAGCCGTGGTCCAGATCCGGCTTCGGATGAAGCGCGCTCCAGGAAGTCACGATGACATCCTCGTCGCAGTGTATAATCACATCATTCTTCAGTTCGATGCACTCCTCCGGAATCAGCCTCCGGCGGAATAATACGGGCTTGTTCATAGGCGCCTCCGACGACTTTCGTTAAGTTAGTGAAATGGTACAGGATACGGTGTCAAAAGTCAATGGGTGTGACCGAAAAAACGATCATTTTTCCGGATAAGAATAGTAGGATTCTTTCTGCTTTTCTGGTATACTTTAGTTAGGCGATTGTGAAACTCTGTCCGTAAAGCAGAACCGTTGCTGGTCAACCTATCGGTGACCGGCACGCTTTCGCTACACCTCGTCCGTAACGGTACATAAGGTGCCAAAATACGGCACCTAAGTACCGACGGACTCACAGTGCCGGTTACCGATAGGTTGACCAGCACCGGTTCTGCTTTACGGACAGAGTTTCACAATTGCCTATATACTTTAGTTGGTGGCAGATGAAAAGACAAATCAGCAATTGATTATAGAAAGGAATAATAGGAATGGATTATAATGAGATATATGAATTGGAAATAAGAATGTGGGAAGCCGCTAAGAATAGAAAACCTTTAGACTTCCTGAAAGTAGTGTCCGAAGACGCAGTCATGGTATGCGGGGGATACAGATGCACCGGCGCAGAATACGCAGATATTGTAGCCATGTTTGACTGTAAAAAATATGTAATCGAACATTTCGAGATCGTAAATCAGGATACAAAAAGCATACAGGTACATTATGTGATTCATTTAGAGGTAAACAGCGAAGAAAACAAGGATCTGGCAGGGACCTTTCATATTACTACCACTTGGAAATGCACGGATGATATCTGGAAAGTTGTATTTAATATGGATCAGAGAGTTTTGGCATAAAAATCCGTTTCCTAAATGATGAAAAGCAATTCTATGGAAAGCAGTCAAAGACATAGGGAGAATGTAATGAATAAAAGACAAAGAAGAGCAATCATAGCAATTTTTGTGTGTATCCAGATCATGCTTAGCGGATGCGCCGGGAAAAATATTACCTATGAGTATGAGAATGCAAAAGTAACAGAAGAGTTTGTTCTTACGAAATCAGTCTATTCAGATGATAAATTAGAGATATTTATATCCGATCTGGAGGGTGACTATGATTTGACCTGTTATGATGCCGATTTTCAAACTATTGACGAGGAGTTTGAGACCGATTATAAAAACGGAGTTTATACCATAGAGGGAGCGGGAACTGAAAGAATCAGCGGCATAATGCTGAGTGGAAACTATGTTCGATTTCGTATAAGATATCTGAATTCCTCTCAATATGCAGTACTATGTGATTATGAGGCTACCGAAATCGGCTGGGTAACGTACGGTGATGAAGAACAGTATTATACGCAGGATGAACTGGATCGGCAAAAAGCTGCGGTTGATCAACGAAATGAAGTGCAGGAACGGAATTTCAGTCAATTTGAAGGTGTTTGGATTTGCACACAGGATGAAGCGAGCTATCTGAAATTTTATGTGGATGATCATGGAGCCAGAAAACTGACGTGGAATCGTTCTGACGGTCAGGGAGAATATGTAAAAGAAGAAATCAATGTAGATCAAATCAATATAATAGATGGATTATTCGGACCTGAGCTGGAAATTCTGGATGGGATTGACTGGGGGTGTAGGTATAGCTTTGATCTGTCTGAAGATATGACGATGATAATTGATCGATCTTCTGATCGGGAAGATATTTATTTCAAAGAAAACAATGTTTCCGAAGAAGTGTCTGTAAATAAAGAGTTTTTCATGAAAGTACTGTCGCTGGAGGAAAACCGGGCGCTGGGTGCTGCATATGCGATGCAGAAAATAGGTGCCGGAATAATTGTTGATGCGACAAACAGAATAGAGGAAGAGCATGCCTATACCATAACACTGATCAGTGACTCCGGGGAGGAATATATTGCAACGTTCTCTGAAAGCGGATTCATTGGAACGATCAAGGACAAGGATGGTGAACTGATTTATTATGGGATAGATTAGGAATGAAGGTGTTTGGCAGATAAATTTAACAGATAAATCAGGATCCACATAAAAAATCATGCTTTTAACTGGACATAATCGTGGAAAATGGGTATAATTCTAATGGTACCCTAAAAAGGGAACTGCATGAAAAAGAGAGGAAGACGCCGGTATCTTACATGAGTGGGGCAAACGGTATGGGGAGAGGATCAAAGAAACGGAAGCGCGGCGGAGTAGACCGCAGTGTATTTCAGTCGCTTGCGCTTGTGACGCAATTTGGAATCCATATGATTGTTCCCATTTTTTTATGTACTTTTCTCGGCATCTGGATTGACGAAAAAGCGGGAACATCCTACTGGGTAATTATTCTTTTTTTTATGGGCGCATTGGCGGGATTTACCAATATTTATAAACTGGCGAAGAAAATCAATGGAACAAAAAAAGACGATAAAAAATAGAACGGGATGGAACCGTACTTTGTTGGAAATGATGTGCGGGATTGTCCTGTTTGAGTTAGTTTGTTTTTTGTGCGGGATCTGGTTTGTGCCACAGAAAGGTTCCTGTGCACTGGGACTTTTGCTCGGTACATTAACGGCGCTTGGCATGGCATATCACATGTCCTGGACCTTTGACAGATATCTGGGACTTCCGCAGAAAGTTGCGACCAGAAAAGTGATGCTGCATGCGATCGGGAGATACCTCGTAGTTGCAGCGATCTTATTTGTGATTTTGTTCACCGGAGTAGCCAATCCGCTGACAGCTTTTTTAGGAATCATGGGGCTGAAGATCGGAGCCTATCTGCAGCCGCTTATTCATAGATTCACAGTAAAGAAATATCCGGATCCGGAGCCTGCACCACCCGAACCGGATTGGGATAAGGAGGTGAAAGAATGACACAGGGTATCCTGTTATCCTCAGGTGTGACAGACAGCTTTATGATCAAGGGAGTATTTAAGTATACGGTTTTTGGTCAGGAGGTATGGATTACGACGACTCATATCTGTATGCTGATTGTCATGCTGATCATGATGGTATTCGCTTTGTGCGCCAATCGTGCCATGAAGCATGCATCGGAGGTACCTACCGGACTTCAGAATGTTGTGGAGCTGATCGTGGAGAAGCTGGACGGCATGATTGGTGGAACGATGGGAAAGCATGCCAGGGCATTCCGGAATTATATCGGAACAATCTTTATCTTTATCCTGCTTTCCAATATATCGGGTATTCTTGGGCTGCGTCCGCCGACTGCGGATTATGGCGTAACATTACCGCTCGGAATCCTGACTTTCCTGCTGATTCATATTACACAGTTCAAGAATCAGAAACCGAAGGAGATCTGGAAGGGGATGTGTTCTCCGCTTCCGGCGTGGCTGCCGATCTGGTTGCCGATCAATATCATCAGTGAGATTGCAGTACCGATTTCCCTGTCCCTGCGTCTGTTTGCCAATGTGTTATCCGGCACGATCATGATGGCGCTGGTATACGGATTGTTAAGATGGTTCGCGTTGATCTGGCCTGCGGCACTGCATGTATACTTTGATCTGTTTTCGGGAGCGATCCAGACCTATGTATTCTGTATGCTGACCATGACCTATATTACCAATGCATACGGTGACAGCGAATAAAAGGGAAGGATACAGGCAGAGCGGATTGCCTATAAAAAAGCCGCACAAAGATTAGTTAGTAATACAATCAATAATAGCAAACACAAGTTTAACTAATATTTTTAAGGAGGAAATTACATTATGTCAGATTTAGGATTAATCAGAGCTTGTTCCGCAATTGGTGCCGGTCTTGCAGTTATCGCAGGTATCGGACCCGGTGTAGGTCAGGGTATCGCAGCAGGTCACGGTGCAGCAGCCGTTGGACGTAACCCGGGTGCAAAATCCGATATCATGTCTACCATGTTACTTGGACAGGCAGTTGCCGAGACCACAGGTCTGTACGGTCTGTTGGTTGCGATGCTGTTAATGTTCGTGCATCCTCTTGATATCTAAAAATGAAATTACCCGCAGGGTAATTTCATTAGGAGAATCCATTGTAAGGATTCTCTGTTTAAGCAGAAAGTTCTTATATAGAGAGGAGGCAGTCAGTTGCAGACGATTTTAAGTGCAGGAGTCATGCTGGCAGAAGCGGACGGCGCATCCATGACAAGATTGTTCAATCTGGATTTTCAGCTGCTCACGGATTCTGTCCTCACGATGATTGCAGTTTTTGTATTGTTTTTATTCCTGTCTCATTTTCTCTTTAATCCGGCAAGGAAGATGCTTTCCAAACGTTCCGAGAAGATCGCTGGTGATTTAAGCAGCGCACAGAAGGACAAAGCGGATGCGGAGGCAATGAAAGCCGAATACGAAGAGAAGTTAAAGAACGTAGACAAGGAAGCAGAAAGCATTTTGGCAGATGCCAGAAAGCGCGGTCTGGAAAACGAAAGCCGTATCATTGCAAAAGCAAAAGAAGAAGCTGCAGCCATTCTGGAGAGAGCCAGAACGGAAGCAGAGCTTGAGAAGCAGAAGGCAGCTGATGATGTCAAGAAGGAAATGATCACCGTTGCTTCCGCAATGGCATCAAAGTTTGTATCCGCATCCATGGATACGTCGGCTCAGAACCGTTTAATTGATGAAACACTGAAAGAAATGGGTGAAAGCACATGGCTAAGCTGATTTCAAGAACGTATGGAGAAGCGCTGTTTGAGCTTGCGGTTGAGGAGCATCACGAGGACCTTTTACTGGAGGAAGCGGAAAGCTTACAGCAGATCTTTGCTGAAAATCCGGAGCTGATGAAGGTGTTGAAGCATCCGAAGATTGTAAGAGAAGAAAAGATCCGTACCATGAAGGATATCTTTGAAGGTCGGATCAGTGAAGAGATGATGGGATTTCTGATGATGATGATCGAGAAGGATCGTATCGGAAAAGTGGAAGAAACGCTCATCTACTTTATCGATAAGATGAAGGAATACAAGGGCATCGGAATTGCCTATGTACAGACAGCGGTTCCTTTATCAGAGGAACAAAAAAAGCAGGCAGAAGCAAGACTGCTGGAAACGACCGGTTATCGGAAGATGGAGATGCACTATGAGGTGCAGGAGAGCCTGATCGGAGGGATGATCATCCGTATCGGGGACCGTGTGGTGGACAGCAGCATCCGTTCCAAGATGGAAGATCTGGAACGAAGCCTGATGAAGATTAGACTTGCTTAAAAATATAAGAAAGGTGCGAACGATCCATGAATTTAAGACCAGAAGAAATAAGTTCAGTGATTAAGGATCAGATCAAGAGATACGCGTCCGAGATGGAAGTATCCAATGTGGGTACGGTTATTCAGGTTGCGGACGGTATCGCTCGTGTGCACGGACTGGAAAATGCAATGCAGGGTGAACTGTTGGAGTTCCCAGGCGAAGTATACGGCATGGTCATGAACCTGGAGGAAGATAACGTTGGTGCGGTGCTTCTCGGAAGCGCACACAATATCAACGAAGGCGATCAGGTAAAGACCACCGGCAGAGTCGTAGAGGTTCCTGTCGGAGATGCATTGCTGGGACGTGTTGTCAATGCGCTCGGACAGCCTATTGACGGTAAGGGTCCGATCCATACTGATAAATATCGTCAGATTGAAAGAGTCGCTGCGGGTGTTATTACACGTAAATCCGTTGATACACCGCTTCAGACCGGTATCAAGGCAATCGATTCCATGGTGCCGATCGGACGCGGACAGCGTGAGCTGATCATCGGCGACAGACAGACCGGTAAGACCGCGATTGCGATCGATACGATCATTAACCAGAAGGGGCAGGGTGTCAAATGCGTGTATGTTGCGATCGGACAGAAAGCATCCACAGTTGCATCCATTGTTAAGACACTGGAGGAATTCGGTGCGATGAATTACACTACGGTAGTTGCTTCAACTGCCAGTGACCTTGCACCGTTGCAGTATATTTCACCGTATGCCGGATGTGCGATCGGTGAGGAATGGATGGAGGCAGGACAGGATGTACTGGTCGTATATGACGATTTAAGTAAGCATGCGACTGCTTACCGTACACTCTCTTTGCTGCTTCGTCGTCCGCCCGGACGTGAGGCATATCCCGGTGACGTATTCTATCTGCATTCCAGACTTCTCGAAAGAGCAGTCCGTATGAGTGATGAGTACGGCGGAGGTTCTTTAACAGCGCTTCCGATCATCGAGACACAGGCAGGCGATGTATCCGCTTATATTCCGACGAACGTCATCTCCATCACGGACGGACAGATCTATCTGGAGACGGAGATGTTCAATGCAGGTTTCCGTCCTGCGGTCAACGCAGGTCTTTCCGTATCCCGAGTAGGTGGTGCGGCTCAGATCAAGGCAATGAAGAAGATTGCTGCGCCGATCCGTGTAGAGCTGGCACAGTACCGTGAGCTTGCTGCATTTGCACAGTTCGGTTCCGAGCTGGATGCGGATACCAAGGAGAAGCTGGCACAGGGCGAGCGTATAAAAGAAGTATTAAAGCAGCCTCAGTATAAGCCGATGCCGGTAGAATATCAGGTTATCATCATTTATGTTGCGACCAACAAATACCTGTTGGATATCGAAACCGAGGAAATCACCCGTTTTGAGTCGGAGTTCTTTGAATTCCTTGACACCAAGTATCCGGAAATTCCGGCAGCGATCAAGGAAGAAAAGGTGATCTCCGAAGCAACCGAAGAAACTCTGAAGAAAGCGATTGTAGAATTTAAGGCACAGTTTTAGAAAGCACAGGTGAATTGCTATGGCCTCTATGAGAGACATCAAAAGACGTAAAAGCAGTATCCAAAGTACGCAGCAGATTACCAAAGCCATGAAACTTGTATCTACAGTCAAGCTGCAGCGTTCCAAAACGCATGCGGAGCAGTCCAGAAACTATTTTCAGTGCATGTATGATACGGTCAGCTCGATGTTGGCAAAAGCCGGGAATCTGGATCACCCGTATTTAAAGTCGGGTGCTTCTGAGAAAAAAGCCGTGATTGTCATTACTTCAAACAGAGGACTTGCCGGCGGTTACAATTCCAACGTTGTGAAACTGATCACACGGGGAGAACTGAAGAAGGAAGACCTGATCATCTATGCCATCGGTAAAAAAGGACGGGACGCATTCGTGCGTTACGGATATGAGGTAGCAGATGAGGATCTGTCCGAGGTGATCGAGGCACCTGCTTATGTGGATGCCATGCGGCTTGCAGATCAGTTGTTAAAGGATTTTGAGGACGGAAAGATCGGAGAGATCCATCTTGCTTATACCGCCTTTAAAAATACGGTAGTCCATGAACCGAAGCTGTTACAGCTCCTTCCGGTACAGGTTCCGGAAAAAGCACAGGCAGAGGGAACGGAGGAAGAAAAGGACGATCATACTATGATGAACTTTGAGCCGGAAGCGGACGAAGCTCTGGATTTGATCATTCCGAAGTATATTACCAGTCTGATCTACGGTGCGCTGATTGAAGCGGTTGCAAGTGAAAATGGTGCGAGAATGCAGGCGATGGATTCTGCAACGAGCAACGCAGAAGAAATGATTAGTAATCTGTCCTTACTGTATAACAGAGCCCGTCAGGGTTCCATTACACAGGAGCTGACAGAGATTATAGCCGGTGCGGAAGCGATTTCCTAACCGAAATAAACACGAAAGGAATTGAGATATGGCAGCAGAAATTAAAAGCGCCAACATGGGTAAGATCACCCAGATTATTGGTGCCGTATTGGATATTAAGTTTGCTGACGGCAGCCTTCCGGAGATTAACGAAGCCATCAATATTACGAGAAAAAATGGTGAAGTGCTCGTGGTGGAAGTTGCACAGCATCTTGGCGATGATACGGTCAGATGTATTGCCATGGGACCTACAGACGGTCTGGTGAGAGGCATGGACGCTCAGGCGACCGGCGCACCGATTACCGTACCGGTAGGTGAGAATACACTCGGACGTATCTTTAACGTGCTTGGACAGCCGATCGATAATAAGCCCGCACCGCAGGATGTTACTTATGAGCCGATCCACAGAGCGGCTCCGGCATTTTCGGAGCAGTCTACGGATCAGGAATTGCTGGAAACGGGAATCAAGGTTGTCGATCTGCTCTGCCCTTACCAGAAGGGTGGTAAGATCGGTCTGTTTGGCGGTGCCGGTGTAGGTAAGACCGTATTGATTCAGGAGCTGATCCGTAACATTG
>JBJFCE010000038.1:23825-56974 GCA_051888775.1 Lachnospiraceae bacterium | reverse complement strand
AACGTTTGTATCTATAACTGCATAATACACCATAAGCACTTACCTTTTTCTTTCCTCTCTGACAGCTGATATTTCAGCATTAATTTCATCAAGAGACATCTCTGGCACATCAGCAGCCTGCTCTCTCAACTCATAGAATGCATTCTTAGCCTCTGCTCTTGTAATCGTTATTTCTGGTAATGTTGCCTCAAATGGAAGACCTTTAACCATCTTACTCCTAGTCATAAACATACGTAATGCTGTTGGTAAATCCATACCAAGCGCCTCGTAAATCTCTGCAACCTCCTGCTTTAATGCTTTATCTGCACGAAATTGAATCAATACCTGTTCTGCCATAATGGTTCCTCCTTCACCATGCTTTTTGTAGTTGCTTTGCATGTGTTTGTAATGCTATTATATGTCAAAATCAGAAATTTATCAATATAATTTACAAAACAAAAAAAATCCCACTACCTACATTTCTATAGATAGTGGGACGAAAATCTTATATCAGCATACAAACCTCAACTTCAATGTCCTTCCATTGATTTTTCCGAAGGTATGCACCATAACTTTTCTATATTCTTTTGCTTTCTCAAAGTCAAGCTTTACACTAAATAAATAGCTTTCGCCTACTTATCTGCAATCGCTGCCTGTGCAGCCGCAAGCCGTGCAATCGGAACACGGAACGGTGAACAGGATACATAGGTCAGTCCTACCTTGTGGCAGAACTCAACGGAAGAAGGATCTCCGCCATGCTCACCACAGATGCCGAGCTTGATGTCCGGACGTACTTTCCGCCCCTTCTCTGCCGCCATCTTTACGAGCTGTCCTACGCCGTTCTGGTCAAGCTTTGCAAACGGATCGGACTCATAGATCTGACTGTTATAATATGCATCTAAGAACTTTCCTGCATCGTCACGTGAGAAACCAAAGGTCATCTGGGTCAAGTCATTGGTACCGAAGGAGAAGAATTCCGCTTCCTCCGCAATCTCATCTGCCAGCAGTGCTGCACGCGGAATCTCGATCATCGTACCGATGTGGTAAACGATATCGGAGTTCTTTTCTTTCTTAACCTGCTCTGCAGTCTCAACGATTACCTTCTTTACAAACTTTAACTCTTTCTTATCGCCTACAAGCGGAACCATGATCTCAGGTACGATATCATAGCCCTTCTCGGCTTTTACTTCAATCGCAGCTTCCATAACGGCTCTTGTCTGCATCTTGGCAATTTCAGGATAAGTAACGGAGAGTCGGCATCCGCGGTGTCCCATCATCGGATTGAACTCATGCAGGGAATCGCATACTTCTTTGACATGGGTAACTGTCTGCCCCATATCTTTTGCCAGTTCTTCGATCTCCTTCTCCTCGGTCGGAACGAATTCATGCAGAGGCGGGTCTAAGAAACGGATCGTCACCGGTCTGCCTTCCATAACCTCATATAATTCCTTAAAGTCACCTTTCTGGAACGGGATCAGCTCATTTAACGCTTCTTCACGTTCTTCCAAGGTACTGGAAAGGATCATCTTACGGATCTTCGGAATACGCTCCGGTTCAAAGAACATGTGCTCGGTACGGCACAGTCCGATACCTTCGGCTCCGAGCTTGACTGCATTGGCTGCATCCGCCGGAGTATCTGCATTGGTTCTGACCTGTAATTTACGGTACTGGTCAGCCCATGCCATGATGCGTCCGAAATTGCCGCTGATCGCCGCATCCACGGTCTTGATATCACCGTCATAGATCTTACCGGTAGAACCGTCAAGGGAAATGAAATCTCCCTCATGGTATGTATGTCCGCCAAGCGTAAATACTTTCTTTTCTTCGTTGATGACAATGTCACCGCATCCGGATACACAACAGGTTCCCATACCTCTTGCCACTACGGCTGCATGGGAAGTACGTCCGCCACGAACGGTCAGGATACCTTCCGCCGCATGCATTCCTTCGATATCTTCCGGAGAAGTCTCCAGTCTGACAAGGATGACTCTCTGTCCGCGATCATGTGCTTCCTTGGCATCTGCTGCGGTAAAGTATACCTGTCCTGCTGCAGCTCCCGGAGAAGCCGGAAGTGCCTCGCCGATCACAACGCCTTCTTTTAATGCGATTCTGTCAAAAGTCGGATGTAACAGCTGATCAAGGGATTTTGCTTCAATACGCATAACTGCTTCTTCCGGCGTGATCTTTCCTTCATCCACAAGATCACATGCTACCTGAAGCGCTGCCTGCGCGGTTCTCTTTCCGTTTCTGGTCTGGAGGAAATACAGCTTGCCCTCTTCAATGGTAAACTCCATATCCTGCATATCACGATAATGATCTTCCAATTTTGCCGCAATCTGAAGGAACTGTTCATAGCACTCCGGCAGATCCTCTTTCAGTCTGGAAATCGGCTGCGGTGTACGGACACCTGCAACAACGTCCTCCCCCTGTGCATTAATCAGATACTCACCAAAGATTCCTTTTGCACCGGTTCCCGGATCTCTTGTAAATGCAACACCGGTTCCGGAAGTATCACCCATATTACCGAATACCATCGCCTGAACATTCACGGCAGTTCCCCAGTCACCGGGGATATCGTTCATACGGCGATAATAGATTGCTCTTTCATTATCCCATGAACGGAACACCGCTTTGACTGCTTCCATCAACTGCACCTTCGGATCCTGCGGAAATTCCTCGTTCATCTTGTCCTTATATATCTGTTTAAATCTTGCAATCACTTCTTTCAGATCATCTGCGGTCAGGTCGGTATCATATACCGTTTCACTTTCCGCTTTTCCCAGCGCTTCCTTCTTGCTCTCCTTGATCTCGTCCAATACGCGCTCAAAATAAGACTTCGGCACTTCCATGACAACATCGGAAAACATCTGGATAAAGCGACGATAAGAATCATAAGCAAATCTCGGATTGCCTGTCTTCTTTGCAAAGCCCTCTACCGCCACGTCGGTAAGTCCGAGATTTAAGATCGTATCCATCATACCCGGCATGGATGCTCTTGCACCGGAACGAACAGAAACAAGCAACGGATTCTCGGTATCACCGAATTTCTTTCCCTGCTTTTTCTCCAGTTCTGCCAGTGCGGCAAAGATCTGATCCTGAATCTCCGGCGCGATCTGCTTTCCCTGTGCATAATAATCCGTACAAGCTTCGGTCGTTACCGTAAAGCCCTGCGGGATCGGTAATCCGAGATTGGTCATCTCGGCAAGATTGGCGCCCTTTCCACCAAGGAGCGCACGCATGTCTGCATTTCCCTCTTCAAATGTGTAAACCCATTTTGACATATGTTATGTCCCCCTTTGAACATAGTCTCGTATCTCAGACCATCCTCGTCTGCTGCAGAAATGATGTTCTGCCGATACATGATAGTTTATTATACCATTAAAATGCACATATTTCTACCGTTTTTCATCTCTTTTTTGTGTATTTTTGCGGCGTTTTGACCTAAAATAATTTCCGGGCAGGGGAATACAGTTCTACCCGGCGGCACGCTCTCGCTCCGTGAAAAAGCGCAGCGGTACTAGGCTCGATAATACCTCGCCAAGTACCGGCGTTTTTCAAGGACCGCCGGATAGAACAGTATTCCCCTGCCCGGAAATTATTTTAGATCAAAACCGTAAATTGAATACAACAAGCTTCAGATCAATCCCGCGCGAAGCAGCTGCTTACGAACGACGGAACCGATTATGAATGCCAAGATGACAGATACGATATCCTTGATCTGATAAGGAACCGAAACAAGTAAAAAGGCAGACCGGAAAGAACGGCTTGCCAGTACCGCATACTGGATCGTTCCGCATAAATGGCAGATTTCCAAGCCAATGATCCCGACGATCATACCAAACGGTTTGCGCTTCATGCAGCTTCCGATTCCGCATAACAGTGTCAGTGCCAGAAAACCATAAATAAATCCTCCCGTGAAGCCTACCAGCTTGGCGAATCCCCCTGTAAAACCCGAAAATACAGGGACTCCGAATGCTCCGAGTAAAATATAGACAACCGTTGCTGCCAGACCAAGCTTCCATCCGAGTACCGCGCCTGTCAGTGCCATTGCAAAAGTCTGCAGTGTGATCGGGACACTGGAAGGCATCGGAATGGAGATCTGGGATAATACTGCCATCACAGCCGCGAACATTCCGACATATACGATGCTTCTGGTTGCTGTTTTTACATTGTGTGTTTTTTTCGTTGTTGTATTTTCCATAAAACATAACTCCTCTGTTTCTGTAATCTCCGGTAGGTATCTGCGAAGCTCTGTTATCCGGAAGGAACGGTTGCCTGTATACCTGTCAGCGGCGGGCACGCTTTCGCTATACCTCGCCCGTAACGATACATAAGGTGCCAAAATACGGCACCTAAGTACCGACGTGCTCCCAGTACCCGCCGCTGACAGGTATACAGGCAACCGTTCCCTCCGGATGACAGAGCTTCGCAAATGACTATCGTATCTCTACCATTGTGAGTATAGAGGATATCTTCCAGAACGTCAACTTGTTTTTATTTTTGGTTTACATTTTGTCCGCATAATGCAAAACAAAGCAAGAAAGATCATCACTTGCTCTAACGTGTCAGTTTATAGATCTGTCTATCGGACAGGAAGTTCGGAAGATTATATAGAATGAGCACATCCGTATAGCCTTCCTGCGTCAGAGCCCGGATACTGCCGTTATAATATCGCAGATCCACCATCGTGATCTTCTCATAGGCTCCGGTCAGATACGGCACGAAGCAATTGGCATAGGAATCCCGGATGATCAAAAGACTGCGCCCGGAGGTATTCTCCTGCATGCCGCTCCCTGTCTGTACACTGCTCTCCGTCTGTGTTACGTGCTCTGCCTGCATACCTTCTGTATTTTTCAGAATCGTTACAATCGCATCATTTCCGCCAAGGTATACCGCATAGGGATCGTCTCCCTTTGCCAATGCCTCTTCATAAAGACTGTCGGAATAGTGCTCACCGAGGTTATGATCCACAATATACGATTCCCCATTCTGCGGATAAATCAGTTCGATCCGGTCCGTTACATCGTACAGACCGCATTTAGCAGCGGTCGTTCCGGTAAATTGATCCGTTACTGTCACAAATTCAAACTCGGAGAGCGGATATGCCGTTTCTCCGGCATATGCCGCATATCCGTAATAGGCACCGAGCGCCGTCCAGTGATGATCTGTCTTATAATAGATCTCCTCCTGTGCATGCAAAGCAAGCTCTGCTTCAACAGGAACCAGTATCTGTGCATAATCCTCATCCGTTTGTTCCAGTGTTTGTTGAAGCAAATCCAGATAAGCGTACTGATCAAACAGCGCAATGTCATCCGGCAGCTTATCATCCCAGATACACTCCGCCGTCGGCACCAGCATTAACCGTACATGCTCTGCCCCGAATCGCTCTGTCATATCTTCTGTAAAAGAAAGTAATGTCTCTGTATTTTGTAATATCCGTTCTTTCTCCAAATCCGATTCCCTGTGCAGTTCGATCAGGCTGTGATCCTTTGTGATATAAACACCGCCCGTTTCTCTCTGTCCGAGTAACAGTCCTGCATAAGTCTTGACAGTGATCCACTGATCACGCATCGGAAACTGATCTGTCAGGTAAGTTTCAAAATCTGCCATATAGGACGCATCCCGTACATTTTCTGTGGAAAGTTCCGGCTTTTGTGCCAGTACTCTGCGCTCGGAAGGCGAATAAGCCCTGTCCGGCATCAAATGCTGCCACAGTCCGCCTCCTGCCAAAATCAGCAGAAATACACCCGGTACAAGCAAACGATTCCATTGTTGTAATAATTTTTTTCGCTCCATTGTAATCTCCTCTGTCTGCTGTTTAAAAGCGGAAATATAAAAACGGGTTATAGCTGGCATCTACCAGAAATGCCGTACACAGTAGCAGTAAAATTGCAATAAAAATTGCATCTATCACATTTTTTCTATACTTTTCTGCTGATTTTGCAAGTTTTTTCGGCAAACTTGTCGCTCCGATAGCTCCAAACAGCAGTAAAACCGCGTATTGGCGAAACCAATAGCCCGTTTCTCCAAATCCTGATCCACTTGCATTTTTTCCGATGCCAAACAATCTTCCGATATACGTAAAAGCTTCTGACAACTGTGTATGCGTAAAAAATACCCAGCCGATACCGACAAGGATCAGTGTATAAACATGTCCCACACCCCTTGCCACCTTCTGCGGCATCTTTTCAAATGCCTGCAACAGCCATACTTTCTCCAGAATCAGCCAGAAAGCGAAATACAATCCCCATACAAGAAAGTTTCCGCTCGCACCGTGCCAGATTCCTGTTAATCCCCATACAATGAGCAGATTCAGGATCTGGCGCTTTAGCCCTTTGCGGTTACCTCCAAGCGGATAATAAACATATTCCGCAAACCATTTCTGCAAGGTCATATGCCATCTTCTGAAAAATTCTGAGATGCTGACCGATTCATACGGATAACGGAAATTTTCCGGAAATGCAAATCCGAATATTGTGCCAAGACCGATCGCCATGTCGGAGTAGCCCGAGAAATCATAATATATCTGTAATCCGTATGCAAGGATTCCGAGCCATCCCATGGGTACCGGCATCCGGCATGAATCTACGGTCTGAATATGTTCCCAGAGTTTTCCGAATTCGTTTGCAAACAATACTTTCTTCGCCAGACCGATCGTAAAACGTACGATCCCGTTGTGTACCTGTTCCACACTGAGGCTGCGGTTCCGGATACGGGACTCGATATCTGCATAGCGCACGATCGGTCCCGCGATCAGCTGCGGAAACATTGTCACAAACATACCGAAATCCAGAATATTCTTCTGCACCTTAGCATTTCCCCGATAGACATCAATCGAATAAGACATCGTCTGAAAGGTATAAAAGGATATGCCAAGCGGAAGCGCCAGTGACAGTTGCGGAATCGCCAACCCGAAGCCCCGGTTGAGCAATGAAATCAGCCAGCCTGCATATTTAAAAAATCCGAGAATCAGCAGATTGATCGCAATGGAGGAGAGCAAAAAGCAGCGTGCTCCTCTCTTATTTCCTTCACTGATCCTTTGATCGATCATCCTGCCGTGCCAATAATCGGATACGGTAGAAAACAGCATGAGCAGCACATAGACCGGCTCACCCCATGCATAAAAAATCAGGGATGCCAAAAAAAGCAATCCATTTCTGAATTGCTTTGGGCATACAAAATATGCAATTAAAACAATGGGCAAAAAACGGTAAAGAAATGTGATTCCGGCAAAAACCATACCACTAATACTCCCGTAGTCATATTATTTCAACAACAGTCCGTCGATCGTATCAATCGCGATCTGATTCATCTGGCTATATGCTTCGATCTGTGCATCCTCAGACTGATCCATTACTTCCATATCGACCGTTCCCAGCATAATAAAGAAGACATAGTTTCCTCTTGTAATGATCGTGGATGCCTGAATCTTCGGCACATTCATGGGATACTGGAAAGAGTCATTCTCCAGATACTCCTTATAGCTTGTCAGTGCATTCTGGACATCTTCCACATGTCCATCCGTTGCTTTTACGGCAATCAGAGTATCTACCTGCGCGCTGATCATCGGTACCTCCGCAAGCACTTCCTCGTACCAGTCGGATTCAATGCCGTAAAGTGCCGTAATCTCGTCCTCTGTCATCAGCATCTGAGGAAGATAATTTTCTCCGTACGCTTCTTTGATCGCTCCATGGATCGTATCAATGGATACGGTATTATCCACTTTTGCAGTACTCTTTCCGCATGCCGCAAGTCCCAGTATCATGCTAAAAAGTAACATCCCTGCAATAACCCTTTTTCCTGTTTTCATAAAATTCTTTTTCATAATAGTCCTCCTGTTTGTTCTCATTTTTTCCATTTCCTGTTGTTTTATACAGAATCTTTCAGACACTGTATTACAATGAAAATGCCATCAGTTGAAGTTTCGGAATGACCAGTTCCGTGACAATGGCATGCTCAGGATACAGATGATAGGTTTCCTCCGATAGATACTGATCAATGGTCAGCATCTGATCGGTCAGCCATTTTCCTGTTGTTTTTCCTTTTCTGTCAGTCGTTTCGGTATAAATGCTCATCTTCACTTTTGCCCGCAGATTTTTTAATGTCATGTAGGATAAAGAGTCCTTTGTCAGCGCCAGCATATGTTCTTCAATCGTCATATCCGGTGAAACCTCTTTATAAAAATACTGATTAAAAATGGCAGTCAATTTAAACGGAATATAATCGTTTGCACATGCCTCCGCATAGGTCTGCTTTGCGCCAAGGTATACCTTTGTCATATCGTTCATGACATATTTAAAATCCTGATATTCCATGTCACTTTCTCCTTATGTCATTTGATCCATTTAAGCGATTGCGAAACTCTGTCCGTAAAGCGAAGCCGGTGCTGATCAACCCAGCGGTGACCGGCACTGGGAGTCCGTCGGTACTTAGGTGCCGTATTTTGGCACCTTATGTACCGTTACGGACGAGGTGTAGCGAAAGCGTGCCGGTCACCGCTAGGTTGATCAGCACCGGCTCCGCTTTACGGACAGAGTTTCGCAATCGCCTATTTGATGCATTCCGAGCCTTACGGATACCTCTAACTTTCAATATCCTCAATCCGGTTTGCACTGATCCGCATGGCATCACGGATCTCCTTTTCCGACATCCCCGTTTCTTCCACCAGTTCTTCTACCGTGACCTTTCTTCGCAGATCCTGTGCAAGCTCTCTTGCCTTATCTGCCACTTTATTGACGCGTTGCTCCACCTTTTGGTCAGTTTTTCTTTCAAGATTATCCTCATTGATCAGTTCTTCCATCGCATCCATGATCACTTTACCGAGCATTCCCTGCACTTCCTCGGGCTTTTCCAGCGCTCCGAGCATCTCCACACCCGAGGCCAGCGCTACATTTCCTTCTCCGATCAGATCCTCCAGATCGATGCCCTGCCCTGCATACAGCTTGGCAATATCTGCCACATACGGCAGATATGCTTCCAACAGTCTGCGCTTGGCATTGGTCTCTCCCGCCATTGCCGCCATCGAATATGCCAGCTTCTGCGCTTCGCTGACCTGCGGAAGCTCCTTCAGCTCCTCCAGATACAGTTCCAGATAATTGACATCCTCTCTGGTCAGATATTCGTCCGGATTGACCTTTTCATCGATACCGATCTTATTCTGCTTCAGATAATCATATAAAAAATTTGCCTGTTCCTCGTTCAGTCCGTTTTCTTCCAGAAACTCATCCACCTGATCCTTTGACAACACATGCCCCTGCAGCTTTGCCGTTTCTTTCAGTTCCGTGATCTTTTGCAAAAAAAGCTCTTCTTTTTTCATTCTTCCTCCCGATTTGTGCATCCCTGCCCTGTCTGCGCACTTTTCATTCCGGTCTGTCAATGGCGCTTCACATGCTCATGTGTGAACAGATGATACTGGCAATACTCATAATTGCCCTCACATTTGGAACAGAACCGGAACTCCAACGTCGGATCGTCCTGCTCCGTTCTGCCGCAGATCGCACATTTATGTCTGGTAATCCCGCCAGGTTGCTTTGCCGCACGCCGATATTCCATCTGCCGCTTGATCTGCTTCGGACTGCGGTGCGGCTTATGCCGCCTTGTCATCAGGAAGAAGATCACAAAGTTAAGTAAAGAAGCACCTATGGTAAACGCATACAGCCAGCCGCCCGATATCATATCCAATACAATCATAATGGCATAAATGATACCGAGATATTTTACCTTGATCGGAATAATGAACATCAACAGCACCTGCATCTCCGGATAGGTTGCCGCATAAGCAAGGAAGATCGACATGTTGATATAATAGGTCGTAAACAACGCCCGGAACACACCGCTCGCTTCATAGTACTTTGCCATAAATTCAAGTGTATTCCCGGCACCGTAGGCTTGCATATACATGGATAACATTTCCTCCGGAACCTTCCGTACATCCGCAAAATACAAATATCCGGCAAATCCAAAGCTCGCCAGCACCGTAAACAGGATTCCTCCGAAAATGTAGACATTATAATAGAAAGTCCCCCACGTCCGCTCCAGACTGGTTCCGATCGAATAATAAAAATACAGCATCAACAACAAAAAGAAAATATTGGATTCATTCGGTGGAATCAGCACCCAGGTAATGATACGCCATACCTGCCCCCGCATAATCGCAAACGGATTCAGAGTCAGATAATGTACAAAATCACTGTTAATAAGCTGGATCACATATCCGACCGCATAGCATAAAATCAAGTACAGGGAAAGATTTGATATTGCATATTTTCCAAACTTCCGCTCCATTTTGTCCAAGAAACCCATAGATTACCAAGCCTTTCTTTCTTACTGCCTGTCGTATTGCAACCATTCGTTACAGGCATTCTATTTTCTTATATTCCATAATGCACACGATTATATCTTATCATTCCGACCATGAAAAGTAAACCGCCAGCCTTCGCTTCCCCTATGAATTTCCCACATTTTATAAATTCTTTGGACAAATTTTATAAAAATTCGATTTTTTCTTATTATAAATATCACTTCTTACGGATTGAACTTTCAGAATGCATGTCGTATAATTCCTTTGTATGCAAACGAATAAGGATTGGTGTAATACATGAGCGAAAACAGAAACACACTCGGAATCGATATCGGTTCCACTACCGTAAAGATTGCGATTCTGGATGAATCGAACAACATACTGTTCTCGGATTATCAACGGCATTTTGCCAATATCCGAGAAACACTGCAGGGTCTTTTAAAGGAAGCTTACGACAAGCTCGGTGATCTGACTCTGCATCCGATGATCACGGGTTCGGGCGGACTGACTCTGGCAAACCACTTGGGTATTCCTTTTAATCAGGAAGTCATCGCCGTTGCTACTGCGTTACAGGCACTCGCGCCTCAAACGGACGTTGCGATCGAGCTAGGCGGTGAGGATGCCAAGATCATCTATTTTGAAGGCGGTAACGTAGAACAGCGTATGAACGGAATCTGTGCCGGTGGTACCGGTTCCTTTATCGACCAGATGGCATCCCTGTTACAGACGGATGCATCCGGTCTGAACGAATACGCCAAAAACTATAACTCTTTATATACCATTGCGGCACGTTGCGGTGTTTTTGCGAAATCAGACATCCAGCCGCTAATCAATGAAGGTGCCACCAAAGAAGACTTGTCCGCTTCTATCTTTCAGGCTGTCGTGAACCAGACCATTTCCGGTCTTGCCTGTGGTAAACCGATCAGGGGACACGTCGCTTTTCTCGGCGGTCCGCTTCATTTCCTGTCCGAATTGAAGGCTGCCTTTATCCGTACGTTAAAGCTGGATAATGAGCATATCATCGATACCGACAATTCCCACCTCTTTGCGGCAATCGGCTCTGCCATGAACGCCAAGGATGAGGTACATTTCACCATGAAGGAAATGGTTGATAAGCTTTCTTCCGATATCCATATGGAATTTGAAGTCGAGCGTATGGAGCCGCTTTTTGCTTCCGAGGAAGAATATGAGGCATTCAAAGAGCGCCATGAAAAGCACTGTGTCAAAACCGCAGAGTTAAAGCATTACAAGGGCAACTGCTACCTCGGCATTGATGCCGGTTCCACGACAACCAAAGTCGCTTTGGTCAGTGAGGACGGTTCCCTTTTGTATTCTTTCTACAGCAACAACAACGGCAGTCCGTTAAAGACCGCGATCAAATCCATTCAGGAGATCTACAGCCTGTTGCCAAAGGATGCCCATATCGTGCGCTCCTGTTCCACCGGCTACGGCGAGGCGCTGATCAAGGCTGCTTTCCTTCTGGATGACGGAGAAGTTGAAACGGTTGCCCATTATTATGCGGCTGCTTTCTTTGACCCAGAGGTAGATTGTATCCTTGATATCGGCGGTCAGGATATGAAATGTATCAAGATCAAAAACCAGACCGTTGACAGCGTGCAGTTAAATGAGGCCTGCTCTTCCGGTTGCGGTTCCTTTATCGAAACCTTTGCAAAGTCTTTAAATTACAGCGTACAGGATTTTGCAAAAGCAGCACTGTTCGCAAAGCATCCGATC
Source organism: Lachnospiraceae bacterium (assembly GCA_051888775.1). GTDB lineage: Bacteria > Bacillota > Clostridia > Lachnospirales > Lachnospiraceae > JBJFCE01. The sequence goes on along the minus strand of JBJFCE010000038.1, from coordinate 44,961 downwards.
GATCTCGGAACCCGCTGTACCGTATTTATGAACTCCAAAGTAAAACAGGCACAGAAGGAAGGAGCTTCTGTTCCCGATATTTCTGCGGGCCTTGCATATTCTGTTATTAAGAATGCCCTGTTTAAAGTCATCAAGGTATCCGATGCCTCCGATCTCGGAAAACAGATCGTCGTGCAGGGCGGTACTTTCTATAATGACGCCGTATTGAGAAGCTTTGAAAAAATTGCAGGCTGCGAAGCCATCCGTCCCGATATTGCGGGAATCATGGGTGCTTTCGGCGCCGCTCTTGTTGCAAGGGAGCATTACACCGAAGGCTATCAGACCACCATGCTTACGATCGACCAGATCAATTCTCTGGAATTTACGACCAGCATGGCAAAATGCCGCGGCTGTACCAACAGCTGCCGTCTGACGATCAATAAATTCTCCGGCGGACGCCAGTTCATCTCCGGCAACCGTTGTGAGCGCGGACTCGGCAAGCAGAAAAACGAGCATAATATCCCGAACCTTTTTGAATACAAGCAGAAACGTCTCTTTAGCTATGAGCCGCTTTCTCCCGATCAGGCGCCCCGCGGCACTGTCGGTATTCCGAGGGTGTTAAATATGTACGAAAACTATCCTTTCTGGTATACCTTCTTTACCAAGCTTGGATATCGTGTCGTACTCTCTCCAAGCTCTACCCGTAAGATCTATGAGCTTGGCATTGAGTCCATTCCGAGTGAATCCGAATGCTATCCGGCAAAGCTCGCACACGGACATATCATGTGGCTGATCAACCAGAAGGTAGATTTTATCTTCTATCCGGCACTGTTTTATGAAAGAAACGAGTTCCCGGAAGCCAACAACCACTACAACTGCCCGATCGTAACCTCGTATTCCGAAAATATCAAAAACAATGTGGAAGAAATCGGCAGAGGTGAAATGCGTTTCCGCAATCCGTTCATGTCATTTACGAGTGAAGAAACCATTTCCGGTCAGCTCATCAAGGAATTTACCGAGCTGACACCCGCAGAAATCAAGGCTGCGGTTCATGATGCATGGCTGGAGCTTGATGCTGTCAGAAAGGATATGCAGAAAAAAGGGGAAGAAACCCTTGCATGGTTAAAAGAAAACAACAAGCGCGGTATCGTACTTGCAGGTCGTCCGTACCATATTGACCCTGAGATCAACCACGGTATCCCGGAGCTGATCACTTCCTATGATGTGGCTGTTCTAACCGAGGACTCCATCTCCCATCTGGCGAAGCCGGAACGTCCGCTCATCGTATCCGATCAGTGGATGTACCATTCCAGACTTTACGCTGCCGCAAGCTATGTAAAAACCGTGGATAATCTGGATCTGATCCAGTTAAACTCTTTCGGCTGCGGTCTGGACGCCGTTACTACCGATCAGGTCAATGATATTCTGACCGGTTCCGGCAAGATCTATACCTGCTTAAAAATCGATGAGGTCAACAACCTCGGTGCCGCAAGAATCCGTATCCGCTCTCTCCTGTCCGCAATCCGCGTGCGCGAGAGCAAGCATCAGGAACGCGAGATCAAGAGCTCCGCACTGCACCGTGTACTGTTCACGGAAGAAATGCGTAAGGACTATACGATCCTCTGCCCGCAGATGTCACCGATCCACTTCGGACTGCTGCAGGCAGCCTTCGTAAAATGCGGTTATCATCTGGAAGTCATGGACAACGACGGCAGACAGGCGGTAGATGTCGGATTAAAATATGTCAATAACGACGCCTGCTATCCGTCCCTCATGGTTGTCGGGCAGATCATGTCCGCTGTCCTTTCCGGAAAATACGATACACACAAGCTGGCATTCGTAATGTCCCAGACCGGAGGCGGCTGCCGTGCAACCAACTATATCGGATTTATCCGCCGTGCCCTTGCAAAGGCAGGCTATGACTATATTCCGGTCATCTCTCTGAACTTATCCAAGCTTGAGAGTAACCCGGGCTTTAAGATCAATGCCGAGATGCTGATGCGCGCAGTTTATGCCGTTACCTTCGGTGATCTGTTCATGCGCTGCGTCTACCGCATGCGCCCCTACGAGGCTGTTCCCGGCTCTGTAAATAAGCTACATAAAGAATGGGAAGCAAAATGTGAAAAGTTCGTTACGGCAGATCATATGTCCTACCGTAAATTCCAGAAAATGTGCCGCGAGATCGTTCATGACTTTGACAATATCCCGATCACGGATGAAGTGAAACCGAGAGTCGGCGTGGTCGGCGAGATTCTTGTAAAGTTCATGCCGGCAGCCAACAACCATCTGGTGGAACTGCTTGAATCCGAGGGCGCCGAAGCTGTTGTGCCGGATCTGATGGATTTCATGCTCTACTGCTTTTACAATCAGATCTATAAAGCTGAAAACCTCGGCACCAGCAAGAAAACTGCCAAGCTCTCCAAACTCGGCATCTGGGCGATCACCAAATTCCGCGGTGCCGCTGCCAAAGCACTTAAGCAGAGTAAGCATTTTGATCCTCCGGCTGATATTTATGAAACTGTCCGGAATGCAGAAAAGATCGTATCTATCGGTAACCAGACCGGTGAAGGCTGGTTCCTAACCGGAGAAATGCTGGAGCTGATCCACGGCGGTACACCGAATATTGTCTGCACACAACCGTTTGCCTGCCTACCCAACCATGTTGTCGGCAAGGGTGTTATCAAGGAGCTGCGCAGACAGTATCCGCAGTCCAATATCGTTGCGATCGACTATGATCCGGGTGCCAGTGAAGTAAATCAGTTAAATCGTATCAAGCTGATGCTCTCTACGGCACAGAAAAATCTGAAAAAGAATTCCTGAATCTTGATTTCGAAAACAACATAGCATAAAGAGAGCCGGCAGTACTGTTTCAAACTGCCGGCTCTCTTTTAATGCTCTATGACCGAAAATCCGATTCCTCTATCACGAATAACGCTTCTCCCGCTTTGACCTTGCCTTCTTTCAACAGCCTTACATGCTGTCCTTCGGAAAGCTCAGTGCATACGATCGGGGTTGTAACGGACGGCGCATGCGCTTTCAGATAATCCAGATCCAACCTTAACATCGGCTCACCTTTTTTCAACATCTGTCCGCTCTGGACCAATACCTCAAACCCTTTTCCCTCAAGCTTTACCGTATCAATTCCGACATGGATCAACAAGTCGATTCCGGAGTCCGTCTGATAACCGATGGCATGCTTCGTCTCAAAGATAAAACCGACCGTTCCGTTTTCCGGCGCTCTTACGGTTGTATCTGTCGGAGTCACACAGACACCGTCCCCCATCATGCCGCCCGCAAAGGCTTCATCCGGCACCGTCTGAAGTTTCGCTGCAGTGCCTGTCATCGGACTTGAAATCGTAATGGGTTCTGCATCTGATGCAGGACTTTCTACAGCATCCGTCGTTGATTCGGCATTTAAGCCATATACGGCATCCGTTGTTATATCTGCAAGTTCCTCGGGTGCCTGCTCAAGATAGTCCTCCAGATTGGACTTGATCACCGTCACATGCGGTCCGTAGATGATCTGTACACCGTTTCCCTTGTGTACGACACCGGATGCTCCTGTTGCTTTTAATAAGGCATCATTGACCTTCTGCGCATGCAAGACCGTACAGCGGAGTCTTGTTGCACAACAATCCACATCACTGATGTTATCTTTTCCGCCAAGCCCGCGTACAATTTCTCTGCTGACTGCATCTGCCGCACTGCTTTCTTCTGCACTTCTGCCACCTTCACCCTTATCTGCTTTGTCCCGCTCGCTCACATTCGGATGCACTTTATTCCGGCGGTTGCGATCATTCACATCTGCCTTTGTGTAAAGCCTCGTCTCCTCATCGTCTTCTTCCCTTCCTGGGGTCTTCAGATTCAGCTTTTTGATCAGGAACCGAAAAATGACATAATACAGGACAAAATATACGATACCGATCGGAATCACAAGCATCCAGCTCGTCTTTGCATTTCCCTGTAAAATACCGAACAGGAAGAAATCAAGAAGACCGCCGGAGAACGTCAGCCCGACTGCGATATTTAACATATGCGCAAGCATATAAGCAAAGCCTGCCAATATGACCTGTACCACAAACAGGATCGGTGCCACAAACAGGAAAGAGAATTCAAGCGGTTCCGTGATACCGGTCAGCATACAGGTCAACGCCGCCGAAAACAATAACCCGCCTGCCGCTTTCTTTTTTTCCGGTCTTGCACAGTGATACATCGCAAGTGCAGCACCCGGCAGACCAAAGATCATAAAGATGAACTCACCCGAAAAATACCGTGTCGCATCTGCACTGAAATGCGCCACATTTGCAGAATCCGCAAGCTGTGCAAAGAAAATATTCTGCCCGCCCTGCACAAGCTGACCCGCAACCTCCATCGTGCCGCCAAGTGCCGTATGCCAGAACGGCATATAAAATACATGATGGAGTCCAAACGGAATCAGCGCACGCTTGATCAGACCGAAAATCAATGTTCCCACATATCCGCTTCCCGTCACCAGTCCTCCGAGCGCATAGATTCCGCTTTGTACAACAGGCCACACAAAATACATCACAATGCCGACCAGCATATAAACAAGTGTGGAGATGATCGGTACAAATCTTGTCCCGCCAAAGAACGATAGCGCATTGGGCAGCTTGATCTTATAAAATCGGTTATGCAAAGCAGCTACGCCCAGCCCGACGATAATGCCACCGAAAACGCCTGTCTGCAAACTTGTAATACCGCAGACCGAAGCAATCGTTCCTTCCAACACATCTTCTGCGAGCTCTCCGTTTTCCAGAATCTTGCCGTTGTTGACAAGCATGGCGTTAATAGAGGTATTCATGACAAAGAATGCGATGACTGCGGACAGCGCTGCAACTTCCTTCTCTTTCTTTGCCATACCGATTGCAACGCCTACCGCAAATAACAGCGGCAGATTATCGAAAATTGCACTGCCGACACGATTCATGATTACAAGCAGTGCATGAAGAATCGTTCCTTCACCGAGAATCTTTCCCAGTCCGTAGGTCGCAATCGTCGTTTCATTTGTAAAAGAACTTCCGATGCCGAGCAAAAGTCCGGCAACCGGAAGAATGGCAATCGGAAGCATGAAGCTGCGCCCGATACGCTGCAACACACCGAATAATTTTTCTTTCATTTCCTATGCTCCTTTACTGAATTTTCCGAAACAGTATTTTCATAAACTGCTTCTTTGATCAGTCACGATGTTTTATCACCATTATGTAACATACGAAATTTTCAAAAAATTATTCAAATCCGGTACATTTTTATATTCATCCGAACAGGTTCAAATAAAGAGTCTCTTTTTCAAAGACGCACATGATCGCTACTGTGCATATTTCATCATTCCGTTTACAATATCCTCAAAGATAAAATAACCACCAAGGCGGTAATACAACCCAAAATTTTCTCCGTTTCCGGTAAACGCATTGTTGTCCCACCAGATACAGGTAATGCCCCTGGCTCTCGCCGCCGCAACATAATAAGCCGCATAATCGATTCTGTCCTGTGTATTCAAATCTTTATTTCTTGCACCAAACTCTCCGATCACAACCGGGATTCCCTGACTGATGAATTTGTTGTACAACTTGTCCATAAGAGTCACGATATCACGTGTGCTGGTGGCATCATCGGCATCAAAGTGCGAAATGCTTCCGCTCTCATCCGGTGACTGCAGTGCAAAATTATACGGAGTATATGCATGCACGGAGACAATAATCCGATGTTCGACACCCTCCGCATCCGTCGGCAGTACAAAACCGTCATTCATGACACCATCCAAAGAGGCACAATAGCCGGGCACCATCAGATAACGGCTTTCATTATAGCCGCCACCTGCACGTACCGTATCCACAAAGGTCTGATTCAATGAATTGATACATGCAATTGCGTCTTTACATTCCTCACTGCTATTGCTGATCCACCACTCATAATTGGAACCGACCAGTCTTGGTTCATTCATTCCCTCAAAGATCAGATGTTCATCATACTCGGCAAACCGCTCCGCAAGCTGTGTCCAAATCGCCTTGATATATTCGGTAGACTGCGCCAGATGCTCGGAATCCGGAAACATATATGCTTCACTGTTATCATGATGAATATTCAGAATCACATACATGTCATTGTCAATTGCATAGTCCATGACCTCCTGTACACGATCCAACCATGCTTCGGAAATAGTATAGGTATCATCTGTCAAATGACTGTGCCACGTTACCGGAAGGCGCATTGTGTTGAATCCTGCTGCCTTGATATCATCGATCATATCCTTCGTCGTTGCGGTAGAAACCCACAAAGTTTCACTGTCAAGCTCATCGTCAAGATTTCCGTCCGTATAGGCATCAAATGTATTCCCGAGATTCCAACCGATCTTCATATCTGCGGCAAAAGCAAGCGCCTCGTTATCCGGGATCTCATATGGCTCAATAACAATCTCAGGAATCTCAAACCGGCTCGTTTCTTCATCTGTTTCCTGTGATCCGTTCTCTGAGGTATTATCTGCAGCAGAAGCTTCCCCTTTCTCTTTATCATCTGTAGTTTCCATATTCTCTTCTTCCTGCCCTTCACTATTTTCTGTTCCGATATCCGAGGCTCCGCATCCGCCCAATATTACTATTCCAACACTGACTGCTAACAAAAAAAAAATCCACTTCTTTTTCATAGCCTTCTCCTTCTTTGTTCTATATCAATTTCATTACAAGCAATAGCATAATCACAATCAATCCAAAACTCAGTAAACTCCATTTACTGTTTCTTCCTCCGACTAATCGGATTCCCCGTACCCAGGCACTATCCGCATGTTTTTTGAATTTTTCCTGTTTTTGAACTGCTTTCCCCCTATTTTCCGGATCTGCAGCCCTCATAGTATCTTCAAGATACTTCCCCTTTTCATAATAATCCGGTAATTCTGACCTGTCCCGCTTCATAAGCGAAGCTCTTACACTGTTTCTTGCAAGATAACCGGATATTCTGGCTGCCTTATCTGCTTTCAACCTTCTATGCCTGCCCTTCTTTTTGTTTTCTATTATTATAGCGGATATAGCTGTAGTACACAAATGATTTCTGTCAATATGGCACTAATCATTTCTGCCAATTTGATACAAAAACATTTCTCCCAATATAATACAAAGACATACTCCATAAAAAAGGATCTGTCCCCATGGAAACAGACCCTTCTTTACACTCATTCCGCATGAACCCTCTGATCATGAGACCTCTGACAATTCGCTCTCCTGATTTTCATCTTCAAGTGACTGCTCCTGCATCTCCAAAGCATGACGTTCCAATACTGCACGTGCTTCTTCAACACTGATTCCGGTATCATCCAAAAACTCAGTGATTGCTTCCAGCTCCTTCATTCTTTTCTCGCGCCTTAATTCCGCAAGTTCCTTTTCTTCTGACTGGATACGCACCTTCAGGCTCGCGATCAATTCTTCCTTATCTCTGATCTTGTCCTCTATTGTCTTTCTCGGTCCTCTTGCCATTCTGCTACCTCCTACTTACGATACAGGTTCTGAACCGGCGTCTTACATTTCCGGTCACCTATTGGTATTATATGGACAAGATTTCCAGATTATGCCTGATTTATACAAAATCAAAGAGACTCAACTGATTGGAAATCGGAATATCACCTAGCAGCCCCATTTCAGCCATTTCATCTACGACCTTTTTAGGTGTCTTTGTCCTTTCATAAAAATCATCCCGTGACAGGAAAGGACCGTCCTTTGCCGCCTCCACAATCGCATCTGCAATCGTTTCCGAAACACCGTCGATACTGGTCAGGGAAGGCATGATCTTTCCGTCATCCGTAACACTGAACAATCTGGACTGGGCTTTAAAAATATCGATCGGCTCAAATTCATAGCCTCTGGCGTACATTTCCTGCACGATTTTCATATCACCGTAAGCATCCTTATCCTTCTTGGCAAGCGTATCCATTCGTTTCTGATAATCTGCCATGATGCTCTCCAAATGACTCTGCCCCCGACACATCAATGCATAGGAAAAGGCCTTTGCACGAATAGAAAAATATGCTGCATAATATGCCAACGGATAATTCACCTTGCAATAAGCAATTCTCCATGCCATCATAACGTAAGCTGCCGCATGTGCTTTCGGGAACATATACTTAATCTTCTTACAGGACCAGATGTACCAGTCGGGCACATCATGTGCCTTCATTACCTCTTCCATTTCAGGAGTCAGCCCTTTCCCCTTACGCACCTTCTCCATGATTGTAAATGCCTGTTCGCTTTCAATGCCCTTCTGGATCAGATAGATCATAATATCATCTCGTGTACAGATGGCCGTAGAAATCGTTGCTTTTCCTTCTTCGATCAGAGTCTGGGCATTTCCAAGCCATACATCCGTTCCGTGAGACAATCCGGAAATACGAACCAGATCGGAAAATGACCGCGGTTTTGTATCCTTTAACATCTGGATAACAAAATCCGTTCCAAACTCCGGAATCCCAAGCGAACCAAGCTCACATCCGCTTAACTGATCCGGTGTAACGCCAAGTGCTTTCGTACCGGAAAACAACGACATAACCTGCGGATCATCCAACGGAATCTTTGTCGGATCCACACCTGTCAGATCCTGAAGCATTCTGATCATGGTGGGATCATCGTGTCCGAGAATATCAAGCTTTAACAGATTGTGATCAATTGAATGATAGTCAAAATGAGTCGTGATCGTCGGCGTCGTCATATCATTGGCAGGATGTTGTATGGGCGTAAAGGAATTGATTTCCTCTCCTACGGGTAAAACAACAATACCGCCTGGATGCTGCCCCGTTGTCCGGCGCACACCGGTACAGCCAAGCGAAAGGCGTCCGATCTCATTGCTGCGCTTTTTGATTCCCCGTTCTTCATAATATTTTTTCACATAGCCGTATGCGGTCTTATCCGCAACAGCACCGATCGTACCGGCACGGAAAGTCTGTCCGTAGCCAAAAATAACTTCTGTGTATTTATGTGCCTTACTCTGATACTCACCCGAAAAATTCAGGTCGATATCCGGCTCTTTGTTGCCCTTAAATCCCAGAAACGTTTCAAACGGAATATCAAAGCCGTCCTTAACAAGCAGCTTACCACAAACCGGACAAATCTTATCCGGCATATCACATCCGCTTCTGCCCGAATAAGCCTTCACTTCTTCCGAGTCAAAGTCACTGTAATGGCAATTGGTACACCGATAATGCGGTGCAAGTGAATTAACCTCGGTGATTCCTGCCATAAATGCAACAAAGGAAGATCCTACCGATCCTCGCGAACCAACCAGATATCCATCTTCCACGGATTTCCATACAAGCTTCTGTGCAATGATATACATCACGGCAAATCCATTGGAAATAATAGAATTCAGTTCTCTTTTCAGGCGACTCTCTACGACCTCCGGCAAGTTTTCACCGTACAGCTCATGTGCCTTATTATAGCAGATATCCGTTAAAATCTTGTCGCTGTTCTCAATGACCGGAGGACATTTATCCGGTCGTACGGGAGAAATATAGTCACACATGTCGGCGATCAGATTCGTGTTGGTAATAACAATTTCTTCTGCCTTCTCCGGCGAAAGATAGGAAAACTCTGCAAGCATCTCCTCCGTTGTCCGCAGATATAACGGTGCCTGATTGTCTGCATCCGAGAACCCCTGCCCTGCCATCAGAATCCTCCGATAAATCTCATCTTCGGGATTCAGGAAATGAACATCACAGGTTGCGACAACCGGTTTTCTAAACTGATCTCCCAACGCAATGATCTTCTTATTGATTTCAATCAGATCCGCTTCACTGGTAACATTGCGGATACGTTCTTCATCGATCATAAAGCGGTTATTTCCCAGCGGCTGAACCTCAAGATAATCATAAAAGCTTACAATCCGCGCAATTTCCGCATCACTCTTTTCATCCAGAATCGCTTGGTACAGTTCTCCGGCTTCACACGCGCTTCCGATGATCAGCCCTTCCCGGTACTTCATCAAAAGACTTTTGGGCATTTTGGGTCTTCTGCTGAAATAGGTCAGGTGAGATTCGGATATCAGCTTATAAAGATTGATTCTGCCAGTTTCGTTTTTTGCCAGCACAATGACATGGTAAGGATGCAGCTTTCTGACTGCTTCCACATTGTCCGCACCCATGGCATTGATCTCATGTAATGTATTCACATTTCTTTCCCGGCACATTGCCAGAAATTTTAAGAAAATTTGTGCTGTTGCTTCCGCATCGTTGACAGCGCGGTGATGTCCCTCCAGTACAATATTTAACTTTTTGCAGAGAGAATCCAACGTATACTTGGTCGTATCCGTAATCAATACTCTGGCAAGTGCCACCGTATCCAGATAAGTATATTCCGCGGGTATTCCCAGCCTTTTACAGTTTTCTTTCATAAAAGACATATCAAAGCCCGCATTGTGTGCTACCATAATGCAGCCTTCACAAAACGCTGCAAACTGAGGCAGAATATCTTCTATGTATGGAGCATCCATAACCATACTGTCATTGATATTCGTTACTTTTTCTATTTCATAGGGAATCGGTACATCGGGATTTACAAAAGTCGAAAAACGATCCGTGATCTCTCCCCGTTCTACCTTGACCGCACCGATTTCAATAATCCGGTTATTGACTGCCGAAAATCCGGTCGTCTCCAGATCGAATACAACATACCGCTCATCCAGTGATTGCCCTTTACAATTGGTAACAATTTCTTTCAAATCATCAACCAGATAGCCTTCCACGCCATAAATCGGCTTAAATCCGGGTGATAGCTTGTCCAGTGCATGATTTGCTTCCGGGAATGCCTGCACATCACCGTGATCTGTGATCGCAAGCGCTCTCATCCCCCATTTATCAGCACATTTCATAAGATCAGCCACATCGGATACGCCATCCATATCGCTCATTTTCGTATGACAATGCAGTTCTACCCTCTTACGGATACTGTAATCCATCCTCGGTGTTCTCGGATCTGTACTTTTCTTAATCCCGGACAGACTCCCGATCGTCAGCTCGCCATCGAACTTGTCGATCATCGTCATGCCCTTCACTTTGATGAACGCACCTTCCCGTATTTCGCCGGTCACTTCCGGTAACTGCTCGTTCTTTAAGAACATTTTGATTGTGATCGTATCCGTAAAATCCGTCAAATCAAATATCAGAATCGTTTTTTCATTTCGGATCGCTCTCGGCTCCACTCGGGTAAGCTGCCCGGATACCACAACTTCTTCCATCTCTCCCTGGATTTCTTCCAGTTTGATAATCTCATCCTCAAAATCTCTTCCCCAAATGACATCCGGGTTATCAGAACTTTTAAGCGGTCGTTTATAATCGCCTTTCTTATATTCTCCCTTACGGAACGCACCGGAACGATATCCCTTATCACTTCCGGCTCCCATGTCTTTTTCCGTACCACCGGAAGCATTCTTTGCTTTGCTCTGTGCTTCAGTCGCCGCTGCCACGGAGCCGGATGCAGACACCGCTGTTTTGCCTGATTCGTCTGCATTTGCAGTACTTCCTTCTGCCGCATGCTGTTCGTCCCCGCCCGTCATACCTCCGGCACGGCTGACAATATCCAACACCTCACGACGGATCCGCTCGTCATCCTCTGCTCTGTGTTTACCGGAAACCGGTTCACGATATCCAAAAGTCACCTCTGCATGCATGCCAAAACGATTCTGCAGAATCTTATCCAGAATCTCCTTTAGCTGTAACTCTTTTCCCCTGTTTAAAACAGTGTCTTCGACCTCCAGATGAATTTCCCGTTCTTCCGGATAAGAAATTTGCGCTTTCTTAAACATGGAAAACATCACATGATCATACTCGCGCAGCTCTGTGAGCAGACTGTCATAATACGCATCCATCAGCTTCTGCGGATTATACTGTGCAGACAATTCGTAGCGTTCTAAAATCCGCACGGTCATATTCATATTCCGAAACAGCTGCTTTTGGATCTCTTCCTGAACAGCCAGAATATCTTCCTTCTGGATCAGCCTTTCCGAGAAAAGATACACTCTCAGCAAATCCTTTCTCTTCGTTGCTCCGATTCGTTCTACCATGACAGGCTCAAAGCGCTGTGCCAGTCCCTTATTCAGTTTTAACGATGGGAACACCTCAAAAAAATTCTTTGCCATATCAATCGTTTCCTTCTCGGTCTTATTCATTCCAATGCAGCAGTTCTTCCCGAAGTACGGACAAAAGCTGATCTTCGGGAACCTTTTTTATGATCTCGCCCTTTTTGATCAGTAATCCTTCTCCGTCTCCTCCGGCAATTCCGATATCCGCTTCTTTAGCTTCTCCGGGACCGTTTACCGCACATCCCATTACAGCCACTTTAATATCCAGCGGAATATCCTCCACCATTTTCTCTACCTGCCCGGCAAGGCTGATCAAATCGATCCTTGTTCTTCCACAGGTCGGACAGGATACGACTTCAATGCCGCCCTTACGCAGTCCCATATTTCTCAAAATCAGCTTTGCACTCTTGACTTCCTCCACCGGATCTCCCGTTAAGGATACACGAATCGTATCTCCGATACCCTGATACAGAATGACTCCCAGTCCGAGTGCAGACTTAATATTTCCGCTCGTTATGGTTCCGGCCTCCGTAATTCCGACATGCAGCGGATAATTCGTCTTCTGCGAGATCAGTTCATGTGCCTTGATACATAACAATACATCTGAAGATTTAATGCTGACCACCAGATTGTCATAACCGAGATCTTCAATGATATGCACCTTATCCAGTGCACTCTCGACCAACCCTTCAGGTGTTACTCCGCCGTATTTTTCTACCAGCTTACGTTCCAGACTGCCGCCATTGACACCGACACGGATCGGAATATTCCGCTCCTTTGCCACTTTCACGACTGCCGCTACATTCTCTTTTGCCCCGATGTTACCGGGATTGATGCGTATCTTGTCCGCACCGTTTTCCATAGCGGCAATTGCCATACGATAATCAAAATGAATATCTGCCACAAGAGGAATATGGATCTGCTTTTTAATCTGTGCGATTGCCGCTGCCGCTTCCGGTGTCGGTACCGTACACCGGATAATCTCACATCCTGCGGCTTCCAGACGCAGGATCTGTGCAACCGTTGCCTCCACATCCTCGGTCTTTGTATTTGTCATAGACTGGATCAGAATGTCATGACCTCCCCCAATTACTCTGTCTCCGATTCTGATTTCCTTTGTCTTTGTTCTATCCATGGTTTTCAGCTCCTTTAGGCATATTCTATAAAAAGTCTATCACTTCATATTTGGGGTGTCAAATGCAATGGCATCCTCCGTTCCGGGCTCTGTCTTTGGTACAACTGTTATAAAGAAAAAGCTCCGTTCAAGGCACTGTCCCTGCCCGGCATGTGCCCGAAATGAGATCCGCAACGTATTACGCTGTTCCGTGCACAGCGCTTTCCAATCAAGGCGATAGCATTCCCCGTCTACCGTCTGCCAGTCACCATCGTCGATCCGAATCTGTCTGTGACAGGATTCTTTAGGAAATAAAAAGTATAAGACTTCCGATAATCTTATCGCCGTTCCTTCCTGAAACAGCCGCTTTACTCCCGCCGCATCTTCTATCCTGATATCCAGCTGCTCTGTTTGTACCGCTGTATCATCCTCTCCTGCATTTGCACACAAAATCCCCATCAGCAGTATCACCAGCGTCAGCAGTGCCAATGCCCAAAAGCTTCGAACAGATAATAACCAGCGTTTCAGAAAAGATAAATCACAGAATTTCATAAAGACTCCATAAAAAATAAGATATGCATACTATAGACTGATCTCAGATACGTTGTATCTTTATTATAACCGGTCTTTTCCCGAAACGTTATAGGCAATATCACGATTTTCAAAATCCCGATATTTTCATACTTTTCCCAAGCAAAAAAAGAACAACTTCCCAAAAGGAGGTTGTTCTTTGTACAATCTGTCCTATGATTATGACCGAAACAGGCGCGTAATATCATTATAAAATACAAACACCATTAAAAGCATCAGCAGCACAAAACCGATGAAATGCACCATCGCCTCTTTTTCCTTGGCAATCGGCTTTCCGCGAAACAACTCGATGATCATGAATACCAGTCTTCCGCCATCCAGTGCCGGAAGCGGCAACAGATTCACTACACCCAGGTTTGCACTGAGAAGAATCGCTATATTCAGCATACTGGCAAGCACAGTCAAAAATCCATAATCGGATGCCTCTTCATAGACATCTCCGACTACCTGTGCCACACCGACCGGACCGGACAGATCCCTGACAGATGCCTGCCCCTGAACCAGCATCAGCAGACTCTTAAATGTTACCTTGATCCAGTAACGCACCTCATAATAGCTGTCACGGATAATCTCCAGTGCATTATCCTTTTCATATAAGCCACCGGAAAATCCCATATAATAACGCCCGGATTCCTCATCATACTTTGGATCAATCGTTGCCTTGTAACGATTTCCGTCACGTTCATAGACAACTTCTACGCGCTCTCCCTGATTACTTCCCGAAAAGAAACTGACCTCACGGTACAGATAGACCCGTTCCCCGTTCAAAGAGATGATCTCATCCCCTGCCTGAAGTCCTGCCTCCTGTGCCGGATATCCCTCTATTACATTTCCGATCGTTGCACGGTCACTGCCGCACATGCCCACTACGAACAAAGAAAGAATATAAGCCAGAATAAAGTTAAAAATCGGTCCTGCAACGACGGTTGCAATTCTCGAACCGACCTTTGCTGCCGCAAAGGAGCCTTCCGCAGGCTCTGCCTCTACTGCATTCTCACCGTTTTTATCCTGTCCAGACGTGTCAAGCCCATCCTCCTGATCAAATATGCAGGCACCGCCGATCGGTAAAAGCCGTAAGGTATACAAGGTTTCTTTTCCCTGAAATTTGAGCAGTTTCGGTCCCATGCCGACAGAGAATTCGACCACACGAATTCCGTTCATTTTGGCAAGCAGAAAGTGCCCAAATTCATGAGCGACCACTACCAGACCGAATATCAATAAAAAAAGTATTATTTTTATCATACTTTTGTATCTCCAATTATCTGTTTAATAAAATCATATGCCTCAGCTTCTGCTTCAAGAATCTGATTCACATTCGGATCCTTGATTATCTGATGATGCTCCATACAAGCTTCGATCAGGTCATAGATCTGAAGGAAGCGTATCTTCTTATTCAGAAAGAGACTGACAGCTTTTTCGTTTGCAGCGTTGAAAACAGTCGGCATACTGCCTCCCGCTTCCGCTGCCTTTAATGCCAGCGCCAAGCCGGAGAAGGTATCCATATCCGGCTTTTCAAAAGTCATCTGAGCCAACTGATAAAAATCCACCTTCGGTCCGTCCATCGGACGTCTGTCCGGATAGAACAGCGCATACTGAATCGGCAGCTTCATATCCGGCATCCCCATCTGACCGATCACCGCACCGTCCGCATACTCCACAGCAGAATGCAGAATGCTCTGCGGATGGATCAGCACTTGAATCTGAGATAAATCCACATGGAACAGCCAGCGTGCTTCCATGACTTCCAATCCTTTATTGACAAGACTTGCCGAGTCGATCGTGATCTTTTTCCCCATGGACCAGTTCGGATGCCGCAATGCGTCTTCGACCGTCATATCCGCAAGCTCTGACCGCTTTTTTCCACGGAACGGTCCGCCCGAAGCTGTCAGCAGAATCTTACGGATCCGGTTTTGGGGCTGTCCCTGAAGGGACTGAAAAATGGCACTATGTTCGCTGTCCACCGGAAGGATGGACACACCTTTTTCTTTTGCCAGTGGCATGATAATATGTCCTGCCGTCACAAGTGTCTCTTTATTGGCAAGGGCAATATCCTTTCCCTCCTCGATTGCCGCGATCGTCGGACGAATCCCGATCATACCGACAATTGCCGTAACCAAAACCTCCGATTCCGGCATTGTGGCAATTTCCAAAAGACCGTTCATACCGGATACAACCCGAACCGGAAGATCCGACACTTTCTGTTTCAGTTCCTTTGCCGCTTCTTCACTCCACATTCCGGCAATCACAGGTTGAAATTCACGGATCTGCTCCTCCATTTTTTCTACACTGCTTCCTGCCGCCAGAGCCACAACCTTCAGATCCGGATTCGCTCTGACGATATCAAGCGTCTGCGTTCCGATCGAACCGGTTGAACCCAATATTGCTATTTTCTTCATCTATTTTTACCTCAACATCCAATCTTATGCAGTCCCGCACTTTACAACTGCCTTATTGCACAAAAAACAGTGCAAGAAAATATATGATGGGCGCCGTTACGATCACGCTGTCAAAACGGTCCATAATACCGCCATGTCCCGGAATCAGCTTTCCGTAATCCTTAATATCATGATCGCGTTTAATTCCCGAAGCTGCAAGATCGCCGATCTGGGAGATTACGGAGCCCGCCGCACCGATTCCCGCAAAGATCAGTACCTGATATGCAATCTCCATTACGCCTGTCTTGGAAAGAACCAGACCATATAAAGCACCAATCAACGCAGAGCCCAAAATGCCTCCTGCAGAGCCTTCAATGGATTTCTTCGGACTCAAAACAGGAGCAAGCTTATGTTTTCCGATCGCACGACCGACCAGATAAGCACAGGTATCACTTACCCAGCTGCTGATAAATACCAGCCATACGAGATAGAAGCCGTTTTCCAGCGTTCTGGTCAGATAAATAAAGGATAGCAGTATCGGGGCATAAAAGAATGCAAAAAAGCCGGTAATCGGCTGTTCACAGTGATACTTCGGAAACAGAAGCACATATGCCGCCATCATACCCATCAAAGCTAAAATCACGCAAAGCACTGCCTGTGCTCCGAGATTCCAAAAATAAAGGCACGCATAGTACGCGGTAATTCCCACAAATCCGATCCATTCAAATATATTAAAATTCTTTTCCCCGCGATTGACCCCCGCCGCCTTAGTGAGTTCCCGAAATCCCACAAGGGATACCAGATACATTGTTGCAAGCAGTACCAGATCTCCTGCCCAGATTGCGCCAAACGCCAATATCACAAGTACGATTCCGCTGATCAGTCTTGTTATGAACATATGCCTTCCTCCTTATTCCTACTCTTCTGTCACTTTCCCGTACCGGCGGTCTCTGTCATTATATGCTTCCACGGCTTTTTTCAGTTCTTCTCCGTCAAAATCCGGCCATGGTACCGGCGTAAAATAAAACTCGGAATACGCAAGCTGCCATAATAAAAAATTAGATAACCGCTGCTCTCCGCTTGTACGGATCATCAGATCCGGTGCAGGAATCCCCGCCGTATCCAGATATGTTTCAAAACTATCCTCTGTAATATCTTCCGGTGACACTTCGCCGTTTTGTACTTTTCCCGCAATTTTTTTTACTGCACGGATAATCTCATCCCGGCTTCCGTAATTAAGCGCTACGATAAAGTTTAATCCGTCATACGCTTTCGTGGCTTCTTCAAGCTCCGCAATCTTCTTGCGAAACGCTTCGTCCAGCCCGGTTTTATCGCCGATCACACGTACCCGCATATTGTTTTTCTTTGCTGTCTTTAAACAGGTAGACAAATAATTCTTTAAAAGCATCATCAACGCTGCCACTTCATCGGAAGGTCGTTTCCAGTTTTCCGTGGAAAATGCATATACCGTAAGATACTTGATTCCCATATCATAGGCTGCCTTACATACAACCTCGACATTTTTTGCTCCCTGCATATGTCCGTAATTACGCGGCATTCCTTTGCTTTTTGCCCATCTGCCGTTTCCGTCCAGTATGATCGCTACATGCTGCGGTACATTCATAATCCTGCTCCTTTTCCGTTTCATGCTCTGTTCGCATAAAAAGGGCATACACCATCTGCGTCTGCCCTTTCCCCTCATGATATACTTATACGGTCATAATTTCCTTGGATTTTACTTCCACCATGGAATCCACTTCCTTGATGTACTTATCGGTCAGCTTCTGCAACTGATCCTCTAACTGCTTTGCCTCATCCTCGGAGATTTCACCCTTTGCCAACTTTTTAAAAGCATCATTTCCGTCTCTTCTTGCATTACGGATGACAACCTTATTGTCCTCACCCTTCTTCTTGATATCCTTGACAAGCTCTTTACGACGATCCTCTGTCAATTCAGGGAATACCAAACGGATCACGGAACCATCATTGGACGGTGTAATACCGATATCAGACATCATGATCGCTTTTTCGATTTCCTTGATCAGGGATTTTTCCCACGGAGCGATCTGAATCATTCTGGGTTCCGGAACGGTAATATTACCCACACTCTGGATAGGGGTCGGCGTTCCATAGTAATCTACCTTGATCTTATCCAGAATATGCGGATTGGCACGTCCTGCACGAATGGTCTGGAAATCTGCCTGAAGAAATTCCACCGCTTTTTTCATTTTTTCATCATACTGCGCTAATCTCTGATCCATCTTTTCCTCCTGTTATACGGTCACTTTTGTGCCGGTAAACTCACCTTTCATTGTCTTTACAATACTGTTTTCTTCATTCAGTCCGAATACCCACATCGGCATCTTGTGATCTCTCGCAAGAATGGATGCCGTCATATCCACTACCTGAAGATTCTTCTCGATCACTTCGTCAATCGAAACTTCATCATATTTTTTTGCTGCGGGATTGCTTCTCGGATCATCGTCATAGACTCCGTCCACCGCTTTTGCAAGCAGGATCACATCTGCTTCTACTTCAATTGCGCGAAGCACTACACCTGTATCCGTTGAAAAATACGGATGTCCCGTACCTCCGGCAAAAAATACCACCATGCCTTTTGCAAAATATTTATTGGCTCTGTCCTTGGAAAACAGCTTGGTAAACGAGCCGCACTCAAACGGTGTCAAAATATTCGTCATCAGCCCGACACTTCTGCAGATTTCGGAAACATAGATACAATTCATGACCGTTGCCAGCATTCCGATCTGGTCTGCTTTCGTCCTGTCAATATTCTCACTGGAACGACCGCGCCAGAAATTACCGCCGCCGATCACAACACCGACTTCAATTCCGTCCTCTACCAGCGCTTTGATCTGTAATGCTACCTTTCTGACAGTCTCTTCGTCAAAGCCGGTCTTTTTATCCCCTGCCAATGCTTCTCCGCTTAATTTTAATAAAATTCTTTTCATAAGATTCCTTTCCGGTCAATTATGCCTTTGCTGTCTTTTTAAATTCATCAAAGAATGCACTCGGATTGACATCTGCATAGCACTGTGAGCAAAGTCCTTCCACAACCGCACCGTTATTAATCTGAACAGATTTGGACTTGATATTCCCCATAACGATTGCAGAGGTATCCAGAATTACTGGTCCCTTAACATCAATATCTCCCTTAATGGCTCCGGCGATCACTGCACTGCTTGCCGTAATATCACCGATGATGACCGTGCTCTGACCGATCTTCACGCTGCCCATGGAATGTACCTCTCCGACAATCTTTGCATTCTCTGCATAAACTTCCGCTGCCTTAGAATTACCCTGAACATTACCGGATACATCCAGCTTACCCAGAATATCAATATTTCCAATAATACTTCCCAGCACATCCATGGAACCTCTGGAAACAATATCTCCATTGATCGTCATGCCCTCTGTAATCACGGATTTCTCATCACTTGCCGTCTCGTTTACACCAAAAACCTGCTCATCCATTCTTTTTTCCCCTTTTATCTCGTTGTTATTCTTTTCTTCCGCCTCTGTGATTATGGCGTCAATTTCTTCTGTCAATTCCGTATCAGGAGCATAGGCTTCCTGCAGATCCGGGGTATCCTCTTCCGTCTGCTCCTCTTCCGTATTCCCAGGCTCAACTGCCTCCTCTGCCACGCTTTCATTCGCCGCCTGTTCTTCTGCCTCCAGCTTATCCAGCATGGACGCAAGCGTTTCCGCTTCTTTGCCTTCCGTCTCCTTTTCCCCGGGCTCCGGCTGTTCTTCTTTTGTCTCCTCGGGCATCAGTTCGTTCACTGCCTGAGATAAATCTTCTTTCAGATCTGAAAAAAATCCCATAACTTTTCCTCCGTTTATTTCCTGTCATCCGTATCTTATTCCGGTTTTCTATGCTGAATCGGTACCGTATCCGCCGTAATCGGCAACAATGCCGTATCTTCCATCCCGAGCAGTTCCTCTATCAGAATCGGCAGGGCTTCCACCGTTGTTGTTTTATTCGTCGCATCATGCATCAGTATCACAACGTTCTGATAATCCTCTACATGCAGGGTACTGTTCTCTACGATTTCTTCTACACTTAAAGTTCTCGGCGAAGCATCCTGAGAAGAAACATTCCAGTCAAAATAAGTAATCCCTTCCTCTTCCAGAATCGCAATCAGTTCCTGTATATCTGTCGGGCTGACTTTGTTGCTGCTTCCTCCCGGAAAACGGTATATGGAACATTGTACTCCCGTAATCTCATACAGATAATCCCGAAGTCTGTAAAGATCCTCCCGAAAAGCTTCCGGTGATGCATAAATATCCTGATATTCATGACTATAGGAATGCATGGCAAGTGTATGCCCTTCCTCAACAATTCTTTGATACATCTCCACGGAATGTGCATCTGTTTTCCCGACCACAAAAAATGTTGCCTTTATATCATACTCATCCAAGATTGCCAAAATAGCTTCGGTCTGGCTGCTTGGTCCGTCGTCAAAAGTAAGATACACTCTGCGGATACCGTCATCTTCATCACTCACGGTATTCTCCGAAGCCGAACCTGCATCAAACGTCGACTCTCCCTGACCGTCCTTCTGCTCATTGTTTACGGATTCTTCATCCCCGTATATCGCCGTCTGCTGTATCGGATCAGAATTCCCGGAAGTCTGTAATGCACTTTCTCTTACGATTGTATCCACATCAGTCTGCGCTACCGAAAGCAGTTCTTCATGTTCCCGCTCCGTAACCTCCTGTTGTGCTCTTGCCGCCTCCAGCATGAGAATCTTTTCTTCCAGCCGATTTACCCGAATAATCAGGATAACACACAGGATGATCGGAATCAGGATCGCACAGATCAGCGTTAGGATAATCATCTTTTTTAATCTGTTAATCCGTTTTCTCCGATCGAGGGGATATCCCCGCCCGGAGGTCTCTCCGTTTTCTTCTTTACTCATAACTCTTTTTCGGCACTTCCTCCGCTTCCCGCTGATTCCAACGCCATGCCCATTCGGGACCTGCG
>JBJFCE010000038.1:0-23725 GCA_051888775.1 Lachnospiraceae bacterium | reverse complement strand
CCATGCCCATTCGGGACCTGCGGTCCCTCATTCACGGGCTTCGCCCTATGTCTGCAGATAGAGGCAAATTCGCCTGCAAGCAGTCGATTTGCTTCTATCTGCAGACGCATGGCTCATTGCCTACGCGCACATTATACCATATCCTCCCATGGAGGGGCAAGTAAATTAGGGGCAGACATATTCTTGTGTATATCCAAGCGGAATATTGTCGGTTCCGATCTGGGCAACCGTAATGATATCTCCGCTTTTCAGTTCCGTTTTTTCTGACAGAATCAGACCTTCCTCTACATAAGCAGTTTTCAGTCTCTCACCGTTTAAGAGCACAACGCTATATTCATTAAATCCGCTCCCGTAAACGTATAAAGCATCCTCTCTTTTTTCCACCGTACTGATCGTAATTTCGTCAATACCCAGCCGGAGCTGTGTCGCAGTATACGGATTCACACCGCCGTAAATCTGATGGTCACCGTACAGCATATCATACTGTACAACTTCCAGTTTCTGCAAATAGTCCTCTTCACCCATACAATTCTGATGAATCTGTGTCAGGATTCCCTGAGAGATACCTACGGTATCAAACACATGCGCCGCAAGCTGATATGATTCAAGATCCATATCCTGCTTTTCCAAGCCCATATTGTCCCATATAACATATTGCGTTGCTGTCAGTATGCCGTTTGTTACATCTTCCTCTTCCAGATTCATATACGGCAGATGGTCACCATATAACACAAGCACCGTGGGCTCATCCCGTTTTTCCAGCGCCTGCACCAAGTCTCGTAGGAACAGATCATCCTCGGCAATTTGGTTTACATAATAACTCCATGCGTATTCCATGCTCTGATCCGTATAACGGATAAAGATCGGCTGCTCATCTCCCAGACGCTCCGACGGATATTCTCCGTGCGCCTGCACGGAAATCGAATAGATAAAATCCTCCCCCTCCGTGGAATCCAGTGTTTTTAAAATCTCTTCCACCAGAATCTCATCCTTAGCAAACCCGTTAACATTCCGCTCTACATCATACATATACTCAATCGGTGTAAAAGTATCAAAGCCAAGCTGTGAAAATACAATATGTCTGTCGTAAAATGTACCGTCATTATTATGAATCGCATGTGTTTCGTAGCCCAATGCTTTCAGATTATATGCCATACTTTCACAGGTCGTTGATTTTAAGATCGTCTTATACGGATATTCTCCCGGTCCGAAGAAATCCAGATCCATTCCGGTCAGAATCTCAAATTCCGTATTTGCCGTACCTGCTCCGACAGATGGTACGTACAGATATCCGCTGGAATATTCATCCAGTAACTCCCTGTAATAGGGAACCGGATCCTCAGAAAGTTCCAGCCCGATTACTTCGTACGGATCAAAAAAGGATTCCAGCTGTATAAAAATGATATTCGGCTGCATTTGCGCATTTCCCTCTTCACCCGCATATGGGTTTCTGCCGTCTGTATGTGCATTTCCGTCTGCTGTATTTTCCTCCGCTCCCGTTGATGGTACTGTAGGATCCACCGGAAGCTGCTCATTCAGTGTTTCCTCCACAATTGCTCCCACTGTCTCTTCACTGTAATCATCCGGCTTCTCCATGCCAAGATTGATCACAGAATTTACAAAACAATACGGGAACCCAAAATCATGATAAGCATCTGCCAGATTGGAAAAATTCTCCGTTGCTATCCCGCAAAATACAAGTACATGATTTAATCCGATCAGACTGAACGCATAACTCGCCACCGCGATCAATACCGCTACCGTATGTGTTTTCCCGGTATATTTCGGCATTTTCATTCCCATAAAGACACATAAAACGATCACTGCCACAATTGCTATAAGGATCAGAATGATCGCTACAGGTGACAGATACAGATCTACGATCCTGAGGGCCGCCGTAATCAGCAAAAAATCCACCGCTGCAAACGGTGTTGTTCGAAAGCACAACAAAATACCGTTCACGATGCCGAAAGTCAATAATACTGCTGATATTACGGAACAATACAAAATTCTTCTGCGGAATGCAGCTCCCAGTCCCAAAAACAGAAGCAGAATCATCGCATTGAACAAATACATGACCGGACTCTTAAATAAATATAAAATTGCCTGAAGCAGGGAATGTCTGCTGATTGTTTCTATCAACAGATTTAAAATCAGTGACAGATAAACACAAAAGAGCAGATACTTGTCATTGATCCACTCTGCCGAATTCTTACTAAATATTTTTTTCCATTTTTCTTTCATATTTCACCTCGAAAAAGCACGTTTTTTATCATTTACTCCACTGTTTTTAGACAAAATCCGTGCATTTCTACTTTAATATCACGACTTTATAATGTCAAGCCAAAAGCGGTCCGAAAACTCCTAATGAAAAAGATTTCCTCTAAAACAATTTTCGGACACCTAAAGGCTGATTCCTTCTTTAGGCGTCCGAAGACTGTCTCAAAAAGAACCGTTCTTATCATACCGATTGCTTTTTGATTTTCTCTATTTTCCGGGCTGTTTGGTCCAATCATTTCCGGTTGCTCGTACAGACAGGCTTTCCTTCTTCCTGCTACAACAGCTCATCTACCGCGGCACCTTTGATGTCTTCCTCTGTCATTCCGAGTTTTGCCAATATCTTACGAACATCCTCCTGTGTCTGCATACGGGTTTGATCCGTTTCCACTGCCGTATCGGTAACCTTCTCTACATCGACCCGTTCTTCCTGTTCTTCTTTTGCTTCTTTTGCTTCTTTTGCTTCTTTCTGCTTCTGCGCCGCTTCTTCCGATTCCTTGGCTTTTTCATCCAGATAATTCTGTCCTTCAGCTACCAATGCACCAAGTGCCTCATCGCTTGCCGCCTTCATGATCTCTTCGGCAGACTGTGTTGCCTCCAACATAGGGCGCACTTTTAATTTCTCCAACTTGGTCTCACTGATCGCACTGATCTGACCTCGAATCTGATTACGGTTTTTCTCAATGATATCTTTATATGGATCCTCCTGCTCATTAAATTCCATGCAACGGCTCTGATATTCTGTCAGTCCCTCTCTGTCGATCTGCTCCAGTCGTTTCTGTTCCTCCTGCGTCAACGACGCTCCCATACCTCTTTTCTGAAGCTCTCTGCGCTTTTCCAACAGTTCCAGATCCTTCTGTTCGGTACTGTCTTTATCCACACCGTACTCTTGCGCCAGTGCATTTTTGCGTTTCTCAAATTCACCGAGTTTTTCCTCTGCCTCCTCGGATTCTGCACGAAGCTGCGCAATCCGATCCCGGCTTTCCTGCAACCCTTCATCCACTTTAAGATCGGATGCATACACATCCCTGATCAGCTTCATAGCCTGCATTTGCGCCCGCTGTTTTTTCTGTGTGACGGTATCGTATGCCTGCCCATTACCGTTTAGCTGAAAAGAAGTACGCCCGGTACGTTCCGTGTCTTTTTGCTGCAACGCTTCCTGTTGCACGCTGTCTGTATGAATACCGATTATACCCTGACATTCACCGATTCTCATGTTCTTACTGCCTCCATGCCATTTTCGGAAAAATACTATGTATCCGCAATCTTCTCATTTTCCCGAAAAATCCCTATCCACATTAACCACTGCATAGTATTGCTCACCAAGTATATTCTTTATCCCGTCGGTCAGTTTTTCTAAAATTTCTTCATCTTTCATACGAAATTTATAAGGAATCACAATATCGAAAATCAGATTGGTATGAGTTGGTCCGGTAACCATTCGAAAATCGTGCATGGAAATCTCGGGAGCAATCTCGGATAATACCTTTTTGACTGCTGCTTTCGCATTTGCGGTCTGTGCGTCTTTGGTAACGACAGGATCCATATGGATCGTTGCAAGGCATCCGAGCTTCTCTTTCAGTTCCATTTCGATCAAGTCAATCTCATCATGGATTTCCAGAATATCACCTTCCGCCGGAACCTCGGCATGCAGCGTGATCATCTGTCTGCCGGGGCCGTAATCATGTACGATCAGATCATGAATCCCGCTGATTCCCTCATGTGCCATGACGATTCGCTCAATTTCTTCTACATATTCTTTTGCCGGCGGCTGTCCGAGTAACGGATTTAAAGTTTCCCTTGCTGCATTGATACCGGCATATAAAATGAATAATCCGACAAGGACACCACAATATCCGTCAATCTGAAGTTTGGTAAAATGCCCGATCAGCGTTGCCGCAAGTACGGCTGTCGTTGATGCCATATCGCTCAGACTATCCATTGCCGTTGCTTTCATGGCAGCGGAATCAATTTTCTGCCCGATTCGATGATTATAAAATGACATATAAAGCTTGACTAAAATCGCCGCCACCAAAATTGCCACTGTCAGCACGCTGCATTCCGTCTGCTCCGGATGCAGAATCTTTGCAACAGAATCACGAATCAGTTCCACTGCCATCAGTAAAATTGCCAGCGACACCGCAAGTCCCGACAAATACTCGATCCGCCCATGTCCGAACGGATGATTCGGATCCGGCTTTGCCCCTGCCATCTGAAAACCGATCAATGTAATAAACGATGATCCCGCATCGGAAAGGTTATTAAATGCGTCTGCTGTGATTGCTACAGAATTGCTTAACGTTCCCGCCACAAGCTTTCCGGCAAACAGGCACACATTCAAAAAGATTCCGACAATTCCGCATAACATACCATAAGCCTTCCGCAGTGCGGAAGGCTCTTTTTCATCTTCTTTAATAAACACTTTTGCTAATAACTGAACCATACTCCACCCTCTTATTCTGTCAGAACGATCGCTGTATAAAAAAGCGTACCGCTACAGTAGTTGATCAAATTGTATTGCTATCATCATACCACACTTTCAAAATAAGAAAAGTATTTTTTGACTCAGGATCAATCCTTATTTCAGAAGTTCTTCACTTAACTCAAGAATCCGGGGCGCTACTTTCTCTTTCTGTTTTTTCGCGGTATAGCGGTATACCGGATATGCCGCTGTGATCAGCCCAATCCCGCAGATACCGATCAAAATTCCCGCAACAAAATAGGACTCTGCGAATACCATCGTAAGACTCATTCCGATTCCAAGTAATAAAGTTCCGGCAATTCCAAGCACCAGAGCCGTCGTCGTTCCCTTTCTCTCCACGCTCCGATCCAGTTTTTTCAGCTCTTCTAGCTTATCCTCACTCGGTAAATACTTTTTCTTGATAGATTCGATTTCTGCCTTCTGTTTTGCCGAATAAAGATATTCAAAAACCTGTTCTTCTTTCTGATCAAATTTTTCTTTCTGATTGTATTTTTCTCTTTGATAATTTTCTTCTCTTTTATTCTTCTCCATTATCTGTTTTCCTCACTCTGATTTCGTGATTGGCTCTCCGTATCATAAATAACGCAATCATAAATTCCACAACACATACACATCCGCCTGTGATACTGTTCATCATCTGCACAAACCGTTCCTGCCCTTCACTGAATTGTGTAAGCATAGCCGTTTGCAGTGCCAAAACCGACATGACCGCACATGCAAAAGAAAGCATCTTTGCTGCCGATAAGACAGGCTGCTCCATCCTGTGAAATCTGACCATGTTCATGATTGCTGTGATAAAGCAATAAAATGTATATGCTGCAGATACATAGATCAGCATACCCGGATAATAATAGGTCTTGTTTTCCCATATCAGCTGTATCACCATATAAGTGATCACCAGCTGTAACAGCAGCATAAAGTATCCGCAATTCCGATAGGTACGCCACTCCTCTAACAGTTGCCGTTCTTCCTGCGGCAGCCCGAGTCTGTACCGCTCTTTTCTCAGCAGTCCGAACCGGATCAGACTCAGAAGCATATAATAAACAGCCACAGCACCGAGCCAGACGGAATGATACCATATTCCCGTTCCAAACTTAAACACTGCATACAAAACGTTGATCCCACATCCCACATACAGAGAAATTCTGGCTCTCCATTCCCGTTCCGACAGATAACGTCTGCTGTACGGATTCGCATACAGTCCTTTGCGTATTCTCCTGATCAGCGGAGGCATTTTCCATATCACAACGATCAATGCATATGCCGATACTGCATAACTAATGTAAGAGACCACTATATTGGCTTCCGGATACCCCAGAGAATAGCATAGCAGAGGTACACCGATAACAACTGACAGTATTACTACAGCTATATGCGGATTCACTATCTTTTCCAGTCGTCTTTTCCACATATCTGCATTACTCCTCCTTCAGGCGGACAGTGATGCTTGTGCCCTCTCCAACGGCACTCTGCACCCGGATATCTCCGCCGACAATATCGATCACTCTTTTTACCAACGCCATTCCAAGACCATTTCCTTGCGATGCATGGGAGGTATCACCCTGATAAAATTTTTCAAACATATGCCTGCCGACCTCCCGGCTGATACCACACCCTGTATCACTCACTGTCACAAGAATTCCGTCTTCTTCCTGCTTCAAACTGACTGTAATACTTCCGTTTTCTTTGTTAAACTTCACCGCATTGGAAAGCAGATTATTCCAGACGATCCGAAGCAGCTCTGCATCCTGACAAATCATGACATCCTCACAGAGCTCTGTCTTAATCTCCAGATGCTTTTCTTCCCATGCATTTTCAAACAGCAATAAGCACTCACATATCTGCTCTGTCAGATTATAAGGATGCTTTTGCGGAAAAATCTGTTGATTCTCCAAACGGTTCAGTTTCAAAATATTGGTAATCAGCCCGGAAAGTTTCTGTGTCTGTCCTGTAATCGCCTCTGCATACAATATCCGCTGCTCCTTGGACAGCTCTTCACTTTTTAGCATTGCAGCATAATTCTGAATAACGGCCAGCGGTGTTTTGATCTCATGCGATACATTGGAAATAAAATCTGTCCGAAGTGTCTCCACACCGGACAATTCTTCTGCCATTTCATTTAATCCTTTAATAATGGCATCATATCCATTCCCGCTGTTTTCTCCTTTGATATAACCGATCCGTGTCTGAAAATCTCCGGCAATCATTTTATTCATTCCCTCCCGGATCCTTCTCACAGGCTTGGTCACCTGAAAATAGCGCCTTACCTGATCCATGATGCAGAAAGCAAGCGTAAGTAATATGACATTTGCAAACGTGATCGGTGCCGCCTTGCGGATCTCCTGCTCCGTCATATTGGCACCATCCAGAAACAGATAAAAATTGCACGTCACAACGAATGCCATCATAATAAAAAACACAAAAAATATTCTGATTCCATGAAGCACTTTTTTCATTTGATTACCGCCTTATATCCGAGCCCGTGCACTGTCACGATCTCAAAATCCGTACATTTTGAAAATTTATCCCGAAGCTTGGTCATATACACATCCACGACTCTGGAACCGGACATGGAATCCGCATCCCAGAATTCATCCATCAGCTGTGTTCTCGTAAATGTCTTCTTCGGGTAAGATAACAGCTTATATAACAGATTAAATTCCCGTACGGTCAATGGGACCTCTTCCCCGTTCACATATGCCGTATGTTCTTCCGCATCCATACACAGACTGCCGATCTCGATTTTTCTGTTCGCTGCAATCTTTGCCCTGCGAAGCAAAGCTTCCACATGGAGCAACAGTTCCTCCAATATGATCGGTTTGATCATATAATCATCTATACCGGCATGAAATCCTTTCCGCTTGGATTCAAAGTCATCTCTTGCCGTCATAAACAAAATCGGTATCTCCTTATCCAGTTCTCTCACCGTCTTTGCAAACTCGTATCCGTCAATTCCCGGCATCATAATATCGGATATGATCAGCTCAAATCTATTGCCGTACATTTCATTATAAGCATCATTGGCATTTAGCACCCCCACTGCCTCATATCCTCTCTGATTCAGATATAAACACACGGTCTTATTCAGTTCTTTATCATCTTCTACAACTAAAATTTTGAACATCACTAATTCTCCCGATTATTTTGTTTCATTGTACCATATGTTTGTTTACGAATTGTTAAAATACAAAAAAAGCGCAGCCTTTTTCAAAAAGACCACGCCACAATCTGTTATTTTCCTACAGCTGTGATGTCTGCAAAAGGAAGCTGTGCAGCAATCACCTGACCCTTCATCTCCAAAAATTATAACAAATTCTTATAGGTGATACTTGTAACATTATAAAATACAACAAAAAGGGCGTCAATTAGTGGAAGCCACCAAAAGACGCCCTTGTTTACTAGGTTTTTCAACCTCGAATTCTGTGAAAAGTGTTCAACTTTTCTTGATTATTTGTAGTTAACGATCTTACCGAAATCTGCCTTTAAGGAAGCACCGCCTACAAGACCGCCGTCGATATCCGGCTGTGCGAACAGCTCTGCTGCATTTGCAGCATTTACAGATCCGCCGTACTGAATGCGAACTGCATCAGCGGTTGCTGCATCATACATCTCTGCGATGCACTCACGGATTCCCTTACATACTTCTTCAGCCTGCTCGGTTGTAGCAGTCTTGCCGGTTCCGATTGCCCAGATCGGCTCGTATGCGATTACCATGCTCTTTACCTGATCTGCTGTGATTCCGACAAGATCAGACTTGATCTGAAGACGGATCCAATCCATGGTAACACCCATTTCTCTCTGCTCCAGAGTCTCGCCGCAGCACAGGATCGGAGTAAGACCTGCTTCAAAAGCCTTCTTTACTTTCTTATTTAATAAGCAGTCACACTCTTTGAAGTAATCACGTCTCTCGGAATGTCCGATGATCACGTACTTCACACCTGCATCCACTAACATTGCTGCGGAAATTTCTCCGGTGTAAGCACCCTTCTCTTCAAAGTACATATTCTCTGCACCAACCTCTACATTGGTTCCCTTTACTGCTTCTACAACAGGAACGATGTCGATTGCAGGTACACAGTATACAACATCTACATCATCGGATTTTACAAGATCCTTTAATTCTGCACATAATGCAACAGCCTGGCTCGGAGTCATGTTCATCTTCCAGTTGCCGGCTACAATTTTTCTTCTTGCCATTGTTATTTTCTCCTTCATTGATTATCTGTTCATTGCAAAGCAAATTGGCTGCTGTATAAAAAATCCATAAGCAGCCAATATGCTCGATTTGCATACATAGCGCTTTCCGCCTCACAGAGAATTGCCTGCGGCAATTCTCTTAATAACATGAGCTCTGCTCATGTTATTTGTCATCTGCTGCCATAACTCCGGGAAGTGCCTTTCCTTCCAGGAACTCAAGGGATGCACCGCCACCTGTGGAAATGTGGCTCATCTTATCTGCAAAACCTAACTGGTTAACAGCTGCTGCAGAATCACCGCCACCGATAATGGTTGTAGCATCTGTCTCAGCAAGGGATTTTGCAACTGCAATCGTACCTTTTGCAAGTGTCGGGTTCTCGAATACACCCATCGGTCCGTTCCAAACAACGGTCTTTGCGGATTTTACAGCATCAGCAAACAGTTCCTGAGTCTTAGGTCCGATATCAAGCCCTTCCATATCTGCCGGGATCTTATCTGCATCTACATAGGAAACCTCGATCGGTCCGTCGATCGGATCAGGGAATCCTGCTGCGATTGTGGTATCTACCGGAAGCAGTAACTTCTTGCCAAGCTTCTCAGCCTTTGCCATCATTTCTTTACAATAATCAATCTTCTCATCATCTACTAAGGACTTACCGATCTCATATCCTTTTGCCTTTAAGAAGGTGAATGCCATACCGCCACCGATAATGAGGGTATCACATTTCTCAAGCAGGTTATTGATAACGTTTAACTTATCAGCTACCTTTGCACCGCCAAGGATTGCTACGAAAGGTCTTACCGGGTTCTCAACTGCATTTCCGAGGAAGTCGATTTCCTTCTGCATTAAATAACCGACTGCACACTCGCCGCCTTTTGCACGAACAACATCGGTAACACCTGCAACGGAAGCATGTGCTCTGTGAGAAGAACCGAATGCATCACATACATAAACATCACACAGATCAGCCAGCTCTTTGCTGAACTGCTCGCCGTTCTTGGTCTCTTCTGCGCCACGGAAACGGGTATTCTGAAGAAGAACAACATCTCCTTCTTTCATTGCTGCTACTGCTGCAGTTGCATCAGCGCCGGTTACGTTATAATCAGCAACAAATGTTACTTCCTTGCCCAGCTTCTCGGACAGTCTCTTTGCAACAGGTGCAAGGGACTCACCCTCATTGGGGCCGTTTTTTACCTTGCCAAGGTGGGAGCAAAGAATTACCTTGCCGCCGTCAGCCAATAATTTCTTAATTGTAGGAAGTGCTGCAACGATACGTGTCTCATCCGTGATCTCTCCGTTCTTTAACGGTACGTTAAAGTCACATCTTACAAGCACGCGCTTGCCATTCACGTTGATATCATCAACTGATTTCTTATTTAATCCCATGATTGATTATTCCTCCGATTCTTTATATTGGATTGAAAAAAGGTCCGGTCCATAAGACCGGACCCTTAAGGTCTTTACTACTGAATTATGCTAACTCAGAGAAGTATTTGATTGTTCTTACCATCTGGCTTGTGTAAGAGTTCTCATTGTCATACCAGGAAACAACCTGTACCTGAGTATTTCCGTCTTCCATAGGAGCTACCATGGTCTGTGTTGCATCGAAGATAGAACCATAGGTGCTTCCGATGATATCGGAAGATACGATTTCATCAGTGTTGTATCCGAAGGACTCTGTAGCAGCAGCCTTCATAGCATCGTTGATCTGCTCCTTGGTAACCTGTCCCTTAACAACTGCAACAAGGATTGTTGTAGAACCTGTAGGGGTCGGTACACGCTGTGCAGAACCGATCAGCTTGCCGTTCAGTTCAGGAATTACAAGACCGATTGCCTTAGCAGCACCTGTGGAGTTCGGAACGATGTTCTGAGCGCCTGCACGGCTTCTTCTCTTATCGCCCTTTCTCTGAGGTCCGTCAAGGATCATCTGATCACCTGTGTAAGCATGAACAGTTGTCATGATACCGCTCATGATAGGAGCAAGATCGTTCAGAGCCTTAGCCATAGGAGCTAAGCAGTTTGTTGTACAGGAAGCTGCGGAAATAACAGTATCTTCCGGCTTTAAGGTCTTGTGGTTTACGTTATAAACGATGGTAGGAAGGTCATTTCCTGCAGGTGCGGAAATAACAACCTTACGAGCGCCTGCTGCGATATGTGCGCTTGCTTTTTCCTTGGATGTATAGAAGCCTGTACACTCAAGAACAACGTCTACCTTTAACTCTCCCCAAGGAAGATTCTTAGCATCAGCTTCTTTGTAAATGGTAATGGTCTTTCCGTTTACTGTGATGGAATCCTCACCGTAGGATACGCTGTCAGCATATTTGTATCTGCCCTGTGCTGTATCATACTTTAATAAGTGTGCAAGCATCTCAGGACTTGTTAAGTCGTTGATTGCTACTACTTCATAACCTTCTGCATCAAACATCTGTCTGAATGCAAGACGACCAATACGGCCAAAACCATTGATTGCTACTCTTACTGCCATTTTAGTTTCCTCCTAAAATTGAATGATTTTATATTATTTTGCAATCTGTTAGGATTGTCAAAATTTTATCAGCACGATTATTTTACCTAATCTGTTTGTAAAATTCAAGACTTTAAATGAAAAATCTTTATAAATTGAAAAAACATGGTAATTATGCTATCTTCTATATAGATACAAGACCTTTTTCTTGTCAAATTTTTAGTAGATTGCAAAACTCTGTCTGCGGGATGGGACCGGTGCTTATAGACCTGTCGGTAGCAGGCACTGGGAGTCCGTCGGTACTTAGGCACCGTATTTTGGTGCCTTATGTACCGTTACGGACGAGGTGTAGCGAAAGCGTGCCTGCTACCGACAGGTCTATAAGCACCGGTCCCATCCCACAGACAGAGTTTCCCAATCGCCTATGTCAAATTTTTCCCTGAAAGGAGTATTTTATGCCTGTTACTGCTGATTTTCATCTTCATTCCTCACATTCGGGCGATTCCGATGCCTCCATGGAGGATATGATCTTAAAAGGAATCGACAAAGGTCTGACCCATATGTGCTTTACCGAGCATATGGATTATGACTTTCCTGCAAATGAGGATTGCCCGGAAGATACTTTTATATTAAATCCGGATTCCTATCTGTTTGATCTGATCAAATATAAAGAACGCTACGAGAACAAGCTCGCAGTCCGTTTTGGCTTAGAACTCGGTTTGCAGCCGCACCTGTTCGGCAAAAATGCACGGCTTATCCGTGATTACGACTGGGATTTTGTTATCGGCTCAAGCCATGTTGTAAACGGACGCGATCCCTATTACCCTTCCTTTTATGAGGGACGCAGTGAAGAAAGTGCTTACCGCGAATATTTTGAATCCGTTCTCGCCAACATTAAGAAGTTCTCCAATTTCGATGTATACGGGCATCTCGATTATGTCGTGCGCTATGGTCCGAACAAAGCTGACAATTACGGCTATGCCAAATATGCCGATATTCTTGACGAGATCCTGACCACGCTGATCGAGAACGAAAAAGGCATTGAGCTGAATACCGGTGCTTTTAGGGAGGGACTGTCCGAACCGAATCCCTGCTGTGATATTATCCGCCGCTACCGCGAGCTTGGCGGGGAGATCATCACAGTCGGCTCCGATGCACACAGTCCGAAAGATGTCGCAGCTCACTTTGACAAAGCTTCCGATATTCTGACTGCATGTGGCTTTAAATACTACACCGTATTTCAATACCGCATTCCGGAATACAAAAAGCTGTAACATTCAAAAAAGAACAGAACTGCCGCCTGACCCCGGTATCCCGTCCGTCCGCAGAAAAAACAAATGAATTTGCTCGGCTCACGTTCCTAAGGCTGTCGCAAATTGATTTGGTTTTTCTGCGGACGGACGGGATACCGGGGTCAGGCGGCAGTTTCGTTCTTTTTGGATGTAACGCGGCTTTCAGATGATGATGCCTCCGCAGGCAATGTATTCTCCGATATAGAATACGGCTGCCTGTCCGGGTGTTACTGCCCTGACCGGCTGTGAAAATTCAGCTTTTAATCTGCCGTCTTCCAACCTTGTGATCTTCGCCGGTGTTCCCTGATGGGCATACCGGATCTTTCCGATTGTTTCAAAGGATTCTCCGGGCTTTGGTTCTTCCAACGCCATAAAATTCACATGATCACAGTACAGTTCCCTCACCATCAGATCTTCATGCTCTCCGATCACGACCTCGTTGGTCTCCGGGCGGATCTGTGTGACAAACATCGGCTTTCCGAATGCGATACCGAGCCCTTTCCGCTGCCCGATTGTATAATGAATGATTCCCTTGTGCTGTCCGAGGATCTGTCCGTCTTTTGTTACAAAATTACCGGGGCAGTCGCACCCGTCATTTTCCGGCACGTTCTGTGCGTCCGCAGCTATCCGCTGTCCGGCAGCCTCTTTATGTCCGATAAATCCCGCATAATCATGATCCGGAATAAAGCAGATCTCCTGACTGTCTTTCTTGTCCGCAACAGGAATCCCTACCTCTTTTGCGATCGTGCGTATTTCTTCTTTGGTATAATCTCCGACCGGCATCAGCGTCCTTGAAAGCTGCTCCTGCGTCAACTGAAACAATACGTAGGTCTGATCCTTCTGTGCCGTTACACTGTTACACACACTGAACCGTCCGTTAGGCAGCCTGCCGATCCGAGCATAATGTCCGGTTGCGATCAGATCCGCACCGTGTTTTTCCCCGTATGTGAGTATCGCTTCCCATTTTACGTAGCGGTTACACATCACACAGGGATTCGGCGTCCTGCCAAGCCTGTATTCCGAAGTAAAATAATCTATCACATATTTTTGAAACTGTTCCCTATAATCTACCGCTTCATAAGCAATGCCAAGTTGCTTTGCCACCGCCTCTGCATCGCGTACCATGGCATTCTCTATCTCACAATGCTCCTTTGGAAGCACGCACATGGTTACGCCGAGCACCTCATAGCCCTGCTTTTTTAGCAAATATGCCGCCACGGAGGAATCCACGCCTCCGGAAAGTCCGACCACTACCTTTTTCATCCATTCTCCTTACAGGAAATGCTGCTGTCTTACGCAGTTCTTCCCTTCTTGGTTCTGCTAACCCGAATTTCATCATATATTATCCATAATACATCGGGATATTCTTATGAACAAGCTTTTATTAAAAGGAACTCTCTTACTTACTCTTACCGGCTTTGCCACCAGATTCATCGGTTTTTTCTATCGGATCTTTCTTTCGCGTACCTTCGGTGCGGAAGGCATGGGAATCTACCAGCTGGTCAATCCGGTACTGGCACTGACTTTTTCTCTGTGTGCCGCAGGCATCCAGACCTCCATCTCCAAATACGTGGCAAACGAAACCTCCACGCACAACTACCGGCACTCCCTTAAGGTTCTGCTGTCAGGACTGCTGCTCTCCCTGACACTTTCCACGCTTTGCATGTTTTTCCTTCTTTCAAACGCAGAATTTATTGCCGTATCCCTGCTTCATGAAGAAAGAACCGCCCCGTTGATCCGGATCGTCGCTCTGTCTGTACCGTTTGCATCTCTTCACTCCTGCATCAACGGCTACTATTATGGCATCCGTAAAACAGGACTTCCCGCCTTCTCCCAACTGTTTGAGCAGATTGTCCGTGTACTGACAGTTTTTCTTTTATACCGTCATTGCATCGAAAACGGTTATGAACTGCATATTTCCTGTGCCGTATTCGGTCTTCTTGCCGGTGAGATTGCTTCCTCACTTTTGTGTACTGTTTTTATGTTCGCCCGTTTCGGTAAATATCTGCCAACACCTAACAGTCACACACCGGATACGCTGTTCTTCTCCGTATCCAAAATCGTAAAAATGGCTGCTCCGCTTTCCGCAAGCCGTATTGTGATCAATTTTCTCGCCAGCGTGGAAGCCGTGCTGATTCCGCTGCGTCTGACAGCCTTCGGTCTGGCCTATACCGATGCTCTCAGCATCTACGGTATTTTAACCGGAATGGCACTTCCCTTCATCCTGTTTCCTTCCACACTGACCAATTCTTTCTCCGTCCTGCTTTTACCCGTCATATCGGAAGCACAGGAAAATATTGATTTCGGAAAAATACGCCGTGCCACACAAAAGACCGCTTTTTTCAGTCTGCTTTTCGGTCTGGCCTGCTGTATTCTCTTCCTATGCATCGGAATGCCTGTCGGCAGAATCGTATTTCACAACGAACTCGCCGGAAAATTCATTATGATACTCAGTTTTCTCTGCCCGTTTCTCTATCTGGCAACCACGATGTCCAGCATCCTGCACGGTCTCGGAAAAACCGGTATCAGCTTTTTTATCAATACCGGCTCCCTTCTGATCCGTCTTCTGTTTGTTCATTTTCTGATCCCCGTCCTCGGTATCAGGGGCTACCTATACGGACTGCTTGCCAGCCAGCTTACCGCCGCCGTTCTAAACTATGTCATGGTATGGCGCGAATTACACAATATGAGCCGTCATACCGCTCCTGCCGGTTTTTTATGCCTGCATCATAAAAAAGGGTGATGAACCTCTCTGCTTCATCACCCTTGATTTCTTGATTTTTCACGCAGCCTGCTGTGGTGCTGGTCCTTGGAAATATACATCTTGTTGTCTGCATCCTTTAACAGTGCATCCAGATCCAGATCATGATCGATCATCCCCAGCTTCGTTCCGCAGCTTGCTGCAATCCGATAAGGCTTCTTCTCCTTCTCATTTGCCTTTTCCAGATATTCTTCCAGCTTCTGCTTAAAGGTCTGCTCCACAGACTCCTCATATTCATGAAAGAACAGTGCAGCCGCAAACTCATCTCCGCCGAATCTTGCACATACTCCGCATTCCTCCGAACAGCTTGCGATTGCTTTCCCGACTGTCTTGATTGCAAAATCACCCTCACTGTGTCCGTATCCGTCATTGATCTGCTTCAGGCCATCCAGATCGACAGATACCATCAGTAACCAGCCATACGCATATTTTTTCAGTCTGCGGTTTAATTCCTGATAAAAGCCTCTGCGGTTATAAATTCCGGTCAGCGGATCACGAATATACAGGTCCTCCAGCTTATCATTTGCCTGACGCAGCTTATCATTCATCTTACGCGTTTTTAACTGCTGTCTTACAGAATCCATGCAATGTCCGAGATTCATTGCAATATTATTAATCTTATAATAATCATTGCTCTCCGGCTCCATATCAAAAGCCATATATCCGAATACAGTATCCTGCATATGTAATGGTACAAAAATCGCATGCTGCATATCCTTGATGACATTCTCATAATCGGGAAGCTGTTCCTCATAGCCAAACCTTGTTAACGGTACACTGAATCCCCGATCCTCATGCCACTCGCAAAGTACCACCATATCCTTCTGCGCCATATCCGGTGTATTGGCGATTCGATGATTCTGCTCCAACCGATTCATCATTTCCTCATCATCTGCCAACAGCAGCTTATGTACACACACATAGATATGATGATATCCTGTCAAATAGGGAATATATTTTTCCAGATATCGGATCATATTACCAATGGTCTTCTTACTCGTCATATCAATGATCATTTCGTACATGAACTTGCTGAACTGACGGAAGTCAGTCAGATTGTTATACAGATCATTGATCTGTTGAGAAACACTGTTATATACAATCGGCTGACAGCCACAGGACTGTGCATATCGGATTGCAAACGGAATCATATGATGCTTCGGCACATTCATTTCACCATTTCTGATACGTTCAATGATATCCACTGCCGTTTCACCGCTTAATTCAATATTCTGCTGGGCAGTTGTCAGACGCGGTACAACATATCGTTCCATTTCAATACCGTCAAATCCCGTTACAATCGTATCCTGCGGCACATGATAGCCCGCGCTCTCAAGCTCGTTACAGATTGTAATCGCCATCGTGTCATTTGCGGCAATAAACGCATCCGGTAACGGTCTGCCGCTGTTTAAGAATTCTTTCATCACCTTTCGACATGGATCCGTCCAGAAATCACCGTACCCGATATCGTCTGCAGTCAGTCGCATGCCATACTCTCCCAGCACCCGACGTACTGCATCAATCCGTTCATCTGAAAAGGTATTGTTCCGAAATCCCGCCATCATAAAAAAGGTTTTACAATGATGAACCTCTATCAAATGCCGCACAATCTTTTCAAAGGAATTTGCATAATCAAAAGTGATACTATAACACTCTTCCACATACCGGTCTACACACACAACCGGCAGTCCATGTGCTTTACCTTCTTCAATCAGTCTCCGGTTCAAATCATTATCCTTGATCTTCTCATAAAACAAAATGATCCCACAAAGGCGGTCATAATTGATCAGGTCGAAGATACTTTCTTCTCCCTTATCATACAGATCCCTCTCTGCCAATTCCTCAAATACATTATATACCTGTATGGAAAGACCACACTCGTTCGCCCTTTTGCAAATGGATTTTAAAGCGTCCGTCTGAAAATTTTCATCCATCCGTGCAATACACACGGCAATCGTATTTTTCATAAGCCGCACCCTCTTTATACTGTATTACTATATCACTATATTAATATGGTCATTTTTATTATCTATCTGGTACTATTTTACCACTCGGATATTGCAAAATCAATAATGACTATCATTTCTTTCGAAAATCTTGCAGGATACCTATTTTTATACTATAATGACAGTGTTTTGCAAAAAACTGTTTTATATTATCATCATTTATCAGATAGGAGCCATTATGAGTTTCATATTTACCAAGCAATTACCGACCCCGGAGCAGATTCGTGAGGAATATCCGCTTCCTGCTCAATTACGTGTTTTAAAGAAAGAACGTGATCAGGAAATCTCCGACTGCATCACCGGAAAATCCGACAAATTTCTTGTCATCATCGGACCTTGTTCCGCCGATAACGAAGATTCTGTCTGTGATTATATCAGCCGCCTTGCCAAAGTCAATGACAAGGTAAAGGATAAACTGGTACTGATCCCGAGAATCTATACCAATAAACCGCGAACCACGGGCGACGGCTATAAAGGCATCGCCAGCCAGCCCGATCCGGAGAAAAAAGAAGACTTTCTTCAGGGACTGATCGCCATGAGAAAGATGCATATCCGTGCCATTACCGAATCCGGTCTGACTCCTGCGGACGAAATGCTGTATCCCGAAAACTGGGGATACGTCGAAGATATTCTTTCCTATGTGGCCATCGGTGCCAGAAGCGTCGAGGATCAGCAGCATCGTCTGACCGTCAGCGGCTTTGACGTTGCATCCGGAATGAAGAATCCTACCAGCGGTGATTTCAGCGTTATGCTGAATTCCGTATACGCAGCACAGCAGCCGCATTCCTTTATCTACCGCGGCTATGAGGTTTCTACAACCGGCAATCCGCTTGCCCATACGGTACTGCGCGGTTCCGTCAGCAAAAACGGTAACAGCACACCAAACTACCATTACGAAGATCTGAGCCGGCTGATCGAGATGTATCATGAGCGCGATCTTTTAAATCCGGCATGCATTATCGACTCTAATCATAATAATTCCGGCAAGAAATACGAACAGCAGATCCGCATTGTCAAAGAGGTTCTGCACAGCCGCCGCCTCAATCCGGATATCCGCACGCTTGTCAAAGGTGTCATGGTCGAAAGCTACATAGAACCCGGCTGTCAGAAAATCGGTGACGGCGTCTACGGTAAATCCATTACAGATCCCTGCCTCGGATGGGCTGAATCCGAAAAACTGATCTATGATATCGCGGATTCTCTGTAACCAATGAAAAGAATTTGCAAAGAGGGTACTCCAAAAGTCTGAACTGTCACCTTTGAAGTACCCTCTTTTTCTTATCGTGATCCTGCCGCATTCAACGGCAGATCCATTCTATATTCTGTTTCGTAGCT
The DNA here is from genome assembly GCA_051888775.1 of Lachnospiraceae bacterium. Taxonomy (GTDB): domain Bacteria; phylum Bacillota; class Clostridia; order Lachnospirales; family Lachnospiraceae; genus JBJFCE01. The sequence goes on along the minus strand of JBJFCE010000038.1, from coordinate 4,910 downwards.
TTGTTATCCTCTCGGATGTGCTTTATTATAAACCTCACGAAGATGCTTATGATTGATATTTGCATAAATCTGCGTTGTGGAAATATCGGAATGCCCAAGCATCTCCTGTACACTTCGCAGATCGGCACCGTTTTCTACCAGATGCGCCGCAAAGGAATGACGCAGGGTATGCGGTGTAATGTCCGCAGTAATACCGGCCTTTTTCGTATAATATTTAATCAACTTCCAGAATCCCTGTCTGCTCATCGGCAGTCCGGAACAATTTACAAACAGAATATCGGAATTCCTATCCTCCAGCAACGCATCACGGCTCTCTTTCAGATAACGTGACAACGCCTCTTTTGCTGCATTGCCGTAAGGAATGACACGTTCCTTATTGCGATCTCTGCACACAATAAAATTCATGGAAAAATTGATATCGGATAATTTTAATGTAATCAGCTCCGTTACACGGATCCCGGTTGCATACAGTAATTCCAGCATCGCTTTATCGCGTATTTCCTTCGGAGTGTTTCCGTTTGGCTGTTCCAACAGCCTTACCACTTCCTCCATCGACATGATCTCCGGCATCTTCTTTTCAATCTTAGGTGCCTTTAACCCTTCCGATACATCTTCTTCGATGATCCCTTCTTTAAACAGATAATGAAAAAAGGCTTTGATAGAAGCAACATTGCGGGAAATACTCGCCGGTGCAAACTTCTGTTCTTCCAAAGACGCAACATATTCCTCCAGCATGTCAGCAGAAATCTCCGTCACATCCATAATATTATGGGCAGAAAGATAACGCTCCACCTTTGCCAGATCCCTCTTATAAGAAAGCTCTGTATTGTTGGAGGTTTTCTTCACATTATGCAAATATGTAATGAATGAATCAATCTGCTTCTGCATTGCTTCCGTGTTGCCATCCCCACTAAGAATTATGTCAATCAAATCGACATCTAGACTTCATTATAAGCAGAAATTTTCCGAAAAGCAATTGCTATTTTTGCCCTTTTTTCAAGGGTTTTTAAGACATTTTGACGAATATACAAGATATCGAAATAAGATATATTTATGTCTACCATATATTGCGCCATTGTCTTTTTTCTTCTTAAAACTTTTTTAATAGTTTTGTCATCAATACCGGATTTACATAGCTTTCCAGCAGACATCCTGCCATAACAAGTGCGATCAGCACAAGCAGTCTGCTTCCCAGTTCTTTTACGGAAATGTCCGTTCTATGCTCAGAAGTGCATTCATACAGTTGTCTGCTGATACTGCACAACAGAACATACGCCGGTACATACAAAAGCATCTGCGGAAACAGCCCTGAAAGCACCAACAGGATACCCTTCATATGATATACCATACTGGCAGCCATCAGCATCGTTCCGAAACAAAAGCCATACCATGCGGTACATATGATCCGAACCAGTCTGCCAAGCATCGTAACCGCTAAAAAGATCATCAACAATACAACTCTCCACCGGATTTCCAGAACATATAAAAACAGACTTTCTTTTTTTACGGATAAATACCGGATATTGGAAAAGGAACCGATCCCCCATAATTCCTGCTTTGTGATGAACTGCCTGCCAAACACAATGACAAACAAAACACCGATCAGAAATCCTATAAAAAAAGGGATCCACCTGACAAATGCCGGATGGAATCCCCTGTCTCCTATTCGCAAACCAACGCTCCCGACAACATGTTTACTACAATATATGCCGGCACCCCGATTAACAATACTTATTTTTATAGGCTAAAATCGCAGATACTGTTTTAGAATCCATGATCTGACATTGATAGATCATCTGCTCCAGCTCCGAAATCTCCATCGCCTTCACTTCAATATACTCATCTTCGTCCAAATGCTGATGAGACGGCTGCAAATTTCTGGCAACATAGATATCGATCTTTTCATTGCAGAAAGCAACCGTCGTATGAATACTGATCAAAAGTTCCAGATCATCACTCCGATATCCGGTTTCTTCCTCCAGTTCTCTTGCGGCAGCCAGTTTGGTAGGTTCATCGGGACCGTTCAGACCTCCTGCCGGAATCTCTAACGTGTAACGGTCCAATGCATTACGATACTGACGCACCATCAAAAGTTTTCCGTCATCGGTAACCGGAACAACCGCTGCTGCTCCCTGATGACCGATAAAATCCCACTCCACAATATTTCCGTTTGGTACTGCGATCGTATCCCTGTAATAATTGAGAATAGAGCCCTTCTGCACCAGACGACGTTCCAAACGTTTAAATTCTTTCTCCATGATATCCTCCATCTGAATCGTTCCATGCATCCGTTCTCTTGTTCAGTACCTGTCAGGCACTCAACAGTTTCTCCACACTGACAAGCTTTACACACAATACAAACAGATCTGTTGCTGCTGCCATTTCTTCCGGTGTCGGGAAGGAAGGTGCAATTCTGATGTTGCTGTCTTTGGGATCCACACCATACGGATACGTAGCGCCAGCTCCGGTCAATACCACTCCTGCCTCCTTACACTTGGCAACGATTGCCTTGGCACACCCCTCCATGGCATCAAATGAGATAAAATATCCACCGTTCGGTCTTGTATAACTTCCGATTTCCAGACCATCCAGTTCTCTGTCAAGCACTTCAAGCACCGCTTCAAATTTCGGACGCATTAAAGCTGCATGCTTCATCATATGTGCATTCATATTTTCAATATTTTTAAAGTATTTGACATGACGCAGCTGATTGATCTTATCATATCCGATTGTCTGGATCGTCATCGTCTTTCTGATCCATGCAAGATTCTTTTCAGAAGCTGCCACTCCTGCAATTCCGGCTCCCGCGAAAGTCACCTTAGAAGTTGATGCAAATTCAAATACCATATCGGAATTTCCGAATTTCTCACACTCTTCAAAAATATTCAGGATCTGATCCTGACGCTCGCTTTCTTCATATAAATGATGGATGGCATAGGCATTGTCCCAGTAAATTCGGAAATCCTCTGCTGCCGGCTTTAATGCTGCAAAGCGTCTGACAGTATCATCGGAATAGGAATACCCCTGCGGATTAGAATACTTCGGTACACACCAGATTCCCTTCACTGCCGGATCAGAATTCACATACTGCTCTACCATATCCATATCCGGTCCCTGCGGTGTCATCGGAATCGTAATCATCTCAATGCCGAAATTTTCCGTAATCTTGAAATGTCTGTCATACCCCGGTGCCGGACACAAGAACTTAACATGATCCTGTTTCATCCACGGCATGCTTCCGCATACACCGTGGGTCATGGAACGGGAAACGGTATCATACATAATCGTCAGACTTGCATTACCGCATACAATCACATGATCAGCATCAACTCCCATCATCTCTCCGAGCAATTTCTTTGCTTCCGGAATACCATCCAGTATACCGTAGTTTCTGCAATCCTGACCTGCCTCCGTCTTGATCTCATCTTCGGATGTCAACACATCCAGCATGTCCATACTGAGATCCAGCTGCGCAGGTGTCGGTTTTCCTCTGGACATATCCAGCTTCAGTCCCTTTGCTTTCGCATCCTCAAACTGTTTGGTAAGCTCTGCTCTCAGTGCCTCCAGCTCTGCTTTGGTCATCGATTTGTAAGCTTTCATACTGCACCATCCTAATCGTTAATTTCATTCTTTTCGGTATATGATTCTGCTTTTGAATTATTGGATAATTGTATACAATCATACACGCTTAACCTATCATACTACACACAAACTTTTCATGCAAGCAAAAAAGCACAAAATCCACAAAAAGCATGAATTCCGCAAAACCTGCATTTTATGCCAGACAAAAGAGCAGCTCCAAACAAATGTCAGCCATCTGTTCGGAGCTGCTCCTTTCTTACCGCGCTTCAGCCTGCTTCCGCCGGATTAACATGAACCATGATATGCTTAATTTTCGGAAAATGCTGCTCAATATCATGATGCACTTCTTCCGCAATCTCATGTGCCTGCTGTAACGTATAAGAACCGTCTACTGCAATTTCTATATCCACATAGATTTTATTACCGAAAATACGCGTCTGAAGCAAATCGATCCCTTTTACATTCTCATTTTTCATTACGCATGCGTGAATCTGCTGCTCTGTTGCTTCATCACAGGAATGATCTACCATTTTATCAACCGCATCTCTAAAAATATCATATGCGGCTTTTAAAATAAATCCGAAGATCACAAGGCTGGCAACAGAATCCATTACAGGAAAGCCCAACCTTGCCCCTGCAATTCCAATCAATGCCCCGATAGAAGAAAACGCATCGGAACGATGATGCCATGCATCTGCCATCAATGCACTGGAATCAATCCTTTTGGCATTGATCTTCGTGTACCAGAACATCGCTTCCTTAGAAATGATGGATACAATTGCCGCAATCAAGGCTAACGTTCCCGGAACCTGCAAATCATTGTAATGACCGGACAAAATGTTCTTCAACGCTTCCATCCCGATTCCAAGTCCTGTAATAAACAGAACCATAGCCAGAACAATCGCTGCCACACATTCCAGACGCTCATGCCCATAAGGATGTTCCTTATCCGCCTGTTTGGATGCCAGCTTAATCCCGATGATCACTACAATCGTACTGAACACATCCGATGCAGAATGAACCGCATCACTGATCATCGCATTTGAATGTGCGATGATTCCTGCCAGAAGCTTAACGATAGCAAGTACTACGTTTCCTATAATCGTGAGAAAGGACACTCGGTTTGCTGTTTTCTGAAAATTGTCTTCTGCCGTCTCCGACACACTCACTGTTTGTCTGTTTTCTTCCATAATCAGTTACCTCCGGACTGTAAGATAGCTCTATGGCACGCTGTAAATGTGGGGATTTTTAGAGACTGTTTTCCAAAAAAAGAATAAAAAAACACCCACGAATCAGTATTAGCAACTACTGTCCCGTGGATGAAGATT
>JBJFCE010000037.1:0-14193 GCA_051888775.1 Lachnospiraceae bacterium | reverse complement strand
CACAGATGGAAGTCGGTGAAACAGCGTATGATTTTGAAAAAGAGCAGTCTGTCATTATGGTCGTAGGCGTTAACGGTGTCGGGAAGACTACTTCCGTGGGAAAACTTGCGGGAAGCTTAAAGGCACAGGGTAAAAAAGTTCTGGTTGCGGCTGCGGATACGTTCCGTGCGGCTGCGGGTGAACAGCTCGCGGAGTGGTGCCACAGAGCGGGTGTCGAGATGATCGGTGGAAAAGAGGGCGCAGACCCGGCTTCGGTGATCTTTGATGCGGTCAATGCGGCAAAGGCAAGGAATGTGGATGTCTTAATCTGTGATACCGCAGGAAGACTTCACAATAAGAAGAACCTGATGGAGGAGCTTCGCAAAATGAACCGGATTATCGAGCGGGAATTTCCCGATGCACACAGGGAAAGTCTTGTGGTGTTAGACGGTACGACCGGTCAAAATGCGCTGGTACAGGCAAGGGAATTCGGGGATGTCACCGAACTGACGGGAATCATCCTGACCAAGATGGACGGAACCGCAAAGGGCGGTATTGCAGTTGCAATCCAGTCCGAGCTGCAGGTTCCGGTTAAATATATCGGTGTCGGCGAAGGAATGGATGATCTGCAGAAATTTAATCCGACCGAATTTGTACAGGCATTATTTGATGCGGATAAATCCGATTGACAGAAAATGCCCATGGGGTTAAGGTAAGAATAAGCCTTACAAAACAGCTTCATATTTTACAAAAACACAAGATACAGACAGAAAGAAGGATATTGGAATGGAAGCGGAAATGCTCACGTTGGAACGGTTTGAGGAGGCATCTGAGGTTGTAAAGAAAGTTACTTTGGAGACCAAGCTGATCTACAGTAGCTTTTACAGCAATCAAACCGGAAACAAGGTATGGTTAAAGCCTGAGAATATGCAGTTTACTGGCGCCTATAAGGTGCGCGGAGCTTATTATAAGATGAATACGCTGAGTGAGGAGGAGCGCCAGAAGGGTATTATTACGGCATCTGCTGGAAATCATGCACAGGGTGTTGCTTATGCGGCACAATGCTTTGGCGTAAAGGCAACGATCGTTATGCCGACTACAACACCGCTCATTAAAGTAAACCGTACCAAGAGCTATGGTGCAGAGGTTGTGCTGCATGGTGACGTCTATGACGAGGCGTGTGCAAAGGCATATGAACTGGCAGAGGAGCACGGTTATACTTTTATTCATCCGTTTGATGATCTGGCGGTTGCAACCGGGCAGGGAACGATTGCGATGGAAATCGTAAAGGAGCTCCCGACGGTGGATTATATCCTTGTTCCGATCGGTGGTGGCGGACTGGCAACAGGTGTATCTACGCTGGCAAAACTGTTAAACCCGAAGATCAAAGTCATCGGTGTGGAACCTGCCGGAGCAAACTGCATGCAGGTTTCCCTGAAAAACAAAAAAGTTACTACATTGCCTAAGGTCAACACGATTGCAGACGGTACTGCCGTTAAGACGCCGGGAGTAAAACTGTTCCCGTACATACAGAAAAATCTGGATGATATCATTACCGTTGAGGATGCGGATCTTGTCGTAGCATTCCTCGATATGGTAGAAAATCATAAGATGGTCGTTGAAAATTCCGGACTCCTGACAGTAGCTGCATTAAAGCAACTGGATGTTACCGGAAAAAAAGTCGTTTCTATTTTAAGCGGTGGAAATATGGACGTTATCACCATGTCCTCCGTAGTACAGCAGGGATTGATTTTAAGAGACCGTATCTTTACGGTATCGACATTGTTGCCGGACAAGCCGGGCGAATTAAGCCGCGTTGCACAAGTGATCGCGCAACAGAACGGCAATGTCATCAAGCTGGAGCATAATCAGTTTGTATCCATTAACCGAAGCGCAGCGGTGGAACTTCGTATTACGATCGAGGCGTTTGGTACGGAGCACAAGGAACAGATCATGAAAGCACTGGAAAAGGGCGGCTATCAGCCCAAACTGGTGCGGACCAATATTTGATCGGTCAGACGCCGGTTGATATGATTTAGCAAACTTTAGTCTATGTGCCCGCCAAAATACATAAATTTGCGACAGCCTTAGGAACGAGAACCAAGCAAGTTTTAGTCTATGTGCCCGCCAAAATATATAAATTTGCGACAGCCTTAGGAACGTGAGCCGAGCAAATTTATGTATTTTGGCGGGCACATAGACTAAATTGGTATTTCGGGCGGAAGTCTTTTGCTGTTTGCGCTTCGCAGAAATCAGTGATACACTAAGGGCAGGAGTGGCGTCAAAGACTGATTCGGCGCTTTTGTATAAATAGCAAAAGAGTGTAAAAAATAAGCATGGGAAAATACAAACAATGAGCAGATGAGGATGATGGATATGCTACAGAAAATGAAAAAATATATCACAATCACGATCGGAACATTTTTATATTCGGCTGGGATCAGTCTGCTGTTGGATCCGAACAATCTGGCACCGGGCGGCGTTTCCGGAATATCAATTATTCTGAATAAACTGACGCCGGTCACAACAGGAACATGGATTTTGCTCATCAATATTCCGTTACTGATTATCGGATGGATACGGCTGGGCAGCAAGATGATGCTCGGGACGGTCTATGCAACTGTATTATCCTCGTTTTTTACCAATCTGTTGACACTGCTGCCGCCTCTAACCGATGATATTCTGGTGGCTGCGTTACTTGGCAGCTTGTGCACCGGAACCGGAATCGGTCTGGTATTTCGCGCGGGTGCGACAACGGGCGGCATGGACATTGTGGTGAAGCTTCTCAGACGAAAATACCCTTATTTGAAATCGGGTACGATTTTTTTGATGCTGGATATGACGGTTGTGATCACTTCCGGTTTCCTGTTTAGGAATCTGACGATTGCGGTATATGCGGGTATGGCAGTATTACTTAATTCCCGGGTGATGGATGCGATTTTATACGGTCAGGACGAGGCACGTCTGATCTATGTGATCAGTGATCATCCGGAGGAAATTGCAAAGCGTCTACTCGCCGATGCAGAGGTCGGTGTGACTTATCTGGAGGGCGAGGGCGCTTATTCGGAGCATAATAAGCAGATCATCATGTGTGTGACCAGAAAGCAGCAGTCCGTGCGAGTCGTGGATATTGTAAAAGAAGAAGATTCAGGAGCGTTTTTGATCATTTCGAGTGCCAGTGAAGTATTCGGACAGGGATATAAGAATATTCGGGCGGACAGATTATAGATCCGGGGACAGATATCAGGATTAATTATTAGGACAGATTATCAGAACAGATATCAGACCCGATATCAATGGTTAGTATATAAATATGGGAGCGGAATATAGAAATGTTCCGACGGTGAGAACGAGAAATATTGCTTGACAGGTAATGATGTAGAGATTATAATATGTAGCGTGCTACAGAAAATGGGAGGCGCGATCGTATGCCACAGAAAGATGTCGGTTATTTTATCAAAAATATCAATGATAAGCTAAAGGTAAAAGCGGATGCAGATTTAAAAAGATATCACCTTACTTTGGCGCAAAGCCGTGTTCTTGCATTCCTGAATAGCAGAGGCGGTATGGCAACACAAAAAGAAATAGAGATTTATTTGGAGGTGTCGCATCCTACTGTAGTGGGTATTGTTTCCAGAATGGAACAGAATGGTCATGTTGTTACATGGATCGACGAGACGGATAAGCGAAATAAAATTGTGAAGCTGACGGAACAGGCAAAAGCGATGGGAGCGGATATGGAGCAGGATATTCTTGCAAATGAGAAAAAAATGCTTGATTCCCTTTCCGATGAAGATATTGAACAACTCAGAAGGATGTTGACTGTTATTTATAAAAACCTCGAATAAGTAAGCCGGGGATTCCGGCTTTTACTTTAACACAAAGTGTAGCACGCTACATTGAAAGGAGAACAAGATGATAAAAACATTAATGGGGAGTCTGCGTGAACATAAAAAAGGCTCTGTTTTGACCGTGTTACTGTCGGTATTGGAAGTAGTATTTGAAATCCTGATACCGCTATGTATGGCAAGGCTGATCGATTACGGTATTGATGTGGGAAATATGGGAGTAGTATGGAAATACGGTATTGTTCTTTTGGCGTTTGCTTTTCTACAGTTGGTGACGGGGGTGCTTGCGGCACATGTTGCAGCCCGTGCAGCGGTGGGATTTTCGGCAAATCTGCGTCAGGATATGTATGATAATGTGCAGACGTTTGCGTTTTCCAACATCGATAAATTTTCGTCGGCATCAATCGTGACCAGACTGACCACAGATGTGACCAATATTCAAAATGCATATCAAATGCTGATCCGTATGGCAATCAGAGGACCGGTAATGTTGCTTTTCTCGATGATCGTATCGTTTCGGATCAACAGTGATATTGCGTGGATATTTTTAGCCGTGATACCGATTATGGCAATTTTGCTCGGTGTTATTATCAAACATGTCAATCCCATATTTAACCGGGTGTTCCATACTTATGATGAACTCAATAATGTCGTACAGGAAAATGTGCGTGGTATCCGTGTGGTAAAATCCTTTCACAGGGAGGATTATGAAATCAATAAGTTCAAAGGAATTTCGGAGCGCATTTATCGTGATTTTGCAAAGGGAGAGCGTCTGCTTGCCTTTAACTCCCCGATCATGCAGTTCTTTATGTATGCGTGTATGATTCTGATTTCATGGATCGGTGCAAAAGCAATCGTAATAAGCGGGAATCATCCGGAGGCTGGTTTGACGACCGGTGATCTGACGGCGCTGTTTACCTATGCAACGCAGATATTGATGAGTCTGATGATGCTGTCCATGGTATTTGCCATGATCACGATTTCCATAGCATCTGCCCGCCGTATTGCAGAGATCCTGAAGGAAAAAACGGATATTGCGAATCCTGCCGATCCGGTTAAAACCGTGAAGGATGGGGCAATTTGCTTTGAACATGTGGATTTTGTATATGCATCCAAAGCAGATAAAAAAGTTTTGGAGAATATCAACCTCTCTATTTCTTCGGGAGAGACTGTCGGTATTATCGGAGGAACCGGTTCTTCCAAATCCAGTCTCGTCCAATTGATTCCGAGACTTTATGATGTGACGGGAGGAAGTATTACTCTCGGAGGAGTCGATGTCAGAAAATATGATCTTGATACGCTCAGGGATGCCGTCGCAATGGTATTGCAAAAAAATGAACTGTTCTCGGGAACGATCAAAGAGAATCTGCGGTGGGGAAATGAAAATGCTACGGACGAAGAGATCAGACATGCCTGTGAGCTTGCCTGTGCGGATGAGTTTATCCAGACCTTTCCTGATCGCTATGATACGTATATTGAGCAGGGCGGTACGAATGTTTCGGGAGGACAGAAACAGAGGCTTTGTATTGCACGTGCATTATTGAAAAAGCCGAAAGTGCTGATTTTAGATGATTCCACAAGTGCCGTGGATACAAGAACAGATGCGTCTATTCAAAAATCTTTTACGGAGTATATTCCCGATACTACAAAAATTATTATTGCACAACGGGTAAGCTCGGTACAGCATGCGGATCAGATTATTGTTCTGGATGACGGAAAAATGATTGCATCAGGCAGACATGAACAATTGCTTGGGACCTGCTCCATTTATCGTGAAGTATATGAATCCCAGCAGAAAGGAGAGAAAGACAATGAATAAAGACAAAAAGAAAATGCCGCCTATGGATGATTCCTTTTCCGAAGGAATGCCTCCTAAAACGGAATTTGATCTGAAGACGCTTAGCCGACTGCTTTCTTACATGAAAGAATACAAAGGGCAGCTCATCTTTGTCAGTGTCTGCATTTTGCTCAGTGCTGTTGCGAGTGCCGCTTCTTCTCTGTTTTTACAGATTTTGATTGATGATTATATCGAGCCTTTGCTTGTAACATCCGATCCGGTCTTTACGGGTCTGCTAAAAGCGCTTGTGATCATTGGCGTCGTTTATCTGATCGGCGTGCTTTCTACCTTGTTCTATAACCGTGTCATGGTTACGATTGCACAGGGAACACTCAAAAAGATTCGTGATGATATGTTTGAAAAAATGCAGAGCTTGCCGATTCGTCAATTTGATATTCGTACACACGGTGATATTATGAGCCTTTACACCAATGATACCGATACGCTCCGCCAGATGATCGCACAGTCTATGGCACAGCTGGTATCCTCGATATTTACCATCGTGGCAGTATTTGTCTGTATGTTGTATATCAGTGTGTGGCTGACATTGGTGGCGGTTGTTGCCATGTTCCTTATTTTGCAGCTTGTAAAAGTTATTACCGGTAAGATTGGTTATTACTTTATCATGCAGCAGAAGACACTTGCCGATGTGAACGGTTATGTGGAGGAAATGGTGAACGGACAAAAGGTCATTAAGGTTTTTTGTCATGAGGAAAAAGCAAAGGAAGAGCTTCGGGAGAAAAACAGGGCATGGGCGATGAGTGCTGCCAGTGCAAACGGTCATGCCAATTCCATGATGCCTATGATGAATGCGTTGGGGTATGTTCAGTACGTGATCATTGCGATCCTCGGCGCGTATATGGCGATTGCAGGTACGACAAATCTGGGACTGACAGGAACCGGAACATTGACACTCGGTATGATTGCGTCCTTTTTGACATTGTCCAGAAACTTTACCAATCCCGTTTCGCAGATATCGAATCAGTTCAACTCTATTGTTACCGCACTGGCAGGTGCATCACGTATTTTTGCTTTTATGGATGAGGAACCGGAGACGGATGAAGGATATGTCACTTTGGTAAATGTAAGGGAAGAAAACGGTGTGTTGTGTGAGACAACCGAACGTACCGGAGTATGGGCATGGAAACATCCGCATCATGGAGGAACCATTACCTACACAAAGCTGGAAGGCAGAGTCGTATTTGACGGCGTGGACTTCGGATATGTTCCGGAAAAACAGGTTTTGCATGATATTACATTGTATGCCGAGCCGGGACAAAAGATTGCTTTTGTCGGCGCTACCGGTGCCGGAAAAACAACGATTACCAATCTGATCAATCGTTTTTACGATATTGCTGACGGAAAAATCCGATATGACGGTATCAATATTAATAAAATTAAGAAAGCGGATCTTCGACGTTCTCTTGGCGTGGTCCTTCAGGATGTGAATCTGTTCACGGGAACGGTTATGGAAAATCTCCGTTACGGTAATCCGGATGCTGCCGATGAGGATTGTATTGCCGCGGCAAAGCTTGCAAATGCCGACGGATTCATCCGTATGCTGCCACAGGGATATCATACGGTTCTGAAGGGCGACGGTAGCGGACTTTCTCAAGGACAAAGGCAGCTGATATCCATTGCCCGTGCTGCCGTATCCGATCCGCCGGTTATGATTCTGGATGAGGCTACATCTTCAATAGATACCAGAACCGAAGCACTGGTGCAGGACGGTATGGATAAGCTGATGAAGGGCAGAACGGTATTTGTTATTGCCCACCGTCTTTCTACCGTTCGGAATTCCGATGTGATCATGGTACTTGATCACGGACGGATCATAGAGCGGGGCAATCATGAGAAACTGATTGCACAAAAGGGAACCTATTATCAGCTTTACACAGGTGCATTTGAACTGGAATAGGATTTTCGATTGATAAGAACAGTGTGGTCAATCTATGATTTAAGTTAAAAAATAATAGAAATCATCAAAGTCCCCTTGACGAAGTGTTTAGTTTAAGATAAATATGAAAGAAAGGAATGGTGAAAGGATGTAAAAAGATGTTACTGGATTGGAAAGAATATGAACAGACAGCAAGACAGATGGCAGCGGAAGGCTGTGTATTATTAAAAAACGATGCCGATGCACTGCCGCTTGTGGGAAAACAGAAGGTAGCGGTTTTCGGTCGGATTCAGAGACATTATTATAAAAGTGGAACCGGCTCCGGAGGCATGGTCAATGTACACAGAGTCGTAGGAATTCTGGATGCATTGTTGGAAGAAAAAGATCTTTCGGTGGACCGGGAACTGCTTTCCGTATATGATCAATGGGAGGAGACCAATCCGTTTAATGAAGGAATCGGCTGGGCAAATGAGCCGTGGTCTCAGGAGGAAATGCCTGTTACGGATCAGCTGGTAAAAGCGTGCAGTGACAGAAATGATGCGGCAATTGTGATCATCGGCAGAACAGCCGGCGAAGATAAGGATAATGTGGATGAGAAGGGTGCATACCGGCTGTCCGATCTTGAGGCGGATCTGATCGAAAAGGTGACAAAGCACTTTTCCAGAACGATTCTGTTATTGAATGTAGGCAGTATCATGGATATGACGGCGGATTGCGTTTCCAAGTGTCAGGCAATTCTGTATTGCTGGCAGGGCGGTATGGTCGGCGGATACGGTGTAGCTGATATTCTCACAGGCAGAGTCAATCCTTCCGGCAGACTGACCGATACGATCGCATATCAAATCGAGGATTATCCGTCTACGGCAAACTTTGGTGATCCGGTTCGGAATTTTTATAAAGAAGATATTTATGTGGGTTATCGTTATTTTGAAACCGTAGCAAAAGAAAAGGTATTATATCCTTTCGGATACGGGCTTTCTTATACAAGCTTTGAACAGGAGCTGGTCTCTTTTGCGGAAGAAGACGGAGAGATCACAGTTACTGTCAAAGTGAAAAATACAGGAAAAACAGCAGGAAAACAGGTGGTGCAGGCATATATGGAGGCACCGCAGGGAGGCCTTGGAAAGCCGTCGAGAGTATTGGCAGGCTTTGAAAAGACAAAGCGATTATCTCCCGGAAAAAGTGAAAAGGTGACGATTCGGATTTCACCTTATACCTATGCATCTTATGACGATATGGGTGCCAGCGGAAACCGTTACTGTTATGTTCTTGAAGCGGGCGTCTATAATCTGTATGTCGGTGAAAATGTCCGGACTGCAGAGAGTGTGGGAAGCTTTAAAATCCCGGAGACAAGAGTGATTGAGCAGTTATCAGGTCAGATGGCTCCGGTCATTGCCTATAAGCGCATGAGACCTGTTTTCAAACCGGAAGAAGCGGTTCGAATGTGTGAACAGGCAGTTCCGACAGAGGAGGAAGAGGAACAGGAAAAGAGAAATGCAAACCTTCCCGAGGAGATTCCTTATACCGGGGATCTTGGGTATCAGCTGCAGGATGTGGCAGAAGAACGGGTATCGATGGAAGCGTTTGTGGCACAGTTTACGGATGACGATCTTTCCTGTATTATTCGTGGGGAAGGTATGGGGAGTCCGAAGGTGACACCGGGGACAGCGGCTGCTTACGGCGGTGTATCGGCGCATCTTGACGCGATGGGAATCCCATGCGGATGCTGTTCCGACGGACCTTCCGGCATGCGGATCGACTGCGGTATGAAAGTATTCAGCCTGCCGAACGGAACATTGATCGCATGCTCTTTTAATCTGCCGCTTGTTGAAAAGCTCTTTACCATGCTCGGAAAAGAAATGATCAGTAACAAGATCGATAATATATTAGGTCCCGGCATGAATATTCACAGAAATCCGTTGAATGGACGAAACTTTGAATATTTCTCAGAGGATCCGTATCTGACAGGTAAGATGGCGGCGGCACAGCTTAAAGGTCTGCACAGTGTGGGCGTTACGGGAACTATCAAGCATTTTGCCGGAAACAATCAGGAAACTAAGCGTCTGGAAGTGGATTCCGTCGTTTCCGAACGGGCACTTCGTGAAATCTATTTAAAGGGATTTGAAATCGCCGTACGCGAAGGCGGTGCGGATTCTGTCATGACGACCTACGGACAGTTAAACGGTGTCTGGACAGCAGGGCGTTATGAATTAAATACTGCCATTCTCAGAAATGAGTGGGGCTTTCAGGGAATCGTTATGACGGACTGGTGGGCAAAGATCAGTCGTCAGGGAGCACCTAAGGATGCAAGACAGAATGACTTTGCACAGATGGTCAGAGCACAGAATGATCTGTATATGGTCTGTCCGCAGGCAAATCGGAATATGACGGAGGATAATACGCTTGCAGAGCTTGCTTCAGGGGAACTGACCAGAGGAGAGCTTCAAAGAAGTGCCATGAATATCTGCAGACAGCTGATGCATATGCCGGCATATTTCAGGAAGATCGGACAGCCCATCGAGGTTGAGATCCTGAACCGTCCGGTTACGGAAGATGATTTTGATATGGACAGCATTGTTTATTATGATGTCAAAGAAAGTGCTGTCATTTCGCTTGACGGAGTGGATACCGCTAAGGGAAGCAACTATGTATTTGCATTGGCGCCGGAGCATCTTGGAATTTATGAGATGACGTTTACTTACAGTTCAGAGCTTGGCGAAGTTGCCCAGATTCCGGTGACAATCTTTACACAGAGTGTGCCGGTCGGCGTGCTGACCTTTAACGGCACAAACGGGGAATGGAAAGCGATGAAACGCCGTGTCTGCATTTCCAATAAATATGTGATCATCAGACTGCACTTTGCACAAAGCGGTGTCGTGCTGAAAGAACTGACCTTTAACCTGATGGAACAGGGAAGTGATGCGGATGCATTGGAAGGCACAAGCGGAGAATTTGATATCCGGTTTACTTAAATTTATGGGAGGAAGAGCGTATGGGTCACAGAAGAATCAAAGGTATACTGATACTGTTTGCAGTTATCCTGCTGATGGCAGGAGTCTGGGTCTATAGGAGCATTCCGAAAAGAGCAGATCTGATCATTACGCCTTCTACACATAAAGAGATTATGTATCTGGAGATCGGAGAAAACGTCGATGATAGTGAATGCCGGATAGCATTTGCATTATATGATCCGGAATGTGATTATGTTGAGATCTGTTTTACGATGAATCATGACGGGGAATTTCTTCCGGAAAATGTCATGGTTACCATCAACGGAGTGCAACAGGAGCGCTTTTCTTATACGACGCATACATCACGTTGGAAAACATATACTATGCTTCTTTTTGATGAAATCGGAGAATGTGATGAGGTTCTGTTTGTGTATGCTCAGGATCCTGCGATAAGCATGCACATGCCTTAAAATAGTGTATCAAGAAATGAAATAAGGTGTGTCAAGAAAAAATACTTGACACGCCTTTTGCTTTCCTGTATGATAAGCAAGGTGTGAAGACACAAGACGGGGTATCATTATGGAAAAAATCGTGGAACATGGCTTGTTATATGATTTTTACGGCGAGCTTTTGACAAAGCATCAGCAGCAGATTTATGAGGATGCGGTCTATAATGATATGTCCCTTGCGGAGATTGCAGATATTCAGGGCATCAGCAGACAGGGTGTACACGATCTGCTAAAGCGGTGTGATAAGATTCTGGAAGGCTACGAACAGAAGCTTCATCTGGTGGAACGCTTTGACAGTGTAAAAGAACGGGTGACGCAGATCAGCCGTCTGACACAGGAGCTTGAGACGGATGTTTCTGCAAATGAAAGCGTCCGCAGGATCCGTGAATTATCCAATGAGATTTTAGAAGAGCTGTAGTGTGCCGGACACACGGAATGGAGCTTAGAGAATGGCTTTTGAAAGCTTAACCGATAAACTTGCAAATGTATTTAAGAATCTGAGAAGCAAAGGACGTCTGACAGAAGCGGATGTCAAGACTGCTCTGAAGGAAGTGAAGATGGCACTGTTAGAGGCGGATGTCAACTTCAAGGTCGTGAAGCAGTTTGTATCCGCAGTGGAAGAGCGTGCGGTCGGAAGTGATGTTTTAAACGGTTTGAATCCGGGACAGACCGTCATCAAGATCGTAAATGAGGAAATGATCTCCCTCATGGGCTCTGAGACGACAGAGATTGCATATCAGCCGGGAAAAGCCATTACTGTCATTATGATGTGCGGTCTTCAGGGTGCTGGTAAGACGACTGCAACCGCAAAGCTTGCAGGCAAGATGAAATTAAAAGGCAAGAAGCCTCTTTTGGTTGCCTGTGATGTATACAGACCGGCAGCAATCAAACAGCTGCAGGTCAACGGAGAAAAAGTTCAGGTTGACGTGTTTTCCATGGGCGATACACAAAAGCCTGTGAACATTGCAAAAGCAGCGATCGAGCATGCATCGAAAAACGGTCACAATGTAGTGATCCTCGATACTGCCGGACGTCTCCATATTGATGAAGATATGATGGCAGAACTTCAGGAGATCAAGAGCAATGTGGAAGTGCATCAGACACTTTTGGTTGTGGATGCGATGACCGGACAGGATGCAGTCAATGTTGCAAAAGAATTTGATGATAAGATCGGAGTCGACGGTATCATCCTGAGTAAAATGGATGGTGATACGAGAGGCGGTGCGGCACTTTCCGTAAAAGCGGTTACCGGAAAGCCGATTCTGTTTGTCGGTATGGGAGAAAAACTGACGGATTTAGAGCAGTTCTATCCGGACCGTATGGCGAGCCGTATCCTTGGAATGGGTGATGTACTTTCCCTGATAGAAAAAGCGCAGGCGGAAGTTGTCATAGATGAAGATAAGACCAAAAAGATGGCTTCCAACATGAAAAAAGGGAAGTTTGACTTTGAGGATTATCTGGAAAGCATGAAGCAGATGAAGAACATGGGCGGTTTGTCCAGTATTCTTTCTATGCTGCCCGGCATGGGCGCGAAGATGGGAGACATCAGCTCCATGGTCGATGAAAAGCAGTTAACGCATTTTGAAGCGATCGTCTTGTCCATGACACCTGCGGAGAGACAGAATCCGAAGCTCTTAAATCCGAGCAGAAAGCACCGTATCGCAAAAGGAGCCGGTGTGGATATCGCAGTGGTGAACCGCTTTATCAAGCAGTTTGAGCAGGGACAGAAGATGATGAAGCAGATGGGCGGCTTAAAAAAGAAGGGCCGCGGCGGCTTCCCCGGTATGGGTGGTATGAGATTTCCGTTTTGACGAAAGCCTAAATGGATATCCATTCTATAAATAAATACTATAAGAAATATATTTTTGGAGGAAAAAGAAATGGCAGTAAAAATCAGATTAAGAAGAATCGGACAGAAGAAGCACCCTCTGTACAGAATCGTAGTAGCAGATTCCAGAGTTTCCAGAAACGGTAAATGTATCGAGGAAATCGGAACCTACGATCCGAATACAGAGACAGCAACCGTAAAGATCGATGAGGAGCTGGCAAAGAAGTGGCTTGCAAACGGAGCACAGCCTACTGAAGTTGTAGCAAAGTTACTCAAGAATGCCGGAATTGAGAAATAATTGGTAACTGACGTTGTGCATGACTGTAGATCTCATTCCGGAGGTGAATCATGAAAGAATTAGTTGAAGTAATCGCAAAAGCTCTTGTTGATAATCCTGATGAGGTTGTTGTTACGGAGAAAGTAAGCGGTAAAAATGTTACCGTGGAACTGCACGTTGCACCTGGCGATATGGGCAAGGTCATCGGAAAGCAGGGCAGAATTGCAAAAGCGATCCGTTCTGTAGTAAAGGCAGCATCTTCTAAAGACAATAAGAAGGTAGACGTTGAGATCGTCTAAGAGGTTTGAAGTTTTCCAAAAGCGTTGTCGTAAGGCAGCGCTTTTTTGGACAAGGTATCCGAATCATGTATGAAGAGTTGGGATATAACATATATTGACTAATCTGGTCAAAAAGAGGAAGGCATTGAATGGAAGATTTATTCAGAATCGGCAGCATCGCCACAACACATGGCGTACACGGCGAAGTGAAGGTGTATCCGACTACGGATGATCCGGGCAGATACAAGAAGATCAAGGAAGTGATCCTTGATAACGGAAAAGAAAAAAAGACAGCGCATATTGAACAGACAAAGTTTTTCAAACAGATGGTAATTGTGAAGTTCAAGGAATACCATACGATGGATGAGGCTGAAAAGCTGCGCGGTTATGAACTCTATGTCACAAGGGAGCATGCCATTCCTTTAAAAAAGAATGAGTATTATATTGCAGATCTGATCGGTATGACGGTTCTGACCGATGAAGGGAATGAGCTGGGAATCATAGAGGATGTCCTGCAGACCGGAGCAAACGATGTGTATGTTGTAAAGCAGACATCGGGAAAAGAAGTGCTGTTGCCTGCAATCAAGGACTGTATTCTGTCGGTAGATGTGGAAGCTAAGATGATGAAGGTGCATGTACTGGACGGGCTGTTGGATTTGTAAAAATTGCGGATAGGAAACTCGGATATTTGTATCCTGTTGTCAGCAGTAGGGGCACCGCCGCCCTATACCGGTCAGTGGCAGGCACGCTCTCGCTACACTTCGTCCGTAGCGGTACATAAGGTGCCAA
>JBJFCE010000036.1:0-57792 GCA_051888775.1 Lachnospiraceae bacterium | reverse complement strand
GAAAAAAAGCCCCGCCGCTTTTCGCGGTGGAGCTTCATAATAACACTCATATATCTGTTTGTCAACCGGATTTTTTGATTTTCTACAGCAACCGATAAAAATTCTGTCTTACGTTGATTCTATTATAAATTAACTTTTCATTGATATGAATATTTTATATATGTTATCCTTTTTATAATATCATTAATGTTTCTATAATTATTATTCAATATGGATTATCTATGGATTATCCGGAGGGGTTGGGATGAAATATTTCGGTAACGGTCTTAGTAACATACACAAAGAATTAAACAGTATTATTCGTAAAAAGGATGAATTTGCGCGCGCAAAGCATTTGTTCTTAAAGCTTCATGCAAAGTTACACCTGTCGGAAGTATCCGATACAGACAAAAACGAAGTGGATGCTCTTTTACAGGATTTAAGCAGAGAGGAATATGCCGTTATGCCGACGGGCAAGGACGAAACAATTGCATGGGCTCTTTGGCATATTGCCAGAATAGAAGATCTGACAATCAATATGCTGGTAGCCGGAACAGAGCAGCTCTTTAATAATGAATGGAAAGAAAGACTGAATGTCGCTATTACAGATACCGGAAATGCTCTTTCCGATGACGAGATCATGGAACTGAGTAAAACCATCAACACTACGGAATTGCTCCGTTACCGTAATGAAGTCGCGAAAAGGACAAGGCAGATCATTCAGCTCTTGGCACCGGAAGATATGAAGCGCAAGATTGCACCTGCTGACCTAACACGGATTTTGGAAAACGGCGGGGTTACCAGACAGAAGGATTCTATCTGGCTTCTCGATTTTTGGGCAAAAAAAGATGTTGCAGGCATTCTACTGATGCCCCCTACCCGCCACGCTATGCTCCATTTAAATGACTGCTGCAAATGGAAAGATCATATTCGCGCCGGAAAATCCTGTTATAGAAGCTAGTCTCCGGATATAAACAGGCACTTATGCATAAAAAAACAGAAGTGTTAAATTCAACACTTCTGACTTTTCTCATTGGCAGAGCTAACGGAGAAAGAGGGATTTGAACCCTCGCGCCGGTTGCCCGACCTACACCCTTAGCAGGGGCGCCTCTTCAGCCTCTTGAGTATTTCTCCACAGTCTGAATTGTGTCCTCTACCAATATGTGCTCCACTTGCGTGACGCAAATGTTATTATAATGATATGCTTTCCTTTTGTCAATTCTTTTTTTCAGATTCGCAGAGGTTTTGGTAACAGTTCAGCCTAAGAAGGAATCGGAAGCATATGCTTGTGTATCCGGCGGCCCTTTAAAAACGTCGGTACTTAGCGAGGTGTTGTCGAGCTTAGTACCGCTACGTTTGAAACGGAGCGAGAGCGTGCCGCCGGATACACAAGCATACGCTACCGATTCCTTCTTAGGCTGAACTGTTACAGGCTTTGTTCTTCAAAATGCTGCCGAATTGCTTCTTCAATCCTTGCCTTTACCGTTTCTGCAATTTCCGTCGTATTCATATCTTTGTATTCCTCATACGGAATCGGCGGAAGATAGTACACATGGACCGTTACCGGCTTTATGGACTTCTCATCGAACGGTCGGAAGGAATCGATCAATGCCACAGGTACAATCGGGCATCTTGCCTTTGTCGCACTCTTAAAGCTGCCACCTTTCATCTCATTTAGCTCATTGCCTTTTCTGCTTCTCGTTCCTTCTGCAAAAATTAAGAAATTTCTTCCCTGCTTTACCTGCGCCGTTACTTCTTTAATTACTTCCATGGACTGGCGCAGATCCTCTCTGTCAATGGAAAGGGAGCCGGTTGCTGCTACAATCTGCTTTAACAAAATAATGTTGCTGGCTTCTTTTTTTATTACAAATGCAAACGGGACTTCGCAGGAATCGATGATCGATAAAACATCATACAATCCCTGATGATTCGGAAAAAACATAAATCCCGGCTCTTTCGGGATATTCTCACTTCCGTGTACATCGATTGTCACTCTGCCCGCATGATTTGCCTTTTTGCAGGCATGCCGGATCACGCGATAGCTGTGCTCATAATCTATTGGCTTCTTTTTTCCGCAATACCATATCCGAAAAAAGAAATAGGGTGTTTTTAAAAAAAGCCTGAGCACCATCATGATAATTCGTCTCATTCCGTTGTCCCTTCTTTACTCTTTTGCATATTCTTTGATCGCTGTTTCATATAAATTGCTGCCCTGACTGTCAATCACCACGATCACAGGAAAATCTTTTACCGTCAGCTTTCTGATCGCTTCTGTTCCGAGATCCTCATATGCAATCACTTCCGACTCCAGAATAGATTTGGATAAAAGCGCTCCCGCACCTCCGACTGCGGCAAAATAAACCGCGCCGTTTCGTACGATCGCATCCGTCACTTCCTTAGAACGTTTTCCTTTTCCGATCATTCCACCCAGTCCAAGATCCAGAAGTGCCGGCGCATACTTATCCATCCGGCTCGCCGTTGTGGGACCTGCCGAACCGATCGGCCTGCCTTCTCTTGCCGGAGAAGGTCCCATATAATAGATCACATTCCGATCCATCTGAAAAGGCAGATTCTCTCCGTTTGCCAGCGCCTCGGTCATCCGCTTGTGCGCCGCATCCCGCGCCGTATAGATCGTTCCGCTGATATATACATAATCTCCTGCACGAAGCTCACGTGCTGTCTCTTTATCGATCGGTGCCTGAATATATCGATCCATCCATTCATTCCTCCCAAATATATGGATATCTGATAAGTGTTTCTTCTATATATAGTAGATTCTCTTACAACACTCTCTGTGCATGGCGATTCACATGACAGCAGATATTGACCGCTACGGGGAGTCCGGCGATGTGCGTCGGGTAAGTCAGAATATTGACTGCCAGCGCTGTCGTTGTTCCGCCAAGCCCTCCGGGACCGATCCCCGTTTTATTGATACGCTCTAAAAGCTCCTCTTCCAATTCCTTCACATATGGGATCTCGGAATGTGAACCAATCTCTCTTGTCAGTGCTTTTTTCGCCATCAGGGCACACTTTTCAAAGGTTCCTCCGATGCCGACACCCACAACCATCGGCGGACACGCATTGGGGCCCGCATCCCGAACCGCCGTCATAATAGCATTTTTTACTCCTTCGATACCGTCTGCCGGCTTTAACATAAATACCCTGCTCATATTCTCACTGCCAAACCCCTTCGGTGCCACTGTAAGTGTTACACGATCTCCGGCCACGATGGAATAGTGGATAATCCCCGGCGTATTATCCTTTGTGTTCTCACGAATCAGCGGGTCCTTTACAACGGACTTTCGCAGATAGCCGTCCACATAGCCCTGGCGTACACCCTCGTTGATTGCTTCCTCCAGACTTCCGCCCTCAAAATGTACCTCCTGCCCGATTTCTGCAAAAACGACTGCCATTCCCGTATCCTGGCAGATCGGAATCATGTCCTCGCCCGCGATCTTTAAGTTATCCTGCAACTGCTTAAGAATCTGCTTTCCAAGCGGCGCCTCCTCTGTCTCGACAGCATTTTTCATTGCCCTGTCCATATCGGGTGCCAAATAATGATTGGCTTCTATGCACATTTCTTTGATTGCTTTTGTAACTTCTTCTACCTGTATTGTTCTCATATACTTCCCTTTCGCAATTTTATCCTGCCCTTGTCTGATCAGTCATCCTCGTCCGTTGCTTTCTTTTTTTCAATCTGGTCAAAGATCAGACGTACGATTGCCTGAATCGGATATAACAGCGGCAGAATGATATACAGCATTGTATATGCTATATTTCCGAGTATCGCATTTTCAAAGGTATAAGTATCAAAAAAGTTCCTGCCGCAACTGAAATTTGCAAAAGTAAATATCTCCTGTATGAACATCAATACAACATACAAGAACCATTCGCACACCCGCAACAGTTTTCTGTGATGTTCTTTTGCCCAGCGCTGGATCCGGGAGAACCGTACATCATAAATGTTCTTTAACAAAAACAGCAATAAGATCCCGATCACACCAAATATCGGATTCACATAATAGATCACGGAAGATACGCTGTCCTGTCCCATGGAAACCTGATCACTGACAAGCAGCTTATATACCAAAGAGAACAAATAGATTCCGACAAAAAGCAGCACCGAATCAAGAGCCATTCCCGGCATTCCCGTCCTAAGCTCCTGCTGCCATCCTCCCGGCTCCTGTACCTCTGCTTTGGTACCTTCTTTTGCTGCACGATCTGAAGAGATTCGGCTTTTTCCCTGCCGGTCTTCTTTTTTTATCTGCTCCAGTACCCTTTTCAGTTCTTTTTGTTCCCGTTTATTAGCCATGAATTTCTTCCGTCCCGACTTATTTTATAATATTCTCTCGCCTTTTTTTCTTTGCATCATACAGGTAGTGATCTGCCTCGTCCATCATGGCGGATACCGATGTCTGCCCGTCACAGATAAACTCCGTTGCTCCGACTGACATCTCGATATAATACGGTTTATTTGACCGTTCATTAAAGGTTTCGTTCTTTTCCCGGATATCCTCCAGAATCTGATCCGGTGTAATGTATTCGGAAATCGGGATCATTGCAACAAATTCATCCCCGCCGATTCTTCCGATAAAGCTATCCGTAGAAACAGCACTTTTTAATACCTGCGCTACGGTCTTGATCGCAAAATCTCCCGCCGCATGACCAAAAGTATCGTTGATCGTTTTTAGATGATCCAGATCCGCAAATAATAACATCACCCTGTGTCCGATCGACTGATGACAATAATGCACTACTTTTTCCATAAAGCCTCTGCGGTTCAGGCATCCGGTCAGTTCATCATATTCGGAGATAAAGCCAAGGACCTCATTCTTCTCATTTACTTCCTCCACCAGCTTCTCCAGCTTACTCTGCGTTTCTTTCTGCTTCATGCTCAAGCCATAAAAATGCAGGGCAATACTGATCTGCATACTTGCCAGATGCATCAGCGCCATATCCTCGATCTCGATCTCACATAACAGTATTCCGTATTGTATCTCTCCACTGAATAATGTAAACACACACATATGAAAATTATCCGAACGATCACTGCTTTGTGCAAATCCCAGATCCTTTGAAATCGCCGGCCGTTTACCGGGTTCATACGCGTGAATATCGTTACCGTCATAGCACGATACCAGATACATCCGGTCGGGGCAGCTCCAATCTTCCCCGCTTAAATGGAGTACCGGCTGTTCAAACAGATACAAATAAGCACTTTTCAGTTTCATTGCAGACAACCGTACCATCGCCGCACGATAAAATTCTTTTTCATCATCGATATGGTTCATCATATCCTGTGAGATCAACGGCATAAACCATGTATCCTGCTGGAATCTCTGGAAACGGTCTCTTCCGTTTTTCAATAACGCAGACTGAATATATCTTTGCAAATAGCTGAGCAATTCAGCCATACCGATCATTTTTTTCTGGTCTTCTATCTGCTTTATTCTGTCCAACAAATAGGCACTTAACAATTCTGCCATTGCATTGACCGAAATATACTGCCCATACTGATTCTTCAATCGGTCAACTGTTTCTGTCAGCCCTTTCTTCACCTGGTCTGCGCCACGGTCTCCAAAGTGTAACGCCTCCACGGTCTCACGGATACCCCGCTCCATCTCTTCGCGTATCTCCTGCTGGAGTGTTTCCTCTGTCTCTGCCAGCAGAATATGCCCTACCATCTCTTCCGCAACATCATGTGCATAACAGCTGATTCCGACATCATAATATTCCTCATAATTCGGAAAATGATATCTGGCTATCTGACCGCAGCCGCAGGAGGAACGAATCTTGACAATCGCCGGTTCCAGCATGGGCCGAACCTCCCTGCCCTCACACAGATCCACGGCACTTTGAAGCGCAGTATGCCCCATATGGATTCCATTCTGCTGCACGGTTGTAAGCGGCGGGATCATATTTTCCGCAAGCTCATAATTATCATATCCGGTAATCGCAATATCCCGTCCGACCACCAGCCCTCTCTTTGCACATTCCCGATATGCCGTATCTGCCATCAGGTCATTTGCGCATACCATTGCCTGCATTCCGGGATAACGGTCCAGTAAACGATTCACCTGTTCTTCAACACAGGCAGAATAATCGCCGTATTCGATCATATCCTTCTCTATCTGTATTCCATAAGTGGCGCAGGCATCCAGAAATGCAGTCTTTCTCTCGGTCGCATCCGTATTTCCTTCCGGTCCTCCAAGATAAGTAAATCTGCGATAGCCGTGCTCCTTCAGCAAATGCTCCATGATACTGTACATGCCTTTATAGTTATCGGACTTAATCGACATACCCTGTCCCGTATCATCATTTTCCTCTACCATGACATACGGAATCCCTTTAAAGCGGGCAAGAAATTCTTCCTTGTTGTTATTTTCCAGGAAAATAGACAACGTTCCATAAGAAATGATCAATGCATCTACTCTCCCGAGCCATGCATAATCATAGACTACATTAAACTGATAATCATAGTCCTCACCCTTATCACTGCCGACCGGCATATGATAATAATCCCCCGTGTGAATCCCGAGAAAATACATAATATTAACATCCAGCTTCTCGGATGCCTCATGGATTCCTTTCATCAAATCCAACGTGTGCGGTGAATTTGCATTACCGATCAGCACACCGATGGTCAGTCTTTTTCCCATAACACCACTTCCCTAATATCACTTGCTCTGTTTCTTTCGGAATACAATAAATTTGCTAAAAATATAATTTGTGATCGTTACAAGCACTGCGGAAACAAATGTTGCAATCCAGTCGTCCACATGATAGATCGTCGGCAAAAACCACATGACAAACATATCCAAAAATAGTGTCACCACTCTGGAGGAAGTAAAGGAAATCGCTTCCTTCAGCATGTTCGGATTCTTACTGCGAAACACAAAAGCGCGGTTGGTAAAATACGCAAATACCACACCCGCAACCCAACGGATCACAACCGCGATCTGCATAATGACCGGATTATCTACATTCATGATCAGCGTACAAATTGCATAAGTGATCCAGCTGACAACCGTTGTCAATACTCCCACAATCAGATAAACAATGAGTTCACGATATTTCGTATAATATTCTTTGATTTTTTGTATCATTTTGGAGCGGTCCTTTCTTTTGCTTCTGCTGCATCCGATAAAGTATCTTATTATCCCATTTTATAATTCAAATTGTTTTTATCATACCATACCTGTCGCAAAAAAAACAGAGCTTATCTTTACTATTTTTGATAGCA
Organism: Lachnospiraceae bacterium; assembly: GCA_051888775.1. Taxonomy (GTDB): domain Bacteria; phylum Bacillota; class Clostridia; order Lachnospirales; family Lachnospiraceae; genus JBJFCE01. Next base: position 50,570 of record JBJFCE010000036.1, on the reverse strand, counting down.
TATACGATAAACTCTGCTTTATATATTTGTACTATATCATCCGTCTCAAGCTCCGGACGATTCGCTGATTCAGCTTCGGAACAGGATGTAGGAAACCGTGAAAATAAATCCGAAACAGAATAGCAGCAGACCAAAGGAAAGGCTTCTGACAACGATCATATTGTTCTCCTGAAGTTCTTCACGTTTGCCTGCCAGAATATGGCGATAGCTGCTTGCCAGCACCTTGGGATGTTTTCTTCTGATCGTTTTATTTAACAGATGGTTTATGGCATCTGCGAGAGAACCCAACAACTCCGTCATAAAGGTTCCTTCCTCGCGCTCATACGGAATCGGACTTTCTTTGTAGACAGTTTTCCTCAGTAACAAAATCACCCCGTCTACAAAAGTATCGCAAATCCGGCAGAAAAATCCGATCACATATACACATAACTGAAGCAGCGGGCGATATACGGCATTCTCCAGATCCAGTTTTTTCCACCACAGATCAAGATAAACCACTTTGCCGTCTTCACTGCGTTTCATCAGACAGGTACGCACAATACCAAAATAAATGATGATACCGATCACGATAGAAACCAGACCGCCCTTCAGGCTCTCCCATCCGAAATAAGACACCGTTTCCGTCTCTGCCGCCAAATGCATAAAACCATCGCCCATCGCACCCAGATGATCCATGGTCATATGCGGAATACATCCTAAGATCGGCAAAAGCAGCGCACTGATCAAAATCGCTGCAGTACTTTTGATATTCATATACCGTTTCATTGCATCAAAACGCTTCTGCTCTTCCGCATCGGCATTTTTTTCAATAAACAGGCAGATATACAGCTTTAACATATACGCAACGGTCATACCTCCGCTGATCAGGAAGATCATCTCCGTAAAACGCAACATTCCTCCGGAAGTCATAAATCCGGCAAAGCCCGTTGCTGTCGCAAATGCAGACTCGGCTTCCAGCACTCTTGCCTCCACGATTGCTTCATGCAACAAAGTCTTACTGATATATCCGTTCCAGAGCGGAATACCGCCGATGCCAAGTGCACCCATCAAAAAAGCGATATTCAACAACGGCTTCTTGCGTCCAAAGCCGCGAATCTCATTCAGATTGAGCTTATGCAGATTCATAAATACTACACCTGCTGCCATGAACAGCACCAGCTTGATCAGAGAATGATTCACCATGTGAAGCAGCGTTCCGTGTACTGCAAGCCCGTTCTCCTCTCCGAGCAGACACTGCATACCCGTACCGATCAGGATAAAGCCGATCTGGGACATGGACGAACAGGCAAGTGTCCGTTTCAGGTCCACGGAAAAAATTGCCAGAAGCGCGCCGCCAAACATCGTAATGATGCCAAGGAACAGGATCAAAGCCCCCCATGTCACATCATGCAGGAAAATATTGCAGGTCACAACCAGAATACCGAAAACACCGGACTTTGTTAAAATACCGGACAGCAATGCAGACGCCGGCGCCGGTGCTACCGGATGGGCTTTCGGAAGCCAGATATGAAGCGGAAATGCACCTGCTTTGGCACCAAAACCAAACAGCATACAGCCTCCCGCCGCATACAGCATACCTTTATCGGGGCATGCACGGCACGCCTCTAACAGCGATACCATATCCAGTGTTCCGATTGTATGATACAGCAAAAACAGTCCCATCAACATCACAAGTCCGCCGATCACGGCAACCGCCAGATAGGTTTCTGCTGCCCGCAGGGATTCCTTCCGCTCATCCTGTGCCACCCAGACATAGGACGTAAAGGACATCATCTCAAAGAAAATAAATGTCGTATACAGATCCGCAGACAAAAATACTCCCACCGTCGCACCCAGTGTCAGCAGATTGAACAGATAATAACGGTTCCGGTTACGGTAATGCTTAAAATATTCCTCAGAAAACAACGTTGTCATCATCCACATAAGCGCAGCAACCGAGCCGTATAATACGCGGAAACCGTCCAGTGTAAAATGAAGCCCCCTACCGCAGAAATCCTTTAAGGTAAAGGAGACCACTCCAAGATCATCAAATCTAACAAAGAGAATCAGAAATATGAGAAATTCCGTAACGGTAATAAATTGTGCAATATAATCCCTGACTTTTTTGGAAAACCGCCCGATCAGATATGCGGCAAGCGCTCCCACAATGGGATAACATACAAGAAATAATAAAATAGGATTACCTTCCATGATTGCGCCTCCTTATATCAGACCGTTTCCGACCTTGGTCAGAAAGTCAAGCAACGGTATCGATTGCAACCCGAAATATATGATGACCGCACTGAATACGAACAGCGGAACCAGCATATACCAACTCGGATCATGAATGCCTTCCGGCATTTTCTCGTTAAAATCTTTTCCCGGGAAAAAGGCACGCACAACAATCGTCAGCATGTAGATCGCGGTCAGGATTGCCGATATCAGCAGCGTTCCCACACCAAAATAGGCCAGTACGTTATTACTCTCGATTGCTGCACTTGCCAGATACCATTTACTCACAAAGCCGCACAGTCCCGGCACACCCATTAAAGCGAATGCAGATAATGCAAAGATTCCGAACACCTTCGGCATCTTTCGCCCAAGACCGTCTAACTGTGTAACATAGGTTCTGCCCGTCTGGCAGATCACTGCTCCGGCACAGAAGAAAGAAGTAATCTTCATAATTCCGTGGAAAAGCATATGCGAAAGCGCTGCCGTCAACCCGAGCGGTGTCATGATCGAAACACCGAACAAAATATAGGACAGGTTCGATATTGTCGAATATGCCAGACGCCTCTTAAAGTGCGTTTCTTTTACGGCACGGGAACAACCGTATACGATCGTAAACATCGCTGCCGCCATAACGACATACTGTGCCCATGTCCCACGCAGGAATTCCGCACCAAAACAAAAATAGGTCAGCCGCAGGATCGCAAATGCACCGGACTTTACAACCGCTACCGCATGTAACAGCGCCGTTACGGGGGTCGGTGCCACACCGGCCTGCGGAAGCCACGAGTTGAGCGGACAGACTGCCGCTTTGACACCAAATCCAAAGAACGCCATGACATAGATCAGCAACAGCATATTCCTGCGATCCCCGATCAGATCCGGGTTCAGCGTGCCGCCGTATTTAAAATTCACATTTCCGTATACAATGATAAAGATCAGCCCGATGAAGGCAAAACCGGCACCGCCAAGGGAATAGTACATATATTTACGTGTCGCAAGAATCGCCTCTCTTGTCATCGTATACATGACAAGCGGCACGGTGATCAATGTCAGCATTTCATAAAAACAGTACATCGTCAGCATATTTGCCGCCATGGAGATTCCTAGCGTAATGCCGTAGGTCATGGTATAGAAACAGAAAAAACTGCGTTCATGACGAGGTCCTACCGTATTGTGCTCATGCTTCATATACTCATAAGAATACAGCGTTGCAAACGGCCATAAAAATGCGATCATCCCGCCAAACACCATGGACAGACCGTCCAATTGAAAAGCAATCGTCAGATCTCCCGTAAAATGGATGAGCGTAAATGCTCCTTCCGGTCTTCTCAAGATCAAAAACAAGACCAGCAGCGATGCCATGATCACAACCAGCTCCGTATAAATCTCAAACTGTTTCCTGCTCCGAAAAGGAAGAAACGGTATCAGGACACCGCCCACAAGCGGTATCAGAATCACGATCAATAATAATATGGGATTCATAGCTTCCTCCTTTCCGTTACATTACGGTTACCGCAATTTTTTGAATCATCCCGACCAGTCCGTTCGGAAACATTCCGAGCAGCACGGCAAGCACCGCCAGAATCACAAGCGGTACAATCATCAGCCGGGAAGGCTCCTTTTTCTGAAGTGCCGTATAGTCATAATCCGCGCCCGGCAAAAAGCCCTTCACGGTAATCGGCAGCAGATAGCCCGCTGTCAATAACGCACTGACAAGCAATACGACAGGTCCCAGATACGCAAATACCCGTATTCCGGAATCCAGTGCACCGGATGCCAGATACCATTTACTGATAAATCCGCTTGCGGGCGGAATCCCGATCAACGCAAGCGATACAAAGGTAAAGCACCAGATCGTGACCGGCATTTCCTTGCCGATCCCGCGATATTCCTCCACATTCTTCTTTCCGGTCTTGTAAATGACCGCGCCCGCAGTCAGGAACAATGCACATTTGATCAAGGCATGGAATGCGCTGTGCAATACCGCACCCGTAAAGCCGCCCTCATTCATCAGCGCCAGACCGAACAAAATATAAGATACCTGACTGACAGTGGAATATGCCAGTCTCTTTTTAAAGCCTTTTTCCAGATACGCCATCATGGACCCCATCAGTACCGTGATCAGCGCAAGCGTCAGCCATGTATACTGTACCCATGTTCCGCGCAGAAACTCCGTGCCGAACAGATAATACACAACACGGATCACGCCGAGTACACCGGCTTTTACGATCACACCGGACAGTACGGCAGATGCCGGCGCCGGAGCAACCGGATGCGCCGCTGTCAGCCACGCATGCATCGGAAACATGCCGGCTTTTACACCAAACCCGAGGATCATCAGAAATGCCGTTATAAGCAACAGCGTTTCATGTCCTTCCACAAGATTCCCGTCCAAGATTCCGCCCGCACCGAACGTCAAGGTGTTGGACAGACAGAAGCGGCTTAAACAGAACAGTCCGAAGAGTACCATATATGCACCCGCAAAGGAATAAAACAAATATTTTAAACCCGCAAGCAGCGCCTCTTTTGTCTGCTCATGCAGGACAAGCGGAAGACTGATTAACGTCATCAATTCATAAAACAGATAAAATGTCACAAGATTTCCGGAAAAGCACAATCCGTTTAAAACCCCGTACAGAATCAGATAAAAACCGTAATATCGCTTTTCCTTATGCTCGTGCTTCATATATTCAAAAGAAAAGATTCCGGCAAGAATCCATACAACAGTAATAACCGCTGCAAAGATCTGTCCGATTCCGTCCAGACGAAGCTGTAGCGGAAGCTTTCTGGTCAGATAGAATAAAATATAGAATCTGTCGGTACCGTTTTCCGCAAGCAGGGCGTGCACAACCGTAATCCCTGTCAGTACAAGCACTACTGCCGTTATGATACAGAGTTTCTTTCTCCCGGCATCCTTTTTTCCTTTTTTCGCAAACCATTTTTCCGGGCTGATGAGCAGCAATGTGCCGGAGAGCACCGGAAACAGGATAGGCAATAACAATGACAGCATCTTTCCTTCCCCTCCTTATGCAAACATGGCAAGACCGGTTTCGATCAATCCGATGACCGTATCAGACCACAGACCCAAGAACACATTCAATGCAATAAAACATACCATGGCAATACCAAAGATTTTGTGCTCCTTTAACGGTACTGTCGGATAATCCGATTCTACCGGTGTATAGATCCGGATCACCGTCTTCATAAAATAAATCGCATTTAAGATCGTACTGATCGCCAGAACGATCATCGTTGGCAGCATCTTGCCCGAATTGCGGACCGCCGCCTGAGCAAACAGCAGCTTGCTGATAAAGCCGGAAAACAAGGGAAGTCCTACCATGGACAGCGCACCGACGGAAAATGCCACACCTGCAATTTTATTGCGGTATGCCGCTCCTGTCAGATCGATAAACTTCTTGCTGCCGCCGGATGCATCCACCAGTCCCGACGCCGAAATAAACAATAACGACTTTGTCGCCGCATGGGACAGGATATGAAAAATACTTGCCACAACCCCCACCTGCGTACCGAGACCGAAGCCCATATAAATATAACCGATCTGCGCCACGGAAGAAAATGCGATCATCCTGCGGATATCGTTTTCCTTGATCGCAGACAAAGAACCCATGATCATGCCGGCCAGACCGAAAACAAACAGAATATCCGTTACCCTGCTGCCGTAGATCACGTCAAATCCGATCACACGATAAATGATCTTGATAAGCAGAAAAATATATCCCTTGGATACAAGGCTTGATAAAATTGCTGCAGACGCCACCGTCGAATAACCGTACGCATCCGGCAGCCATGTATGGAACGGAAACAACGCACTCTTAATGGCAAGTCCGACGCAGATCATACCGATCGTCACCATAAGCGGCACATGATACTGCCCGTTTTCCACAATGGCAAGCACACTGTCGTGAATATTCTCCATGAGCAGATGCCCTGTCATATCATACAACATACACAATCCCATGAGCAGCATACCGGAACCGAGCAGGCTCATGATCATATATCTCGTTGCCGCCTCGATCGTCCGACCCGTCTGACGGATCATGATCAGACCACAGGCAGAAATCGTATTGATCTCGACAAATACATATGCGGTAAATAAATCGTTGGTATATACAAGCGCCAGCAGAGAACTCAGGAGCAGATTGATCATAATAAAATACAGATTCATCTTCTCCGGCTCGACTTCCTCATTCAGCTTCTCCCTGCCCGCAAACAAAGACAAGATCATGATCAGCGAGAAAAAGAGTGCCATGCCGCCCTCTAAGACGCCCGCACGAAGCTCATTGCCCCACGGTGCCGGAAAACGTCCCATGACATAAGTAAAGCTCTCTCCTGTCTGCAGCGTATAGCCGAGTACGCAGGCGGACATGACCGCAACCGCTAACAGAATCACAGCATTCAGATATTTTGCGGCTCTGCCTTTCAGCGCAGAACTGATAATACCCCCGAAAATACACAGTACAATAGAAAAGCAGGGAAAATTCCAGATAAAGCTCATCTAACGTCCCTCCTTCTCTAACAGCGTAGATATCTCATCCAGATCCACCGTATGATAACGCTGATACAGACGAATCGTCAGAGACAGCATCAGTGCCGTCACAGATACGGACACAACGATTCCCGTTAACACCAGACCGCTCGGGATCGGATTGATATAACGCTCCACACTTTGATCGCCGTTTACGATGATCGGTGCGATTCTTCCGGCAATATATCCTTTTTCCGCAAGGAACAGATAAATCGCCGTATCCATGATATTCAGACCCAGAATCTTTTTGATCAGATTTCTCTGAAACAACAGGTTGGAAAAGCCGATGCCAAACAGGATCATGGCAACTGCTTCACCGTAATTTGCCAATAAATTTGCTCCCATCTTACAGCCCTCCCCTTCTGAATAATGCATAGAATGCATACATGGTACAGGCAACCTCTAACCCTACCAGCACATCGATCGGCAGGATCAGCCCGGCACTTAAAATATGTCCGGGTATGCCGAGCGGAATATGGTTATCCAGCCCGTTCGCACCCATGAAAAAGAAATAGGTGATCAATACGCCGTAAATACAAAGAGCACCGACCTTTACCACCTTATAAACCGTCTCATTGAAAAATTTCTGCGTCTTTTGAAAACCGAACGCATTGACGTACAAGATCATGCCCGCACCTAAAATCGCACCGCCGGAAAAGCCGCCGCCGGGCGAAATATGTCCGTTCAGCATAACATAAATACCGAACATAAAAATAATCGGTACCAGAACCTTTGCGATTTTTTGCAGGATAATATCATTCTTCGGTTCATAAAAACGATCATTGGACAGACCGGAGGTATGTAATGTCTTTTCATCCAGCATTAACAAAATCATGACGCAGCATGTCGCGATGAATAACACATTGGTTTCCCCAAATGTATCAAATGCACGATAAGACAGAATCATACCCGCTACGACATTGACCGCACCGGTATCCTGTATTCCGTTTTCAATATAAACCCTTGATACTTCGTTATTGTCCGGTTTGTCCGGACTTCCGGTTTCAGGCAGATAAGAAACTGCCATCAACAGAATATAGATCATCAACAAGCACATCATCAGACCGAGAACCCGGTAGCTTATCCGAAAGGTCTTTAATTGCCGGTTGTGCGCAATATCAAACACCTTTTCATGGCGCTGCTCACGCTCCTGCTCATAGATCTTCTGGGTCTGTTCATCTACCTGATGTTCTTTTTGCGCCTTCACGGGCATTTCTTCTATGAACGGATCCTCTTCTCCGTAAAACCACGCGGAAAATTTCTGCATGGGTGTCTTTTTCTTACTCATGGTCTTCACCCTCCGTTCCGGCAGGCAGACTGTCCGCATTCTGCTCCTTTGCCGCCTGTTCCTTCGGTGCTTCTGCCTGTGCATCCGCTTCTCCGATTCCCGTCTCTTCCTGTTCCTTCATTGTATGCAGCTTCTTTAACGTTACAAGGAACAAAACAGTCGTAACACCCGCGCCGACTGCCGCTTCGGTAATGGCCAGATCGGGAGACTCCAGACAGATCCAGATAATTGACATAACCAGACTATAGGACATAAATATCAAAATTGAATTCAGCAGGTTCTTGGATACGCTCACGGCAATCGCGCAGACAACCAGAAAGCCCAGCAGAATATACATAAAATATTCCATACTTCCTCCATTTCGGAATGCCCTGTCGGACAATGACTCCGTTACTATATTTCCTCACGGCTCTCTGAAGGCTGATCGATCTCAACAAATTCCTCCAGACGAACATCCCCGTCTTCCTTTCGGGCAGTCGCATCTTCCGGCAGATTCTCCGGAAGCTTGCAGACCTCAGACAGCTTCGGATTGGTTGCAACCTCCAGTCTTGCAATCAGATGGGAAGAAACCGGAGAAGAACACCACAAAAACACAACCACCAGCCCTAACTTCAGTGTTGTGAAATTCAATCCGCTTAATACCATCAGACCGACAAGCGAAATACCGATACCGAGTGTATCTCCCATCGCTGCCACCTGCATTCTGTTTAACACATAGCGGAAACGGTATACGGCAAACAATTCCAGCGCAAACGTGATAAGACCTGCTGCCAAAAGTGCCGTTCCGATCCCGAAACGAATCCACTCAAGTGTTGCCATGTTCTTTTCCTCCTATCTGCTTGCGCTCTCTGTAAATACCTAAAAATACCTTGGTCAGTACGATTACCGCAAGGAAACTGATCATCGCATAGATCATACAGATATCCGCAAGATATCCTTCTCTCTGCTTCAAAGCCAAAATTGCGATCACAACCATAACCAGCGTTCCCATCATATTTACGGCTACGATCCGGTCTGCCACACGCGGTCCGAGGATCGCACGGATCAGACAAAGTACGATCATCACCGCCAGGATCACCAACGCCGCTGTAAAGACCGTATCATATGCAACTACCAGTTCTTTGATATCACTGTTCATGCTTTTTCCCTGCCTTTCCGGCTTTCTTCTGTTCCAGATAGCCCTGATAATCACCTTCCATATCGGTGATCAGCCTTACGAATACGGATGTATCAATACCTTCGGCAAGCGATTTGTCCAGACAATGTACGATAAATCTGTCTTCCTCCAACGCAACCGTAATCGTTCCCGGTGTCAGCGTAATGGAATTGGCCAGCAGCGCTCTGCCCACATTTGTTTTTAATCCGACCGTAAACGTAACGATCTCAGGCTGCGGCTCCTTATGTACGGATAATACCATCCGGATCACTGCTGTATTTGCCTTTAAAATCTCCCATACCAGTACGAACAGATAACGCACGATCTTAAAGAACCGCTTAAAGACATACAGATCCCTGTAAATACTATAATCCATGAATTTACACATAAACGCATAGATCAGTCCGGCAATCACGATTCCAAACAGCGCAATTTCCAATGTCAGCTGCCCGTTAAAGATCACCCACAGTAAAAATAATAACAAATACATTTCTTTTTCCTCTTTATATCAACAAAATGAAGCTTTTTCTGCCCTTTATTTTCTCGAAAGAATATACTTACAGATCGGGTTTCCCTGCGCGGAAAATTTCTCTTCATACTCCGTCATGACATTTCCTTCGCACAATACCGCATCCGCATGCAGATCATATGTCACGGCATCTGCCTTCCATGCAGAATCGGCAAGCTCTTCCAGCGCAAAATCAAATAACGGGCGATTGTCCGTCTTAAACTCAATCGTTCCGCCCTCTGCCAGAATCTGATCGTAACGCGCAAGAAACGCTCCGGACGGCAGCCTTCTCTTCGCATGTCTGTCCTTGGGCCAAGGATCCGAAAAATTAAGATAGATACCGGTCACCTCGCCCTTCTCAAAAACCTCGGTGATCTCCTCGGCATCCATACGCAGAAATCTAAGATTGGGCAGCTCCTCTTCCTCCATCTTCTGAATCGCGCGCAACAGTACCGAAGAATATTTTTCAATTCCCACATAATTACGATCCGGATTCTGCTTTGCAAGTGTATGCAGAAATTTCCCTTTTCCCATTCCGATCTCTACATATAAAGGATGTTCATTTCCGAACACCGCCCGCCAGTTTCCCTTCCGGGTTTCGGGCTCATGGATCACATATCCGCTCGCAGCAATAACGTCCCTTGAGCCGCTGATATTTCTTAAACGCATATCAAATCAACCTTTTCCTGTTTTTTCCTATTTTATATGTCTGTTCTTCCTTTTCCAAATATTGTATTATACAACATTTTTTCAAAAAAGAAAGTCAGCAGTTAAAATTTTGTGTTTTTTTAGAAAGGTTCTTTGGTTTTACGGCAAAATAGTGTATCATAATAGATATAGACTGTTCTATTTTCGGAGTATTTTCATGCATATAAAAAAACATTCAAAACATAAACAATTTTCTCTGCGCCTCATACTTCTTACGGCTGTTCTGTCCTTGCAGCAATCGCTCTGTGTATATGCGGAGCCGATTGATTATAATGCAGAAGCAGAAGCCCGCAAGGAGCTGCCCGTACAGACCAATGAGATTGAAAACTGGCCGCAGGGTCCAAAGATCGGCGCAGAATCCGCACTTCTCATGGATGCGGATACCGGTACGATCTTATATGCCAAAGATATCTACCGTCAGGAATATCCTGCCAGTACGACCAAGCTCATGACTGCGCTTCTGGCCATAGAAAACTGTTCCATGAATGAGATCGTGACCTTTTCCCATGATGCTGTTTTTTCCGTCCCGTGGGACGGTTCCAAGATCGGCATGGACGAAGGTCAGGAACTGACGATGGAACAGGCGCTTTACGGTATTCTGGTCGGATCGGCAAACGAAGTATCCAACGCGGTCGCCGAGCATATCTCCGGTACCATGGAGGATTTCGCGGCTCTGATGACACAGCGTGCCGGGGAACTCGGCTGTGTCAATACACAGTTTACCAATGCAAACGGTCTGCCGGACGAAAATCACTATACTTGTGCCTACGATCTTGCCATGATCGCAAGAGAATTTTTCTCTTATGAACTGCTTTGCAAGATGTCCGATACTTACTATTATTACATTGCTCCGACGGACAAGCAGCCGGATGAGATTGAGATTTATTCTCACAACCGTCTTTTACCCGGAACACAATATGCATATGATTATCTGATCGGCTCGAAAACCGGTTATACGGACAGCTCCAGACAAACGCTTGTCTCCTGTGCGGAAAAAGACGGCATGCGCCTGATCTGTGTTATTTTAAAAGAGGAATCTCCCAATCAGTTTACGGATACGATCGCTCTGTTTGATTATGGCTTCAATAATTTCCAAAAATTGAACATTGCACAGAACGAGACGACTTATGCGATCGACAGCTCGGATTTTTTTGATACCGCAACGGATATTTTCGGTTCCTCCCAGCCCATTATGGCTTTGGACCGCTCCGACTATGTTGTCATTCCGACGACTGTGGATTTTCAGGATCTGACCTGTACCCTTTCTTATGATTGTGAAGAAGAGGACGCCATTGCAAAGCTCTCTTATTCCTATCATGGCCAGCCTGTCGGCAGTACAACGATCCGTGCTGCTTCGCAGACACCGTCCTTTACATTTGATGCTGCATATGAAGCAGCTCCCGAAACTGTGGATGATACTTCCGTACCTGAAAAAAACGAAGATAAAGTTATCTATATTAATGTTAAAAAAATCCTGATCGGTGTTGTGATCACTGCAATTATTGCCGCCCTGATCATGTACGGGATTTCTTATGTCAGAAGCTATCATTTTGCACAACGTCAGCGTGACCGCAAAAGAAGACGTCGCCGCAAGAAAAACTATCCATCCCGACGTCGTACCTCTGACTATCCTAAGCTGAATTTCCGCAAATCCCACAGACGGCGGCGCCGGTAAAAAGGAGGAACCGGATGAAGAGAAAACTATGGAGCCTGTTATTATGTATCGTTCTTCTTTCCGGCGGCTTATATGGCTGCGGTACCGGAAAGATTTCCGATTCCTCGGCATGTCCTTATGAAGAAACGATTGTCGTGGATGTGTTTGATTCCCTTGCCAATTTTCAGGGAATCCAATCCGGTTGGTTTGCCAAGATCGTAAAAGACAAATTCAATATGGAATTAAATATTATTGCTCCCAATGTTTCGGGCGGGGGAGAAACTCTTTTTGAGACCCGCAGCGCCGCAGGCAATCTGGGCGATCTGATCATCTGTACGGCAGAGAACGGTACTTTGGAGGAATTGATCAGCTCTAATCTGATCATTGATATGTCCGATTATCTTTCCGACAAACAGATTATGCGATACGAATATGCCATTAATCTTTTAAATGATGATCTGGGAGAAAACTGCATTTATGCCATTCCTTCCGAAATCTCACTGCAAAGCGCAACGACTCCGGCAGAGGGATTGGATCCGACTTTCGGACCTTATCTGCGATGGGATCTTTATGAACAATTAGGCTATCCCGAGATCGGTACACTGGAAGATCTCCTTCCTGTCTTAAAACAGATGCAGGAACTGTATCCGGAAACGGAATCCGGTCAGAAAACATACGGATTTTCTTTTTTCTCCGACTGGGACGGCAATCTGATGAATGCTGCAAAACAACCGTGTTGCTTTTACGGTTATGATGAATTCGGGTTTTTACTGGCAAAAGCCGACGGCTCCGATTATCAGGATATTGCCGACAGTGATTCCCTTTATATGCGTGTACTGAAACTGTACTTTGATGCTAATCAGCTCGGTCTTGTGGACCCGGAATCCAGAACCCAGAATTACGATCAGTTTTACCAGAAATATGTGGACGGCTCCATTTTATACTGCCCGTGGCCCTGGCTGTGCCAGTCCGCTTACAATACAACGGACCATATGAATCAGGGTAAGGGCTATATGATGTCCGTTATTCAGGATATGCAGATCTTCTCTTACGGCTGTAATCCCGAGGGAAATCAAAAAACTGTCATATGTATCGGCAGCAATGCCAAAGATCCGGAAAGGCTGGCGGATTTTATCGACTGGCTCTACTCTCCCGAAGGTATTATGATCGGTATGGCTCAGGAAAAAGACGGAACTGCCGGACCGCAGGGTCTGTGCTGGGATATGGACGAAAACGGAGAACCGTATCTGACAGATTTCGGAACGGAGACCTTCTTAAACGGCGGCTCTGTCGTTCCCGATGAATGGGGCGGCGGAACCTGGAAGGACGGTGTGTCCGCACTCAATTATAAACCGATCTCACGGCTGGATCTGACACCGGAGGGCTTCCCTTACTATTACGCTTTATGGGACTCCGTGTGCTCCAAGAATCTGTCTTCGTTGGAAGAAAGCTGGCAGACCTACAGCGGAGCTTCCAATGCCGTCGAATATCTGCGCGAACATGATCTGTTGCTTGTCGCACCGGGTACCGGGTATGTCTCCCCCAAGGAATCTTCCGAGATCACTGCCATTCGTTCCCAGTGCAGGAATGTCATCACCGATTATTCCTGGAAGATGGTCTTCGCGGAAGATGAAGATGACTTTTATGCGTTGATGACGGAAATGCAGAACAAGCTTCATGCACTCGGTTATGAACAGGTCTGCGAGAACGACCTTGCCAATGCAAAAGCACAGAATGAAGCACGGCTGGCAGCAGCCGCTGCGGTTTTGGAACAGACAGAATAACCTTATATTAGGCGATTTAGGGACTCTGTCCGTAAGGTGGACCCGGTGCTGATAACCCTATCGGTGACCGGCACGCTTTCGCTACACCTCGTCCGTAACGGTACATAAGGTGCCAAAATACGGCACCTAAGTACCGACGGACTCACAGTGCCGGTCACCGATAGGGTTATCAGCACCCAGTCCACCTTTCGGATAGAGTTTCTCAATCGCCAGAATAACCTTAAATGACAGAAAGGAATCACAGGCTATGACAAAGCAGGAGTATTTACAGGAACTGGAAGAGGTAATTGAAAGAGGTCCGTATAAGCCCGAATGGAGTTCGCTTTGTGACTTTGAGATGCCAAAATGGTTTGAAAAAGCAAAATTCGGTATCTTCATCCACTGGGGACTTTACAGTGTGCCCGCCTTCAATAATGAATGGTATTCACGAAATATGTATGTTCAGGGGACGCCGGAATATGAGCATCATATCAAGACCTACGGACCGCACAAGGACTTCGGCTATAAGGATTTTATTCCGATGTTCACTGCGCCAAAGTATGATCCGGAAAAATGGGCGGATCTGTTTCTTGAAGCCGGTGCAAAATATGTTGTTCCGGTTGCGGAGCATCATGACGGCTTTCAGATGTATGACAGCGAACTGTCCGAGTTTACGGCAGCCAAGATGGGACCGAAACGGGACTGTGTCGGCGAACTTCGTAAAGCAGTTTTGGACAGAGGCATGGTATTTGCGACCTCCTCGCATCGTGCGGAGCATGTATGGTTCATGGGAAACGGCAAGGACTTTGATTCCGATATCAAAGATCCGTTAAAATGCGGCGATTTCTACTGGCCTTCCATTCAGAAACAGCCCGATCAGCAGAGTCTGACCGATACCCCGGGTCCGGATTCCGAATTTGCCGAAGACTGGCTGGCAAGAACGGTGGAACTGATTGACAAATACAAACCGGCTATTTTATATTTTGACTGGTGGATCCAGCATGAAGGCTGGAAACCCTACTTGAAAAAACTGGCTGCTTTTTATTATAATAGGGGATTGGAGTGGGGCACCCCCGTCGGTATCTGCTATAAACATGATGCCATGATGTTCGGCTCCGGTATCGTAGATGTGGAGCGCGGCAAGTTTGCAGATGCCAAGCCATATCACTGGCAGACGGATACCGCCATCGCACACAATTCCTGGTGCTATACGACCTCGCTTGATTATAAGAGCAGCTACGATATTCTCTGTTACCTGATCGATGTTGTCAGCAAAAACGGCAATCTGCTTTTAAATGTGGGGCCGAAAGCAGACGGCACGATCCCCGAACAGGACGAGCAGATCCTGCGCGAGATCGGGGCATGGCTCAAGGTCAACGGAGAAGCGATTTACAACTCTCACGTATGGCGTTATGCCGAGGAAGGACCGACCGAGGAAACTGCCGGTCAGTTCAGCGACGGCAAGGCGAAGGATTATACCGCAAAGGATTTCCGCTTTACGGTAAGCGGCGGCAATCTGTATGCGATCTGCCTGAAATATCCGGAGGATGGAAAGATCACGATCAAATCCCTTGCGGACAGCCCGGATCAGAATCTTCCTTTGTTCCACGGCCTGATCAATCGGGTATCCATACTTGGTTGTGATGAACCGGTTTCTTTTACCAAGGATAAAGAGGGACTGCATTTTACAAAACCGCTGAAGACAACACTCCCTGTAGTAATTAAAGTTGAAATGAAATAGATATCATTTTCGCAAATCAATTGTTTGTGAATACATGAAGGGGTTTTATGAGAACTTTTTATATTGCAGACGACGAAATTGCAATCAGAAACGGATTAAAATGTATTATTGACTGGGAATCTCTGGGCTTTTCCCTTTGCGGCGAGGCCGGAAACGGTGAAGATGCACTGCATGATATCACGCAGCTTTCTCCCGACCTGGTACTGATGGATATCCGCATGCCCCGTATGTCCGGGTTGGATACCGTTCGTTCCCTGCGGGCAGAGGGTTTTCACGGACATATCATCATCTTAAGCGGCTATTCGGATTTTAAATACGCACAGGAAGCCATACGCAGCGGCGTAGATTTCTATCTGACCAAACCGATAGATGAAGATGAACTTTATGATGCGATCGTACATGTCAAGGAGCGTCTGGAAAAGAATACAGATCACTCTGATGATATCGAGCGCTACAAAGAAAAAGCAAGAAACGTCATTCTGCACGACCTCGTCACCGGACATGCCGTACCTTCCGATATCCGCAAGGAAGATATCATGCTCGATGCCGATATCTATCAGATCGTTATTTATGAAAATTTCAGTGTAGGATTAACGGATCTGACCTATAATTTTGCGGATCTTTTAAAAGTCACCAATCAGGGCTCCCATTTCTTTGAACATTTTGAGGAAGAGCATAAAGATGTTATTTTACTAAAGGGCACCTTCGCACTGGAACGTTTTCAGAATTTTCTGGATCATTATGAAAATACTCCTCCTCAGAAGGGAAGCCCGCTTGATTCTTTATTTATCGCATACGGCAGACCCGTAAATGATATTATGAGTATCAATGAGTCCTATCTGGATGCGGCAACACTTTTAAGCCGCCGGTTTTTCTGTATGCAGGGGCAGCATACTTTGGGCTATGAAGAGTTGCCAAACGTGGAAGCCATCCACATGGAGCTCTCGGATGAAAAGATGGCAGAATTTTGTACATTGCTTACAGATTTTCTGCAGACCTACAACCGGAAAAAAGTAGCGGAAACCCTGATGCATTTAGAGGAATATCTCTATCAGGTGCGTGATGATATTGCGGATGTGAAACTGTTTTTATCCGATCTGTACCTGCAGATCAAGGAAAAGATGAACCACATCTACAACACGGTCAATATTCCTTTTCCGACCAATACCGCAGTTCTGGATTTCATCAACAAAAAATATTATCTCTATGAAATTATTTTGTTTTTCTCGGAACAGGCAGAGATCATTATGAATGCCATCGGAAATTCTTCGAGAGACAGTGTCCTGGATGATATTCTCTACTATATTGATCATAATTACCAGACCAATATCAAATTGGAATCCATTGCACCGCTATTTGGCTATAACAGCGCCTACCTTGGCAAGATCTTTAATAAGACCGTGGGCGAAAGCTTTAACTCCTATGTCGATCATATCAGGATCGAGCATTCCAAGGAGCTGCTGATGCAAAACAAGTTGAAGGTGTATGAGATCGCCGAACAGGTCGGATACAAGAATGTGGATTATTTCCATAAAAAATTCAAGAAATATGTCGGTGAAAGTCCCGCTGAATTCCGCAAGCAATTAGACGGGAAATAATATTCTCCCTGAAAAGAGACAGGAAGAGGACCTGCCGTATACAAAATGTCCCCCGCCACTGTCCTGACAAACAGTGACGGGGGACATTTGTATACTACGGGTTCTCTTCTGTGTCTGTGTTCTGATTCTTTTCGGAATCTTCTTTCTGCTTTTCTTCGGTATCCGCTTTTTCTTTTTTACTGCCGGACAACGCATTGGAAGCAAAATAGCCGACAAATCCGGAAGCGACTGCCGCAACGGCTGCTACCAAGATAATCAGCAGCCAGTTGATTCCTTTGGGTTTTTGACCGGTACTTTGACTGCCGTCAGTTTCTGTCTGTGCATTCTCCGTACCATCTCCTGCTGCCTCTTCATCCGCCAATGCACCTTCTGCTTTTTCCGCTGTTTCACAGGTTACGGTGAATTGTGCGGTAGTTCCGTTATCTGCATAGATTGTTACAAGTGTGGTTCCTGTCTTTAACGGCTGCATGGAAAGCTCTGCCTTGCCGCCTTCTACGGTCAGTGCCGTTGTATTGATCGCTACAACAGAAGCATCTGCCGGAACCACGGTCAGCTTTGCACCGTCCTCACCGTCAACGGTAAGTGTCATGGTCTGAGTTGCGGCCTCATCCGTCACAGTGGTATCTGCCGCCGTGATCGCATTCACATTTGCTGCCGCTACAGTCGTTTCCTGTGTCGCACCTTCTGTAAATACCATATCGGACAAGGTAAAGGTCACAGTGATTTTCTGCGGGTTATCCACACCGTTGATATTTAATACGTGGTTATTCACAGTAACCTCTGCCACCTGAGAACCATCCCAGCTGTTAAGCGGATCATTCGTATCAAAAATACCGGACGCCTTGAGTGCAGACTTCGGATCGGTCTGGGTTATCGTCAATTCCACACCATCCACAATTACACTGTCAAACATGATATTGCAGCTGTCAAGCGGAGAGGTCTTCGCCTGACCGAGCGTTACGGAATGATCTTTGATATAGACTGCGGTCAGATTGTTCAAGCCTGTTACACCCGCATCCTTTGCCTTTGCGGAAAGATCTGTTCCACAGTCAAAGGTCAGCTCATACTGGCCTTCCTCCGTGACTACAATAGACTGTCCGTACTCATTGCTGAAATAACTGTGTTCCTCATCGTTATAATATACATTTAACGCAAGGCCGATCTCCTTAACATCTGCACTGCGCTCCACAGTGACCGGAATGACTTTTGTAACACCGCTTGCCGTTGTGATCGTAATATATGTCGTTCCTGCCTGCTTTGCTAAGATTTTTCCGGTCGTAGAAACCGTCGCAATACTTTCATCAGAAGATTTATAAGTCATAAAATCGGTATATGCTGTTGCAGATACTTCCTCTGAAGCATCACCTTCCGCATTTTCATGAAGGACACCGCTCAGTACCGCATTAAGATAACAATATTGATCCTCTTCAAGTGTTATTCCATCGTCATAGTCAGTCGTGATCGTAAGATCCGTATATTTATTTTCCAGCGCTTTTACTGTTACAGTCACACTCTTTTCAAGCGAACCGCTCTGAGAGTATGCATGGATTGTTGTCGTACCGATTCCGCGTCCTCTGACAGTTCCGTTATAGACTGTCGCAATTGTCGGATCATCCGTAGACCAGAGCAAGACATCATTGGTATCTGACGGAGTAATCGCCACTTCTATTGCTTCTGTCTCATTGATCGTCATAACGATACTCTCCGGAAGCGTCACATCACTGATCTCTTTCACAGTCGTCTCAACGGCAATATCGGACAGATCTGCGGCACCGCTTATAAAATAACCGCGCAAGACGGCGTCTGTCACCGTCTTATCAATTGTCTCCCCGGTATCACGGTCTACTAACGTAAAGCTAAAGTCCGGATCCAGGCTCCTGTCATACCATCCCTGATCCCAGTATACCGGAACTACGCCGTCCTGCTGACACAAACGGTTGACAACCTCTACATGATATGCTCTGTTGGCAGAGTTATTCTTGTTGATACACCCGTACTCACCGAGAATCACAGGGATGCCCTGAGAGGTAAATGTCTCTACCAGTTTTTCAAATTCGCCCTGCAATGTGATCGCGGAATTGTAAGACCATGTTGTCGCTGTCGTATTTTCCGCCATGCCAAACTGCCAGTCATAATAATGCACTGCCACAAAAAGACGATCATCCACAATATCATCCGGCAATTCAAATCCGTTCTGCGGATTCGTCGTGTTGGCAATATTGGTATATCTTCCCGGAACAGAAAGATAACGGTGTGTATTATTCGATCCCGTGGAACGCACTACATTGACAAAAATCTGATTCAGGTTATTGATAACCTCTGTGTCATGCGGTACTCCGGTTGTATTATCGCCCTGTACCTCGTTCATGGATTCAAAGATCAAATGCTCATCATAATCTTTAAAACGATTGGCAATCGTCCTCCAGACACCTTCAAATTTCTCATATACTGCATCAATATCATCTGCCGCAACCCGAAGCCAGCCTGTCTGCTCCGCACCGTCATGATGCACATTGATGATCACATACATATCCTGTTCGATCGCATAATCCACAATATCCTGTACGCGGCTCATCCACTTTTCATCAATGGAATAATCCTCATCATTGATCATCGTTCCCCATGTGATCGGGATACGTACGGTATTAAATCCAAGATCATGCACCGATTTCATCAATGCCTTGGTCGTCTCTACATTCTGCCAAAGTGTCTCATTCGGTGTAAATCCGGTATGACCGTCCATCGTATTTCCGAGATTCCAACCGGTTCCCATTTCGGCAACGATCTCATCTACGGATAATACACGAAACGGTCTCGGATTTTCCGGAACACTTTCATCCGCTACAAATTCAAGATCTGCCTTTACCTCTTCCAGCTTATCTCGAAGTTCATAAAATTCCTCATCACTCAGCGTGTTTTCGTCATACGCACTCTGCGCTTGGGCAAGTACCTCTTGAAATGTCTCATAACTGGATACCGTATACTTGCTGCTGTCCATTCCGGCACAATAGGTCAATGTCATTTCCAACAGCTCTCTGCCCGTTGCCGTGCTGCCTTCTTCGGCACTGGCACTTCCTGCCGGTACCATCGATAAAAGCATTGCAGCCGTAAGGATTGCGGACAATGCCGCTTTCCATTTTGCGACGCTTCTTTTCATGCTATCTCCTCCTTATTTTTTTCTTTCGCTTTTTATTTGATACCTTTTTCTGTCTTTTATCGTTTTCTCTTTACTTCTTCCCTCTCCGTTTTCTCTGGCGCTCCATTTCCTCCGGTGTCTCTTCCGGCATCTTATAGTCTTCGTCTGCCTCATTCGGAAGATAGGTAACGGCATTCGGTTCTTTCTCGATCTCACGGAAGAACGGCAGGGCAAAGCCCGATATCGTTAAGAAAATACATGCCGGACCGATCAACAGTCCAATGAACATCGTGGTCAGATTAAAAAAGATCAATGCAATCTCAATTGCAATAATAATAAACAATATCAGTGTTCTGACAAAATATCTGGTTGCAATACTTGCGGAATTTTTGAGCGTCTGTAACAAGGTATTCTCATAACGCGCTGATAAAGCAAACGCATATATAAAGCTCATCAAAAATATGAAGGCAGCAACAATACCAAAAACAAGCGGCGCCCATGGATTTCCTGGGATCTTTTGAAACAACTGAAAATCAATATTAACAACCTCTATACATAACAAAAAAAGCAATCCGAGCGGGATTCCGTTTTTTAGATTTTTTCGAAATTCTTTGACAAATTGGTGTGCCACATATCCTTCCGTTTCATCAACCATTTTTAATGTAACGGAAAATGCAGCTACCGTAGCAGGACCGATCGTTACGATCGGCACACTGAATAACAGCCACATCAAATTTAATTTTACCATATCCCAAAATCTTGAGATAAAGCGGTATAAAGCTCCATCCGGACTAAAAAAACTCATCTGATACTCCTTGACTCTTTGTTGGAAATATATCTTCCTATCATGATCATTTTTTGAAAAGAGGCTGTTCTTACCGAACAGCCTCCCTCAATCATTCAATTACATTTCCGAAAATTCAGAAATTACTGAACATCCAGCTCGCACTGATGTCTGACCTCTGCCTGAGCATAAGACCAATCCATACAAGCGTCATAGCCGTAAGCATTTGCCTGCTCAATCATCTCTGCTACAATTGCTTCATATGCTGCATCATCTTCTGCATAGATTGCTCTCCAGGAATAGGTTACAATAACGTCGGTAACTGCTTCCCATGTCGTCTTTAACTCGCCTTCAATCTTTGCTTCCTGATATGCAGTACCCGGAGCTACCTTGTAATCTCTACCGTTCAGGTATTCCTGTGCATTGCTTGCTCCGGTGTAATCTCTCCAATCCTGCTCGATATCGTTCTGTGCAGGAAGCTGGTAAGAACTCCAGTATTCATAATTGTACTTCTCACCGTTGGAATCCAGATTGTCTGCATTGATGGTCCATGTTGTATTGTTGAACTGGAAGGTACCGTCATTGAAAGTACCGCAGCCTTCATAATCACCGATCATCTCGGTCTCTTTATCAAAATATGCCTGCTTACCGAACTCTGTGAAATACGGATGTCCGTCTTCATCATAATCCCAGCACAGACCCTGCGGTCCGTAATTGTAAGTCATGGTTCCTTCCGGTGTACAGAACCAGTTGATGATCTCCATACATAATTCAGGATATTCGGTATTTGCACCGATACTCCATACACGGTTACCGCCAAGTGTACTTAAACCGTATGCAATCGGAGTTGCATCGCCCGGTGCCCATGCCATCATCGCTTTATTATCGTCGATATGCTTCTCATTATACGATAAGCTACCGGAATAGTTAAAGATGGAGAAGAAGGTTCCGCCTGCCTGTACTTTTTCACTCATTTCATCATAGGTCTGTGTCATGGAGTTCGGATCCAGCAGCCCTCTCTGATTCAGCTGGTTAAAGAATCTTAAGCAGGTCAGATACGGTCCGTTCTCTTCCAGTGCACCATGGAAGGTACCTGTATCGGAATCATACAGACCAAGCTGGAATTCATCATAGCCGTAGTATGCAGTTGCCATAGCCTTTACATACATAACCATGTTGCCGTCCCAATCCGGCCACAGAGAAACCGCATAGGTTTCGTTTCCGTTATCATCTGTCGGGCAGATCTCTTTCATGTCTGCCAGTACATCTACGAACTCATCCAGTGTATTATATTCCGGATATCCCAGTTCCTTATACAGATCCCAGCGAAGATCCCATGTATAGAAGAATGCTTCATGGTCATCTGCGGAAGTTGCAACGTTATGTCCGAAGCCGTACAGAGTACCGTTGTTCATATCCCTATTTTTCTGAAGTGCATTGCCCATATGCTCTTCAATATAAGGACCATACTCATGAAGAAGATCATCTTCTTCCCAGTCATACAGCATGCCGGCTTCTACTGCCTGCTGGTAATCTGCGCCGTCAGAACCCCAGACTACGATATCTCCGAGATTTCCGGATTCCATACGTGTCTCGTATACACCGTCCTGATCAGGAACAATGTTTACGACTACATTGAATTTGTCTTTTAATATTTTAGCAGACCATCCCATCTGTTCTCCGGAAAAGTTTGCTAACTGGCTGTAAATTGTCAATGTAACTGTTTTCTCTTTTTTGCCGCAGGCGGTAAAATTGGAAATCAGCATTGCACAGACAAGTGTCAGCACGATGACTTTTTTCATCACCTTTTTCATTTTTTATCCTCCTTTTTGTGTTATTTCTATCTTTCATGGGAGAATTCCCATTAACACCAACTGATCTTTCCGACCTAAAGAGCTTCATTCCCTAGCCCTTAACCGCTCCGAGCATGATACCTTTCTCAAAGTACCGCTGCATGAACGGATATACGAGCAGGATCGGAATAACGGATACCATCGCAACCGTATATTTCATAACCTTGTTATTCAGTACCTCTGCCATTGCAGATGATGCTGCTGCCGTATTACCGGAGTTCATAATAGAACCGAGGTTACTTGCCTGATTCAGGTAATTATACAATAAGTGCTGCAGCGTATACAGCTTCGGTGTATCCTGCATGAGGATCAGGGAATCCGTGAAGGAGTTCCAGTGACCTACCGCACCGAAGATTGCGATCGTTGCCAGAATCGGTTTACTGAGCGGCCAGATAATCTTGGAAAATACCGTTATGTAACTTGCACCATCCATAAAGGCACTTTCCTCCAATTCCGCCGGTATCGATTCTATATACGTTTTTACCAAAATAATATTATACGGTGCCACAATACCCGGAATGATATATGCCGCAAAATGTCCTGTCAGGCCCAGCATACTCATGTTCATGTACCAGGGAATAATACCGGCATTAAAATACATCGTAATAATCAGAAAACGATACCAGAACTTTCTGTGCCACATTTCCTGTTTGGTAACCAGATATCCGATAAAACCGGTCGCCAGAACCATTAACGCTGTACCCAGAATTGTTCGTCCCAACGAAATACCGAATGCGCGGAATACATCATCAACTTTCAGCATGTCGAGATAGTTCTTAAAGTTAATTCCAATCGGATAAAGTGTTACATCTCCTCGCGCAACCGCACTTCTGCTGGAAATTGTGTTAATAAAAATATAGTAGAACGGAAAAATACAACTGATCGTAAAAATACCGAAAAATGCATAGTTTAAAATGTTGAATGTAACATCCACGGGGGTCAGTTTATATTTTCTTTTATGCTTCTTTGCATAAGCTTTTTCTGCTTTTGCATCCAGCTTTTCCTGTTTTGTCATCGCCATAACTGAGCCACCTCCTATACAATATTTTCGCCACGAACGGCTTTTGCTATCTTATTTGCTGCAAACAACAGAATAACGGAGATAATGGACTTCGTCATACCGACAACGGTTGATAACGGAATATTTCCGTTTCCGATACCCAGGTTGTATACATATAGATCCAGTACTTCGAGAGAATATTTGTTTTCTGCATTTGTAAATACCAGGTACTGATCCATACCGTTGCTCAGGATACCGGCAACCGACATGATCAGCATAACGGTATAGGTCGGGAGCAGTCCCGGAAGGGTGATGTGCCACATTCTCTGGAAGCGTCCTGCGCCGTCCACGGTTGCAGCCTCATACAACTGCTGATCAATACCCGCGATACCGGATATGTAAATGATCGCGCTCCAGCCGACACCTTTCCACATTCCCCATGCCAGCATCTTCAGCCACATATGAGAGTTACCGCCAAGGTAATTTGTGTTTGCCGAACCACCCAGATTGTTGATCAGCGTATTGATAAATCCATCGGTATTAAAGATTGCAAATGCAATTGCATATACGAGAACCCAGCTGATAAAGTTCGGAATCGTTGTAAAGGTCTGAACAAAACGACGATATTTGCTGCTCTTGATTTCCGAAAGGAAGATCGCAAATGCCATCGGCACCCAGCTGGTGAGCAGACCCAGACCACTCATTGCAAGAGTATTCTTTAATACAGTCAGGATACGTTTGGTATAAGTTGCATTCTGGAACAACACCTTAAACCAGCGGAATCCCACAAAATTGTCTGCGGAAAGTTCGCCGCCGACCGTATAATCAAAGAATGCATATCTCCATGAGAACAGCGGCAGATAGCAGAATGCAAAGCACAATGCGATAAACGGCATGATCATCAAAAACAGTTTGTATTTGGACTGCATTTCAAATTTATCCGTTTTTTCCGCTTTTGGAAGTATCATGATAACTGCCAGCGATAACAGAAAGATCAGAACCGATCCGACCAGATAGATCCAGATCGACATCGGAAACTCCATCGTAATCTTATTGGTGTCTGCAGAGTTTCTGATCATAAAATACATAACAAGGATCAGAACAGCTCCGACCACCTGACCTACACCACCCGCAACTCCAATCTTGTTTGCCAGGTTTTTCATTTTCAGATTACCGATGGACATGCAGGCTGCTGCTGCCGATGCCGCAATGCCGAGTACCAGCAAAAGACATGCAATAAACAATACAATAAACAGCCCTTCCTCCAGCCATCCTTTGGAAAACGCACGTCCCAGACCATCAGTCAGGCTTCCGTAGGAAATCGCACAGGTGAACAACGATGCCGTTCCACTGATCTTCGCCTGCCCTGCCTGAATGATCATCCGCGCCGGATTTAACGCCGGGAAAAACAATAACACTACCGAAAGAAGCACTAATATCCGAAGCGGAACATAGAGCTTATTCGCAGTTCTTTCTCTTGGGGATAATTCCTCTTTCATTTCATACCTCCCTGTTTTTTCTGTCGGAAACACATGGTTTCATAGTTGATTTTATTATAAAAGAATTGCGTTTCGAAAAATACCATAAATACTTGATAAAAAATACAGTACTTTTTTGCCGCCCATCTATATGCTTGCGGAAAAATTTTCCTCTCCTGTCCGTCAGACGCCTTCTTTTACTCCGGAGGTATAACGAAATTGTCGAAACAGTGCTTTTGCCTTTGGTTTTCTGCCATTGCCGGATGCATACAGCGCAATATAATTTCCGGTAAAGCAGCCGCCCGCTTCCGTACTGAGATAAGCGGTCTCCCCGCTGCCAAGCTCTGTAAACGCGCCATTCGTTCCATAAGAAAATACATATCGATCCCTGTCTCCCGTAAGGCGCAGTGTCACCTGCTCCCCTTGATACGGAATGACCTTTTCGACTGCCGTCAGTGTTCCGATCTGTCTGCGCAATATGATGCAGCGCGCCCCGGATATCATGGTAAGCGCTGCCTCATAATGATGCCGGTTGTTTAAATAAATTGCCATTCCCGCTTCTTCCAGGTCCTCCTGCGGCTTGAATTCCAGACGCGTTTCCGCACAAAATACAATATGCTCCTGTCTGCGGCAGATCAGGGCTTTCTCCGTATCTTCTCCGATCGCCGCCTCTGTACCGTACAGTGCCAGTCCGTCCTTCTCCGGCACGATCACTCCCTCTGTCGGGTTATAGATATAATTCCAGGACGGATGCAGCTGCTCTGTCTGAAAAGTATCCACCATGTCGCTGCCGGGTACATAAAGATCCGATTCTCCGGCTTGTTCCGGGTCTCCCGGCAGCAGATCCGTTTCTATCTCCTCCGGCACATGTCCGTTAACACCCATAACCGGCCAGCCGCCTTTCCAGGCAACAGGCACAAGCATCGTCTCTCTGCCAAGAATATGACGGAACGGATAACTGACCGGACGAATACCAAGACACACTGCCCACCAGTTTCCGTTTGGATCATCCGTCAGATCCGCGTGCCCGATCGCTTTTATGGGAAGCCCTGTCCCGCGGTTTGTCAGAACCGGATTATACGGGCAGGATTCATACGGTCCGAAAACCGATTTGCTGCGTGCGATCGTTGCCATATGACCAAGCTCCGTGCCACCCTCGGCAATCAGTAAGTAATAGACTCCGTTGATCTTATAAAGATGCGGTCCTTCGGGATTATTAGCGCCTGTACCGCCCCAGATATCATGCTTTTTACCGACCGGTTTTCCGTTCTCGAGATCCAGTTCATACAGGTAGATACTTTCATCCGTTCCGGTGTAATACACTTTCCCGTCCTCATCAAAGAACAGTGACGGATCGATTCCCGGCATATCCGGCAACATTACAGGATCCGACCATTCACCGCGGATATTCTTTGTTTTCACATAAAAATTACCTCCGCCGCCGACATTTGTTACAATGCAATAAAAGGTTCCCTCATGATAGCGGATCGTCGGTGCATAGATACCGATACAGTTCGGCACACCTTTTTTCAGAAGCACCTGACTGTTTTTTGTCAGGCAATGTCCGATCTGCTCCCAGTGGATCAGATCCTTACTATGATAGATCGGTATTCCCGGGAAATACTCAAACGTACTGTTTACCAGATAAAAATCATCCCCCACTCTGCAAATGGACGGATCCGGATGAAATCCGGAAATAATCGGATTTTGATATTTCATTCATGCCTCCTATGGTGATAGTAAAAAGCAAGCGTGCGGGGTTCCTGCACGCTTGCCTCTATCGTCTCATCTATACATTTCTGTCAGATCAGATTATTTTGCTTTTTTCTTTTTGGAAACTACTACGCCTGCTGCAACGCCTGCTACTACAACTACTGCAACTACGATTCCGACGATCAGACCGGTATTGCTTCCGGATTTTTCTGCGTCAGCCGTTGTCTCCTCTGTTGCAGGAGCTTCGGTTGTTTCCTCTGCTGTTGCATCATCTGCAGGAGCTTCATCTGCTGCCTTGTCATAGTTAAAGCCGCTTACGGTAAAGGTAATGCTCATATTTGTCATAGGAACATTGTAGTATCCGATTTCTGAAACATCTTCATTCCAGATATTCTGAAGTAAGATGTTCAGGTAATCTACAGAGTCAGGGCTTACGATAGCGCCGGCTGCTGCCAGATCTACGCTCTTTCCGTCAACCTTTAACTGAACATCGGAAATCGTGATCTCGCCGGTGTTCGGGATATCTGTAGATAAGAAGATCAGGTTCAGGAATTCCTGAGAGCTGAACTCACCATCCGGGAATGCAAGTCCGTCAACGGATACGGTATAGGTACCGTTACCTGCGATCTCTGCATCCGTGAAAGTACCCGGAAGTGTAACTGCATTGTTCTCGCTGTCCCAACCGGTTACCTGATAGAATACGTCAGAGGTATCTCTACCATAGCTTGAATCATCAAACGCGTTACGGAAAGACCAGCTCGGGGTCTGGAAACCAAGGTATGCATGATAGGTTCCGTCCAGATCAACTGCACCTGCTGCAGATGTCGGAGCTTCCTCCTCTGCCGGAGCGCCGCCTACCATAATGCTGTTAGCTGTAATTACAAATTCAATCTTAGTAAATCCTGAAGGGGATTCTGCCATGTACTTGGTTCCCCATTCATTATATCCACCTGCTACGCAGACAGGCTGATTGCCGTTTGCACTGCTGTAATCACCGGTATCCTCTGTCCACCAGTTATCACCTGCTGCAAAATCAATGCTGTCGGTTACATCTTCGCCGTCGATCAGAACCTGTACGGTAAAGTCAGCTTCTGCAACATCGGTTGCGCAGATAATCGGACGTACAAACCATGTGTAAACAACCGGAGACGGGAACTCCAGAGAAACGGTTGCTGTTCCGCCGGAAGTAATGGTTGCATTTGTTGCAACAACATCACCTGCATTGCCGCCGTTGTCCGGACCATAGTAACCATATCCCCAGTCACCGCTGTCAACTGCATCAGCTCCCATTGCAAGGAATACATCATATTCTTCGGTGGACTCAACCAGTTCTGCTGCCGGAGCTGCCTCACCGGTTGTAATGCTGTTTAAGGTTACTGTGTACTCAATTGTTGTGAATACCGGAGAAGACATATACTGGGTTCCCCACTCATTGTATCCACCTGCAAGACGGATTGCCTGTGTATCAGGATAGTTACCGGTTCCTTCATACCACCATGCATCACCTGCTGCAAAATCAACAGTATCGGTTACATCCTGTCCGTCAATTGCAACGGTAATGGTTGCGTCCAAATCTGTTACGTTCTCAGCCAGAAGAACAGGTGCCAGCCACCAAGTGTAAACACACTCGGAAGGAAGCGTAATAGAAACAGTCTTTGTCTCTCCCACTTTAATGGTTTCTACTGTAGAGGTCACATCACCAGCCACATCACTGTCAGGTCCGGCTGCACCGTAACCCCAGTCACCGCTCTCAGCTGCATCAGCGCCAAATCCGATAAACAGAGTGTATTCATCGGTTTCATCAGCTGCTGCGGTAATTGCTAATGAAGAAAATACCATTGCTGCAGTAAGAAGCGTCACTAAAAATTTTTTCAGTGTCTTTTTCATCTTTCATCCTCCTATAAAGATTCCTTTGTTCGATTCCCGAACAAAATTCTACTCTTGCATTTTATAATAACCCTGTCAATAAAAATACGGTTTCTTTTTGACATTTATTACTAATACTTTTTGACATGCCCTGTACTTTATCAAGAACCCTTTTAGTCTTCATCTTCCATAAACGAATCCCCATTTCCCGGGATCACAAGGGAAATCGTTGTTCCTTCTCCCAGCACACTGCTGATCTTAAGTCCGTACCTGCTGCCATAGCAAAGCTTAATACGCTGGTTGATATTATACAGACCGATGCTTGCCTTGATGTTGGGATTGCGGACAATGATACTGTTCCTGAGCTGCTGTACCTGCTCGGCATCCATCCCGCAGCCGTTATCGGAAATATCGATGTGGAGTTCATCTCCCGGTCGCAGATATACATGAACGATCACCATACCGCCTTCTTCTTTTTGCTCCAATCCGTGTACGATCGCATTTTCTACGATCGGCTGGAGTAAAAGCGGCAGAATGCGGTAATTCCGAAGCTCTATTCCGTCTTCAATGTCCAGTCTGTAATTGATCCTTTCTCCGAAGCGAAGCTTCTGGATCTTAATATAATTTTCAATATAATCCAGCTCTCTTTGCAGCGTTGTAGATGCCGTTCCCGTATTTTCCAGCACATAACGCAACGATTTTCCGAGCAACTTGATCGAAGTTGCAACCTCACGATTTCCTGCTGTAAACGCATTCATACGAATCGTTTCCAGCGTATTATAGAGGAAATGCGGATTGATCTGGCTTGCCAGCATCTTAAATTCCATCTCCTGCTGTTTATTTTTCAGTTCTTTTTCCGTAATCTGTGATTGGTAGGTCAACGCATCCTTTTCCTGAATCTTCTCCACCATGAGCTGCAAATCGGCAAATGCTTCGGACAGCTCGTCCGATCCGCGAAAATCCGGTATGATATTGTACTCGCCCTGACTCGCCTTGTGCATTTCGTTTCGCAACGTATCTATACGCCCGGCAAAATATTGGATATAAATATAGAAAATTCCTCCCGGCAGTACCAGTGCCGCGATAATAATGAGGAAACAGATCGTAGTAATATTTCTGATATCCTTATATGCATCCGGATTCAAGGTACAGATATACAGCCGCGATTCGGATTGGTACATATTCAGCGTCACGACATTCGTGATATATCTTTTCCCCTCAATCTCCATATCTCCTTTATAGGAATAATGCGGATTCGTATTATCGATATCCAGATACATCGGCGTGCCGTACCGCGCTCTGTCGGAGGAATATACGATCAGATCATCATTGATCCCGACTACTGTTTCGTAGTCGCTGCTCTCGACACGGGTACGCAGATAATTATCACTGATCCGGATGACCAATACAGCATGATAATCCGTATTGATCAGCGGGACACGCCTTACCAGGCAGAGATTCCAATAACTGTTATCATAGATATCATGCCGCTCTAACGGAACCCAGAATACGCTCGCCTGATCCACTGCCTGTATGTACCATGAAGACTGCCGGATCTCTTCATCCGCATATTGAAAAATACGATAATCTCCGATACTCGGATTATCCGTATAAATAGTGAGTTCTTCGATCTCCGCGTAATTATAGATATAGCTTCCGCTGTTCATAAACTCATCCGCTTTTTTATGAAATACATCTTCATTCAGATAATTCGCACCCAACAGCTCGGATGCC
Source organism: Lachnospiraceae bacterium (assembly GCA_051888775.1). Lineage (GTDB taxonomy): Bacteria > Bacillota > Clostridia > Lachnospirales > Lachnospiraceae > JBJFCE01. The sequence goes on along the minus strand of JBJFCE010000036.1, from coordinate 19,833 downwards.
CGGTCATCTCCACTGATATTTTCCGAAATATTGAAAATCTGCGTGGTAATTTCAAAAAAGATCGCTTTGACACGAAGATTATCGGAAGCCACCAGATCCATGTGATAATTCTTCAGCAGATTATAGGTATTGGTCAAAAGGAAAATACCGAGTACGGCAATCGGCACGACCAGCGCTGCAAAATAAGTTCCGTACAGTTGCTTTTTTATGCTTCTGGAACCGAATATTTTTTGTATAATGACCGTACTGATCGTATTTTTTGTGCTTTTGTCCTTTTTTTGCTTTTTCATGCGCCTCTCCCCGATATTTCTTCTGTTTCTATGATAGCAAGTACAAAAATGAAAGTAAACCCCTGACGCGGCAGCAGCTCTGTTTGGAAAAGGTTTGCGGTCAGGAAATGGTATGATGTCCGACGGCACGCTCCCGCTCCGTGAAAAAGCGCAGCGGACACTAGGCTCGACAGAACCTCGCCAAGTGCCGGCGTTTTTCAAGGGCCGTCGGACATCATACCATTTCCTGACCGCAAACCTTCCCGAACGGAGCTCTCGACGCTTTTCAATTCAATTTTCCATCTAGTCTTATATTTGCAATGCCTTGTTAATTTTTCCTTAATTCTAACACTATATTGCCATTTTCGTATTTTTACTGTAAAAATTACTGGAATAAATGATGTAGTCATTTTGGGAAATATCTACTATAATGAATGTAGCATGAAACATCTGCTCCGGCGGTTCGGCCGGGCAAGAAAATAGAAGGAGGGTAACACTATGAAATTCAGTAACGGATGCTGGCTTCAGAAGGAAGGAACTGAATGCTTCGCACCTCAGCAGGTTTACTTTACCAAGATCGAAGATACTAAGGTAACCCTGTGTGTACCGACAAACCGTATCAACCACAGAGGGGATACTCTGGGCTATGTGAATCTGACCGTGATCATCACATCTCCCGCACCGGAAATCATCCGTGTGCAGACCTATCATCATATGGGCAGAGTGGATAAGGGACCTCATTTTGAACTGGAGCTGACGGAAGAACTCCCGTTAGAGGTTACCGACAGTGAAGATATGATCACCGTAAAGAGCGGTTCTTTATCTTTGGAGATCACAAAGAAGTACTGGTCCATGACTTATAAGCGCGGCGATGAAGTGATCACCAAGTCCTCGGGACGTGACCTTGCCTGCATGAAGACAGCTTGGAGAGGACTTGCCTATGATGCAGCCGGCGATACGGAAAATACCTATATGCGTCAGCAGCTGTCTCTCGGTGTCGGCGAACTCATCTACGGTCTTGGAGAACGCTTTACACCTTATACGAAAAACGGTCAGTCCGTAGACATCTGGAACGCCGACGGCGGCACCAGCACCGAGCAGTCCTACAAGAATATTCCGTTCTTTATTTCCAACAAGGGTTACGGTGTTCTGGTCAATCATCCGGAAAAGGTTTCCTTTGAAATCGCTACCGAAATGGTAACCCGTACCGCATTCTCCGTAGAAGGCGGATATTTGGATTACTTCTTTATCAACGGTCCTACCATGAAGGATACGCTTGTTCACTACACCGATCTGACAGGCAAGCCGTCACTTCCGGCTCCCTGGACCTTCGGTCTGTGGCTGTCCACATCCTTTACGACCAACTATGATGAAGATACCGTTATGAGCTTTGTAAACGGTATGCTCGACCGCGGAATTCCGCTTCGTACCTTCCACTTTGACTGCTTCTGGATGAAGGACTTCCACTGGAGCAACTTTATCTGGGATGATCGTGTATTCCCGGATCCGGAGGGCATGTTAAAGAGAATCAAGGCGAAAGGCTTGAATATCTGCGTATGGATCAACTCCTATATCGGTCAGGAATCCGAGCTCTTTGCCGAGGGCTGTGAGAAGGGCTACTTTATCAAGCGTACCAACGGCGATGCATGGCAGTGGGATATGTGGCAGCCGGGTATGGCAATCGTGGACTTCACAAATCCTGCCGCATACAAATGGTATCAGGATCTGCTTGAAAAGCTTCTGGATATGGGCGTTGACTGCTTTAAGACCGACTTCGGCGAGAGAATCCCGACCGAGAATGTCGTTTACTATGACGGCTCCGATCCGAAGAAGATGCACAACTATTACACCTACCTTTACAATAAATGCGTATACGAGTTGTTAGAGAGAAAGCGCGGCAAGGGTGAAGCTGTTCTGTTCGCACGTTCCGCAACCGTAGGCGGTCAGAAGTTCCCGGTTCACTGGGGCGGCGACTGCTGGAGTGATTATGAATCCATGGAAGAAAGCTTACGCGGCGGTCTGTCCTTATGTATGTCCGGCTTCGGCTTCTGGGCACATGATATCGGCGGCTTTGAAAATACTTCCACCGCAGACGTTTACAAGCGCTGGGTCGCTTTCGGACTGCTGTCCTCCCACAGCCGTCTGCACGGAAGCTCCTCCTACCGTGTACCCTGGGTATATGATGATGAGGCAGTGGATGTTGTACGCTACTTCACCAGACTGAAAGCAACGATCATGCCTTACTTATATAAGACAGCCGTTCAGGCAAACCATACCGGTATTCCCTGCATGAGAGCAATGGTTCTGGAATATACCGAAGATAAGACCTGCCATTACCTCGACAAGCAGTACATGCTCGGTGACAGCCTCTTAGTTGCCCCGATCTTTAACGATCAGAGCATTGCGGAATACTATCTGCCGAAGGGAACTTGGACGAACTTCTTTACCGGAGAGGAAAAAGAGGGCGGTCAGTGGATCACCGAAAAGCACGGCTATCTGAGCATTCCGTTAATGGTTCGCGAAAATTCCATCGTGGCACTCGGTGCCCATGATGACAAGCCGGATTATGACTATCCGGACGGTGCCGAGCTTCGCGTTTACAGCCTGATCGACGGTACGGAAGCTTCCACCGAGATCTACGATATGGACAATCAGGTTGCGCTGACTGCAACAGCAGTCAAGAACGGCAATGAGATCCGAATCACAGTCGATGCTTCCAAGCCTTACAGCCTCCGCCTTGTCAATGTTAAGGCAGCAGGCGTTACGGGAGCAACTTTGGCAGTAGACGGCAATGACTCCGTTTTGACTGCTTGTGGCGGAGAGATTGTTGTAACGCTGTAATATTTGCTAGCCAAGCAAATCCATCACAAAAAATAAAGGTGTAAAGTCCTTGATCAGTTCTCGGAACTTTACACCTTTTTATCATGGTCCTACGCTTTTTATCGTTGTCCTATGCCTTTTTCGCCTTATTCCGCGATCTGCGATGCTGTCTGCGGAGTTCTCTTGCGTGTTCCTGCCTTTCATAGACTGCAGCTGCCTGTTCTTCGCTGACCAGCTTCAGCGTTTTTACAACATATACTTTGTCACCCTCCGTTTTCTTCATACGGATCTTTCCTTTGATAAATCCGTGCTTGCTGCAGCATGCAAGAGCATAGTAGTGTTTTCCGTTCGGCGTAAACCAGCGGATCTTCTTACGGGCATTCCTGCGGCAGAGATAGCACTTCGTACTGATGACTTCTTTATCTTCCATTGCCTCCTGCTTGTTGGCAAATTCACGGGAAATATATTTTGCATACGTGTCAAATGTGATATGCACTTCTTTTTTCTTATTTGCAGGAATACGGTATACATCATAGGATACCTTTTGCAATATCTGTTCCGCAAAAGGTTCGGACGCAATCCGCTGCAGTACTTTTGCCGTATAATAGGCGTCCGCAAACGCCCTGTGGAACGGAATATCTTCTTCAATATCCAGTGCCTCTACAGCCATATTCAGCGCCCTGCGCTTTTTGGCATCCTCCGACTCATAAGCAAGCGCATACAGCTTCTGGATATCCAGAAACGGAAGCGGTCCTTCGGAAAGCGGCTCAAAATCAAAATAATCCATATTTCTCTGGAGCTCTGTCAGGTCGAGCGGGCCCCATGTCCCGAACATATAATCCTCTCCGCACCATTTACGGAAATACCGCATCACTGCCGGAAAAGTCTGTTCCCTGCGAAGCTCATTCATGCTGATATGAATGATATCCTGCGTAATGGAATGCATCGTATGATACACTGTCGGGCGGATCAGTCTGGAAAATTCCCCGATCTTTTCAAAGCTGCTATTCAGTTTAATGGCACCGATTTCGACAATCTCAAAGGGGAGCCTCGGATCCTCTTCTCCCTTGCGGTCTGCCTGATTCCACTCCAGATCAAAAATAATGTAATTCATACACTCATTCCTTATTGTTCAAGTAAATTTGCATAGCAAAATACATCCATGTACCGCTCCACACTCTCCCAGATCACAATATCCGGATCATACTGATCCAATAACTCCATGGAAAATTCTCCGGCACGAACCGCGTAGACTTCTTCATAATACGCTTCTGCGATCACCCTCAGGAAATCCGAAAAAGAATCCCCGATGATCAGGATCGTTTCCTGTCGGTGCTGCGCAGGATCTGCCGTTGATTTATCAAAAATATAATTTTCATCAATCGCGTACTCCTCTGTCAGCCCCGCAATATTGGCAAGGTCTCCGGCAAAATTCTCTTGATTGACCACAAAGGAAACGGTATCGGGAGCTACGCCGTTTCCGTACAGCTGCTCGAAAACAGCCTGCATTCCGACAAATGCCCCGACCTGATTCCAATGCGTGTCCGTTTGATAATAAATCTTATATTCTTCCTTTGCCTCTAGCAATGCATCCAGCAGATATACATAAGTCAGATCCGTATTGGCCTGAATGTATGCCGCCACCTGATCCGCTTTGGATTCTTCACTGATACGCACGACTGTTTCCGGCATGTACTCTGCATATACCTGCTCCTTGTTCGGACAGTTCATAACCACAAACTGTATCCCCCGCTCCTGCTCCAGAACATCACGGATTGTTGTCAGATTTGCAGCCAGCTCCGCAAGCTGCTCCGGCGTATAACAGTTGGTTCCCATATAATCCCGCAGCGGATATCCGTCTGCTTCTGTCTTATAAAAAAGCCAATCATCCTTTCCTAACAATACCTGCGTTGACTCAATATAATTTCTTCCGGACATAGTAAGTGTCAGCTCTGTATTAAATGTGATCAGCTCCTTGCGAAACACCATCTGCTTCGTAAATGCGGTAATCTGATTCTGCAGCTGCACAAACGCGGTCTGTCCTTTTTTCGTACTTTCTATCTCACCGGAAGGTGTCCCCGCTCCGGAAAACGCACCCTTTAGCAGCGTTGCTATAGGAACATACAGAATGAACAGTACAAATACCAACGCAATGATCCTGTTACGGTCTGATAACATATTTCGTTTTCCTTTTATCTCTTGCTGTTTTTCCTGCTTTTCTTCCATATCATCCGCCTCGCGTACTTAGAAATTGAAATAAATAAACGGGTTATAGGCATTATTGCAGATGAAAGATACCGATACGATCAAAACAACCAGCACCCCGATCGTATAAGCAGCATTCCAGATCCGCGACTTTCCGAATTTTTTATCCATCGTCGTCAGAAGCGGGAAGCATCCGAGCACTGCCATCACATAGTACATCCAGTTTTGTGCCACATATGCAAGTGCCGTACTGCTCATAACACCTTTCGCTCCGATTCCGAACATTGCCTTCATATAAACAAATGCACTGCCCAGATTCGGCGCGCGGAACAGCACCCAGCCGAGAATGACAAAAAACATCGTATAAATATGTCCGAACCAAAATTGCTTTTTGTTCAGTCCGGTCAGCTTTTCAAAGGTCAGCAGGACAAAATACAGCAAACCCCACGCAATAAAAGTCCACCATGCGCCATGCCAGATTCCGGTCAGCGTCCATACGATAAACAGATTCAGCACCATTCTGCCCTTGGATACACGGCTGCCGCCGAGCGGAAAATAGACATAATCACGAAACCACGTCTGCAACGAAATATGCCATCTTCTCCAGAAGTCGGAGACGGTTGTGGCAAGATACGGATAGCGGAAATTTTCTTCAAAATGAAAGCCGAACATCTTCCCCAGTCCGATCGCCATATCGGAATATCCGGAAAAGTCAAAGAAAATCTGAAACGTATAAGAAATTGCCCCCAGCCATGCCATTGCCACCGAAGATTGAAACTGCCCCGCAAACAACAGATCAAACGCAGCATCCGCTACCGTCGCCATATGGTTTGCGATCAGCACCTTTTTCCCAAGTCCGATACAAAAGCGCGTAACGCCGGCAGAAAAATCCGACAGATTCTCTTTCCGGTTCTCAATCTGATCTGCGATCGTCTCATATCGCACGATCGGTCCCGCGATCAACTGCGGGAACAGGGAAATGAACAATCCGACCTGAAGCGGATTCTTCTGCACCTTTCCTTTCCCACGGTATACATCAATGACATAGGACATTGCCTGAAAAGTAAAAAATGAAATACCGATCGGGAGTGCTACCCTCGGCACCGGCAATGACAGCCTCAAAAACCGGTTGATATTCTCCACAACAAAGCCGCTGTATTTAAACCATCCGAGCACACCGATATCGGTCAGCACCATCAGAAACAGTATCAGCCTTGCAGCCGTCTTCCGCTCCCTGAAATGATCTGCAAGAATTCCATAGAGCCAATTTGCCAGAATCACGCCGATCATCAAAAACACATGCACCGGTTCGCCCCATGCATAAAAAAACAGACTCGCGATCAGCAGGAATATATTTTTCAGCCTTTTCGTCTTACGAAGGAATAAATAATAAACAGCCAGTACAACCGGCAAAAAAACAAACAGGAAAACCTCACTTGGGAATAACATCCATGCTCCTCCCCACATTTTAAACAATCATAAAAGCCGCAGAAAATCTTCTGCGGCTTCTTATCTTCCTATCAGGAATCGTTTCCGTTCTATCAATTTTATATCGACCAATACTAACTGCTCAATCACAAATCATCAGGAAAAACCGCGCGATTCCGCTTCAGAAACGTTTTATTTCCTAAATCATAACACAATCTGTTTTATTACACAAGAATGAACGATGATTTCCAATAGGATCCGATATCAATACATTTTTACCAATCCTCTTTTTCCGGAATAATCTTGTAAACGGCAGTATTTTGGTAGGCTTTCGCTTCGGCATGGGTAAAGAGTATGGTGCCCTCGATGGGCGCATGGATCTCTTCGATGATGGTACCCTCATAGCAATCGACGATACAGGCAAGCAGTTCATCCTGATACACGTGCTCTCCAGCTTTTACTTTTCCTTCAAAAAATCCTGCGGTTTTGGTACGGACCGTAACCATTTCTTCCGTAGAGACAACCTTGGAAATATATCCTTCATATCCCCGGTACTCTATGATACCCTCTTTGCGAAGGAAATTAAGGATCGCCTCCACCGCCTGTCTGGCACTGGTCTTGTCGATCTGCTCGGTCGTCGTGGTATAGACAGAAAATGCCTTTGTCTCCCATACCTGCCAATTATAATTTAGTGTCGTTGTGTCAAACGGTCTGGGCGTATGCAGTACGACATACGGAAATCCGAATTTTTCCGCGAGCTCCACATCTTCAAAGCCAGTTTTCATGATCCGTATATGCGGCACAAATTTTCCCGGCATATAAAAGGAGGCAAACTGGATTCCATAGTCATAATCCTTGATCTTTTCAAACAGTCCCCCTGCGATCCGCTGGGTTGTCTCTCCCTCCGAATACCCCGGAAACATTCTGTTGATATCGGTATTGTCAATACTCCAAAAGCGTTTCTTGATATTCATGGAATAGGGATTGACACAGGGAACGACCAGAATTTCCTTCCCTTTCCTGATACATCCGCTTTCTTCCAATGCTTTCAGCTTTCTGATCAGCTGGGAACAGCAGTACAACTGCTGGTTTTCATTTCCCCGCATGCTTCCTACGATACATGCCGCCTTTTCCCCGCTTCCGAAAGAAAAGCCGGTTACTCTGAAATCATCACGATATAGTGCTTTTATTTCAAACAGTGTCTTCTTTTCCATCAGGCATCATAGACCTCCTGTTTCAGGATTCTTCCCATCAGGGAGCCTTCATTGACGACAGGATATTCCCGGATCGTAAACAGCCATCCGTCTACCGGAGACTTGATCTCATCGATTACCTCTCCCGACAGCGGGTTGATGATCGTTCCGATCAGATCCCCTTTCTTTAACAAAGCTCCGTGATTTCTCTGCTTTAAGAAAATACCGGAAGAAGACGCATTCAGGAAGCAGACATCCTCATACCCGGAAGATATGACCGGTCTTCTGACCGGATGATCTTCTCCGTCCCATATGGAAAGCTGCTTCATCAGATGAAGGATTCCTTCAAACAGCTGCTCTCCGTACTCTTTTGTAATGCGCATACCGACGCCCATTTCCACAACCAGTGTCGGCGTATTTCTGCAATTCAGGCTATGGGCAAAGGTGGACTCTAACACCGTACTTGCTCCATGTACCCATATAAAATCAACATTTGCTTCTTTGGCGTAAGGAATCAGTCTATCCTTGTGCAGCTCATTGATCCTGATCTGCGGCACCTCTGTCAGGAAGATATTGCTTGCGTGAATATCCAGAACCAGATCGGAGCCTGCAATATCTTTTATAATCTCTGCGGCAAGATATTCATTCATATCCCCGTCCGTATTTCCGGGAAAGATCCGGTTCATATCCAGATCAAATGCGGGGATACCCCGGGTAATAGAATCGATACCAAATGGATTCAGCGCCGGGTAGATATCCACGATCCCCCGCAGATGTTCCCGATGCTCTTTCAGATAACTCGATAACCGATAGCATACATACTGCCCCTCCAGCTCGTCCCCGTGTATGCCGGTGACAATGCTGATTCTTTTTGTGGCGGCTTTCTGTATCGGCTCTATCCGCATTTTTTTGATTTCCTGTAATTCATCTACGGGCAGTCCCGCTTTTGCTACTGTTTCTATCATGCTTTACTCCTGTTGCTTTTTGGTAACCTCTTCTACTTCTACGAGAATCCGCTGCTGTTGTTTTGCCTGACCGGTAAAGACGCCCCGGTTAATGGAGCAGTCCTGATAATCCCGGCCGTGAGAAATTTTGATATACGAATCCCCGACGATCTGATGATTGGTAGGATCAAAGCCGGTCCAAATCCTTCCGTCAAAAATCTCGATCCACGCGTGGCTTTCTCCCTCGCCTTCCAGCATCCCCACAACGTATCTTGCCGGGATCTTATCTTCCCGGCACAGTGATAAAAGGATATGTGCATAGTCCTGACAGACCCCGCTCCCCAGCACGAGTGCTTCTTCGGCGCTTGTCCGGATATCCGTGACTCCCTTGCAATAATGCATACTTTCATAAACCGCATCCATATAGCGGGATACTCTTTCGCGGACAATCTCCGCCTGCCGCTCAGAATACCGGTCTGCATTCTGACCCGCGCATGTAAGGTGTAACGCTTTGATCTTATCCCCGGGAGCAGTCAGCGGCGTCTGATATCGATAAATGGATCTGTCCGTATCCTCTTGCGGCTGATTGCCGCAAGAAAGCCCTGTCCTTGCTTTTCCCATTACATCAACCGCAAACAGACTGTGCTCTTTCTCTACATTTCCGTATAACATAAGGTTACCGAAAGAATCCGTTCCCTCATGCATTTGATTGTCCGGTCTCATAGTGATGCTACATTCCGTAATCTCCTGCATGGGTGTAGTTTTCGGTATGCATTTCAGCGTATAGGTGTGATTGCATACCTGCTCGGAAAATTCGATATCCATATGATAATGAAACTGTAATTCTTTCATGCTCTTAGTCCTTACGAAGCTGATCTGCCAACATTACAATCCTATCATAATCAATCGGTTCCGCCTGCGCAAGTGTCTGAAGCTCTTCCAACTGCTCCTTGTCATAATGAAGATTCGTTCTTGCGATCCTGCCTGTCAGTCTGTGTACCTCACGCAGGATCGATGTCCGGTCCATTTGCAGCCGTCCGTACAAATCCAGTCTCTCTATTCTTTTTCCCGTCTTAATGATGTTTCTGACATTCTCACATTCGATCATATCATCCACAATACCCCAGAATGCCAGAATATGATCAATCACCTTTTGCAAATCCACGATCGGTGCCTCCGACATTCTGCTCTTCTTCATGTCATAGACTGCGAGCTGTATGTACGCAATGGGTTCGCTTCCGATCTCATTACGCAGCACCACCGCATTATCATATGCTCTGAGCAGATTGGAGTAGATCGAATTGGGATCGGTTTCATCCGTAATATACCGCTTGCAAAAATCTTCCTTGGAAAGATAAATATTCGGAATGTCAAGCTGGCTACAAAAAACAGCATAGTTTTCAAGATCCATATCAATCATCTGGTCAAAGCTCGATGCAAACAGCCTTGCGGATGTATAGACTCTTTCCGAATACCTGCCAAGCCAAAATAATCTGTCTAAGTTTTCTACTGAGATAATACCCATGTGTCCTTAAAGCCTCCTCCCTGCGATGAATTCACGATAAAGGAATCCGGATTTCTGGAAAAACGGGTCAGACCGCTCTTCCACACAAGCGGCTCATCCGCCATCAGAACAAAAGCTCTTAAATCCGCTTTTCTCGGCGTTCTCTCTCCGTTCTCCAGAATATCGATATCCATAAAGTCAATCACTTCCTGTGCAATGAACCTCCGCGGTTCCTTTTTTAACAAAGCGATAAAATCTTCCTTCTCCTGCTTCGTCATCTTATCCGCGAATACGACACCGTATCCGCCCGCTTCCGCAACATCCTTTAACACCAGCCTGTCAAAGTGTTCCAGCACATAGTCCATATCCTCTTTATAAAAAGGAAGATAGGTAGGCGCATTCTGCAGGATCGGCTCCTCGCCCAAATAGTACCTGATCATTTTCGGTACAAAATAATAGATTCCTTTGTCATCCGCCACACCGTTTCCGGGTGCATTTAAAAGCGCGACATTTCCCTTTTTATATACATCATAGATATGGGGAATTCCGATCACCGACTCCTCGTTAAATGTCATCGGGTCCAGATATTCATCGGAAATCCTTCTGTAAACGGCGCCGACCAGCTCCTTTTTACCGGAATAATCGATAAAATACAGATGATCATCCTCTACGACCAGCTCACTTCCCGTCGCAAGATGCGCTCCCGTCTGTTCCGCGAGATAGGAATGCTCGAAATATGCGGCATTATAGCGTCCCGGAGAAAGAATCACCGTATGCCCGCCCACATTGGAATAATCCATCGTCCGGCGCAGCAGCTTCGCATAGTCCCTGTTGTCTTCAATGTGATGAGTCTCAAATGTATCGGGACTGCTTCTGCGGCACAGCTCCCTTGCAATCATCGGATAGGACGCACCGGAGGGAACCCGCAGATTATCTTCGAGAATATACCATTCACCGTCCTTGCCCTGAACCAGATCAATCCCGGCGATATGCGTATAAATACCCTTCGGCGGCACTACCCCGTCACAGGGCGCCAGAAATCCTGAGGAGATGTAAACAAATTCCTCCGGCACCACATGATCTTTTATGATCTTCTTTTCTCCGTAGATATCCCGGATAAAACAGTTCAGTGCCATGACTCTCTGCTTGAGCCCTTTTTCGAGATATGCAAAGTCTTCTTTTTCAATAACTCTGGGGATCGTATCAAACGGAAACAGCTGCTCTTTGAATACGTTATTCTTGTATATTCCGAATTTGACACCATATCTTGCCAACAGCTCATTGACAATTTCCGCCTGCTTCGTAAGTTTTAAATCCTGCATAGCCCGACCCCTCCTTTGTAACAAAAAAACAAAGACGCATGGAATCCTTCCAAACGCCTTTGTTTTTCATTCAAATGCCAATATAAAAAGCTCTGTTTTTACAAATTGATTATACTCACTTATACCATTTGTATCATTTTTTGTCAACCGAAAGTTTGAACACCACACTAATCCGGAATTACGGGTTTTGCATCCCGGGGAATCGGGCATACAAATCCTTCCGCAGTACGCATGGCAAATTCTGCCCTTGCCTGTGCCAGCAGATCCGGCTGCTGAAACAGATCAACGGCCCCCATCGCGAGCACCTTTCCCGCATATATCGCTGCCTTATGACCAATTTCGGTACGATCACAGGATACATTCTGCCAGCTATGCCCGGGACAGCCGTTTGGCCAGGCCGCCACATGAATCTGCACCGTAGGAGTCAGCCAGCTGACATCCCCCACATCAGTGGAACCGGGCTGAAAAGCATCTCCCTGATATAAGGGCATCAAAAACTGATTCATGGAATGTCCGAATTCCTGCCTTTTTCTTGCTACCTCCATACGCATCTGCGCGTCATTGGCTGCGCCTATTCCGGGTACCGCATCACTGCCTGAATAGGTCTTTGCAAGGGCATCCGCATAGCGAAGCTCCTCTTGCGTATAAGTTGGAACACCCAGTAATTCAAAATTTTCATACATCACTCTTTCCAACACATGATTGGTCACGGTATCTGAACATCCATCGATAAATTTTCGTTCATAAGAGGTCTCCGTCATCAGAGCGGCACCCTCCGCTATCTTATCGACTCTTGCCTGTAATTCTACCGCTTCCGCCACATGATTGGAACGCACCATATAGAGAACCGATGCCTTGGGCTGTACCACATTGGCACTGATTCCTCCCGCATCCGTGATGGCATAGTGAACCCGCGCGTGATCACTCATATGCTCCCGCAGAAACTGAACTCCAATATTCATTAGTTCAACAGCGTCCAGCGCACTTCTCCCTTTTTCCGGGGCACCGGATGCATGGGAAGCAATTCCCGTAAATTTGTACTGTACCTGAATACAGGAATTGGTAGATCCGGTCACAACTTCATTGCTGTCATCCGGATGCCAGGTAAGCGCCGCATCCAAATCCTTCCATATACCGTCTCGCGCCATAAATGCTTTGGCGGCACCGCCCTCTTCTCCGGGACATCCGTATAAAATCACTGTTCCGGAGCTCTTTGTCTCCTGCAGAAATGCTTTCACACCGATTGCTGCTGCCATAGCTCCTGCACCCAGCAAATTATGCCCGCATCCATGACCGTTTCCGCCTGCAATCATCTCTTCCTGTTCCAGACTGCCGCACTTTTGGGACAGACCGGAAAGCGCATCGTATTCGGCCAGAATCCCGATGACAGGCTTACCGCTGCCAAAACTTGCACAAAACGCTGTTTCGATACCTGCAATTCCTTTCTGCACGTCAAATCCTTCCTGCTCCAAAACCTTACAATAGAAAGCGGCGGACTTAAATTCCTGCAAAGAAAGCTCGGCATACTCCCAAATCTGATCTGCTGTATCCGTAATGAATCGTGTCTTTCGATCAATTTCATCGATTACGATTTGTTTTTCTCTTATCATCCTGATTCCCATCCCTACAATACCTTTGATAGAAAATCCTGCAGTCTGGCACTCTTCGGATGATCGAATATATCCTCAGGGGTGCCTTCTTCAATCAGCATTCCATCTGCCATGAACAACACCCGGTTGCCGACCTCTCTGGCAAATCCCATCTCATGGGTCACAACCACCATAGTCATACCTTCTTCTGCCAGCTTTTTCATAACATCCAGAACCTCCCCGACCATCTCGGGATCAAGCGCTGAGGTAGGTTCGTCGAAAAGCATTACATTCGGTTCCATGGCCAGCGCGCGGACAATCGCAACACGCTGTTTTTGTCCGCCGGACAACTGAATGGGATAGGCATTGGCACGATCCTTCAATCCGACGCGGTCTAAAAGCTCCAGTGCCTTCTTCTCCGCTTCTTCCTTGCTCATCCCTTTTACCTTCATGGGAGCAAGCGTCATGTTTTCCAAAATGGTCATATGCGGGAAAAGATTGAAATGCTGAAAAACCATCCCCATTTTCTGACGCAGTTTATCGACATCAAGACGAACGTTTTTTCCGTTTTCATCCTTGTACTTTTTCTTAGTAATATCCGTTCCTTCAAATATGATCGTACCGCCGGTAGGCTCTTCCAGAAGATTCAGGCTACGCAGAAATGTGGATTTTCCGGACCCGGATGGTCCGATCACCACACATACATCACCGGAATGAATGTCTGTAGAGACTCCGTCCAATGCCTTGATGGCACCGCCGTGATAATGCTTCTTTAGATCCCTTACTTCAATCAGATTATCTCTTGTCGCCATGGCTCATTCTCCTTTCAAAGTAAGCGATTAATTTTGAAGTCGGAAAACACAGACAGAAATAAATCGCCGTTGCTACCAGCAGAGGCTCAATAATGATAAATGTCGCGCCCTTCACCGCATTCACCGCAGACATGATATCCTGAACTCCGATGGTATAAGTAATCGCTGACTCCTTAATGATTACAACGAACTCATTCGCGATTGCCGGCAGAATATTCTTTAATGCCTGAGGCAGAATAATAAATCGCATATTCTGTCCCTGTGAAAGTCCCAAAGACCGCGCCGCTTCCGTCTGCCCGCCGTCAATCGACTGAATACCTGCCCGGATAATCTCGCACAAATAGGCACCGGAATTCATTCCCAATGCAACTACGCCGGGGAAGAAACGATTGAATTTAATAAATCCAAACAGGCTAAAAGAAGGAAGCTTGATCATCCCGAAGACACCGAAATAGATTATGAAAATCTGTACAATGACGGGAGTAGATCTTAGAACCTCAACATAAGCCGTTGCAATAAAAGAAAGAGGATTGAACTTACTGATCGCAGCTAAGAACCCTTTCTCTCTCTGGTGTCCGTCCTTATTAATCCCCAGAGCGCGGAACGGTCGAATGTTTGACATTCTCATAAGCGCGAGTATCAGTGCCAAGCAAAATCCGATCACCACCGTAAATAGTGAAAGTAATATCGTTACAAGGAGTCCCTGTTGAAACAACTGTGCATAGGGTGCAATTTTGGAGAAATTTGACCATTTAATAAATTGATTCATTGATACCTTCCTTTTTCTTGTATGTTTTATTCGGATAGATAAATTCCTCCCCGTTTCCGAGGAGGAATCCATTTATCAAATCCAAAATATTCCCAGAATTACTGAACATTTCCGTTCTCATCCAACAGACCCTCGTAGGTATTTCCGGAAGCCTGCTCATTTGCCTCTGCAACAAATCTGTCCATGGATCCGTCTGCAATTGCAGCAGCAATCGCTTCATTGACAGCATTCTTAAGAGCTTCATTGCCTTTTATGATACCAACTGCAGAACCTTCCACATCATAGGGAACATCCAGAACCAGTACAAGCTCAGGATAGTTCGTCTTGTAGCTCTCTGCTACTGCGGTTTCAATGAAAGCCGCATCCAGTTTGCCGCCGATCAACTCACTGATCAGATCGGTAACCTTAGGCAGTGCAACGATATCCGCATCGGGAGTATACTCATTAGCCAGATCCATCTGAATGGAACCAATCTGAGCACCAACAGACATCTCCGGTTTATTCACATCATCAAAACTCTGAATGGAATCCGCATTGTCAGCTATAACAACCAGTGACTGGCCGCCCTGATAATAAATGTCTGAGAAATCCATCGCATCCGCACGGGCAGGATCGGGAGACAGACCTGCAAGACCCAAATCTACATTTCCCATTGCCAGTTCACTAAGCACACCGTCAAAGTCCATGGGAACGATCTCTAACTCAAGTCCCATATAGTTTGCGATGTAATTGGCAAGAGCCACATCGAAACCTGCCAACACAGGAGTTCCGTCCTCACCGATTGCATAAAATTCATAAGGCGCAAAATCCGGGCTGGTAGCAACGGTCAGCTTTCCCTTAGTAACTGTCTCTACTCCGGATGCATTTGCAGATGCATCATCGGATTTTCCGCAACCTGCAACAGCTGCAAGCATGCACACAGTCATTAAAATTGCAAGCAATTTCTTTTTCATAATCTCTCCTCCTTAAAATATACATTTAATTGCATATTTATTATATACATGTATACATTATAGCTTATTTTACTTATTTGGCAAGAAAAATTTATAATATAAAAATGCATAAAATTCTGTCTGCCAAAATTTAATTTGCCAAGCTATCATGCTTAAATACAAAAATGCAGTAATGATTATGGTCAATCATTACTGCAAAAGAATAGACGTTCCCAGCGGGAATCGAACCCACAACTAGCGCTTAGGAGCACGAATCTGTAGTGTCAATTCCAGTAAAGGAACGTTCCTATAAGTCAAGGAAAGTCTTGATTTTTCTAACTTTCCTGTCATTTACTGTCAAAATAAGAAAACTTAAATTCATCTGTGTAAAACGCCTTTCGGTGTCAAAATGGTGGCATTGCCACCCTGAGGGTTCAACCATTGCGTTCCATGGAGTTCAGAGATATGGCTACCATTCCCGCGAAGCTTGCAGTAATGATAACATTATTTTCTTATTAGATTACCTATATTATAACGTGTTAGGAGCCGGATGTCGATGATTTTTTGACCCTCATTGACTTATTTTTACCAATAATTACTTACAACATATAAGCCAACACAGATTCTCTCTCTTCCACATCACTCCTGTTACTTATTTGAGAGCTGGCACATTTTTTCTGATCAATTGTGCATATTCATTCTCACTATTAGGGTTTCTTGTTTCCTCAGTCAAATCTACTAAATATCCGAATGATAAATCACGTTTCCCGCCTTCAATAAGGCATTTATCTGTGCAAGACAAATCTATAATAATATCCTCAATTGGCATTCCTAATATTAATGGATATATTTTTCTAATAGGATTCTTATATCTTTCAAACAACTCTAATTCATCAAAATGAGTTTCAATGATTTCATCAATACTGTTACCCATATTTGACCTTGTGTACATATTTTTAATATAAGGTACATCACCATCTACACCTAATTCAACTACAAGAAATGAACTTTTGGGAAGTTTATCAAAATAGAACGATATAAAAATTCTATTTCCATTTGCAGATAAAAACTTTTCGCCTTTCTTGCTATTGCATTTAGAGCAACATGGAACAAGATTCTTAGATAGTACTGAATACTCCGGAAATTGCCCCTTTCCTAGATAATGATCGAAGGTTCCGGGTTCTGATAACATACAATATGGACATTTTTCTTTTATGGCAGGAGGCATTAGTTCTGTTATCTTCGCTTTTACAGAATCTATTACTTTACCTGATTTATAAGCATCATTTCTGAAATTTCTTCTGACAATCTTTTTAAGACTTGTTTATGATAGCTCTCTATTTCTGTCACATCAAAAATATCAGATATTATATGTGAAATATTATCACCGAAACACTCAACCAAAGGATTTCGGACCGAAATCGTATTATCTATTTTTTCAAATATTTGAATATTCGTTGAAGGTAATTCTTGTAGTATAATTGGTGAATGAGTCGCAAAAATAGCATATGAATCATATTTTTCCAGTAATTTACTAAACATTCTCATCACATTTGCAATTGCATTTGGATGTAAATGAATTTCTGGCTCATCAAACAGTATTAAAGATTCTCTTTCGATATTACATACCAATTCTGTCATTGTAGAGATCAATATATGTTGTCCCGAACTCCAATTGATATTACTAAAATCATCGGCTTCTATTTGCTTTAGTATATCTTGATGCTCTAATTCTAGAACTTCACTTATTATATTCTCCCAGTCATCAAATCTGTCCCTATTTATTATCTCTGAATAAGCTACTTTAAAATTATGTTGAATCTGATCCTGTGTCAAAATACCATTCTCAGTTTGAAGTCCACAATATACATAGCTATATATTGATTGCCTCTTACTTTATTAAATCCATCGAAGACACTATATGATATTGACATTACCCGATCGATAGGAGGTCTTTTACCTTCAAATACTATTTCATTATCTGAACCATCTAGTCCACTTAATGAACTTGCTAATTGTGATAAGAAATGAGTTTTTCCCGTTCCATTCTTTCCTACAACTGCACAAATTCTATATGGAATGTAATCATGCTTCTTAAAATTAAAGCTCAATTTTATTGAATTAACACTATATGGTGCTTTGTATTGACATCGAAATGAAATATCTTTTTCTTCTATATTCATTTGGAAATCTTTTCTTCAGATTCTTATAATAATTCAGATCACACCCTAGTGAACAAAATTCACTCTTTAAAAATTGTATTGTATCTGGAAGAAATATTGCTACAGAAGACAAATTACTATCAGAATTGTCTAATTTTCTGGAATAAATTTTTAATGAGCCTATTTCATGTGCTACACTTTTTTCATCAAAAAAAGTACATGAAATAATGTATGATACCCACAATCATTCCAATTATCTCTATATAATATAATCTTGTTCTTGTATTCTCCTGAACTAGGAGGCCATGTTGAACTGATTACCGTAATATCTACCATACTCGTCCTACTTTCTTACTCCATATGTATAATTTATATTTTCAAAATTCATTGTCTTATTTTTATTTATTTTAACACAAAAAGCGATATCATACAGATTTTTTTATCTGTACAATATCGCCATTTCTTCTATTGTATTATACTTTCATCGTCTTCGCCAATGATGTAAGCAATGCTGCCATCTCAGGATTTCCCAAAACCTTCATCAACAGATCAGCATCCACTCCTTCCGGAACTGTTAATGTATTACTGCTTACTGCGTTGCCTCTCATTTTCGGATTCAGGTTTTCCTTATTATAAAATGCATTCTCCATTAACTTAGCATTTTTCCTGCGGTCCTCATCAATGATATGTCCATATACTTCTGTTACCATATCTGCCTGTGCATGACCGGAATCTCCCTGGACTGATTTGATATCTCCACCACTCAGTCTCAGTTTATAAGTAATACTGGTGTGCCTGATACTATGAAATACAACATCCGGCAGTCCAAGCTCGTCAATAATCTTCTGCATTTTATCTCTCAGATAGCTGTCACCAATTGGAAGTCCAAATGTCGTTGCCATTACCAGATTATAATTCTGGTACTCACTTCCAAGTGCCTCGATAATCTCATCCTGTTCTTTCTTCAAATCAACCAGACACAAGGCAACGGATTTTGGAATAAACACTTTACGTATACTACTTTCCGTTTTAGGTGTTTTCAGTACCCGAACTGTTTTATTATTATTTCTCATAGACGGAAAGGTTAAAATGATGTCCTTTGAATGTAAATCATCCACAGCCTTTTTTGATACACGTTCCACTTCTTTATTTATAATAATGTAAGCACGGTTCTCAGCAATCGCTTCTTCGGATATGTCCATACAGTCCCAGGTCAATCCAAGTAATTCCCCTAGACGGATTGTAGCAGTAAAGCTCAGATGAAAAGCTACCTTTAGCCATTTATTTTCGCAAGCATCCAATGCCTGCATCAGCATCTCTGCCGTCCAGATCTCTCTCTCCTGCTTTTTATGTTTCGGTACCGTTGCATCCGTTGCCGGATTCTTCTCCATCAACCCCCATTTTACTGCCTGCCGGAAACAACTCCTGAGAATTTTATGAATTTCATTAACCGTTGCTGCGGATATTTTCTCTTCTCCATCTTTATTATGAGAACTCTTTACCGCCGGCATTTCTAAAAGTTCCTTATAATATTTCTCCAGAAAATGATTGTTGATACTGGTCAGCTTGGTTTCTCCGATTATAGGAATAATATAATTATTAATCACTCCTATATTTCCATCATAAGTCGATACGCTCCACTTATCATGGCCGTAGATTTTTATATATTCTTCAAGAAGTTCATTCAATCTGACACATTTCGGAGCCTCAAATTTGCCAACAGCCATCTTGTACTCGATTTCTTTCTTTCGCCTATCTGCTTCTTTCTGTGTACTGTATGTCTCAGACTTCTGATGATCTGTCCCGTTTTCATCCTTCACTTTATATACTGCTACCGATGTGTGGGATTGCTCCCAGTGGAGTACAAGGATAAAATGATTAATG
>JBJFCE010000035.1:0-14567 GCA_051888775.1 Lachnospiraceae bacterium | reverse complement strand
ATGTACCGTTACGGACGAGGTGTAGCGAAAGCGTACCGGTCACCGATAGGTTTATCGGCATTGGTTTCGCCTTACGGTCAGAGTTTCGCAATCGCCTAACTTCTATGATGCTTCTTGTACTGTCCCGATCTCATGGCGTTTTTCACGGAGTGAGAACGTGCCGCCGGACGCAGTTATATCCCGATGTCCGGAAAGTACCTGTGTCCAAAACAGTCCCATTTTGCAATTTCCCGAAAAATATCCTTGCCTTTTTCTCCTAAATGTGCAAAATAAAACTGTCATGATGTGACAGACTACCATTACACTTAAGGAGATACGCCATGAGCATATCGATTGTTTTAAACCAACTGATCACGTTATTCATCCTGATGGCACTGGGTTTTTTCTTATATCGGATTCATATGATGCCAAAGGAATTCAACAAGCAGCTGACCAGACTTCTTTTAAACGTTACCATGCCGGCACTGATTATCAACTCTGTTCTGACGGTAGAAGAAAAAGCTTCCGGCAAAACCGTTCTGTTCATTCTGCTTCTTGCCATTGTCCTCTATCTGATACTGCCCGTTCTCGGTGCTCTGATTGCCAGGTTGCTGTTCGTTCCCAAAAAACAGTTCGGTCTGTATGTCTTTATGACTGTTTTTTCCAATGTCGGCTTTATGGGATTTCCTCTGATCAACGCACTGCTTGGCAATGAAGCTGTTTTTTACACTGCGCTGTTTAATATCATCTTTAATCTTTCTGCCTACAGCTACGGCATCCTGCTCGTCAACTACGGTACGGAAGAACCGGTCAAGCCTAATCTCCGTCTGCTGCTCTCTCCGGGTATCCTGCTGTCCCTGTTGGCAATTGTCATTTACTTCGTTGATATTCCGTTCCCCGCAAGCGTCACAGAGGCAATCGGCTCCGTCGGCAGTCTGACCACACCGCTCGCCATGCTCTTAATCGGTGCTTCTCTCGGTTCCATGAATCTCAAGGAGGTATTCTCAGACTGGCGGGTCTATCCCTACACACTGCTCAAACAATTCGTGCTTCCGCTATGTATGTTCCCTCTGCTAAAGCTGTTTATCCGCGATGAGCTTCTGCTTGGTGTTGCACTGATCATGCTGTCTGTGCCTGTAGCAAACACCGCCGTTCTGTTCGCAACCGAATATCAGGCTGATGAAAAGCTTGCAGCGCGTACCGTATTCATTACGACCCTGTCATCCCTGATCAGCATTCCGGTTGTCATCATGCTCTGCCTGACCTGACCGCTGCCAAAACCGATATTGCCTGATCCGTCCGTCACCATGGTTTCTGCCGTTATTCTGCCCTTTCACACTTCTTTGCCCCAACACGTTTGGTACAGATATCCCTCCATACGATCGGATGGAACAATAAAAGTAGCGGAAACAGCTCCAGTCTTCCTGCCAGCATGTCAAACATCAGCACATATTTTGAGAAGACCGAAAAGCCCGAAAAATTGCAGGTCGGCCCGACCATTTCCAAACCGGGACCGATATTGTTGATCGTCGCAGCCACCGCAGTAAAATTCGTAACCAGTCCCTTTCCTTCAAAAGAAACGGCAAATACGGATATCACGAATACGATCATAAAAGTAATAAAATAGACATTCACGGAACGTACCACTTCATGCTCGATCGGCTTATCGTCCATTTTGATCTTTTTGATGCTCTTCGGATGAATATAGGAATTTAATTCCTTGATCACCGTCTTTACCATGATCAGACACCGGGATACCTTAATACCACCTCCGGTACTGCCAGCACATGCCCCGACAAACATCAAAAATACAAGTACTGTCTTACTTGCCTGCGGCCACAAATCAAAGTCCACCGTAGAAAATCCTGTCGTAGTAATAATCGAACCCACCTGAAATGCCGCATGGGTCAGCGCATCAAAAACACCATCGCACATATTCCGAATATTCACAAAAATAATCCCCGTAGCTGCCAGAATGATCAGAAAATAGCTACGCACTTCTTCCATCCCAAGCGCTTTTCTGAGCTTTCCGAACAGAATCAGATAATAGGCATTAAAATTCACACCGAACAAGATCATAAAGATCGTCACTATCCACTGAATATACGGTGAATAGCTCATCATGCTGTCATTTTTGATACCAAAACCACCCGTACCCGCCGTACCGAATGCCGTTGTCAGTGCATCAAACAGTGGCATTTTTCCGCATACCAGAAGAAGGATCTCCAGAACGGTCATTCCGAAATAGATCAAATACAGGATTCTTGCCGTATAACGTACCTTCGGTACCAGTTTGCCAACCGACGGTCCGGGGCTTTCCGCCCGCATCAGATTGATATGAGATCCTCCGCTTAACGGAACGATCGCCAGCAGGAAGACCAGCACTCCCATACCGCCGATCCAATGCGTAAAGCTACGCCAGAAAAGAGCACAATAGGACAGGCTTTCAATATCATTTAAAATACTGGCTCCGGTCGTGGTAAAACCGGAAATCGTCTCAAATAAAGCATCCGTAAAAGAAGGGATCTCTCCGCTGATATAGAAAGGCAGACAGCCGAACAAGCTCATCAGAATCCAGCTGAGTGCAGTTGCCACACAGCCTTCCTTCAGATAAAACACATATGTTTTCGGCTTTTTCCATGTCATAGCTGCCCCTAACAACGCGCATACTCCTGCAGTTGCAAGATAGAAAAATCCTACCTCTTCCCTATAAAAAGCCGCAATCAAACAAGGCAGAAGCAGTAATGCCCCCTCCATTTTTAATACACTGCCCAATATATATCGAATAATGGAACCGTTCATGCCAAACCTCCATGCCAAAACATCACTATCCCGGCACTGCTATTTCAAAATATCCCGTATATCGTCAAAGCCGGTATGTGTTGTAACAATCATGACCGTATCTCCGACCTGAATACTGTCCTGCCCGCTCGGGATCAGAATAGAGCCTTTCCTGCCAATAAAAGAGATCAGGAGATTTTTTTTCAGCGCAAGATCCTTTAACGGTATATTCGTAACCTCCGACTCTTCCTCTACGCTGAATTCAATTGCCTCTACCCGATGATCAAACATATGATAAAGTGTCTCGATATTGCTGTTCATGGAGTCCTTCTTGGCACGGACATAAGCAATGATCGCTTCCGATGTAATATAGCGTGGATAGACAACACTGCCCAGATCCAGCTGACTGATCACATTTTTAAAATTGATATGATTGATCTTTGTGATCACCTTCGCTTTGGATACCTGCCTTGCATACAGTGTCAGAAGAATATTTTCCTCATCGATTCCGGTAAGCGGTACAAAGGACTCCGCATACTCGATTCCTTCCTCTTTCAGCAGCTCCTGATCCGTCCCGTCACCGTTAATGATAATCGCTTTCGGAAGCAGGATACTCAGTTCCTCGCAGCGTTCTCTGCTGCTTTCGATAATCTTTACGGAAATCCCCATACTGAGCAGCTGCTTTGCCAGATAATAAGCCGCTTTTCCGCCGCCGATGATCATCGTGTTCTTGACACGCGTTGTTTTAAAGCCGATACGCTCCAAAAAATTCTTGGCAAGTTTTCTGGATGCCACAAAAGAAATTACATCTCCCTTTGCCATCCGAAAATCACCGGAAGGGATATAAACTTCCCCGCCACGCTCAATGGCGCAGATCAGAATATTGGGCATATCGCTCTTGCCAAGCTCCATGATCGTCATACCGTCCAGCACATTTCCTTCCGGCACCTTAAACTTGATCAGCTCTGCCTCTCCGTGGGCAAAGGAATTCACCTCTAACGCCGTCGGCAGATACAAAATACGGGATGCTTCTTTTGCCGCTTCCAATTCCGGGTTAATAATCATGGCTAATCCCAGTTTTTCCCGAAGATAACCTGCCTCCTGACTGTAATCCGGTGTGCGTACCCGCGCAATCGCTGCACAGTGTCCGACACGCTTCGCCACCGTACAACAAAGCAGATTCAGCTCATCAGATTCCGTGACCGCAATGATCAGATCAGTATTTTCAATGCCTGCCTCCATCTGCACACTGTAACTGGCACCGTTTCCCACCAGTCCCATTACATCATAGAGGTTCGTGATCTCCTGTATCTTCTGCGGATTCTTATCGATGATCGTAATATCATGTCCTTCTTTGCAAAGCTGCTCAACCAGTGTTGCACCGACTTTTCCGCAGCCTACAATAATGATCTGTAATCCTTTTTCGCCGGAATTCTTTGATCCGAACATTGCTATCCCTCCGTACTCCGGTATGTATTTCTTCTGCCCTACCGAAGATTCTTTTTATTCCTGTTCAAACACCGTACAGAGTACGGATGTATTGCGGATTCCGTACTCGCCGTTGACAACTTTTTCTCCCCATTCTGCTGAGAGATTCTCACCATCCCAGTCAGAGGTCATATCCAGATATTCTACGCCTCCGCCGTTGCCCTTCCACGACCATGCCAGATATCCGACACCGGTCTCGGTACAATACTGCATAATATAATCCTCATCCACGTCTCCGTCCGAATGATTCCAGCCAAACTCACCGATGCAGACACATAGTCCAAGCTCTCTGACACTGTCAATATTCTTCTTGATCGTCGCTGCATCCTTGCCCGCAGTACCGTACATATGGATTGCAAACATCGTATTGCCGAGCGGATCTGCC
The DNA here is from genome assembly GCA_051888775.1 of Lachnospiraceae bacterium. Lineage (GTDB taxonomy): Bacteria > Bacillota > Clostridia > Lachnospirales > Lachnospiraceae > JBJFCE01. The sequence continues at coordinate 9,934 of JBJFCE010000035.1, read as the reverse complement.
GCAAAGATATTCTGTCCGCACTCCACAATGCTCTTGGGATTCTGTCCCCAGCCGCTGGAATCAATCAGAATCGTATTGCAGATTCCTGCCTCTCTCAGCTTTGCAACCGCCTGACAATATGTACTTTCATAGCTGTCACGGCTATAAGAGCCCTGCCATTCATTTACGATATTCAAAATCGCGTATGCCTCATTTCCGATCAGCGCATCCTTGACCTCAATCCAGAAATCCGTTGCTGCCTCAACCATTGCCGGATCATTGCTTCCGGTTCCGTCATGCACCTCCAAAATGGCGATCATGCCCAGATTCCTGCATTTACTGATCAGTGCCGATACCATGGCTGCGGAATCTTTACTGTATTCCACCCCATCGGAAATGACGATCCTGACACTATTTGCACCGGTTGCCGCGATTCCCTCCAGCGCTTTTGCATCATTATTGGCATACCATGCGTGTGCATGATTGACACCTCGCATGATAAATTCATTACCGTTTGCATCAAGCAGTCGGTTGCCATCCACATGAAATCCGTAGATTTCCTCAGCAGCCTGTGAGCCGCTTTCTTCCTCTTCGGAAACATTGTCCGTAACCACATCTCCGGTCTCCTGTCCCGTTGTTTCCTCCGTTATGTCATTTACCTCTGTTTCGCCGCTTTCCGTTGTTTCGTTGCTTTCCGTTGTTCCTCCGTTTTCCGTTGTTTCAGTCTGCTTGCCACAGCCGGAAAACAGCATCAATACCAATGTCATACATAAACATAGTGATAAAAATCCACGTTTGCTTACTTTCATATCATTATCCTCCGCACAGATTTGATCTATTCCAAAGCAAAATCCTAAACTCCCACTTATACAGTATACTCCATCCCGTGTTTTTTTTCCATACCCTTCTGCTTCGTCATTGACGAAAGTTCCGGTGCCGCTATATAATAACTTCATACATATTTGCACAGTGCAGATCTGTTCCGAATCTTACCGTATTACAGAAACCGCACATGCAGACCACTACTTAATTCAGGGGGAATTTTTAATGATTCAATTAAACAATTTTCAGAACAATCCTAACATGCTTCAGATCGCACAGATGGGACCCTACATTCTTTATGAACACCAAAGAGACATGAGTGTTTCTGCTTATAACGCTGTAACCGCTTATTATATGCAGGAAATGAACCTCCGCAAACGTCAGGTACTCTGTCTGTTAAACGGTAACGCCGTAAAAACGCAGGCAGGCGCCATGCAATGGACTGCCGGCAATGTTCAGATGACTTCCGGAGTCAAAGGAGTCGGCGATTTTCTCGGAAAAGCATTAAAGAGTTCCGTGACTGGTGAATCCACGGCAAAACCGATCTATCAGGGCTACGGTTATCTGATGCTGGAACCGACTTATAGCTATATTCTGTTGGAAAATGTTGCCAACTGGGGAACCGGCATGGTACTGGATGACGGCATGTTCCTTGCATGCGATGCTTCTTTACAGGAGTCCGTTGTTGCCAGAACCAACGTTTCCTCTGCACTTTTGGGCAGAGAAGGCTTATTTAATCTTTCTCTTTCCGGACAGGGAATCGCCGTACTGGAAAGTCCGGTTCCGAGAGAAGAACTTCTGGAAATCGTACTTCAAGATGACGTTGTAAAGATTGACGGCAATATGGCAGTCGCATGGTCCAATACCCTGCAGTTTACGGTAGAAAAATCCACCAAATCCCTGCTTGGTTCCGCTGTCAGCGGCGAAGGCTTCGTCAATGTATACCGCGGTACCGGTAAGATCCTGCTTGCACCTACCCTTCCGGGCAGAAATATGTCTACTTCCAACAGTCCGAAATAAAGTGTTTACACTATCTGACATTTTTCCGGGAAGCGTCCGAATGGACATCAGTCATGAATGCGTAGCATTTATGATATAATATATCAATATTCAATTACAGAAGAAGGCTCATCCATGAAAAGAACTGCACAAAAAAATGGAGAAACTCCAAAAGAGAACACAAAAGAGAGCACAAAAGAGAACGTAAAAGAGAGCACAAAAGAGAACGCAAAAGAGAGCACAAAAGAAAAAGCACTCAAAAGAAGTTTTGGCAAATTTGCCAATCCCATTTCACAAATTGCTTTATGTGTGCTTTCTTTTGCATATATGGAACTCATATACCATCTGTTTACTTTCCATTCTTTCGGACAGTTTTGGTATTACCCGCTGTTATTCTCCGTTCCGGTTGGTCTTCTGCTTCTCACACTTGTAAGCATCTTTCCGGCACGTGCCAATAAGATCCTGCTTTGGGTATTGCTGTCAATAGCATATATACTCTACCTTGCAGAGACCGTCTATCAGCATATTTTTAAAATCCCGCTGGTCATTACGGATCTGGGTGCCGGCAACTTTCAGGTAGTACTGTATTACCGTGAGCTCCTGATCGCCATCTGGGAATGTCTGCCCGCGCTTCTGTTACTGGCAGTTCCGCTTGTTGCTTACGGAGTTCTGTTAAAGTTCGGCATGAATATGAACCGTAATCGTTGGTTTATATCACTTTCCTATCTTGCGGGAGCCGTACTATTTGCTATTTTATCTGTTGTGTCCGTCAATCTCAGCGACAGAGAGCATACTTCTATTTATGAGAATTACCACGATATGTTTGATACCAAAACCGCCATGGAAAATTACGGTGTGCTCACGACCCTCCGTCTGAATCTCGGGCAATTTCTCGATCCTGATTCCCGAACGATAGATCTGGGCGATATCGTAATCGAGACCTCCGGTGAATTCTCCGAAGACGGCGTGATCATTGATGATACGATTTTGGATGATTCCACCGGTTCCGGAAGCAACATGGATAATTCTTCTGTGACAGATTCCGCCGGTCAGCCTGAAGCCGATACCGGCACATCCGCAGAACCGGCATTCAGTACCTCGCCCAATATCATCAATATCCCGTTCGGCACACTCGCAAAAGCAGAAACCGACGAGGCACTGCAAAAACTGCACCAGTATTTTGCCTCTCTCCCCGCAACACGTAAAAACGAATATACGGGTATGTTTGAAGGCTACAATCTGATTTACATTACCGCAGAAGCTTTTTCTCCCTACTGTGTGGACGAAGAATTGACTCCCACCCTTTATAAGCTGGTCAATAACGGTTTTGTGTTCAACAACTATTATGTACCGCCTACCGGAGAAAGCACCTGCGGCGGAGAATTTATGAACTGTACCGGGCTTTTAACGAATCCGAACCGTCCGCGCGGCGTATACTCGTTTGTCCAGACTGCGGAAAATTATCTTCCGTTCACGATGGCACACCAGTTTGAACAGCTCGGCGTTACAAGCTATGCCTATCACAACAATAACCTGACCTACTACGGCAGAAACCTGACCCTTCCGAACCTCGGATATATTTTTAAAGCTCCGAATGCCGGAATGATGAATGAACAGGAAGCGATTGAGAATGATATGCTCTTTGAGATGGAGCATCCGAACCAGTGGCCGCAGTCCGATTACGAAATGATTCAGGCAACTCTGCCCGAATACATTTCACAGGATGAACCGTTCCACGCTTACTATATGACTGTCAGTGGGCATATGAATTATAGCTTTTCCGGAAATTACATGGCATATAAGAACAAGGAAGCTGTGGAAGATCTGCCTTACAGCAGCGCCTGCAAGGCATACATTGCATGCAATATCGAACTGGATCATGCGCTGGAATATCTGATCGAACAATTGGAAGAATACGGTGTTCTTGATAAGACCGTGATCTGCATGAGTGCCGATCACTATCCGTACGGACTGACAAATGAAGAGTTGAGTGAACTTGCCGGACATGAACTGGAAACAAATTTTGAGATCTATAAGAATAACCTGATTCTTTGGAACAGTGCAATGGAAACTCCGGTATATATTGATAAGCCCTGCTGCAGTGTCGATATCATACCAACCCTTTCCAATCTGTTTGGCTTCACCTATGACTCGAGACTGCTGCCCGGAAAAGATATCCTATCCGATTCTCCCGGTTTTGTCATCATGTTGGGAAACAGAAGCTTTATTACGGATGATTATATGTATAACTCCACCAACAAACGCACCACCGATCTGGACGGTAATCCGATCGAAGTACCTTCCGAAGAGATCTCTGCCATGCGTAAAAAAGTGGACCTGCAGATCGTCATGAACCAGCTTTTGATTGAAACGGATTATTATAACTGTATCCGCGACTATCTTGAAAAAGAATAATCATTCCCGCCATCATCCAGATCATAATGAGGGAATCCTTTCGCACTTTCTAAAATGCGTTCAGGATTCCCTTTATTCCGTCTCTGGTAAAAATTTCTTTATAGTAGGAAAGTTCCTTCTGAATCAGTTCATCGATCACCTGCATCCCCAACAGTTCCACAGGCGCCTTGTCATCTGTCAGTAAGTAGTCTCCCGCCTCATAAACAGTGAGTCCGCCAGAAACTTTCTGAAGCATTCCCGCAAGCTCCGGATTATCAATCTGCGTCAGATTTTGTTCAAAATTCAGGATCATATCCCCGTTTTGGGATGCAAATAATTCCCTGTTTGTCGTTCCCGGCACATCCACAATGTATACGTTATCAAACACCGATGAAATGGTATCCGCAAGATATTCGTTTATATTTCCTTCTTTATCGGTATGCATATTCATATTCACGACCATCACACCATCCTGTGTCAGATGATCTCTTACCATTGTAAAAAACTCAACAGAAGACATCTGAAACGGAATGGTAATATCCTGATAAGCATCGACCATGATAATATCATACTTGTCTGATACAGCTTCCAAATAAGCGCGTCCGTCGTAAGTCGTCACCTTAACCGTTTCCGGCAGTTCAAAATATTGCTCTGCCAGCCGGGTAATCTTCTCATCGATCTCCACGCCTTCAATCTGCGCTCCTTCAAAATACGTCGTACACTGTGTTGCATACGTACCTGTTCCCATACCAAGGATGAGGATCTTAGGTTCCTCTGCTCCCGCCATGACAGGTGCCGCCAGCGCATAATCATAATACATCCCGGTTGCACCACCGCCTTTTTTCATAATGGACTGCACACCGAAAAGTACATTGGTAGATAATATGACACTATCGTCAGTTTCTTTTACCTGAAGATAATTATAAACGGATTCTCCCTCATACAGAAGATCCTCTTCCCAAAATGCAAAGCTATCCGACGATCCAAACAGACTGCAGATGATCAATAGGAGTATCCCGATACCGCAGGTCAGCGTTTTCCGCCTGCTTGTAATAAAATATACCAATGCAAGTATGAGCAGGATTCCGGCAAAGATCAAAAAGGTAACAGCCGTCCCCACCGCCGGAATCGTAACAAAGGTCGGCACAAAGGTTCCGATGATACTGCCGATTGTATTAAAAGCATTTAACGCTCCGACCGTTTTTCCGCTGTCGTCCAAACTGTCCACGGTATACTTGACAAGCGACGGTGTAACGGTTCCGAGTAAAAAGAGCGGGAAAACAAAGATGATCATACATGCCAGAAATGCCGCCCAGATCAGAAAATTGTGATTGACAGTCAAGACTAACGCCCCTGAAATCAACAGAATCACATATTTGCCAAACACCGGAATCGCCGCAATCCAGATTGCCGCAATCAGGATCCTCAGATACAGCTTATCGGGATTCGGATTCTTATCCGCACTCCTGCCACCCCAGATATTGCCGAGCGCCATCGCAATCATGATCGTACCGATAATGATCGTCCAGACGATCTGCGAGGAACTGAAATACGGTGCCAAAAGTCTGCTCGCACCAAGCTCTACCGCCATGACCGACATACCCGCAAAAAATTCCGTCAGATACAGATAGTATTTATTTTTCAAAATTCCTCTGTGTATCCGGCATTCTTCTGTACTTGTTATTTCCTTACTCATATCTGCCCCTGCCTTTTCATATCATATAAAAAAACTCTGCATATTTATTTGCAGTTATTTTCATCCCGAAAGGTATTCTGCATGAATAAACATTATCCTTTTGAAAATCCGCCTCTGCCCTATGTACCTTCTGCTCTGGAACCGCATATCGATACGGAGACAATGACGCTTCATCATGACCTCTACCTGCAAACCTATGTTGACAACCTGAACCGGACGCTTGCCAACTATCCGGAATATCACAATCTGTCCTTAGAACAGCTTCTGATCTGCGCCGACTCGCTTCCGGATGCCATTCAGACTCCGGTCAGACGTAATGCCGGCGGCGTATACAACCATATCTTCTTTTTTAAAAATATGAGTCCGGACAGCTCCGGCCATCCTTCCAATCCGACTGCAGCATATATCTCTTCCGCATACGGCAATTTTGATAATTTTAAAAAGACTTTTACACAGGCTGCCCTTTCAGTCTTCGGTTCCGGCTATACATGGCTCGTTCTGGATGCTTTCAACAAGCTAAAGATTGTCATGACTGCGAATCAGGATACTCCGCTGACGCAAAAGTTGCTGCCGCTCTTAACGCTGGATGTCTGGGAACATGCGTATTTTCTAAAACACCACAACCAGCGCGCCGCCTATATTGATGACTGGTTTGAAGTCATCAACTGGGAGCAGGTTAACCAGACTCTGTCAGAGTGCTTTCTTGCGACATTTGTATAACCGCAAATGATGTTTGCGGTTATCTATACCGTTTTTATCATTTTATCTGCTTTCGTATGTTTGTTATTCTACTTGATTTCAGGGAGAATGGCAAGGATATGGAGGCAAAACGCGGTAAGTGTCAAAGTATCGGTTACAATTAAAACAGATGCTGCCCCGGCAGGTCAGCATCTGTTTCAGACGGATTACTGTACAAGATCAGTTTCAAGTCCGACTAAGACAATCAGTACACCTACCACTCCATAATCATTTCTATCTCCTCTGCCAGTCTCTGTGCTGCCTTGGCGTGGGTTGTCTGTGTCGGATGCCAGTCCGCTGCATATCCGTCATCCGGGGACTGCACATCAAAGCGCATTGTATAAATATTGGTATCACTTGTCTTTTCCTGATAATATGACACTGCCCGCTCTATCGAAGAATACAATTCATCTCCCATGATTCCGAGCGTACACAAAATGACTGCTTCCGGATTGTCGGTACGCACCTGCTCTATGAATTCTGCATATGCCGCTTCATACTGCGCCTCTTTTTCCGCATTGCCCCGTACATAACTGTTATCATTGGTGCCCAGATTGATCACAATGATATCCGGCTGGCGCTTTGTAAAATCCCATGCAACATCCTGCGGATAATATAATCCCATATAAGCCCCATAAGAAAATCCAAGCTTGTCATAATATTGCGGCAATGTCTGTTCCGGCACCTGTTCTCCGTTACCTGAATATCCAGAAATGATACCATAACCGCTGTAAGAAACCATACTGTAATCCGCATCCAACAACTCCGCCGCCTGATAGGCATAAGTCTTGGTAACATCCTCGGTTCGGGTTGAAAAATGATGATCCCTGTTTTCATCGTCCACACCATATCCGCAGGTAATGGAATCCCCGATAAATTCTATGAACCGCTCCTTTTGCTGTGTCGGTGCAATATCCCCGACAGAAGTTACCTCTATTCCTGCAATACCGACGGTAGACTGTGCCGCCTCCGACAGCTTGATCACTCTGACCGTACATCTCTGCGGAGTTTCACTTTCAAATACATCATAAGTCTTTTCCAACTTATTCACTATGTCATCCACCACGCGCTCTCCATTCACATAAATAGCGATACGCACCTGACTGTCCATACCTCCGTTTAACATGCTGTCAGGCTTTAAGGTAACAGATGCCGCAGTTCCCGTAAAGGTAAACTCTGCACCACTGCCGGATTGTACCAGCCAAAGTGTATCGTCCTGTTCTCTGGTCCGTCCGATTGCCCTGACATATGCTTCGCTTGGTACAAACGCTCTGTCACTCAGCTCACCTGTAACATTTTCCTCAAAGCCTTCCTCCATCTGAGCGTCACCGTTACCCTGCACAGTATTTCCCGTATAATCTGTTTTTCCGCATGCGGACAGCGCAACAGTCAGAACTGCGCTCATAGTAAACACTGTTAATTTTTTCAACATTTTCATACGCTGTTTTCTCCCTACAGAATTCACAATCTTCTTTCCACAAAAACCATGATTCGGATTCCGCTATTTTTCATTATAACATAACAGAAAAAGACAGGATATATTTCCGTTCATATATCCTGTCCCTAATCAACAATTCTTCTGTCTGCTATGCGTCAAGGCCGAAATGTCCGCAGTGCCTCTATAGTTTGCCCGATCAGTTCATCCAGACTCCACCCTAACATTTCTGCTCCCCTTTCAATCACCTCTCTGGAACAGCCTGCCGCAAATCCCTTGCTCTTATACTTTTTCTTTACGGACTTTACTTCCAGATCCTGCACACTCTTAGAAGGTCGCATGATGACCACGGCGCCTATCAGCCCTGTCAGCTCATCTACCGCATACAACACCTTCTCCATCTCATGCTCCGGTTTGATATCCACTGTGATCGCATAGCCATGACTTGCCGTGGCATGGATAATCCGTTCATCCACTCCACACTCTCTCATGATCTCCTGCTCCTTGATACAATGCTGCTCCGGATACAGTTCAAAATCGAGATCATGCAATATACCGACGACTTCCCAAAAATCCTCCTCATCCTCATACCCCAATTTCCGTGCAAAGTATTTCAGCGTTTTTCCTACAATCTCTGCATGTTCCAGATGAAATGCATCTTTGTTATACTCTGTCAGCAAATTCCATGCTTCTTCTCTGTTCATCCTTTTCACACTCCCTGTATTTCACTCGCCCTGTATTTCACAAAATACATTTGTTAATTCCTCCAACAGATCCTTTGCGTCTTCGATTCCTACAGAAAGCCGTAATGTACTATCTGTGATCCCGTTCTTCTCACGAATTTCCTTCGGAACATCCGCATGTGTCTGGGTCGCCGGATATGTGATCAATGTTTCCACCCCGCCGAGGCTTTCTGCAAACTTGATCATTCTGACCTTTTCCAGAATTGCCAGAGCAAATTCCGTACTTTTCAGCTGAAATGTCAGCATTGCCCCAAATCCTCTTGCCTGTTTTTTCATGATTTCATATCCCGGATGTTCCGGCAGTCCCGGATAGATCACCTTGGTCACCGCATCCTGTTCCTTTAGCCAGTTTGCGATCACGATCGCATTCTGCTGCGCTTTTTCCATACGGATACCGAGCGTCTTAATTCCACGAAGGATCAGCCATGCATCGAACGGAGCAAGCCCGGCCCCGGTTGTCTTAATCAAAAAGCGGAACTTTTCGCTCAGATCTTCCCTGTTGGTAACAAGAAAACCCGCGAGAGTATCATTATGTCCTCCGAGATATTTGGTCCCGCTATGCACAACAACATCTGCCCCCAGCTCCAGCGGGTTCTGAAAGTACGGTGAAAGAAAGGTATTGTCAACGATCAGCAGCAAATGATGTTTATGCGCGATTTCAGCAAGTGCCGCAATGTCTGTTACATTCATCATCGGATTAGTCGGGGTCTCGATATACACAGCCTTTGTATTTTCATTGATAAAACTCTCTACATCATCTCTCCAACAGTCAATGCTTGAAAATGTGATTCCGTTTTTCTCGGAAATATTATGGAACAAACGGATGCTTCCGCCATACAGATCCGCATCAACGATCAGATGATCACCCGGTTTAAAAATCTCCATCAGCAATGCGATTGCCGCCATTCCGGAAGAAAATGCCAATGCATCTGTTCCGTTTTCCAACGTTGCCACTACTTTTTCCAGATGCTCTTTTGTCGGATTCTGTAATCTGCTGTAATCATATCCCGTACTTCTTCCCACGCCCAGATGCGCATAAGTTGCTGTCTGATAAATCGGATAGCTGATCGCTCCGTAATTGTTACTATATCCTTCTTCCTCTTCCAAATGCAGACATTTTGTATTCAT
>JBJFCE010000034.1:0-2887 GCA_051888775.1 Lachnospiraceae bacterium | reverse complement strand
ACCTTATGTACCGTTACGGACGAGGTGTAGCGAAAGCGTGCCGGTCACCGATAGTTTTATCAGCACCGGTTCCGCCTTACGGCCAGAGTTTCGTAATCTCCTAAAAGAGTATAACCGGAAAGGAATTTGTGATATGGACGTAAGGATCAGGACGGACCTTGCACTGGAGGCAAGAGAAAGTGCGGAGGAAGCATCGGGGGAGCTGCGGGGTGTTTCTGTAGAGGAATATGATCTGGAGCATAAGGATATTCATGTGACAAAGGTAATGATCGAATCACCAAACGGGGCGGCACAGTTAGGAAAACCGATGGGAACATATATTACGCTGGAGGCACCTGCTATGACGGAACCGGATGAGGGATATCATAGGGAGATATCGGAGGAGATCGGCAGGCAGCTGTGGGAACTTTTGCCGGACATGACCAAGGAACGTTCCATTCTGGTAGTCGGGCTCGGAAACCGGGAAGTGACGGCAGATTCTCTCGGACCGCTCGTAACGGACAATCTGCTGATTACAAGACAGGTTGTCATGGAATACGGAGCAGCAGCCTATAATAAAGAAAAAATGCATAAGATCAGTGCGGTTGTTCCCGGTGTAATGGCAAAGACCGGAATGGAAACGGCGGAGATCTTAAAAGGAATTGCGGCGCAGACCAAGCCGGATGCGATGGTTGTGATCGATGCGCTGGCAGCGCGCAGTACGAAGCGTCTGAACAGGACGATCCAGATTACCAACACGGGGATTCATCCGGGTTCCGGTGTCGGCAACCACAGGCGGGCGATCACGAAGGAGTCCATGGGGATTCCGGTCGTGATCGCACTGGGAATCCCGACTGTCGTAGATGCGAAAACAATTGTCAGTGATGCCGTCGGGCAGTGGATCGAAAAACAGCGGGAAAAAGAAATGATCGGAAAAAACGAAGAAGCTGAATTTCAGCCCGAGCTTGCCAATTTTTATGTTACGGGAAAGGATATTGACGAAACCGTAAAACGTTTGAGCTTTACCATTTCAGAGGGATTGAACATGGCATTCGGGCGGTTTGAAGCCTATGAATAAGCCTTGCAGACCGCTCATATAATAGGTAAGAGTTGTAGGTGATTGTAAATCTGTCAGCAGGACGGAAGGAATACCCAAAGACCTGTTGGTGGTGGGTACTGGGAGTCCGTCGGTACTTAGGTGCCGTATTTTGGCACCTTATGTACCGTTACGGACGAGGTGTAGCGCAAGCGTGCCCGCCACCAACAGGTCTTTGGGTATTCCTTCCGTCCTGCTGACAGAGCTTTGCAAGCACTTAGATCAGCGTTGTTGAAGAGAGGGGATGTGGCACAGTGGAACTGCAAAAGCAAAAGCAGATACGGTCAGTTGTGATCGTATTGCTTTGTCTGCTCTTTTTTATATCGGTTTCCAATATCCTGCATACGGCAGGACAAAAATCGGGAGCAGATGAGAACCGCGGGGAAATGACAGTAGGCAGTGAACAGGAGCAGAAAACGACAGTATCGACCGGGTTCCTTTCGTGGCTGAGCGGACAGGTCGGAAGCAGCATGATGCCTTTCTTTTCCTTCTCTAAAGAGGCGCAGTTACCGGATAATGCGGCGAGTGCGGTGTTTTTGCATGTCAGTAAGGAATATCCTTTTTTCTATTCTATCAGTACACAAAATGAGAACGTCTCAGCAACGGAGAGCAGTAGTACATATGAGATGATTCTGGCACTGGAGGGAGCCGATGAAGACAATCATACAATCTATGAGGAAATAGACGGATGGGAGGCCGTAGAAATGGAAAACCAGATTGCACGTGGTGACAGTGCGGCAGAAGGAACGGGTGAAAACGTATCGGGAACGGTAGAGAGTATCATCGTTTCGGAAACTTCGGATGGGCAGGAAAATACGACACAGGAAGAAATTGCACAAGGTGACGAAGCCGTCGATGCGGAGGAACAGAGCAGCGTTCCGGTATCCGGTACGGGTATGGTGACGCTGCGGACAACTCCGGCTTTTACATATGATTTCAGCCAGTATCAGAGTCTGGATAGTCTGGTCAAGGGGTTTTATATTGTAGATCCCACAACGAGCGTGACAAGTGAGCGGCTGAATCTGGATTCGTTATTAAATACGGATGTGACGATTCATGGAGATAGCAACAGCCCACAGATCCTGATTTATCACACACACTCACAGGAGGGATATCTGGATTCGGTACAGGGGGATGTGTCAACAGGTGTTGTTGGTGCCGGAGAATATCTGGCTGAACTCTTGTCAGAACAGTACGGTTATAATGTGATCCACCATACCGGACAGTATGATGTAGAAGTGCGTGATCAGGCATATGCGGCAGCGGCACCTGCCATTGAGCAGCTTTTGGAGCAGTATCCGACCATTGAGGTTGTGATCGATCTGCACCGGGATGAGGTAAAAGAAGATGTGAAGCTTGTAACGGATGTAGACGGGCGCTCCTGCGCGAAGTTCATGTTCTTTAACGGATTAAGCTACAGTAATACCCTGGGGGATATCGGTTATCTGGCAAATCCGCATATTCAGGAAAATCTGGCATTCTCTTTTCAGGCGCAAGTATTGGTAAATGAGTATTATCCGGGACTTTCGCGTGGAATCTATCTGCGCGCCTACCGATATAACATGCACTTTGTCGGGAAAAACATGCTGATCGAGCTGGGTGCACAGACCAACACACGCGAAGAAGTCTGGAACACTGTGCCGATCATTGCACAGGTGCTGGATAAGGTGTTTCGTGGGGAAGGCGGAATATAAATATGTAATAGATCAAGACTACCCGTATTCCAAAGGAGGCGCATGGTATCTTGTATCCTGAGGCCCTTGAAAAACGCCGGCACTTGGCGAGGTTCTTTCGAGCCTAGTGTCCGTTGCG
>JBJFCE010000033.1:0-14889 GCA_051888775.1 Lachnospiraceae bacterium | reverse complement strand
CTTACTGGCTGTAAGGGATATTAACCATATTTATATTGTAGTAGAATGGAGAAAAGACATGGCAATTGAAAAGGTAAGAGCCTATTTTCAACAATATGGAATGGAAGAAAAGATTCGGGAATTTGAAGTATCCAGTGCGACTGTAGCACTGGCAGCCGAAGCGCTTCATTGTGCGCCGGAGCGGATAGCAAAGACGTTGTCATTTCTGGTGGATGAGCATGCGGTGCTGATTGTGGCAGCAGGAGATGCCAAGGTTGATAATGCAAAATTTAAGGCAGAGTTTCATTGTAAGGCTAAAATGCTGCAACCGGAGCAGGTGGAAGAAATGATCGGACATGCCATCGGCGGTGTCTGTCCGTTTGGGATCAAAGAAGGTGTCAAAGTATATCTGGATGCATCGCTGAAGCGCTTTGAGACCGTATTTCCGGCATGCGGAAGCAGTAACAGTGCAATCGAGCTTACGATACCGGAGCTTGAAAAATATGCGGCGCCGTGTGAATGGGTGGATGTATGTAAGGGCTGGCAGCCGGAAGAATAGGTTTAAGTCCAGCCACCGTCCAGCGTAAGGATCTGCCCTGTCAGATAGGAAGGTGCCGTGGCAAGCTGGTAGACAGCTTCGGCAGCTTCGCGGGGAGTTCCCAGTCTGTCGGCAGGGATTTCTGCTTTTAATGCCTCCAGTTCTTCCTGTGAGAAGCAATGATTCATTCGGGTGTCAATGACACCGCATGCAAGTGCATTAACCTGGATATTGCTTGGTGCGAGTTCTTTGGCAAGTGCTCTGGTAAAGCCGTTGACTCCGGCTTTTGCCGCTGAATAGGCGACCTCCATGGATGCACCGACATTTCCCCAGACGGAGGAAATATTGATGATGCGTCCGGAATGAACACGGAGCATTCTTTTTGCGGCATGCCTTGCGGTATAAAAACAGGAATTCAGGTTCACATTCATGATATGGAGCCATTCTTCCGGAGTCATATCCGTCATCAGACCGACATGGGAGATCCCGGCATTGTTGATCAGAATATCTATAGAAGAAATAGATTCAAACATGCGGTCGACGGCATGCCAGTCGCCGATGTCACCGATCAATACCGTGCAACGGATCCGGAAGGTCTCTTCCAGCTGCTTTGCTTTTGCATAAAGCAGATCTTCGGAATGCAGGCAGGTAAGGATCAGATCATAGCCTTTTTGGGCAAATAGCTCGGCACATGCGGCACCGATGCCGTGGGATGCACCGGTAATCATAACGGTTTGATTGGAAGATGGCATAAAAAATACCTCCTGTAGCAATACATGGATAGTTGCGGAAAATCCGGCAGAACAGAATAAGGTCATTATATCATAAGACTGCTATAGTCCGCCATGCACCATTCGGGTGCCTGCGGCACCCTCATTCACGGGCTTCGCCCTATGTCTGCGACCAGAGTCAAATTCGCCTGCAAGCAGTCGATTTGACTCCGGCTGCAGACGCATGGCTCATTGCCTACGTGCACATTATATCATAAAAGCAGAAAAAGGAGTAGTGGAAGGAAATGTTGGATGTTATCATTATCGGTTCCGGTCCGGCAGGGCTGACGGCAGCCATATATGCAATGCGGGCGGGGCTAAAGACTCTGATTATAGAAAAAAGTCCGATGAGCGGCGGACAGATGGCAACCACTTATGAGGTGGATAACTATCCGGGGCTGCCGGGAATTGACGGTATGGAGCTGGCGATGAAAATGCGTGCACATGCTGAAAAGTTAGGAGCCGAATTTATGACGGCAGAGGTCACAGGCGTAGAACTGCGGGAGCCTGTAAAGCAGGTAAAAACGGAGGAGGAGACCTTTTGTGCCCGAAATGTCATAATTGCAACCGGTGCGTCTCATGCACTGCTTGGAATTCCGGGAGAAAAAGAATTGACCGGCATGGGAGTATCCTATTGTGCAACCTGTGACGGTGCTTTTTTCAGAAATAAGACGGTAGCGGTGATTGGAGGAGGCGATGTTGCAGCAGAGGATGCATTATATCTGTCCGCAATTTGTAAAAAGGTATATCTGATTCACAGAAGAGATCAGCTCCGTGCGGCGCATATATTACAGGAACGTGTGCAGCAGGCGGAGCATCTGGAGATCCTATGGAATACGGTTGCGGAAGAGATCTGTGGACAGGACCGTGTGAGCGGACTGCGGATTCGCAATGTAAAAAGTGGACAAACGGCTGAACTTGAACTGCAAGGCATCTTTATCGCAGTGGGAATCCGACCGGCAACCGGATTATGTAACGGTATGGTAGCAATGGATGATGCCGGCTATCTGCTTGCCGGAGAAGACGGGCGGACCGATCTTCCGGGTGTCTATGTTGCGGGAGACGCCAGAAAAAAGAAACTGCGCCAGATCGTAACGGCAGTATCGGACGGCGCGAATGTCATCACTTCGATACAGGAGGATATGACAGAAGGTAACGGTTAGGCAGGGCTTTTATACAAGCTGGTAATCTTATCCAACGGTTGACAAGAGCATAGCACCATGATATAGTTACTCGTAGATGTAACAAATTTGTAATAAATGTAATATGCGGGTAGCAATTAACCGATGGAGGAATATATGAAACGAAAAGAGATGAGGATTGCCGCTGCTGCTTTGGCAGGTATTGTGGTAGTTTCAGGAGGAAACTTTTCGACTCAGGCGATGCGGGTGAATTCTATTCTGCCTGTAGCAGGTGTGGGATTGACCTTGGAGGAAGGAACTTCGGTAGAGGACTTGGAGCAGATCGCACAGGGAAATACCGTGGCAGATAGTGGCAGAAGCGTAACGGTGACACCGACAGCGGCAGTAACTCCGACAGTAACACCGAAAGCACAGGAAGAAGCAGAAACAGATGAGACCGCAGTAACTGACGAAGAATTATCGGAAGACATAGCAGAGGATGAAGAAATAGGAGATGAATACGGTAATCTGGTCATTGCACAGGTTCATGACTGGGTCAATGTCAGAAGAGGACCGTCTACAAACAGTGAGATTATCGGTAAGCTTTATAATAATTCCGTAGGCGAGCTGATCCGTGTGGAAGGCGAATGGTATTATATCGCTTCAGGAACGATCAGCGGTTATGTCAAGGCAGAGTACTGCGTTACCGGAGAGGAAGCAGAAGCAATGGTGGATGAGGTCAGTGTAAAGACTGCAACTGTCAATGCACAGACTTTGAATTTCCGTTCTGAACCCTCAACAGATTCTGTATTGTTAAAGCAACTTGCCAACGGTACGGTGCTGGATGTAATCAGCACGGATTATGACGGTTGGGTAGAAGTATCTGTCGGAGGAACGACAGGATATGTATCGGCAGAATATGTAAAGGTTACGGTATCCTTTACATCTGCGGAATCCAAGGAAGAGGAAGAAGCAAGACTGGCAGCAGAACGTGCCGCAAGAGAGGAAGAAGAACGCAGAGCGGCAGAACAGCAGGCAGCAGCCAATGCGGCAGCACAGCAGGCGGCAGCAGATGCAGCGGCACAGCAGGCAGCAGCAGATGCAGCAGCTCAGCAGCAGGCAGATTCTCAGACGACGGCGCAGGAGGGTGTGCCGCTTGAAACGCCTACGGTATCCAGTAGCTCCAAAGGAGTCGAGGTTGCCAACTTTGCACTTCAGTTTGTCGGAAATCCGTATGTATATGGCGGAACGAGCCTGACGAACGGTGCGGACTGCTCAGGATTTGTATTGGCAGTATATGCAAACTTTGGTGTCAGCCTTCCGCATTCGGCAACAGCAGACAGGAGCATGGGAATTGCGGTGCCGAGTCTGGAAGAAGCACAGCCGGGAGATCTGGTATGCTACTCCGGTCATGTCGGTATCTACATCGGCAACGGACAAATCGTGCATGCAAGTACGGTAAGAACAGGTATTAAGATTTCAAATGCAAATTACAAGCCGATCGCATGCATCCGCAGAATCTTCTATTGATTTTATTTAAGAAAGAGAACAGCGAAGAGATCATATCTGAGATATGGTCTCTTTTTTACAATGTTGAAATTTTTTTGTTGAATTGATGACAGATATGTCAAAAAATGTTTTTGGCAAAAATGCACAAAAAAGAAAAAAGCAACCGTTTTTTTGCAAAAAACATAAAAAAGACAATAAAAAATTATCCACATAAAAAAGTGCGGAAATAAGGGATTTAGTTATTTATACACGAAGTTATCCACATTATCCACAAAAAACAGTGGAGAAAATGGTAAGATTTTATGGTAACCATGAAGAACGAATGTTTTGTTCAGTTATGATAAAATTTATAAAATCTAAGAAAAATTCAAGTAAAATGCTTGACTTTTTTAATGTCAAAAAGTTTCAGACAATTTCGGAAAATGTTGCAAAAATAGGGAGTGATGTGGTATAATCGATATACAATAAAAGAACGAAAGGGATGGTTAGCATGAAGTTTATTATTGTAGGAAAAAATATCGAAGTGACAGAAGGTTTGAAGACGGCTGTGGAGGACAAGATCGGAAAGCTTGAGAAGTACTTTACTCCCGAAACCGAAGCTCATGTTACCCTGAGTGTTGAAAAGGAAAGACAGAAAATCGAAGTCACCATTCCGGTAAAAGGAAATATCATTCGTTCGGAGCAGGTCAGCAACGATATGTACGTTTCAATCGATCTGGTAGAAGAGATCATTGAAAGACAGCTGAAGAAGTACAAGCATAAGCTTGTAGAGCAGAAGCAGTCCGCAAATTACTTCAAGAAGGAATACATGGAAAAAGAGTATCCGGAAGAAGAAGAGATCAAAATCATCCGTAGCAAGAAATTTGACATTAAGCCCATGTATCCTGAGGATGCATGTATCCAGATGGAGCTCTTAGGTCACAGCTTCTATGTATTCTGCAATGCGGAAACCGATCAGGTCAATGTAGTGTATAAGAGAAAGGGCAATACCTACGGATTGATCGAGCCGGAAATCTAAGCAGCTGCTAATGAAAAATTACATAGAAAATACAAAAGCTGAAAAGTACAAAAGAAAAGAGGACAGGCACTTGCACCGCTATGGCGCAGGTGCCTGTTTTGCATGTCACAAATCAATACATAGAGCCGGAGAAAGCGGAATAAAATGAAATGATCAGGTCTTAGGAAAATAACAGATATGGGGAAAGCAACAGATAGGAAACCGAGCGGAAAAATAGGGAAAAAGATGCCTTGGAGAGCAGAACGGAAAAAACGACTCGGAATTTTAAAAAAAGCAATCGGTATAGAGCTTATCTGTATTCTGACCGCTGTCTGTCTGTTATCCGGGAAATATACAGCAGCAGGACGGCAGGAAGGCAGTGCGGATACGTCAGGGCAGGAGCAGGGCGTACTGTATGTGCAGACTGCTTCATCTGATACACAGCAAGAGTCTGAGCAAAGTGATGAGGAAGAAACGACAGAACAGAAAAAGGATTATATCAAATGGGTGGACTTTAACGTAACGCAGACAGCCATGCAGCGGGCGCTTCGTTATGATCTGGAAAGCTATGGAACGGAATGTCATCTGGACTGGATCGTGCTGCTTGCCTATGCGGGATGCCGCGGCGGCGGAGAGTTTAGCAAAAAATCCTTGGAATATATCGATACAGCGGTAGAAGCGCTGACGGGCGGGCAGAGTGTGGAAGAATTTACGAAGGATCTGCAATATTATGATTATTATTATGAAGCATACTCCGCTGTACTGGGAGGCTTTGTCGGAGAATATCAGGCTCCGGATGAAAACGGGGAATATCAGACCTGCTACGGTGTCAAAGTATTTTCACCGATTGCGGGCGGATTCGGCTACAGTGATTATGATGATTTCGGCTCATCCAGAAGCTATGGCTACAGCAGACCGCATCTGGGACATGATATGATGGGGATGATAGGTACGCCGATTATCGCAATCGAATCCGGTTATGTCGAAGCCCTCGGCTGGAATCAGTACGGCGGGTGGCGGATCGGCATCCGAAGCTTCGACGGGAAACGCTATTATTATTATGCCCATCTTCGCCAGAATTATCCATATGCGGAAGGGTTACAGGAAGGCAGCGTAGTAACGGCAGGCGATGTCATCGGATATATGGGGCATACCGGCTACAGCGCAACGGAGAATGTCAATAACATTGAAACTGTCCATCTGCACTGGGGCATGGAGCTTATCTTTGACGAATCCCAGAAGGACAGCAACAATGAGATCTGGATCGACTGCTATGAACTCACAAAATTTTTATGCAATTACCGCAGTACGGCTCAAAAGGTAGGCGACACCAGAGAATGGATCCGTACAACTCCCATGATCGATCCTGCGGTAGAAAATTACCTATTGCAATAACCAATCAGCCGCAAACCGTTCCTGCCGTTGTCAGTTTTGGGGAGAGGGGGATACTGTTTCGTCCGGCGGCACGCTCTCACTCCGTGAAAAACGTAGCGGTACTGGGCTCGAAAGGACCTCACCAAGTACCGACGTTTTTCAAGGGCCGCCGGACGAAAGGTATGCCCTCCCCAAAAACTGACAACGGTAGGAACGGCTTGCGGCTGATTCCCGAATTTTTACATCGACCGTTTCCGAAAAAATTTACCCCAATTACAGCTACTACCCATTGCAAAAGAAAGCCCGCTATGATAAAATATCACCAGAAACAATGATAAAAAAATAACAATCATTGAAAAAGCCCGGAAAACGGGAGCGAATCAAATTCTAGGAGGATTTACAAATGGCAAAGAAAGTAGTTTTAGCAGGTGCATGCCGTACCGCAATCGGTAAAATGGGCGGAGCATTAAGCTCAACTCCGGCACCGGTTCTTGGTTCTATCGTTATCAAGGAAGCATTAAAGAGAGCAGGAGTTCCTGCAGAAGCTGTTGATCATGTATATATGGGATGCGTTATCCAGGCAGGCCTCGGACAGAACGTAGCACGTCAGGCATCCTTAAAGGCAGGACTTCCTGTAACCACTCCTGCCGTAACCGTTAACGTTGTATGTGGTTCCGGTCTGAACTGTGTGAATATGGCAGCACAGATGATCATGGCAGGAGATGCCGACATCGTTGTTGCTGGTGGTATGGAAAACATGTCCATGGCTCCTTACGCAGCTATGAATGCCCGTTTCGGATACAGAATGAACAACGGTAAGTTAGTAGATACCATGGTAAACGATGCACTTTGGGATGCATTTAACGATTATCATATGATGATCACCGCTGAGAACGTAGCTGATCAGTGGGGTATCACACGTGAAGAACTTGATGAGTTCTCCGCAAAGAGCCAGCAGAAGTGTGAAGCTGCAATTGCTGCAGGCAAGTTCAAGGACGAAATCGTTCCGGTAGAGATTAAAGTAAAGAAGAATACCGTAGTATTCGATACCGATGAAGGACCTCGTGCAGGTGTTACCGCAGAAAGCCTTGCAGCATTAAAGTGCTGCTCAGGAAAAGACGGCGGTCTGGTAACGGCAGGTAACGCTTCCGGTATCAACGACGGTGCAGCAGCAATCGTTGTAATGTCTGAAGAAAAAGCAAAAGAACTCGGTGTAACTCCGATGGCTACTTTTGTAGCAGGTGCACTTGGCGGCGTAGATCCTTCCATCATGGGTGTAGGACCTGTAGCAGCTACCAAGAAGGTAATGGAGAAGACCGGTCTGACAGTAGCAGATATGGATCTGATCGAAGCAAATGAAGCATTCGCAGCACAGTCCATCGCAGTTGCAAGAGATCTCGGATTCGATGCAGATAAGCTGAATGTTAACGGCGGTGCAATCGCACTCGGACATCCGGTAGGAGCATCCGGATGCCGTATCCTTGTTACCCTGCTTCATGAAATGCAGAGAAGAGATGCCAAGAAGGGTCTTGCAACTCTTTGCATCGGCGGCGGTATGGGATGTGCAACCATCGTAGAAAGAGACTAATGAAAAGTCAAAAAAGAAAAAATTTTAGGAGAATATCCGTTATTTGGGTATTCTCCTAAACGTGTGTTTATGATATTATGTAAAAAAATCACTTGCTTGCAAGCGTGATTTTTTGAAATGCATGGAGTGAGCTATGCTCACGATATTATGACAGAAAAAGAAAGAAAAGGAGTTTACCATGGGATTTGTTTTATATGAACAGAAAGATGCAGTAGGAATTATCACGATCAATCGTCCGGAAGCACTGAATGCACTGAATTCCGCAGTCCTTGACGAACTGGACGCAACACTGGATGCAGTGGATCTTGCTACCGTAAGATGTCTGATCTTAACAGGTGCAGGAGAGAAATCCTTTGTAGCCGGAGCAGATATCGGAGAGATGAGTTCTTTGACAAAGGCAGAAGGCGAAGCTTTCGGCAAGAAAGGAAATGATGTATTCCGTAAGATTGAAACGTTGCCGATTCCTGTCATCGCAGCAGTAAACGGCTTTGCACTCGGCGGCGGATGTGAGATTTCCATGAGCTGTGATATCAGAATCTGTTCCGATAATGCAGTATTCGGACAGCCTGAAGTAGGTCTCGGTATCACACCGGGCTTTGGCGGAACACAGAGACTTGCAAGACTGGTTTCCCCGGGCATGGCAAAGCAGTTAATCTATACAGCAAGAAATATCAAAGCAGACGAGGCGTACAGAATCGGTCTTGTAAATGCGGTATATCCTCAGGAAGAGTTAATGGCACAGGCTGAGAAGATGGCAGCAGGCATTGCAAAGAATGCTCCGATCGCAGTACGTAACTGTAAGAAAGCAATCAACGACGGTCTGGATGCAAGCATGGATGATGCAATCGTTATTGAGGAAAAGTTATTCGGTGACTGCTTTGAGACCCATGATCAGGTAGAGGGTATGAGTGCTTTCCTCGAGAAGAGAAAAGAGAAGAACTTTACAAATAACTAATGTACGATCCAAACGGCACAGCCGATGGAAAATAGAAGGAGGAACGAAAATGAAGGTAGGTATTATTGGCGCAGGAACAATGGGTTCCGGAATTGCACAGGCTTTCGCTCAGACCGAGGGCTATGAAGTATGCCTTTGCGATATCAACGAAGAATTCGCAGCAAACGGCAAAAACAAGATTGCAAAAGGTTTTGCAAAGAGAGTAGAAAAAGGTAAAATGACTCAGGAAGACGCTGACAAGATCTTAGCTAAGATCACAACAGGCGTTAAAGATATCTGCGGCGACTGCGATTTGATCGTGGAAGCAGCACTGGAAGTAATGGCTGTTAAGCAGCAGACTTTCAAAGAACTGATGGACATCTGCAAGAAGGATTGTATCTTCGCAACCAATACTTCTTCCCTTTCCATTACAGAGATCGGACAGGGACTTGACAGACCGGTTATCGGTATGCATTTCTTTAATCCGGCTCCGGTTATGAAGCTGATCGAGGTTATCCGCGGTGAGAACACAACCGATGAGATCAACAGTAAGGTTCTTGAGATCTCCAAGGAAATCGGCAAGACTCCTGTTGAAGTAAATGAAGCTGCAGGATTCGTTGTAAACAGAATTTTAGTTCCGATGATCAATGAAGGTATCTGCGTTCTGGAAGCAGGTGTTGCATCTGTAGAAGATATTGATACCGCTATGAAGCTTGGTGCAAATCATCCGATGGGACCTCTTGAATTAGGTGATTACATCGGTCTGGATATCGTTCTGGCTATTATGGAAGTTATCTATGCAGAAACAGGCGATTCCAAGTATCGTCCGGCTCCGCTTCTTCGTAAGATGGTTCGTGCAAAGAAGCTCGGCAGAAAGACCGGTATCGGTTTCTACGACTATACCAAATAAGACTTTATAAACAAATTCATTTGGAGGAATAAAATCATGGATTTTACTTTAAGCAAAGAACATGAAATGGCGAGACAGTTATTCAAAGATTTCGCTGAAAAAGAAGTAAAGCCGCTCGCTCAGGAAGTGGACGAGACCGAAACCTTCCCGAGAGCAAATGTTGAGAAGATGGCTAAATACGGCTTTTTAGGAATCCCTGTACCGAAGGAGTACGGCGGACAGGGCTGTGATGCTTTAACCTATGCAATGTGTGTAGAAGAACTTTCCAAGGTTTGTGGTACAACAGGTGTTATTGTATCCGCACATACATCCCTTTGCTGTGATCCGATCCTGACATATGGTACGGAAGAGCAGAAGCAGAAATACTTAGTACCCCTTGCAAAGGGCGAGAAGCTTGGCGCTTTCGGTTTAACCGAGCCGGGTGCAGGTACCGATGCACAGGGTCAGCAGACCAAGGCTGTTCTGGATGGAGATGAGTGGGTATTAAACGGCTCCAAGTGCTTCATCACAAACGGTAAGGAAGCTGATGTATATGTCATCTTTGCTGTTACAGGCAAGATTGAGAAGCGCGGCAAATTCCTCAAAGAGATTTCCGCATTCATCGTAGAAAAAGGAACTCCGGGCTTTACCTTCGGAACCAAGGAAAACAAGATGGGTATCCGTGGTTCATCCACATACGAGCTGATCTTTACAGACTGCCGTATCCCGAAGGAAAACCTGTTAGGACAGCAGGGTAAGGGCTTCAACATCGCAATGCATACTCTGGACGGCGGACGTATCGGTATTGCCGCTCAGGCTCTCGGTATTGCAGAAGGTGCTCTTGAGACAACCATTAACTATGTAAAGGAAAGAAAGCAGTTTGGCAGAAATATCGCTGCTTTCCAGAACACCCAGTTCCAGTTGGCAGATATGGCTACTAAGGTAGAGGCTGCCAAGATGCTGGTATACAAGGCTGCTATGAAGAAGGCAGAATATGCAAAGAACCCGAAGGTTTCCTATTCCGTAGAAGCTGCTATGGCGAAGCTGTATGCTGCAGAGGTTGCAATGGAAGTGACAACCAAGGCTGTTCAGTTACATGGTGGTTACGGTTACATCAGAGAGTACGATGTAGAGCGTATGATGCGTGATGCTAAGATTACAGAGATCTACGAAGGAACTTCCGAAGTTCAGCGTATGGTTATCTCTGCAAACATCTTAAAATAGGAGGTAAATTATCGTGAAAATCATCGTTTGTATTAAACAGGTTCCGGATACAAAGGGCGGCGTAAAGTTCAATCCGGACGGAACACTTGACAGAGGTGCTATGCTTGCCATTATGAATCCGGATGATAAAGCAGGTCTGGAAGCTGCACTTCGTTTAAAAGATCAGTATGGTGCAGAAGTAACAGTTCTGACCATGGGACTTCCTAAGGCAGCAGACGTACTGCGTGAAGCAATCGCTATGGGTGCTGACAAGGGAATCCTTGTAACAGACAGAGTACTCGGCGGAGCTGATACATGGGCTACTTCTACAACGATCGCAGGTGCCATCAGAAACCTTGAGTATGATCTGATCATCACAGGCCGTCAGGCGATCGACGGTGATACCGCACAGGTTGGTCCTCAGATTGCAGAGCATCTTCAGATCCCCGTTATTTCCTATGCACAGGATATTAAGGTAGAGGGAGACAAGGTCATCGTTCAGCGTCAGTATGATGACAGATATCATATCCTTGAGGCTCAGATGCCTTGCCTTGTAACTGCATTATCCGAGTTAAATGAGCCGCGTTACATGACACCGGGCGGAATCTTTGATGCATGTGCAGCAGAGATCACAACCTGGGGCAGAAACGACTTAAAGGATGTAGATGATGCCAATATCGGTCTTGCAGGATCTCCGACCAAGATCGCAAAAGCTTCTGATAAAGTTCGTAAGGGTGCAGGAGAAAAGGTTGTTCCTGATTCACCGGAAGATGCAGTAAGCTACATTGTTGGTAAATTACAGGAAAAACATGTAATCTAAGAAAACGACCGCGTAGAGCTTAGAAAGGAGCATGAAGGGTAAGATGAATTTAGAAGAATATAAGGGCGTATATGTATTCGCTCAGCAGGTAGATAATGAGATCAGCGGCATTGCATTCGAACTGCTTGGAAAAGCAAAACAGCTTGCCGGTGACTTAAATGAAGAAGTAACCGCTGTTCTGATCGGTTCCGGTGTAAAGGGACTGGCAGATCAGCTCGCAGAGTATGGTGCAGACAAGGTCATCGTTGTGGATGATCCTGAATTAAAGGATTACAGAACAGAGCCTTATGCACATGCACTTGCATCTGTTATCAACAAATACAAACCGGAGATCATGTTAGTCGGTGCAACCGCAATCGGTCGTGATCTTGGTCCTACCGTATCCGCAAGAGTTGCAACCGGTCTGACAGCAGACTGTACACAGCTTGATATCGGAGATTTCCCTCTGGTAGCAGTTCCGGGTAAGGAAGCAGAGCAGAAGCACAATCAGCTGCTGATGACCCGTCCTGCATTCGGCGGTAATACGATCGCAACCATCGCTTGTCCGAACAACCGTCCTCAGATGGCTACCGTTCGTCCGGGTGTTATGCAGAAGATCGAGCCGATCAAGGGTGCAAAGGCTGTTGTAGAAGAGTTCAATCCCGGATTTACACCGGATAAGAGATATGTCACCATCAAGGAAGTTGTAAAGGCTGTTACCGATACTGTTGATATTATGGACGCTAAGATCCTGGTATCCGGGGGACGTGGAGTCGGTACTCCTGAGAACTTCAAGCTGTTAGAGGATCTTGCAGCTGTTCTTGGCGGAACCGTATCCTGCTCCCGTGCAGTTGTAGATGCAGGCTGGAAGCCGAAGGATCTTCAGGTTGGACAGACCGGTAAGACCGTTCGTCCTCATGTATATTTTGCAATCGGTATTTCAGGTGCCATCCAGCATGTAGCAGGTATGGAAGAATCCGATATCATCATTGCAATCAACAAGGATGAAGACGCTCCGATCTTTGATGTGGCTGATTACGGCATCGTAGGAGATCTTAATAAGATCGTTCCTCAGCTGACAGAGAGCATCAAGACAGCAATTGCAAACAAATAATAGCAGGTATTATTGTAGGGATCTATAAAGTACAAAGCTTAAAAGAGGCATGAAGGCAGAAATGGTTTTCATGCCTCTTTTTCAGTTTCAGACAGATAATACGCAACCAAATTTAAATCTAAAATATTTTGAAAAATTCTGTCACAAAATAACCGGCAGAATCGTTCTAATCATAGAGCGCTACAGAGATGAGATCACATCTGTGTTACAATGCATTAGATAGGCGTTTAAAAAACTCTGTCAACAGGAAGCGGAAGGGAACGGGTACCCACAGACTAATCGGTGTTGGGTACTGTGAGTCCGTCGGTACTTAGGTGCCGTATTTTGGCACCTTATGTACCGTTACGGACGAAGTGTAGCGAAAGCGTGCCCAACACCGATTAGTCTGTGGGTACCCGTTCCGCCATATTGCCAGAGTCTCAAAGTCGGCAAAATACATTAAAAACCGTAAGGATCATGACATGTCAGAAGAAGAATTTACACAACTATACAACCGATATGCAGATACAGTCTACCGCCTGAGCCTGTTTATCGTAGGACAGAAAGAAGATGCCGAGGATATCGTTCAGCAGACTTTTACGAAGCTGTATCAGCATGCACCCATATTTGCTGAAGAAGCCCAGAGGAAAGCATGGCTGTTAAAAACGGCAAAGAATGCGTCCTATGATCTGCTAAAGTGCGCAGAACGCAAGAAGCGTTCCTGGGAGACGAAAGAGGAAGCTCTGGATAACCGGAAGCAGCAGGTCTATCGGGAGCCGGAGTCGGTGCTTTCGGGCGAGACTGCCATACTGGAGGAAATATCGGATAAGTACAGAGTGCCTTTGTATTTGTTTTACTATGAAGAATACAGCACCGGTGAAATCGCGGATATTTTAAAGCTTTCGGAGACGGCGGTGCGGTCGAGACTCAGCAGGGGCAGAAAGCAGCTTGAAAAAAAGATTGTTGGAAAAGTACATGAAAAAGATCGGGGGAAAAGGGCATGACCATTTCGGAGTATCAAAAAATTTGCAATGAGACGCATATGGATTCTGAAGTAAAGCAGCGTATTTTGACAGAAATTCTGGAGCAGACGAAGCTGGAAACTGAAGAAGCAAAGTTGCAGGACGCAAAAGAACAGGAAGTAACGGAACGAAAAGCAGAAATATTGGAAACGGAAGAAGCGCCGGAGATGACACAGATACAGGGTCATAAGAGATTTCGCGGGAAAAAGAGAGTTGTGCTGGTAGCAGTGGCCTGTCTGCTGATCGGCTCTGTTACAACTCTTGCCGTAGAGCGGAACGTGAAAAGTCGCCCTCATTTGCAGCAGAAAGTGTATATGGATGAGGAATCGGATGTGATCGTTTTGTCTGACACAAAACCGGAAGACTGGATTTATGAAAACATGGGAAATCAAGAGGAAGAATCAGGAGAAAACGAAGAAGCGTCTGCAGAAGAGTTTACCGAGGGAACAGAGATTTATTATGAGACGCTTGAGGAAGCGATGATTGAATTGAATATCAGTCCGCTTCTGCCGGATACAACAGAAAAGGATTGGTCGGTGACAGACTTTGAAGTGAGTGTGCTTCATTGTGAAGAGGAGGAATATATATGTTATGAGGACACTTATTTCATGGACATCATATATGGTAACGAGGAAGGAGATGGGCAGAAGACCAGGTTTGATCTGCAGGTTGATCATTGTATTGTGAATGATGGATCTGAGATCAGTATGTCTATTGTGTTTGAGAAGAAGGAAGGGATGGAGAATATCCGGACTTACTGTAATCCGGAAGGGAGAACCTTTGTATTATATGAATCGGAGAGCAGTGAGGATGGAGAGTATTGTACCTATGTTCAATTCTCCTATTCAGACCGCTATTGGATCAATGAACTTATCAGGCAAAAGGCAGTAGATTTTTATAGCTGTGTCATTGAGTGCAGAGGTATGAGCGATACGGAGATTTATGATATGCTGGATCAACTTGTTGTTTATGAACTCGCTTATTAAGTAAACAGGTCACTTTATAGGCAGGCTACTTTAAGACTTATAGGACAAAAAGTGTTGATAAAAACCGTCACAAGCCTTACAAATACT
>JBJFCE010000032.1:0-170595 GCA_051888775.1 Lachnospiraceae bacterium | reverse complement strand
GAGGCTGGTAAGGCTTTAGTTTCAGCAGGTCCTCAGTTATAAGATGAATTGAATTTAAAAAGGTTTGATTTTCCGCTATGGAAAATCAAACCTTTTTTATTGAAATCAGTATTGAATGAATAAAATGTTATTTCTTTAAATCAAATAAAAAATTCTGCAATAATTGTACCTGATGATCAGTTAGCATAGAAGTATCAATATCAATTCTGTTATTTCTTTCAAGCCCCAATAAATAATCGCAGGAACAGTGATATAAATTGGCGAGAGCCATCAATTTTTCAACACTTGGAGTACGCTCGCCGCTTTCATAATTTGAAATAATAGACGGGGAGACTTGAATGGCTGCAGCAGCTTCTTTTTGTGAAATATTCATACTTATTCTTTGCCTTTGTAATTTCTCGCCTAATCCTTGAACCATATACCAATTCCTCCATTTATATTTTAATCAATTCCATATTGCTTTAGGACAATGAAAATATGCTTTAAGCATTGAAAACTATGCTTAAAGAAGATATAATATAGTTAAAACTTGTACATTTATAGATAAATTATTCATAAAGTGGAGGGGACTATGATTTTTAAATGCAAAATTTGTGGAGGCGAATTAGAGATAGGTGAACAGGAAAATATAACTGTTTGTCAATATTGTGGAACAAAGCAGACGTTGCCGAAGATGGATGATGAAAAAAGAATCAATATGTTTGATCGTGCGAATCATTTTAGAAGAAATAATGAATATGATAAGGCAATGGGAATATATGAAACAATTTTGAATGAAGATCCTACGGATGCGGAAGCATATTGGTCATTAATTCTATGCAAATATGGTGTGGAATATGTGGAAGATCCTGCAACGCATAAATGGCTTCCGACTTGTAACAGAACATTGAGTACTTCAGTATTGGCAGATGAAGATTATAAGGCGGCGATTCAGTATGCTTCTGTAGTTACGGCACCAATTTATAAGGAAGAAGCGGAGAAGATCGAAGAAATTCAAAAAGAAATTATGCGTATTTCCGGTAAGGAAGATCCCTATGATATTTTTATTTGTTATAAAGAATCTGATGATTCCGGAAGGAGAACATATGATAGTGTATTAGCGCAGGATTTATACCAGCAATTAACAAAAGAAGGATATCGTGTGTTTTTTGCACGAATTTCATTGGAAGACAAGATTGGTACGGCGTATGAGCCGTATATTTTTGCAGCACTTAATTCTGCCAAGGTGATGATAGCAGTCGGTACAAAGAAAGAATATTTTAATGCAGTATGGGTTCGAAATGAATGGTTCCGATTTTTGGGAATGATGAAAAAAAATCCGGATAAAGTTTTGATTCCGGCATATCGTGATATGGATCCGTATGATTTGCCGGATGAATTGCTGCATTTACAAGCCCAGGATATGGGGAAGATTGGCTTTATGCAGGATCTTTTGCATGGAATTGATAAGTTATTGAAGCAAAAAATGAAAGAAAGCAATGGCGGAGAAAATACCAAAGTAGTACCGATAGAAGCTAACAATGTTCAGAATTTGATACGGCGGATAGAGGCATTTCTGGAAGAAGGAGATATCGGAAAAGCAAAAGCATACTGTGAAAAGGTTCTTGATATTAAAATTGATGAAGCAAGGGTTTATATTGCAAAACTTCAAATTCAATTATATGAAAAGTATCATGAAAATAAATTTCTTCTGAATCAGGATGCGATCTATGAGGTTAAAAATAATTTAAGAAAGAATTTCTTGTTTTCAAATGCTTTAAAATATGCTGATGATGAGTATAAAAGGAAATTGGAGGCAATTGCTGATAAAAATAAAGAAGAAGCATATAATGAGGTGCTTCATGAACTGAATAAGAAGATAATAGAACAGAATGATGTTTTTAGAATTATTAGTGAATTTCAAGGAGAAGAAGATAATTCACGATGGGAGAAATTGTTATCAAAGGCACAAATATTACAAAAGGAATATTTAGCAAATAAAAAACAGTTATTGGATATACGAAGTGAAATTTCAGATAAAGAAGAGGAGGCTGATTGCGTAAGAAAAGAGATTCAAGATAGACAAGTAAATACAAAGAAGAAAAAAGAAGAGATAGACAAAAAACTATATAAAGCACAAAAAAGATATAGAGAAGTAGAAAACGAAATGCTAGAAAAAGGGAATATATTAGGTTACCAAAGAAAGAAGTTTGGGAAAATGGTATATCACAAGGAAAGTACACAGGTGATCTGTATAGGGATGTGGATTATTTGTGCTTTGATGGTTGTTGGACTTTTTGGCACTGGTAGCAATGTATTTTGCATTGCTACTTTTATATCATTTCTTTTGGCAATATCTACAAATTTAGCTTATAACACATATAAGAAAGAGCATGATGAGTTTCTAAAGGTTGGATTTATTGACATACAGCAGTTGGAAAAAGAAATGGATATTCTTATGCATCGAAAACTTGATGCAAAAAACGATGTAGATAATTTTCAGAGAATATATGATTCTTTGAGAAAGAAAGAAGTGTCAGAGTCTTTAGAAATTCAAAACTTTGGGAAAAAACTACAAGACATAGAAATTCAAATTAAAGAGCTAAAAGAACAGGAATTAAAAGTACTTGATTGTTTAGAAAATTGATAAATCATATACTAGATATACAGAGGAGAAAAAATATGGCAAAATTTATTATGGAATGCCCAAGTTGTGGTAGTCATGTAGAAGCTTCGACAGGTATTTTTGCAAAAAAGAAAATTCAGTGTAGTTGCGGTAATATTATAAACATAAAGGCAAATTTGCTGATGTCCAAGGAATGTCCGCATTGTGGAAATACTGTAGTATATGATCGATCAAAAGGTGATAAAGCACTTTGTCCGATATGTCATGAAAAGATTAATACGATAGAAAGCATGATGAATAAGACAGAAATCACGTGTCCGTCATGCAGTTTTCGAATCACGGTTGATAAGAATGCGGAGTCAGTAACTTGTGTTCTATGTGAAACTGAGATTGATGTTCAAAATCAGATTGCGAAAGAAAACGCAAAAAATCAGGGATTGGCAAGTGTAATTAAATATGAAGGAAATAATGATGTTTTTGTATGGAAGCATCCTATCGAAGATTTTAATTTAGGGACTCAGCTTATCGTGCATGAATCGCAAGAGGCTATTTTTTTCAAAGATGGCAAGGCGTTAGACTTGTTTGGATCCGGGCGTTATACACTTTCCACGCAGAATCTGCCGATCCTTGAAAATTTGTACAAACTTCCTACCAATACGGATGAAGTATTTCATTCAGAAATATATTTTATTAACCTGACAACACAGATGGGGGTAAAATGGGGGACAGACAGCCGTATTAGGTTATTTGACCCTGCATCAGGATTTTATGTAGAAGTGGGTGCGAGTGGAACATTTAATATTCAGGTAATTGATTCCAGAAAGCTATTGTTAAAATTAGTCGGTACAACACGGGAATTCCTTCAAAGTGATATTGTAGGAGGAGAAAAAGAAGAAGGAAAATATGCGGAAATCGGTAAGTTTAAATCTCTGATTGTTAATAATGTAAAATCAAATCTTGCAAGGGCAATAAAAGAACAAAATATCAGTATTCTTGAGATTGATCTTTATTTAGATATTTTGTCCGAAAAACTTAAGGATACCATTAACAAGACTTTGAGTGAATATGGTCTGTTTTTGCCGGAATTTTTTATAACAACGGTTGTTTTACCGGATGAACGTGAGGATAAGAATTTTGCGGAATATAAAAAGTTATTTGGCATACAGACGCTGAAAGTACGCAATCAGGAAGTATTGAAAGCAGAAGCAGAGGCAGAGATTGGAAGAAAGTTGGTTGAGGCACAGGGCGTAGCGCAAGTAAAGCTGATTGAAAAAGAATCTGAAAAGCAACTGAAAATTGTTGAAGCGCAAGGAGATGCTGAAACTCTAAAAATGAAGGCAGAAGCCGAAGCGGAAGCATATAAGATGCAGTCATTTGCACAGGCAGAGGGATATCGCAGACAAGCTTTGGCCGAAGCTGAAGAAATGAAGGCAAAGGGATATACCTATCAACAGGAAACTACGCGTCAGGTTGGAATGGAAGCAATGCAAAATGGTATTACCGGAAACAGCGTAGGTGGAGGCACGGGAAATGCAGGAAGTATTTTAGGAGATATTGCAAGTCTGGGTGTTACACTGGGTACGGTAGGAGGTGTAGTGAATTTGACCAAAGAGGCATTAAATCCGATTATAACACATGCGTCTGATATTGGTTCCGAATTTGGAAATGTGATCGCAGGAAACACCTCTCAAGAAAAAAACGGTATTCTCAGTTGGAATTGTAATTGTGGCAGAACTGGTATAATGAGTAAATTTTGTCCGGACTGCGGTTCGAAAAGACCGGAGATCAGGCAGACAGAGGAAAAGCAGGATGAAGTATGGAATTGTCCGCGTTGCGGGATGAAGCAGATTACCAGCAAGTTCTGTCCTGAATGCGGGGAAAGAAGAGGTGAATTACATGAGTAAAAAACAAAAATCAATTATTATGATTTATGTGATTCTTTTTGTACTTTATAATATGCTTTTTCTGATGATTCCATTTAAGAAGATTGCATCATCATGGACTGCATTGATTTTTTCTTGGATTGCTATTGTTGTTAGTCTTATGGTGACCTTCTTAGCATTTAGAGGCGGTAAGAAATTGCCGGCATCCGGAATCTATGGATATCCTATTTTTCGGATAGGATATTTATATGCCATTATCCAAATTTTGTTTAGTGTTCTGGTATGTGTGCTTGGATGTTTTTTCAGTGTCCCTATTTGGATTGTTGTTGTGATTTCTACAATTTTGATTGGATGCGCTGCAATTGGTATCATTGCCACTGACAATGCAAGAGATGTAATCGAAGAACAGGAAATTGAGTCGAAGAAAAAAATAAGTTCCATGGTCATTTTCAGACTAAGCATGGAGAGTATAGCGGATCGGTGTACAGATGAGGAACTAAAGACAAAATTAGTAAAGCTGGTTGAAAAATTCAAGTATAGTGATCCGGTTTCAAATGAAATGCTGGTAGAAATTGAAGAAGAATTAAAAGAGAACATAGCGGAGTTAAAAAACACGATTGAAGTTGATAGACAAGTAACATTTGCAAAGGTCGAAATGATAGAAAATTTATTGGATTATCGTAATAGACTATGTAAAGAGACAAAATAGATTTTGTAAAATATTGAGGGGATATGAAGGAATTTGCATTTCCATAAATTGTCATGCTTTCCTTACGGAATCTGTTGATTTTATCATATGTTTTGCGTATAATATAAGTAACCTGAAATGTGCGATAACTCCTATTGTTTTGAACCTACAGTTACTTTAAAAGGGATTCCTACATTGTCAGACGGATGTCAGGCCTCCGGCGGTGCAAGCCGCTAAGCAGTGGAAGGCAGAAGTCCTGATTGCGGTTACCCACCTGGCGTGAGCTAGGAGTCAAAAGATGGGAGCCGGCATTTCGGCGATTATTTAGCGGTAAAACGCTACGAAAGAAAAAGCAGCCATATCTTGGCTGCTTTTTTCTTTACGGTATTGAGGATTCGGGAGGCGCAATGAGGAAGAAAAAGAATTCTTCTTACATAGGAAAGCTTGTTTTGTGGGCAGTTGTTGCAGGGATAGCATTGCTTATGACTGTGATGTGGATAACAGGGAAGAAAGAAAAATTTGTTCTGTCCTTATCGGATGAATCCGGAAATGTGCAGGATAAAACGGAAAGTGAGCGAAGCGGATATGCACAGGCAGAGTCAGGCAGTGATATAGCAAGACTTGATCTGAATCATACAAACATTGGCGTGCTTTTATATAGCAGTGATTATCAGTCCATGTATCATGAGAGCCTGTCTTTGAAAAGCGAAAACGGAGTGATCATTCTGAGCCCGGAGATATTGGCTGAGGATTTTGCACATGTGCAGGAGCTGTGCCGTAATGGTGGATATTATTTAGAACAGCAGGAGAATTGTTATTGTCTGAAACGTGAGGATGATGGCAGCAAAATAGAGCAATGTTCCATTGCACGCACTATGGGATATCCGGTCTATCGCGGATGCTTTTATCTGTATCCGGAAGAAGAAGGACTGGTAATTGTAAATGAGCTGCCTTTTGAAGAATATTTGTATGGTGTGCTTCCGAGTGAGATGCCGGCATCCTATGAGGCGGAGGCTTTAAAAGCACAGGCAGTCTGTGCCAGAACCTTTGCCTGCAGGTATTTGGAGCATGAAAAATATCCCGGGTATCATGCGGCGCTGGATGACAGCACATCCTGTCAGGTATATATGAATCTGCCGGAACAGGAAGAAACGAACCGGGCAGTCGATGAGACAAACGGGATTCTGTTGACCTATAACGGTACTTTGGCAACAACATTTTATTATTCCACCTCATGCGGGTTATCTGCGGATGTTACAACATGGCCGGATTATGCAAAAGAGGATTATCCGTATCTGACAGCGACTGCGTTAAATGAATCACATACCGAGATGGATTTCAGCAATGATCCTGAGGGGGAACAGTTACTTGCTTATCTGGAACAGCCACACAGTGATTATGAAGAAGCATTGCCTTGGTATCGCTGGAGTTGTACCGTGGAGCATGCAGATACGGAATTGCTGTATGAACGTATGACGGAGCGTTACCGGGTAAAACCGGAAACGATACAGAAATACCGAAACGGAGTATTGGTAGAAGAAGCACCGGAGAAGCTCAGTATGGTCACAGAGCTTATGATAGAAGCGCGAAACGCGGGAGGAAGTGCCACCGCTTTGAGAGTGACCGGACCGGAATGCACGTATCTTATTTATGGAGAATATAATATCCGTTATCTTTTATGTACAAATGAGACTCGGGTGACAAGGCAGGATGGCAGCGTACAGACGATGATGACAATCCTGCCCAGTGGATTTTTTGTGTTACAACCGATTCTTTACAAAGAGGGAAATATCGGATATTCTATAGTTGGCGGAGGGTATGGGCATGGCGTCGGTCTCTCCCAGAACGGAGCAAATGAGATGGCAAAGTACGGTATGGATTTTCGACAGATCCTTGCGTATTTTTATACGGGGACAGAACTTATGCGCTTGGAAGAATAAAAGCAAGTTCTATAGATATGAAAGAAAAAGAGGTTATCGGATATGGTTCGATTGTTTCGCAGCTTTGCGGATAAATTAAAGAGAGATGATATCAGTGCGCATGCGGCATCGGCGGCATTCTTTATTTTTTTGTCGGTTTTTCCGATGCTGATGATGGTTTCTTCAATTTTGCCGTATACGCATATTACGGAATCGGATCTGATGACAGTCGTAACGGATCTTCTTCCGTCCAATATCGATCCGCTTGCGATCAGTATTATCGATGAAATGTATGATAAGTCCATTGCCGTGATTTCTTTATCGGCGGTATTTGCTATTTGGTCTGCTGCAAAAGGAATGCTGGCTCTGCTTCGCGGCTTGAATTCTGTTGAGGAAGTGGATGAGACCAGAAATTACTTTGTTTTACGCCTGCGTAGCTGCTTTTATACCATTATTGTCCTTGGAGTCATCATTTTTTCGATGATCGTCATTGTCTTTGGTAATTCGATTGTGCAGACGCTGATTCGCAGACTGCCTCAGGCAAGATATCTGGTAAATCTGGTAATGTCTTTTCGATATGTATTCATTCTGTCTTTTATGGTAGTGGCATTTGCTTGTCTGTATGCGTATGTTCCAAATCAGAAAAACAAACTGCTCATGAAACTGCCGGGAGCGATTTTTTCCAGTATCTGCTGGACTGTGTTTTCCTGGGGATTTTCCATTTATGTGGATCGCTTCGGTAATTTTAATATGTATGGCAGCATGACGACGATCGTGATCGTCATGCTCTGGTTGTATTTCTGTATGTATCTGCTCTTGATCGGCGGCGAGATCAATGCGTTTTTACAGCCGCTTCTGAGCCTAATCTTTGTCAGCCGTAAGATGCGAAAGAAATACCAGAAGGAGCAGGAGGAAAAGGCACACATAGAACAGGATACAGATGCCGGAAACAAGAAACAGGAATGACTGTACGATATATTTTCTTCACATACTGCTCCTTATCTGCTGAACCTATATTTTCAAAAACGTCAGGAGCATTAGAACTGAGATGTTGAGTGTGTTGTATTTTCACTAAATAACTGTGAGGACTGATAGAGATATACCAGTTTTATTACACATACTCCCAATATGCAAAGTATACTGATGATATACAGAAAATTACCGAGCCCCCAACTTCCTATGGCAATGACAATACTGCTGAACATGGCGGCAATGCTTCCAATATACCATTTCCAAAGCTTCTGCCATTGTTCTGACAGAGGGTAATCCAGAGGGCGTACTGTTACCGAATGACCCAGAAATTCTTGATATGTTCCGAATAAAGCAAGACCAAATGATGATAGACTCAGAATTACAGCCCATGACGGAGTGCTACCACTGATAGAGATACATTTTACAAGAAAATTGGCAGCTGTGGCGACAAGTATACAGATACCGGATGTATGGTAGCGATCATTTCCATCCGAAAGCTTTAACAGAATCAAACCGTAAGCAACGGAACATAAAATTTCCAGAATAATCCCCAATATATATATTGGCGAAAAAACAGGTACAATGTGTGTATTTGACATGAGATTTGCCAATGTCGAAGGAATAAACGACAAGAACAAAAGGAAAAGGCACATTCTTGTCAATTGTGCTTTCTGCTTGGCAAGTTTTTTCTTTTCCTCAGCTGCAGTCTGTAGTTGGAGACGGTATTCGGGAACACCCTCGCGCAGCAGTGTACTGCAGGTCTTATTGTAATTACAGGTATTACACGAATCATACCTTCTTTTTTTGCAGCAATTTGCAAGAGTACAGTTTGTAAATTGCGTCTGTTTGCAGCCGTCGCAGGAGAGCTGTTCCTTATAAGTGCAGCCGTCGCAAGATTTTCCACAATAGGTTTCAGACATAAGATAATTTCCCCCTTTTGTTAATGCCGGTTTAAGGCTGTGCATATTGACCTTGTTAATAGAATAACATGAATTCGATTGAAAAGGTTGCAGATATTTGAAAAATTTTTTGATTGTATTAATTTTACTGCTTCTGCGTCAGATTGCATCTTGACTTTTGTTTCGTTCCTGTTTACAATGAATACGATAAAAGCGATGAAGGCGTTAAAGTAATTTGTTTCCTGTCAGAGAGAGAATGTCACCGGCTGAAAGCATTCTTCAGTAAAGGCAGATTATCATCTTCCCGCCCTAGCTGCCTGCCTGAAAATTCATAAGTAGGGTAAGCCGTTTTAAGACACGTTACGTTGAAAGAGCCTGTGTTGGCAGGAAAATTGGGTGGTACCACGGAGAAATTTCGTCCCTTGTAAACAGTAAGTTTACAGGGGACTTTTTAATTTTTATAAATCAATGAGAGGAGTCAGAACATGAAAGACAAATTGGCGCAGATCAAAGCGCAGGCGCTTGCCCAGATTCAGGAAAGCGATGCACTTGAAAAGTTAAACGAGGTAAGAGTCAACTTCCTTGGAAAGAAAGGTGAACTTACCAGTGTATTAAAGTCTATGAAGGATGTAGCACCGGAGGACAGACCTAAGGTCGGTCAGATGGTCAATGAGACACGTGAGGAGATCGAGCGTGTACTGGAAGAAGCAAAAGCCAAAATGGAAGCCAAATTAAGAGAAGCAGTGATGGCAAAGGAGACGATTGACGTAACACTTCCGGCAAAGAAGAACAATGTCGGTCACAGACATCCCAATACCATTGCATTAGACGAGGTTGAGAGAATCTTTGTCGGCATGGGCTATGAGGTTGTGGAAGGACCGGAAGTAGAATACGATTATTATAATTTCGAGGCACTGAATATTCCGGCAGATCATCCGGCAAAGGATGAACAGGATACCTTCTATGTAAACGGTGATATCCTGTTAAGAACACAGACTTCTCCGGTTCAGGTAAGACAGATGGAAAAGGGCAAGCTGCCGATCCGTATGATCGCGCCCGGACGCGTATTCCGTTCCGATGAAGTGGATGCAACCCATTCTCCTTCCTTCCATCAGATCGAAGGAATGGTTGTCGATAAGAATATTACGTTTGCCGATCTGAAAGGAACATTGGCACAGTTTGCAAGAGAAATGTTCGGTGAGGATACAAAGGTCAAATTCAGACCGCACCATTTCCCGTTTACGGAGCCTTCCGCAGAGATGGATATGTCCTGCTTTAAGTGCGGCGGTAAGGGCTGTCGTTTCTGTAAGGGAAGCGGTTGGATCGAGATTCTCGGCTGCGGTATGGTACATCCGAAGGTATTAAAGATGAGCGGCATTGATCCCGAGGTATACAGCGGTTTTGCTTTCGGTATCGGTCTGGAGCGTATTACGCTGTTAAAGTATGAAATTGATGACATGAGACTGTTATATGAGAACGATGTTCGTTTCTTAAAGCAGTTCTAAGGAGGAGAAGGATGAATACAGCATTATCATGGATTAAAGCATATGTACCGGAGCTTGACTGCACGGATCAGGAATATTGCGATGCAATGACTTTAAGCGGCACAAAAGTAGAAGGCTATGAAAGAACGGATAAGAATCTGCGTAAGATCGTGATCGGTCAGATTGAGCAGATCGAGAAGCATCCCGATGCGGATAAGCTGATTATCTGTCAGGTGAATATCGGAACAGAGACCATCCAGATCGTAACGGGCGCACCGAATGTCAAGGTCGGGGATAAGGTTCCGGTCGTACTGGACGGCGGAAAGGTGGCAGGAGGTCATGACGGCGGTCCGCTTCCGGAGGACGGAATTGAGATCAAAGCCGGAAAGCTGCGAGGCATCGAATCAAACGGTATGATGTGTTCTATCGAGGAGCTTGGATCGGATCGCAATTTCTATCCGGAAGCTCCCGAAATGGGAATTTATATTTTTGAAGATGATGC
Organism: Lachnospiraceae bacterium; assembly: GCA_051888775.1. GTDB lineage: Bacteria > Bacillota > Clostridia > Lachnospirales > Lachnospiraceae > JBJFCE01. Next base: position 159,643 of record JBJFCE010000032.1, on the reverse strand, counting down.
GGTTGTCGGTTCCGATGCCATTGAAGCACTGGGGCTGCATGACACTGTATTTGAATATGAGATTACTTCAAACAGAGTGGATTGCTATAGCATTCTCGGCATTGCAAGAGAGGCAGCTGCAACCTTTCAAAAGCCGTTCGTTCCGCCGGTTGTCAATGTGACCGGAAACAGTGAAAAGGCAAGTGATTATATTTCCGTGAAGGTGGAGGATACAGACCTTTGCAGCAGATACTGTGCAAGAGTCGTAAAAAATATCAAGATCGCTCCGTCCCCGAAGTGGATGCAGAGAAGACTGGCGGCAAGCGGAATCCGCCCGATCAACAATCTGGTTGATATTACGAACTATGTAATGGAGGAATACGGACAGCCGATGCATGCCTATGATCTGGATACGATTGCCGGTCATCAGATTATCGTACGCCGTGCAAAGGACGGGGATGAATTCCAGACACTGGACGGACAGATCCGTAAGCTGGATAACGATGTCCTGATGATTTGTGATGCCGAAAAGGAGATCGGTATTGCGGGTATCATGGGCGGTGAGAATTCCAAGATTACCGACAATGTCAGCACGGTACTGTTTGAAGCGGCTACCTTCCACGGTGCGAATATCCGCAAATCTGCAAAAAGAATCGGTCTTCGTACCGATGCTTCCGGTATTTTTGAAAAAGGACTGGATCCGAGAAATGCAGAGGATGCCATCAATCGTGCATGCCAGCTGATCGAAGAACTGGGTTGCGGCGAAGTGGTCGGCGGAATCGTGGATGTTAAAGAGCCGTTAAAGGAGCTTGTCAGAATTCCGTTTGAGCCGGAGAAGATCAACAAATTCCTTGGTACGGATGTTACAAAAGAAGAAATGCTTGCGATCTTTAAGAGGATCGAGCTTGCATATGACGAAGCAACCAATGAGCTTATCTGCCCTTCCTTCAGACAGGATCTGTTGGGATTTGCGGATATCGCAGAGGAAGTGGCCCGTTTCTACGGTTATGATAAGATTCCGGTCACCTTACCGAGTGGCGAGGCAACTGCAGGTAAGCTGTCCTTTAAGATGCGGATTGAAAATAAAGCAAGAGAGGTAGCTGAGTTCTGCGGATTCTCTCAGGGCATGACATATTCCTTTGAAAGCCCGAAGGTATTTGATAAGCTGCTGCTGCCACAGGACAGTCCGCTTCGCCAGACTGTTACGATCGCAAATCCGCTCGGTGAGGATTTCTCCGTGATGAGAACCTTGTCTTTAAACGGTATGCTGACTTCACTTGCAACTAATTATAACAGAAGAAATAAGGATGTACGTCTGTATGAGATGGGAAATGTTTATCTGCCCAAGCAGGTGCCGTTGACCGAGCTTCCGGACGAACGTATGACGATGACACTCGGCATGTATGGCGAGGGAGACTTCTTTACAATGAAAGGTGTTGTGGAAGAGTTCTTTGACAGTATCGGTATGAGAGCAAAGACCGAATATGATCCAAAGGCAGGGAAACCGTATCTGCATCCGGGTCGTCAGGCAAACATCATTTATCAGGGTAAGGTAGTCGGCTATCTCGGAGAGGTACATCCGCAGGTACTGGATAATTACAGTATCGGGACCAAGGCGTATGTTGCGGTTCTGGATATGCCGGAAATCATACCTTTTGCAACCTTTAACCGTAAGTATGAAGGAATCACGAGATTCCCTGCGGTAACGAGAGATCTTTCCATGGTTGTGCCGAAGGAAATCCTCGTAGGACAGATTGAGGCGATGATCTCACAGCGCGGCGGCAAGATTCTGGAAAGCTATCAGCTGTTCGATGTCTATGAAGGAACGCAGATCAAGGAAGGTTATAAGTCTGTTGCTTATTCCATTACATTCCGTGCAAAGGACAGAACACTGGAAGAAGCAGACATCAACGGAGCAATGAAAAAGATTCTCAACGGTTTACAGAGTATGGGAATCGAACTTCGTGCGTAAACTAAATAAGTATCAGACGTTCGGGATAGGTGGAAAACGCTTATCCCGAACTTGATTGAACGAAGTCGATGGAAGGTTAAGAAAGGAAGCGGACAGCATGGAGCATACAAATACATGGCGTACCTACAATAAAAAACAGTTAAAGGAATGCGAGGACTTTTCAAAAGGATATATGCATTTTCTGGATCACGGAAAGACAGAGCGGGAATGTATTGATACGATCGTCAATGAAATTGAAGACTGCGGATACTTTGAAATAGAGAAGGTGCGTGCTAAGGAAGAAACACTTAAACCGGGAGACAAGGTATATTCCGTATGGATGAACAAAGCAATCATCATGTATCAGATCGGTAGTAGACCGTTGGAGGAAGGAATGAATATTCTTGGCGCCCATATCGATTCTCCGCGTCTGGATGTAAAGCAGAATCCGCTGTATGAGGAAGGCGGCTTCGCTTATCTGGATACCCATTATTACGGCGGTATCAAGAAATACCAGTGGGTAGCGCTGCCGCTTGCCATGCACGGCGTGGTTGTCAAAAAGGACGGCACCACAGTGATTATCAATATCGGTGATAAAAAGGAGGATCCGGTATTTTTTATCTCTGATCTTCTGATCCACTTGTCCTCAGAACAGCTGGAGAAAAAAGCGGCAAAGGTCATCGAGGGCGAAGCACTTGACATTGTGATCGGCAATAAACCGGATCAGGACTGTGAAAAAGACGGTGTAAAAAAGAGTGTGCTTGCATTGTTGAAGGAATACTATGATATCGAGGAAGAAGATTTCATATCGGCAGAGCTTGAAATCGTTCCGGCAGGGCATGCAAGGGAAGCCGGGCTTGATCGCAGCATGATCATGGCATACGGACAGGATGACAGAGTGTGCGCATATGCATCCTATCGCGCCATGCTTGAGGTAGAGGCACCGGAGCGCACGACTTGCTGTATTCTTGTAGATAAAGAGGAAATCGGCAGTGTCGGTGCAACCGGTATGCAGTCCAGATTCTTTGAAAATTCCGTCGCAGAGCTGATGGCACTTACGGGGCAGTACAGTGAGCTTACGCTCCGCAGATGTCTGGCAGCATCGGATATGCTTTCTTCCGACGTATCCAGTGCATTTGATCCGTCGTTTGCGGGCAGCTTTGACAAGAAAAATGTCGCTTATCTCGGAGACGGGATGGTCTTTAATAAATTTACGGGTTCCAGAGGAAAATCGGGCTCCAATGATGCCAATGCGGAATATCTGGCCCATATCCGTGCGATTTTCGAAAAAGAAAAGATCAATTTGCAGACGGCAGAGCTTGGTAAGGTCGATCTGGGCGGCGGCGGAACGATCGCTTATATTCTGGCACTGTACGGCATGAATGTTGTGGACTGCGGTGTGCCGGTCATGAATATGCACGCACCGTGGGAGGTTACCAGCAAGGCGGATTTATATGAGATGAAGCGCGGCTATGTTGCATTTTTAAAATATGCCTGTCTTTAAGTAGCACAGGTGAACGCAAACCTCTGCCAGCAGGATGGAGCGGTTGCCCACAGAACCGGATCTCTAAACGGCGGGCACGCTTTTGCTACACCTCGTCCGTAGCGGTACATAAGGTGCCAAAGTACGGCACCTAAGTACCGACGGACTCACAGTACCCGCCGTTTAGAGATCCGGTCTGTGGGCAAGCGTTCCATTCTGTTGACAGAGGTTCACAAACGCTTTGAATATAAAAATATCATACAAGGGAGAAATATGGAGATCAGCAGAGAAATTGTCAAAAGAGAATTAGATCATTTTATTGACAATATCTTTTTGATGCCGGAAATTAATTGCGTCAAGATTAGAGATATAGTCATTAAAAAGGGAGTAAAAAGAGAAGATGAATTAGAAAAAGCGATAGATAAGAGTTATCACGATTGTTATAGTGATGTGGACTTATCTGTAGTGGTCAGCCTCTCCTCTAAAGATACCATAAGTCCTGCGGAATATATGCGTCATATGGAAAGATTCGGTATTACTACTGATAGTTGTCTGGGATTCTGTTTTATTGAAGAAAACAACATGTATCGTATTATTTTTAAAAACGGAATGCGATATGATTTTGGATTTGAGTTTGAATATGATGATAATGCGGGATTGATTACTTTGAGGCAACGAGAAGAGGAATATAGTAATCCTAATTGGTCAATTGAGAATGTAAATCGATTTTGGTTTATTCAGGTTCAGGCATTGGGAAAACTTTATAGGAAAGATTTTTTGATAAGTGATCACCTTGCGAATATGAATCTGAATGAAACTTTAGTACAACAAATGGTACTTAGGGATATGGAATATGGAACCAATCACCATCGATATGGTTACGAGGAAAAAATTGCTTATATGAGCAATCAACATAAGTGCCCTATAAAAACAGAAAATGATGGTTTTAACATAATTGCAGATAAAATATATTGTGCAGCGTTAACATATGACGAGTTGACAAAACTATTTTATCCTGAATACCAAGCCAGATGTTCGGAGTTTATGGAAATATGGAAATGCTATGAACAATCGAGGTAAATATTTGAAGAAAAAGTCCCAAAATCAATGATTTAAGTTTTGAAATTATGGGAAGGAAAGGAATGCGCACAAAAGCGTAAGAAGTAAGAATGGAAGAATTACGGAAATCGGATTTTTATTTTGATCTGCCGCAGGAGTTGATCGCACAGGATCCGCTTGAGGATCGGGCGGCATCCAGATTGTTGGTGCTTGATAAGGAAACAGGAGAATATTCTCATCATACGTTTCGCGAGATCAAGAATTATTTACAGCCGGGAGATTGTCTGGTACTCAACAATACGAAGGTCATTCCGGCACGTCTGATGGGAGTTAAGGCAGACACCGGAGCGGCAATCGAGGTACTTTTGTTAAAGCGGCGTGAGAACAATATATGGGAAACGCTTGTAAAGCCCGGAAAAAAAGCAAGACCGGGAGCAGTGATCAGTTTCGGTGACGGGCTTTTGACCGGAACGGTATTAGAGGTTGTTGAGGAAGGAAACCGCCTGATTCAATTCGCATATGAAGGAATCTGGGAAGAAGTATTGGACCGTCTTGGTGAGATGCCCCTTCCCCCGTACATTACGCATAAGCTTCAGGATAAGAACCGTTATCAGACGGTGTATGCCAAATATGAAGGTTCTGCCGCTGCACCGACCGCAGGACTTCATTTTACAAAGGAATTGCTTGCAGAAATTGAGCAGAGCGGAGTGGATATTGCATATGTGACATTGCATGTCGGACTCGGAACCTTCCGTCCGGTGAAGGAAGATAATATTCTGGATCATCATATGCATTCGGAATATTATCAGGTAAGCGAAGAGGCAGCGGAAAAGATCAACCGTGCCAAGCAGAGCGGTCACAGAGTCATCTGTGTCGGTACTACGAGCTGTCGTACCGTGGAAAGTGCTGCGGATGAAAACGGTTTTTTGCATGAATGCTGTGACAACACCGAGATCTTTATTTATCCGGGGTATCATTTCAAGGTTCTGGATGGGCTGATCACCAATTTTCATCTGCCGGAGTCCACACTGATCATGTTGGTATCGGCATTGGCAGGAAGGGAACAGGTACTTGCAGCTTATCAGGAAGCGGTGAAGGAACGGTATCGGTTTTTCAGTTTTGGGGATGCGATGTTTATAAAGTAGCGGAATATGGAATGTCAATAGCCGATTTGAGAGTCAGACTTGCTCCTCAAATCGGCTATTGACATTCCGATTAGCGGGTATTATGATTTTTTATGAAAATAGGTTAGTCAGAACAAACTATAGAAAGAAGGCGCTGTTATGACTCTCTATGAGGGAACGATGAACGAAGAATATCAGCTGACCGGAATGTACATGAATGAAGAAATTCTGCGAAGACTGGAAGCACTTGGAATGAATGACGGCACCCGTGTTACGGTGCTGAACCGTAAAAAGCACGGGGCAATGATCATAAAAGTACGCGGAACGAGACTTGCGCTCGGAAGAAAGCTGGCACAGCAGATCGAGGTGGAGTCCTATGGAGAATAAGAGAGAACGTGAAAATATCCATGTCGCATTTGTAGGGAATCCGAACTGTGGCAAGACGACATTGTTCAATGCGGTGACAGGATCGAAGTTAAAGGTAGCAAACTGGCCGGGTGTTACGGTTGAGAAAAAAGAAGGACAGACCTCCTTTGAAGGATTGGATCTGACGGTGATAGACACACCGGGAATCTATTCTCTGACATGCTATACCATTGAAGAAAAAGTGACCAGAAAATGTGTGATGGATGATGATATTGAGGTCATCGTCAATGTCGTGGATGCTTCTTCACTGGAACGGAATCTGTATCTGACCTTACAGCTTCTGGAACTGGGCAAGCCTGTTGTGCTGGCACTGAATATGATGGATGTTGTAGAAGCACAGGGCTTGGAGATTGACCTGCACAGACTGCCGGAAATGCTCGGAGACATTCCGGTCATACCGGTATCGGCAGCAAAGCGAACCGGATTGGACACGCTCCTGCATGCTGTATGCCATCATTATGAGGAAGGCTCAAAATCTCCGGTACTTGGTTATGGTGATGAACTGGAAGCAAAGATCGAGAAACTGGAGGTTATGATGGGAGCGCGCTTCCCGGAGCATTCTTCTCCTCGCTGGCATGCGATCAAGCTCTTGGAAAATGATGAAGAAGTGATGAAGGAACATCCGATCAATATCAGTGATGTCGTGGACAGAAGCTATGAAAAAGAGATCATCGGCAAAAAGTACGAATATATAGAGAAGGTTGTAGCGGAAACGGTATTTCATAAAAAGAAAAAGGAAGCCGCAACGGATAAAATTGACCGCATATTGGTACATAGAATCTTCGGAATTCCGATTTTCCTTTGTATCATGGCTTTGGTATTTTTCCTGACATTTACGGTCGGAGACTATCTGAAGGGATGGTTTGAACTGGGACTTTCCGTATTTTCAGACAGTGTTACGCAACTGCTGTTAAAAATTCACACGCAGGACTGGCTGATCTCATTGATTGTGGATGGTATTATCGGCGGAGTCGGCGGGATTTTATCTTTTATTCCCAATATCGCGATTCTGTTTCTGGCGCTTGCACTGTTGGAGGACAGCGGTTACATGGCGCGTGTGGCGTATGTCATGGATTCGGTCATGGGTAAGGTCGGACTGTCCGGCAAGGCATTCCTGCCGATGATTCTCGGGTTCGGCTGTACCGTTCCTGCGATCATGGCAACAAGAGCTCTGGAAACCGAGCATGACCGCAAGAAGACCATGATCGTGACACCGTTTATGTCCTGCTCGGCAAGACTTCCGATCTATGTGCTGTTTTCGGAATTGTTCTTTGACCGATATCGATACCTCGCAGCTTTTTCCATGTATGCGATCGGTATGGCAGTCGCTATTTTGGTAGCATTCATTCTGAATCGTCTGGAGAAGGGCAGAGAAAATGACTGTCTGCTGATTGAGTTGCCCGAATATAAGCGTCCGAATGCGCGTACGATCCGTATCTATGTATGGAACAAGCTGAAGGATTACTTATCCAAAGCAGGAACGACTATTTTTGTGGCATCCATTATCATCTGGCTTCTGTTAAACATCGGGACGAGCGGACTGGTGGAAGATCCGTCCCGGAGCTTTGGTGCTGCAATCGGAAGAGTACTCGTTCCTGTGCTAAAACCTGCCGGACTCGGAAGCTGGCAGATTGTCGTGGCTTTATTATCCGGTATTTCTGCAAAAGAGGTTGTCGTATCCAGCTTTGCGGTACTTTTCGGCTCGGCAGGCAGTGGCGGAAGTACGATCCTTGCGGGAATCAAAGCAGCCTATCCGGCATTTGGTGCGCTCAATGCCTACTGCTTTATGCTGTTTTGCTTGCTGTATGTTCCCTGTGCAGCTACGATCGGTACGATCAAAAAAGAAAGCAATTCCTGGAAATTTACACTGGGCATGATTGTTTTCCAACTACTCTTAGCCTGGACTATAAGTACCCTGGTATTCCAGATCGGTTCGCTTTTAATAGGCTAGCTACTAACAGCCTTCGATCACGGCATACAGAACGCTTTATGCTCTGTATGCCGTGATCGGAGGCGTTTTTATGCTAAAACATAATCAGGGTGTCTATACCGGCATACAAAATCAAGATGATATTCTCCGTAAGTCCTTGATTTCTACTCCTATTTGTGTCAAAATATTGATGCTGTATATTGTCAGTAGTGAAAAGGAAAAAACTTGGGAAGGAACCGATATGAGAGGAATTGACACAGAAGTCAGAAAAGTCAGAAGACGTGTCTTTAAGGAAGTGGCGAATCTTGCCTATAATTCCGACAATCTGGTTGGAGATATGGAGGCGCTTCCGTATAAATTAGTAAACAGTGATGAATCCGAATATTGGGAGAGTATTTACAGAGAACGTGCCGTTGTCAGGGAACGTGTTCGTCTGGCAATGGGAATGTCGCTTCGTCCGGAGAATCAGCCGGTACATGTATCGCAGGGCGTAGAGGAGAGTAATATTGACGAAAAATATTACGAGCCGCCTCTGTTGCAGGTCATTCCGTCCGCATGTAATGCCTGTCCGGAAAATCAGTATTTTGTCAGTGACCGCTGTATGGGCTGTCTGGCACATCCGTGCCGTGAAGTATGCCCGCGCGGCGCAATTTCTTTTGTAAACGGAAAGTCATTTATTGATCAGGAAAAATGTATTCACTGCGGTAAATGTAAAGCGGTCTGCCCTTATGATGCCATTTCTCATCAGGTACGTCCCTGTGCGGCAGCCTGCGGTGTCGGTGCGATCAAGAGTGATGAAAAGCACCGTGCCTGCATCGACAGTGATAAATGCGTTTCCTGCGGTCAGTGTATGGTCAATTGTCCGTTCGGGGCAATTGCGGACAAGTCCCAGATTTTCCAGCTCATTCGTGCACTTCAGTCCGGCAGGAAGATCATTGCGCAGGTAGCGCCTGCATTTGTCGGACAGTTCGGACCGGAGGTGACACCGGATAAATTTAAGACGGCGCTAAAAAAACTTGGTTTCGCGGATGTGTACGAAACAGCAATCGGTGCCGATATGGGGGCTATGGCGGAAGCAAAGCACTATGTGGAAAAGGTTGCGACAGGGGAGCTGCCGTTCCTTTTAACCTCCTGCTGCCCGTCCTGGTCGATGCTTGCCAAGAAATTTTTTCCGGAGACGATAGGGAATATTTCCAATGAACTGACGCCGATGGTTGCAACTGCCAGAAAGATCAAAGAAGATCACCCGGATGCCAGTGTCGTATTTATCGGCCCGTGTGCATCCAAGAAGCTGGAAGCATCCAGAAGAACAGTGCGTTCCGATGTGGATTTTGTCATTACATTTGAAGAACTTGTCGGAATGTTTGAAGCAAAGGGCATTTTGTTAGATGAGATAGAAGCAATGGATCATATGAGCGATGCAACCGGAGCAGGACGCGGTTATGGTGTTGCCGGAGGCGTTGCGAGTGCGATCGAAGAGTGTATCAAGACATATTATCCGGAAACGGAAGTTCATATCGAGCATGCGGAAAGTCTTGCGGAATGTAAGAAGATGCTGATGCTTGCGAAGGCAGGAAAGAAAAACGGCTGCCTGATCGAAGGAATGGCGTGTCCGGGCGGTTGTGTTGCCGGTGCCGGAACCAACATTGCGATTACCAATGCGATGAAGGAAGTACAGGGCTTCAAACAGCAGGCGGAAAAAGCAATTCCGGATATGCAGGAAGAGTGAAAATCAGCGAAAGCATAAGATAACGGAAAAGGCAGAAGAATAAAACAGAGGAGAGATAGTATCATGCAGAAAATCAGAACCAGATACGCACCGAGCCCGACGGGACGTATGCATGTCGGAAATTTAAGAAGTGCTTTATATGAGTTTTTAATTGCAAAGCACGAAGGAGGAACCTTTATCCTGCGTATCGAGGATACCGATCAGGAGCGTTATGTTGAGGGTGCTGTGGAGATTATCTACAGGACGCTGGAAAAGACCGGTCTGGTTCACGATGAGGGACCGGATAAGGACGGCGGCTATGGCCCTTATGTACAGAGCGAACGTAATAAGAGCGGTATTTATTTAAAATATGCCAAGCAGTTGATTGAAAAGGGAGAGGCATATTATTGCTTCTGTGATAAAGAGCGTCTGGAGTCTTTACATCAGACGATCACGGATCCGGAAACGGGAGAGAGCAAGGAGATCATGATTTATGATAAGCATTGCCTGCATCTATCCAAGGAAGAGGTAGAGGAAAAACTGGCTTCCGGTATGCCGTATGTCATCAGACAGAACAATCCGCGAGAAGGTGTGACGACCTTCCATGATGAGCTGTACGGGGATATTTCCGTCAATAATGCGGAGCTTGACGATATGGTACTGATCAAGTCCGACGGGTTCCCGACCTATAACTTTGCAAATGTTGTGGATGATCATACCATGGGCATTACCCATGTTGTGCGCGGAAATGAGTATCTGTCTTCTTCTCCGAAGTATAACCGGCTGTATGATGCTTTCGGATGGGAGGTTCCGACCTATATCCATCTGCCGTTGATTACGGATGAGAATCATAAGAAATTATCCAAAAGAAGCGGACATGCTTCTTTTGAGGATCTGATCGATCAGGGATTTTTATCCGAGGCAGTTGTCAATTACATTGCACTGCTCGGATGGAGCCCGGAAGATAACCGTGAAATCTTTTCACTGGAGGAACTGATCCGTGACTTTGATTATCACAGAATCAGTAAATCTCCGGCGGTATTTGACATCCAGAAGTTAAAGTGGATGAACGGCGAGTATTTAAAGGCAATGGACTTTGACCGTTTCTATGAGCTGGCAGAGCCTTATTTAAAAGAAGCATTGACTAAGGATTTTGATCTGAAGAAAATTGCCGAAATGGTGAAGACCAGAATCGAGATTTTCCCGGATATCAAAGATCTGGTGGATTTCTTTGAAGAGCTTCCGGAATATGATACCGCAATGTATGCGCATAAGAAGATGAAGACCAACGAAGCTTCCTCTTTGGAAGTGCTTCAAGAACTTTATCCGATGCTTGAAGCACAGGATGACTATTCCAATGATGCATTGTATCAGCTTTTGATCTCTTATGTGGAGAAAAAAGGCTGCAAGAACGGTTACGCACTCTGGCCTGTCAGAACCGCAGTCAGCGGCAAGCAGATGACGCCTGCCGGAGCAACTGAGATTATGGAGATCCTCGGCAAAGAGGAAAGCCTCAGCCGTATCCGTATCGGTATTGAAAAACTCAAAGAAGCTTTATAAGTCATACAAGACGGGATGTCATATGAATATAGATATGTTGTTTCCGGTATCGGAAAAACACAAAAATTTACGACAGCATTAGGAACGTGAGCCGAGTGAATTTTTGTGCTTTGACGACACCGGAGTAGTATCTATTTTATGCGGCATCCCTTACATTTCTTTTCCCCTGCCCATACCTGGAGAGAACGGACAGGAGTATCTATGAATAAAAGCACGATGCAAATGAATCAGGACCAATATGAAGCAGTCCACCATCTGGATGGTCCGTGTATTGTCATTGCCCCTCCCGGTTCCGGGAAAACATTCACTTTAACGCAACGAATCAAATATTTGACACAGGAAGCAGGCATTTGTCTGGAATCCGTACTGGTCATTACGTTTACCAAAGCTGCGGCAGTTCAGATGAAGGAACGTTATCTGGAAATGACTGCACAACAGGATACACCAGTGACTTTCGGTACGATCCATGCGCTATGCTTCGGCATTTTGCGCAATTCCTTTCATTATGACCGGAGAGCGCTTTTATCACAGACGCAGAAGCTTCGGATGTTGGAAGAAATTATGGAATTGCTACAGGCAGAGCTGCGTCAGAAGGATGCAACTGCGGCAGAATATGAAATGCCTGAAACCAAACAGGTTCTGGAAGAACTGTCGCGTATGAAAAATGCAGGACAGCAGCCAAAGGAGTATGAAGCCGTATCGATGGATAAAGAATTGTTCAGGCGGATAGCTGAGCAATATTTGACCCGGTGTCAGCATGAACGGAAACTGGATTTTGATGATATGGTACTGCGATGTGAAGAAGAACTTCATAAGCATCCGGAGATTTTAAAGTACTGGCAGGAGAGATTTCAATATATTCTTGTAGATGAATTTCAGGATATTGATCCGAGGCAGTATGCGGTGATAAGGCTGCTGGCAGAACCGGAGCAAAATCTGTTTATGGTAGGAGATGATGATCAATCGATATACGGTTTTCGCGGCTCGGATCCGTCTCTGATGTTGTCGCTACAGAAAGATTATCCGAAACTTCGCAAGATTCTGTTACAATACAATTATCGGAGTGCAGAGAGGATCGTGGCAGCGGCAAAGTGCCTGATCGGTCATAATCATCTGCGGTTTGAAAAAGAGATTTTTCCGACAACGGGCAAAAAGGGCTGTGTTCGCGTGGAAATCTGTGAAAGTACCGGGCAACAGGATGAGGCAATTTGCCGATTTTTACAGGAAATCGGAGTAGATTCCGATACGGCAATTATAACCAGAACGAATGCAATGCTCCCACATTATGCGGGCCTTTTAAGCTCACATGGGATTCCGTTTGTATGCAGGGAGAATATCCGTAATCCCTATGAACACACAGCAGCTTGCGATGTAGAGGCTTATATAAAACTTGCAATCGGAGAGGCGCATAGAGCGGAATTTTTTCGGATCATGAACAAACCGCTCAGATATCTGTCCAGATATGCGGTTCCTTCCGATATGAAAGATTGGCAGAGGATCCTTAAAGAATATTACTGCGGGAAGCCTTATATGCGGCATATTCTGGAACGGTTATTTGAAGACTTACAACGTATCCGGCAGTTTTCACCGTTTGCGGCAATAAATTATATCCGGTATGGCATAGGCTATGAAGAGGCAGTCAGGAAAGAAATGTTGCGGAAGGAAGATCAAAAAGAACTGGCACATACATTTCAGATGCTTTCGGAGCTTGCCAGAGAGCATGATAGTCATCGTGGCTTTTTACATGAACTAGCCAAAAGAAGGCAATCCTTTGAGCCGACAGGAGAGCATGATGAAAAGAAGGGTGTTGTTCTGATCACTATGCACGGTGCAAAAGGGCTTGAATATGACCATGTTCTGTTACCGGATCTGAATGAGCGGATCGTTCCGCACAAACGGGCATATTTGCCGGAAGCAATTGAGGAAGAGCGGCGTGTGCTGTATGTGGCGATGACGCGGGCAAGAAACAGCCTGTTTATGAGCGCCGTCAATAAAGAAGGAAATGAAAAAAAGGAAATATCCCGCTTTTTAAAGGAGCTGGAAGCTCCGGGCGGGATCATTTCCTTTTCGTAGACAATCAGTGATCATTATAAGGAAAAACAGAAGTGTTTTATTCGGAGTCGGTATCATCCGGAAGCAGTTCGTCAAATTCTGCATTGTCAAGGTATTCATCGAACTTGTCCGATACCATTTCATATTCTTCCTCATCATCGATATATTCAATACGGGGTTCTTCATCAGGATCGTCCTCGTTTTCAAAATAACGGTAGATCCAGACCTCGCCGTCTGTATTTTCTCCGTTTTCGTCAAGCGGAAGAAGCACGATGTAATCCTGCTTATCCAATGTCAAAATTGTGACGATGGCACAGGTTACGGTGGTACCGTCGTCCAGTGTCATGTCTACAGTCATGCTTTCATCGTCAAATCCAAAATCGTCCTGTTTTTTGTTCTGATCAGCCATAGGAGTCCTTTCGTCGGAGCTGTTTATTTGAAATATACAGCCAAAGGTGTTACGGTGGCAGTATAAAAATACGCTCCGAAATTATTCTTTATCAAATTTTACAGAAAATATCAAGAAAAAGCAAGGTTATTGATAGGAATAAACGAAAAAATGTGTTAAACTGTATCATAGCTTGGAAAATATGAGACGTGGAGATAATAACATGATAAAATCAGAGCTTTCTATAAAAAAAGGAATGCCGTATCCGCTCGGCGCAACTGCCTGTAAGAACGGGATCAATTTTGCGGCTGTCGTATATGAGCGGGAAGATAGCGGCTGGGCTCTTTATGATAAAAAAAATCCGGAAGAACAGATCAGAATTCCTTTTGAAGAGTCTTATTTTGTAGGTAACATATGCTGTATTTATATTGAAAATATCCGCGCTGACCGATATGAGTATCTGTTTTATAGCGGGGAGCGTTATTTTGCGGATCCTTATGCAAAAGAGATTATCGGAACGGGCAGCTTCGGTCTGAAACCACAGGATCCCACAAAAGGAATCCGTGCGGGAATTCCGTCCGGTTCTTTTGACTGGGAAGGCGATGAACCGCTTAGAATCCCATACGAAGACAGTGTTTTTTACTGTATGCATGTGCGGGGCTTTACCAAAAATAAAAAGAGCGGGGTAAAGCAAAAGGGAACGTTTCTCGGAGTCGTAGAGAAATTGCCGTATTTGAAAGATCTCGGAATCCGCAATCTGGAACTGATGCCTGTCTATGAGTTCGCAGAATGGCCGGAAGAAAAAGAAACAGCGATACCTCAGGAGACAATGGCGTATGCCGTAGCGCATTTTATGGATAAGCCTGCATCGGATTCGGAAAATGCAGAGGAAAAACGGATCAATTACTGGGGATATAAAAAAGCCTGTTATTTTGCACCGAAAGCAGCATATGCACGAAAGGGGAAAGCGATAGAGGACTGCAAAACTCTGGTAAGAGAATGCCATAAAAGCGGAATAGAGGTTATTTTGCAGTTTTATTTTCCGGAGGACTGTAAGCCGGGATATATTTTGGAAGTATTAAGATATTGGGTTCTGGAGTATCATATCGATGGATTTCATCTAATGGGAACAAAGATTCCGCTGACGTTGCTTGCTACAGAGCCTCTATTTGGAAATACAAAGCTGATCTATTATGATTTTCCGTATGATGAGATTTATCAAAGAACGGAGATTCCGGGGTATCGGAATCTGGCGAGTGCCAATGATCTGTTTCTTAAGGATGCGAGAAAATATGTTAAGGGTGATGAGAATATGCTGGGCAGGATGCTGCAGCATGTATCAGGGAATTCCTTAAAGCATGGAAATCTGCATTATATCACCAATTATTACGGTTTTACACTCTTGGATCTGGTGTCTTATGACAGAAAGCACAATGAGGCAAACGGTGAGGATAACCGGGACGGAACGGATGATAATTACAGCTGGAACTGTGGTACGGAAGGACCGTCTAAGAAGGCAGCAATGCGCAGGCTTCGTAAGAAGCAGATGAAGAATGCCGTGACATTGGTGGTATTATCTCAGGGGACTCCGTTTTTGACAGCGGGAGATGAGGACGGTAATTCTCAGCTTGGAAATAACAATCCATATTGTCAGGATAATGAAATCGGCTGGAAGGACTGGCAGACCACTGCGCTGGCAAAAGAACAGCATGCCTTTGTGAAGGAATTGTTGCGCTTTAGAAGAGAACACGCCGTGTTCCGTAAGAAGGGCATGGCACAAAATACAGATCCCAGATCCTGCGGCTTTCCGGAGATTTCCTTTCATTCCGAAGAAGCTTTTCAGCTGAATACGGCAGGCTATAACAGACATATGGCCATTTTGTATGCAGGTGCTTACGGAGACGGAAACGGCAATACGGATCAGGATATATATGTGATCTATAATATGCATTGGATATCCCATCGGTTTGCATTACCAAAGTTAAAGAATGGATATCGATGGAAGCTTGTTATGGATACACAAGAGGAGGACAGCTTCGGAGTAGACTGCTGGAAAGAAGACTATACATTGGCGCAGGGGCGCAGTATTCAGATCCTGGTCAGTGAGAAGCAGACAGAAGCAAATAAAAGCCAGGACAGCAGGCACAGTAGTGCAGAATACCGGAGCAAATAAAATATATGAGCAAGGCATGGCAGCATTTCAAAACAATCACACATCATAAATTTCTTGTCATGAAAGGATGCTTTCAGATCGGTTTATACAGGCAGGGGCTGTTACACGATCTGTCAAAATATTCACCGACAGAGTTTTTGGTGGGTGCACGGTATTATCAGGGAACAAGAAGTCCGAATAATGCGGAGCGGGAAGATCAGGGGTATTCGTCCGCGTGGCTTCATCATAAGGGAAGAAATAAACATCATTATGAGTATTGGTCGGATTACAGCTTGACAAAGCATGGAATGGTACCGGTTCCGATGCCTACAGAGTATGTGCTGGAAATGTTTATGGACCGGATCGCAGCCTCAAAGGTGTATCGCGGAAAACAGTATAGAGATAGTGATCCGCTTGCTTATTATCAGGGAGCAAAGGATCATAATCTGATCCATGAGAAGACCAGGAAGCAGTTGGAATTTCTGCTCCGGATGCTGGCTAGGGACGGAGAAGAGAAAACTTTTCATTATATCCGCACAAAAATTTTAAGAGGGCATATAGTATGGTAAAGAATATTCGGAGTTACCTATATGAACTCAATCTGGTTAATTTTATTACTGTTATGCTGCTGTAACGGAGATGACGGCTGTTCAAGGAGACGCGGAATTTGTGATGATGACAGAAGTTGTGGCTGTGACCGCATGTCTGACCGCGGCTGTGCGAGGGACAGAGATAGGGATCGGGACAGAGACCGGGACAGAGATTGTGGCTGTGACCGTGATATGAGAAGCAATCCTTTCTCTCCGTTGAATCGTATGGATCGTGATGATCAGGATTATCCGACTTTCCGCGGTAATAACGGTCCTTGCGGATGTGAAGAAAATCATGACTGATAGTTAACAAACGGATGAAAATATGATAAGATGACAAAGAGATGCAGGGCTGTGCATCAGCCGGCACCAAGAGATACCGAATCGGAGGAACTGTCATGAATGCGGAAAAATATGTAGCGTATGTTTCGACTTATACGATGAGTGATCATCATGGAATTAAGATTTATGATGTGGATGTTGAAAAGGGAAGATTTACGGAAAAAGATAAGGTAGAGATTACGAATTCTTCGTACCTTACCATTTCACATAATCGCAAATATCTGTATTCTATTACGGATTTTGGTGTAGAATCCTATAAGATTGAAGCAGACGGTTCTTTGACGGTACTGAACACGGCGTCCATTAACGGAATGCGCGGTTGTTATTTGTCAACGGATTTTGAAGATCGGTATCTTTTTACGGCAGGTTACCATGACGGTAAGATCACAGTGTTACGCCTGAATAAGGACGGCAGTGTCGGAGCAATTACAGATGAGGTTTATCTGAAAGGTCTTGGCAGTATTGCGGAACGAAATTTCAGACCGCATGTTAATTGTGTCAAGATGACAAGGGATAATCATTATCTGTTGGCGGCAGATCTTGGAATGGATCATGTCAATGTGTATCGCATGGATATGCAGACCGGAAAATTGAAATTGGTGGATATCATCAGAAGTGAACTGGAATCCGCGCCGAGACATTTTTGCTTTTCCAAGGATGGCAGATTCCTGTATATCGTTCATGAATTGAAAAATTATATTGATGTGTATAAATATGAGGAAGTCAACGATAATCCGGAATTTGAAAAAGTTCAGAATATTTCCACGCTGAATGATTATCATGCGAGCGGTTCTGCGGCAAGCGCGATCAAGTTTTCCATGGACTATAAGTATTTAGTCAGCTCCAATGCGGGAGATAATAGTGTGGTTTTGTATAATATTGACCACAAAACCGGCCTTTTGGAGAAGCTGTTCTGCCTTCCGGTCAGCGGCGACTATCCGAAAGATGCAGCATTGTTCCCGGATAACAGGCATCTCGTATCACTTAATCATGAGTCCAATACGATGACATTTTTTAATGTAGACACGAAAAAGGGACTGATTGTGATGAACGGAAAAGAAATGAAGGTAGAGAAACCGAATTGTATTATTTTTCATAAAATATCGGAATAAGATGCATAGCATCAAAAGAATATACCAGTCAGAACAGTATAGAGGCAACGGCTTTTAGTCGTTGCCTTTTTAAGAAAGGGTAAGTTTGAATGAAACTGAAAGATTTGGAGCGCTTTGAAGAGATTGTGATCCAGTGTCATGATAATCCGGATGCGGATGCACTGGCATCAGGATTTGGCTTATATCAGTATTTTTGCGGACAGGGAAAGTGGGTGCGCTTTGTATACAGCGGACGCTTTCAGATCGGTAAAAGTAATCTGGTGCTGATGAAGGAACTGTTACAGATTCCGGTAGAATATGTGAAAGAGTTGGAGAAACCGGAATTGTTGATTATGTCGGATTGTCAGTACGGAACCGGAAATGTGACACGTTTTGAGGCGGATACGGTTGCGGTGATTGATCATCATCAGGCAGATCCGAGAGCTGAGAAGGTGCCGGATGAGTTCCGGGAGATCTGCAGCCGGTACGGAAGCTGTTCCACGGTAGTATGGCAGCTTTTACTGGAAGCAGGATATGAGGTCAATAAGGATATTCGTCTGGCTACCGCGTTGTATTACGGTCTGTATATGGATACCGGACAGCTGGGAGATATCTATCATCCTGCAGATAAGGATATGCGGGATGAGCTGCTGTTTGACAGGGCCATTATCAGTCGTCTGAAGAATTCCAATATTTCCCAAGAGGAGCTTGAGATAGCAGGAGAAGCGCTGATCCATCATCATCTGGTAGAGAAGCTTCATTTCGCGATTGTACAGGTAAAGCCGTGTGATCCGAATATACTCGGGATCGTCAGTGATTTTGTATTACAGACGGATGTGGTCAATACCTGTGTGATCTACAGCATGCTTGCGGATGGGTACAAGCTGTCTTTCAGAAGCTGTGATAAAGAGATCAAAGCCAGTGATCTTGCCGCATTTATGACGCAGGGAATCGGTTCCGGCGGCGGACATATGGAAAAAGCAGGCGGCTTTATCCGAAAAGAAGCGTTTGAAGAAGCTTATCCGGGCATGAATCCGGAGACTTATTTCCAAAATCGGATGGAAGAATATGTCAGAAGTTATCAGGTGATCTATGCGGCACAGTACGAGGTCGATATGAATGGAATGCGAAAGTATCGAAAAAGGAAGCTGCCGCTTGGCTATGTAAAATTGTCGGAGGTATATGCGGTCGGGACTCCGATCATAGTGCGTACGCTGGAAGGCGACCTGGAGATCACAGTGGAAGACAATACCTACCTGATGATCGGCATTCAGGGTGAGGTATATCCTATTAAGGCAGAGAAGTTTAGACGCAGCTATCAGGAAATTGCGCAGCCGTATGAAATGGATACGGAATATGTTCCGAGTGTACATAACCGCATGGACGGTAGTATCAAGGTAGTAACGACATATGCCAAAAGTTGTGTGCCAACGGGTGAGACACTGATCTATGCCAAGCCGATCGATACACAGATGAAGATTTTTACGGCATGGGATCCCGTCAACTATATGTCCGGAAAACCGGGAGACTACATGGCTGCAAGATTAGATGATCTGCATGATATTTATATTATAGAGAAGAATATATTCCAAAAAACATATGAGGTATACGAATGAGTAAGGAAGCAGAGAATACAGAGAATACAGAGAATACAGAGAATATGACATCGGAGCCCCAAACAGAAGCACAGGAATTTATGTATGATGCTTTTATCAGCTATCGCCATGCACCGCTGGATATGTATGTAGCGGAAAGATTACATAAGGCGTTGGAAAGCTTTCGCGTACCGAAGCTTGCCGACAAGGAGACCAAAAAGCGTGGGGAAAGCGGAATCAAGCGTATTTTCAGAGATCGGGACGAACTGCCGCTTGCGGGCAATCTGTCCGATCCGATCATGGAAGCACTTTCTTCTTCCGAATATCTGATCGTTATCTGTTCTCCGAGAATCTTAGAGTCTCTGTGGTGTCAGCGTGAGATCGAGACTTTTATTAAACTGCGCGGGATTGAACATGTATTTGCGGTATTGATCGAAGGAGAACCGGAGGATTCCTTTCCGAAACAGTTGTGTACCATTCCAAAAGAGATTGTGGCTGAGGATGGTACGACAACGGTTGAGGAGATCGCAATAGAACCGCTTGCAGCGGATGTACGTGGCAAGAATAAATCGGAGATCAACAAAAAGATCAAATCGGAGCTTCTGCGTCTGGTTGCGCCGATGATCGGCTGCAGCTATGATGATTTGCGGCAGCGCCATAAAATGCGCAGGCTGAAACGGATGATGATATCTGCGGCAGTGATCGGCGGTGCGTGCTTTTTGTTTGGTGCGTACAGTACCTATCAGTCTGTCCGAATCAGGCATCAGTCGCAACAGATTCAGGCACAGTCGGAAGAAATCATGCAAAAGTCCGAGGAGATCCGGGCACAGTCTGAAGAAATCGAAGCACAGGCGCAGGATCTGCTGGCATGGCAATCCGAGTCTCTGAGTGAAACGGCACTGGAGCTTTATGAGAGCGGTGACAGAATGACTGCATTGATGGTTGCCTTAGAGGGAGTTCCGGAGGATCTTGATCATCCGGACAGACCGATCGTGGCAGCTTCGGAAGCTGCGCTTGGAGAGATTCTGGAGGTATATGCAAATGCCAGAGAGATCAAGCCTTATTATGCTTTTCAGCATGATACAACAACGAAAGCGATGACCATCAGTCCTGACGGAACAAGGCTGGTTGTATCGGATAATCTGCATCAGCTTTATTGCTGGGATGTGGAAAACGGTGTACTGCTGAAAAAAATAGCATTGGATGATCCGGAGGCCACTCATAATATTTATTTCAATGCCGATAATAAGCTGATCTATAATGGAGAAAACATTGTATGTATGAATCCTGATGATTTTTCAAAAGAGTATGAGATAGGAGATATTACATGCCTTAGCCTTGTTATGTCAAAGGACCTTACCATGTTTGCGACAATCACAGCCATGAATGAAGTTAGAGTATATGATGCATTAGATGGTGATATCATAGTATCCGTTCAGCTTGAAGGAAGCTGGATGTATGGGGATG
Organism: Lachnospiraceae bacterium; assembly: GCA_051888775.1. Classification (GTDB taxonomy): domain Bacteria; phylum Bacillota; class Clostridia; order Lachnospirales; family Lachnospiraceae; genus JBJFCE01. Next base: position 138,746 of record JBJFCE010000032.1, on the reverse strand, counting down.
ATGTGTTTTTTTCCGAGGATGGAACGAAAGTGATATTCGCAAGCGACAATGACGCGAATGGAAACAAACATGTTTCAGTATGGGATATTGCAAACGGAGAAATTGTACAGGAATATTCTTTCCCGTGCAAATGGATTAAAGATCTATGCTATCTGGAGAGCGGAGAATGTTATATTATAGTCGCCCCCAAAGATATTACGGAAGAGTATGTTTTATATTGTTATGCGCCGGACGGTAGTCTTCGGTGGAAAGCAAGTTCTGACGTAATGTATGGACCGATTTGTGATTTTGGTGAATATATAGCATATACGGGAGGTGATAATCTGAATATCCGTAATAAATCAGACGGAGAATTACGGTTATTTTACGACTATAATACTTATATCATATCCATCAAAAGTGTACCACAGTCGAATCTGATAGAGATTATGTTTGAAAACGGCGTATATGGATATCACTATTTTGACGGTGAGAACGAGCTCTTAAGATGCTATATGCCGGAAACATCAGATCTTATTACTGATATGATCAAAAAGGATGCATATTTTATACGCCAGTCAAATTATTTGGACACGATATATTTGTATAAAACAGCATTTGGATCACAGGGAGTCCGAGAAGAGAATCTCGATGGCTATTATAACGTGATTGAGGTTGAAAACGGAAAACTGCTGTTAATTAACGGCGATGAGGTTGCCCTTTATGATGAAGATGCCGAAGAATTCTTATATCATGCATCGCTGCTGGATCAAGAAAATGCAGGTTATCAAATGTTCGGAGATAAAATAGCAATTGTCGGTGAGTCCGGAATCGATCTGATCGATATCATGACCGGTGAGCTTATCAACAGACTGGATATAGAGTATCGTTTTTACTGGGTACATAATGAAAATAATATATACATATGTGATTATATGAATGATATCTGTTATGTTTACAGTGCATCGGATTTATCTCAAATTGCATGTTACCAGGATATTTGCTTTCAAGATGCGGTTGTTTCCGATGATGGGAAATATCTTGTTGCATATGTTAATATGAATAGCAATGATATTCGGCTGGATCTGGATACGGGCGAAGTGACGGAGCTGGACACCTTTTCAACGGTAATGGCTAAGGCGCCTGACGGAGAACACTATTTATATGCAGATAGGAATAGCAGGAGCCTTGTATATGCGAATATTGAAGATCAGACTGCTATACAAGTGATGAGCGCTCAGGCGGATTTCATTGAAAGTGTAGGATTTTCAACGGATGGAAGTCTGTTTTATGTGTACTATAAGGATGAAAAACTGGTTATATATGATACCAATACTTTCAAAGCTTTGAAAGAATACAAAGGAATGTCGACAATTACAGGATGGGAAGACGGTCTTTCGCAAAATCGGTCAGTGCTTCGGGGCGAGTATGTAACGGATGATTCCTATGTGTTAAATGAGGATTTGGAAATCGTTTATACGATTAACGGATTGATCGGCTATACAAGTGGAGGAAGAATCTACGCATATAACAGTAAATATGTATACAGTTATCCTGTCTATGATTTACAGATGCTCGTAGAAGAAGCGTTAGCTGTACTGAACGGCAGACAGCTAACGCCTGAGGAAATGGAAAAATATCGTATTGAATGAACATCAGAATGAACATCAATGCAACCGTTATGACTGTTTTGGATCAGATGGACCATAGAGGAGCTTCAGATACTCCATACGGGAGGATAAATTGGAAAACATCAGGTCCAGAACGGTTAATGCAGTCATGGCTTCTACGACAACAACGGCGCGCGGTACGATTACCGGATCATGTCTGCCTTTGATGGCAACCTGAATCGGCTCACCCTTCTGGTTGACGGTCTGCTGCTGTTTAAAGATAGAAGGTGTAGGCTTTATATGTACCTTTAATATGAGATCAGAACCGTCACTGATTCCGCCGAGCGTACCGCCGGCATGATTGGTGGTTTTTTGAAAGCCGGAAGTAAAGGAATCATTGTTTTCCGAGCCCTTTGCACCTGAGACTGCAATGCCGTCACCGATTTCTACGGCTTTGACCGCACCGATGGACATGAGTGCACCCGCAAGACAGGCATCAAGCTTCTCAAAAACAGGTTCGCCGATTCCGGCAGGAAGTCCTTTTACAATACATTTAACAGCTCCGCCGGAGGAATCCTTGTCCATCATGCAGGCGGAGAGATATTCCTCGGCACGTTTGGAAGCTTCGGGATCCGGCATGGCAGTCGGAGTCTCAAGAATGGCTTCCTTGGAAAAGTGCGTCTCATCGATTGTTACGGGACCGATGGAATAAGTATAAGCAGTTACGTCTATATTCAGTTCTTTTAAAATCTTCAGTGCGATGGCACCGGCCGCAACACGTCCTATGGTTTCGCGACCGGAAGAACGTCCGCCGCCTCGGTAATCACGAAAACCGTATTTTGCATCAAAGGTATAATCGGCATGTCCCGGTCTGTAATAGGATGCGATTTCGCTGTAATCGGCGGAATGCTGTGAGGTATTCGGTACAAGGAGCGCGATCGGAGTGCCGGTTGTCTTTCCTTCAAAGACACCGGAAAGAATCTCTACTTCATCCCCTTCCTTTCTCGGAGTAGAGAAACGGGACTGTCCCGGTTTCCTGCGGTTCAGATAATATTGGATATCGGATTCCGAAAGTGAAAGCCCTGCAGGGCAGCCGTCCACCACAACGCCGATTGCTTTTCCGTGTGATTCTCCGAATGTGGTGATGCGGAAGTGGGTTCCGAAAGTAGAGCCGTTTGCGTTCATAATAGCCTCCTCAAAAAATCCTGCGTTTCTGTCAGAAAAAATGATGTTTTTTTATATGGGATATGATATCATAAATTCAGTCGATAGGAAATAGGAACAATTTATGAAGGATAAAATACTTAAAAAACTCACGAGAATATCAAGGAAAAACAAAATACTGCGGCTGCCGATGCTGGCAGTTATCTTTTTGTTCCTTGCATTCTGCCATTTCTTTCAGTATATCTATAATCAAAGATGGCGGTTGTGCGGAACTTTTTGTGCGGTTCTGGTATTTTTGTTAAGCTCCAGTTTTGCGCTTCCCGTGCTGTTGTCTATTGATTATGAGAGTGGTGGAGAAAGTGCAGTGTATGAGTCCGATCTGGAGACGATGATGCAGAGCGGTGAACTGGATGATATTGTGTTAGAGGATGAGGAGCTGGAAGACGGCTTTGAGGATTATGAGTCCTATAATGTCGAAGAAATGGACACCTATTCCATGGATGAGATTCTGCAGGCAAATGAAGACTATCTGAATGCAAGGGAAGATCATTCGCAGAGCAAAGAAACGGAGGAAACAGAAGAAATTACATTTTCTGCCGATGACTGGAGACTTGTGCTGATCAATAAACAGCATCCGATTCCTGATGATTATACATTTACACTGACTACGATTACCGGATCCATGCAGTGTGATGAGCGGATATTGACGGATCTGCTGCTGATGCTGCAGGCGGCAAAGGAGGATCAGGTCAGTCTGATCATCTGCTCTCCGTACCGGGATCTGAGCAAGCAGGAATATCTGTTTGAACGAAAAGTGAAAGCATATATGAACAGAGGTCTGACCTATATGGATGCTTATAAGATGGCATCACAGGCAGTAACGGTGCCGGGGGCGAGTGAACACCAGATCGGTCTTTCTTTGGATATTTATACGGCATCTTATCTTGTTCTGGATGACGGTTTCGGAGAAACAGAGGCAGGAAGATGGCTTGCTGAGCACAGTTGGGAGTATGGGTTTGTGCTGCGCTATCCGAAGGACAAGGAATATATTACTGGTATCAGTTATGAGCCGTGGCATTTCCGGTATGTCGGCAGGGATGCGGCACGGATCATGAAGGAAGAAGAACTGACTCTGGAGGAATTCTGGGATCTGTATGTGGAATAATTCCGGTTATTTAAGGAAACAGAGAGTATTTCCGGAAAAACAAAGATTAGCTTTAAAAAGGAAAACAGGGATATGTATCAGATATTAAAAACCGAAGGCAATGCAAAAAGAGCAGAATTTACAACGGTTCATGGAACGGTGCAGACACCGGTATTCATGAATGTGGGAACTGTGGCAGCGATCAAAGGTGCCGTATCGACGGAGGATCTGGAACAGATCGGAACGCAGATCGAACTGTCCAATACGTATCATCTGCATGTACGTCCAGGAGATGAGATTGTCAAGAAACTTGGAGGTTTACATAAGTTCATGTCATGGAACAAACCGATTCTGACGGATTCCGGCGGATTTCAGGTGTTTTCTTTGGCAAAGCTGCGTAAGATCAAAGAGGAAGGTGTCTATTTTAATTCCCATGTGGACGGCAGGAAGATTTTTATGGGTCCCGAGGAAAGTATGCGGATCCAGTCTAATCTGGCATCCACAATTGCAATGGCATTCGATGAGTGTCCGTCAAGCAGGGCAGAGCGTGATTATGTGCAGCAGTCGGTAGAACGGACAACCCGCTGGCTGGTACGCTGTCAGAATGAAATGAAACGTTTAAACAGTCTGGAGGATACGATTAATCCGCATCAGCTTTTGTTTGGGATCAATCAGGGTGCGGTTTTTGATGATATCCGTATCGAACATGCTAAACGGATCAGTGAATTGGATCTGGACGGTTATGCTATCGGTGGCTTGGCAGTCGGTGAGTCCCATGAGGAGATGTATCATATTATCGAGCAGGTAGTATCGTTCCTCCCAAAAGAGAAACCGACCTATCTGATGGGAGTCGGAACTCCCGCCAATATATTGGAGGCTGTTGAGCGCGGCGTGGATTTCTTTGATTGCGTTTATCCTTCCAGAAACGGAAGACACGGACATTTATACACCAATCATGGCAAGATCAATCTGTTCAATGCAAAGTATGAACTGGATGAGAGCCCGATTGAGGAAGGGTGTCAGTGCCCGGCATGCCGCAGATATTCAAGAGCATATATCCGGCATTTGTTAAAGGCAAAGGAAATGCTTGGAATGCGTTTATGTGTAACGCATAATCTGTATTTTTACAATAAAATGATGGAAGAGATCAGAGATGCATTGGATGAAGGCAGATTTGCAGCATATAAGAAGCAGAAGCTGGAAGGAATGCAACAGGGAGAAAAATAAATATTCCGTAAAAATACTTGATGTATCGCAAAAATTTGTGTATGATAGTGAATGGTATAAATTTTAATCGAATTTTTTGGAGGAAGCACATGGGAATTTTACTTGAAAGCGGCACCGGAACAACAAGCGGCGGTTCCGGCATCATTGGCATTGTTCTATATCTGGTCGTGATTGTTGCGTTTTTCTATTTTATTCTGATCAGACCTCAGAAGAAAGAACAGAAGAAGATGGCAGCACTTCTTGCTACATTGGAAACAGGCGACAGCGTATTAACCTCCAGCGGTTTTTACGGCATTGTGATTGATATTACCGATGATACGGTCATCGTGGAATTCGGCAATAACAAGAACTGCAGAATTCCGATGCAGAAGTCGGCGATTGTGCAGGTGGAAAAGCCTGACGCTGAATAAGGAAAATGGGAAGAGGCGCTCGCAGGAACGCCTCTTTTTTGTACATAGTAAAGGAAATAAAACGAAAAGAGGAAATAAGAGGATGGATTATCGGATTACCTGTATCCCCGGAGACGGTATCGGTCCCGAGGTTGTCAGCGAGGCAAAAAAAGTATTGGAGCATGTGGCAGAAAAGTACGGGCACAGCTTTCAGTTCACGGATATTTTAATGGGAGGCGCATCCATCGATGTGCACGGTGTGCCGTTAACGGATGAAGCGATTGAAACGGCAAAAGCAGCAGATGCTGTACTGATGGGATCTATCGGAGGAAACACTTCTACTTCTCCGTGGTATAAGCTTCCGCCCGATAAACGCCCGGAGGCAGGACTGTTAAAGATCCGTAAGGCGCTGAATCTGTTTGCCAATCTGCGCCCGGCTGTTTTGTATGATGAGCTTGCGGCTGCCTGCCCGCTCAAGGAAGAGATCAGCAGTGCAGGTTTTGATATGATGATCATGAGAGAATTGACCGGCGGATTGTATTTTGGTGAGAGAAAAACAGAGGAAATCAATGGTAAGCTGACGGCAATCGATACGCTGACCTATACGGAAGATGAGATCCGCCGTATTGCAGTCAAAGGCTTTGACATTGCGATGAAACGCCGCAAAAAGGTAACGAGCGTGGATAAGGCGAATGTATTGGATTCTTCCAGACTTTGGAGAAAGATCGTCAATGAAGTGGCGCAGGATTATCCGGAAGTGACGCTAGAGCATATGCTGGTTGATAACTGCGCGATGCAGCTTGTGAAAAATCCTGCACAGTTTGATGTCGTACTGACCGAGAACATGTTCGGAGATATTCTTTCCGATGAGGCAAGCATGATCACCGGTTCTATCGGTATGTTGGCCAGTGCATCTTTAAATGATACGAAATTCGGGCTGTATGAGCCGAGCGGCGGATCTGCACCGGATATCGCCGGACAGGGAATTGCCAATCCGATTGCTACGATATTAAGTGCAGCGATGATGTTGCGTTATTCCTTCGATCTTGATAAAGAAGCGGATGCCATTGAAGCAGCCGTACAGCAGGTATTAAAGGAAGGATATCGTACGATTGATATCATGCCGCAGGATCACAATTATGAAGGAATCACGCAGGTAGGAACCGCACGCATGGGCGATCTGATCTGTGAAAGAATTTAACCGGTACATAAAAAAATTTTATAACAAATCAATCATAGAAAGAAAAGAAAGTAAAAAAGTAAAAGAAAGGAACCACTATGAGAAGTGACAATGTAAAGACAGGGATGCAGCAGGCACCCCACAGATCCTTATTTAACGCACTGGGATTTACCGAAGAAGAAATGAAAAAACCGATGGTAGGTATCGTCAGCTCCTATAACGAGATCGTGCCCGGTCATATGAATCTGGATAAGATTGTGAATGCAGTCAAGCTTGGTGTTGCGGAAGCGGGCGGTGTTCCGGTCGTATTTCCGGCAATTGCCGTTTGTGACGGAATTGCAATGGGACATATCGGAATGAAATATTCTCTCGTGACAAGGGATCTGATCGCCGATTCGACCGAGTGTATGGCGTTAGCGCACCAGTTCGATGCACTTGTCATGGTTCCCAACTGTGATAAAAATGTACCGGGATTGTTAATGGCGGCAGCCAGGATCAATGTACCGACTGTATTTGTATCCGGCGGACCGATGCTTGCGGGACATGTAAAAGGTCAGAAAAGAAGTCTTTCCTCCATGTTTGAAGCGGTCGGTTCTTATGCGGCAGGTACGATGTCAGAGGAGGATGTGCGTGAGTTTGAAGAAAAGGTATGTCCGACCTGCGGTTCCTGCTCCGGTATGTATACCGCGAATTCCATGAACTGCCTGACCGAGGCTCTCGGCATGGGGCTTCCCGGAAACGGAACGATTCCGGCGGTATATTCTGAAAGAATCAAGCTGGCAAAGCATGCCGGAATGAAGGTTATGGAAATGCTGGAAAAGAATATCAGACCGAGAGATATTATGACAAAGGAAGCAATCTTAAATGCATTGACTGTGGATATGGCACTCGGCTGTTCCACAAACAGCATGCTGCATCTTCCTGCCATCGCGCATGAGGTCGGTTTTGATTTTGATATTGCGTTTGCAAATGAGATCAGTGCCAAGACACCGAATCTGTGCCATCTGGCACCGGCAGGTCCTACTTATATGGAAGATCTGAATGAAGCAGGCGGAGTCTATGCCGTTATGAACGAACTGATGCAGGCAGGACTTCTTTATACCGACTGTATGACAGTGACCGGAAAGACCGTAAAAGAGAATGTAGCGCATGCGATAAATAAAAATGAGGAGGTCATCAGACCGTTAAGCAATCCTTACAGCAAGACAGGCGGACTGGCAGTATTAAAGGGCAATCTGGCACCGGACGGTTCTGTTGTGAAACGCTCCGCAGTCGTAGAAGAAATGATGGTACATACCGGTCCGGCAAGAGTATTTGATTGTGAAGAAGATGCGATTGCAGCGATCAAGGGCGGAAAGATCGTAGCCGGAGATGTCGTAGTCATTCGTTATGAAGGACCTAAGGGAGGTCCCGGCATGCGAGAAATGTTAAATCCGACATCTGCCATTGCCGGTATGGGACTCGGTTCTTCCGTTGCACTGATCACGGACGGACGGTTTTCGGGAGCTTCCCGCGGAGCGTCGATCGGGCATGTGTCTCCGGAGGCGGCAGTCGGCGGACCGATCGCACTTGTGGAGGAAGGCGATCTGATCACCGTAGATATTCCGAATATGAGCCTGAATCTTCAGGTATCCGATGAGGAGCTTGCCAGAAGAAAAGCGAACTGGCAGCCGAGAGAGCCGAAGGTAACAAGCGGCTATTTGTCCAGATACAGAGAAATGGTAACAAGCGGAAACCGCGGCGCAATTCTGGAAATACCGAAGAATAACTAACGGATGAGGGGTATGGATATATGAAATTAACAGGAGCAGAAATCGTAATTGAATGTTTGAAGGAGCAGGGTGTGGATACCGTGTTCGGATATCCGGGCGGTACGATCTTAAATGTGTATGATGCACTTTATAAGCATCAGGATGAGATCTTTCATGTCCTGACTTCCCATGAACAGGGCGCAGCCCATGCGGCGGACGGATATGCAAGAGCCACCGGAAAGGTCGGTGTCTGCATGGCAACCAGCGGACCGGGAGCAACAAACCTTGTAACGGGAATTGCAACCGCATATATGGATTCGGTTCCGGTTGTAGCAATCACGGCAAATGTGACGCTTCCGGCACTTGGAAAGGATTCTTTCCAGGAAGTGGATATTGCGGGGGTTGTGATGCCTATAACAAAGCACAGCTACATTGTAAAAGACATCACGAAACTGGCGGATACTCTTCGCAGGGCGTTTTATATCGCTAAGAGCGGCAGACCGGGTCCTGTGCTTGTAGATATTACAAAGGATGTGACTGCCAATACCTGTGAATATACACCGGCGGTTCCGGAAACAGTCAAAGTTCCGGATACCTATGGAAAGGAAGATCTGGAAAAAGCGGTAGAACTGATCAAACATGCAAAGAAGCCATACTTTTATGTGGGTGGCGGTGTGATCCTTTCCGGCGCATCACAAGAGCTTCGTGAGTTTGTAAAAAAAGTAGATGCACCTGTTTGTGATACACTTATGGGAAAGGGCGGATTCAGCGGTAAAGATCCGCTTTATACCGGAATGATCGGTATGCACGGAACGAAGACTTCTAATCTGGGTGTGCAGGAATGCGATCTGCTGATCAGCCTCGGCGTACGCTTTTCTGACAGGGTTGTCGGAAATGCGAAAAAGTTTGCACCGCATGCAAAAATCCTGCATATTGACATAGATGCGGCAGAAATTGATAAAAATGTCAAAACAACGGCTTCGATCGTAGGAGATTTGAAGGATATCCTGCATAAATTGAATGAGATGCTCCCCGATCAGAAGCATGAGGAGTGGATAGCACATATCATGGAGATGAAAGAAAAGTATCCGCTTCGTTATGAAAAGGAGGGACTGACCTGTCCGTATATCATAGAGGAGCTGGACCGTGTGACAAACGGAGAGGCAATTGTGACAACGGATGTCGGACAGCATCAGATGTGGGCAGCACAATTTTATCGTTACTCTGAGCCGAGAACTTTCCTTTCCTCAGGCGGACTGGGAACGATGGGCTATGGACTTGGCGCATGCATCGGTGCGAAGATGGGACGTCCCGAAAAGATCTGTGTGAATATCGCCGGGGACGGATGCTTCAGAATGAATATGAATGAGCTTGCAACGGCAAGCAGATATAATATTCCGATCATTCAGATCATTATCAACAATCATGTACTGGGAATGGTACGTCAGTGGCAGACCTTATTCTACGATCACAGATACTCCCAGACAGTGCTGGATGATAAGGTGGATTTTGTAAAGGTTGCGGAAGGCCTCGGATGTAAGGCAATCCGCGTTACCAAGAAGGAAGAAGTGGCTCCGGCGCTGGAAGAGGCGATCAAGGCAGGCGGACCGGTTGTACTGGACTGCATGATTGCGGAAGATGATAAGGTATTTCCGATGGTATCTCCGGGTGCAGCTATCAATGAAGTATTTGATGCGGAGGATCTTGCGAAAAAGCAGAATTGTTAGGAGTCAGGAACAGAAAAAAGACAGGGACTTAAAACAGTTTTCTTCAGCTATCGCAGGTATGCACCTTAAAGAAATACACAGGATTTCGTATATGGACAAAAAGAGAAAATGGGCGGTCATCGGAAGTGCTCTTCTGATGACCGTACTGTCAATTATAACTGCATATTTCATGATATCGGAGTACTATCGCGACAAGTTTACGTTCGGTACCTATATTAACGGTGTCTATTGCACGGGAAAAACAGTGGAAGAAGTCAACAGTATTCTGGTCGGACAGTATACACAACGCTGTATCACTGTGATCCTCGAAGACGGCAGTACGCAGGAACTGATTCTTGACAGAAGTATTTTTGAAGCTGATTATACGATGGCGCTGGAACTTCTCATGGAAAAGCAGGAAAAACAGAATCCGTATGAATGGGGAAAGAATTTATTTTCACCACAGTATCATACAATCAGTGAGCCGATCATTACGTATTTTGATACCGAAAAACTGCTGGATGTGATCGGAAAATTGCCGTGTACCAATCAACTGCCTCATGATTTATATTTGTATATCGGAATGTCTAAGGACGGATATGTGTTGAGAGACAGCACACAGGCTTTTTATGATCCCGATTTTGCAGAACTTGATATTTTCCTGGCGGTGATTGATGGAAAGACACAGATTGATCTTGTGGAAGAAGGAAGTTATAATCATCGCATACCGGTCGATATGGAGATGGCTGCAGTTTATCAGGAATGGGAAGCTGTTGATGCGTTTCAGAATCTGAAAATATCCTACGAGATGGGAGATCAGGTTGAAACGATCAGTAAAGCATGGATGGCGAAATTCCTTACATTAAATGACGGTACTTCAGAGGGCATGTTCTTGAAAGATGAGGGCGGAAACTTTATCATCAGTGAAGACATGGTACGCAGGTTTGTGGATGAACTTGCAGACCGATATGATACCTATGGTGTTGAGAGGCAGTATACGACGATTACGGGACAGAACGTGACTGTGCATGGCGGCATCTACGGAAATCAGATCGATCGGGAGGCAGAGGTATTATGGCTGCTTGAGACACTGCAAAGCGGTCAGTCCGCACAGCGGATTCCGGAATATACGCACTTGGCGTTATATCAGGGGGCAGACGATATTGGTCCGACTTATATTGAGGTGGATCTGACCGCACAGAAACTGTATTTTATAAAAAAACGTGAAATCGTACTGGAAACGGATATTGTATCAGGTAATCTGAGCTGGAGACTGGGGACGCCGTCACGTGTCGGGTATATTCAGGGCAAATACCGAAATCGTGTGCTACGGGGCCCCGGTTATGAGTCCTTTGTCAATTACTGGATGCCGATTTATCGCAACATCGGGATCCATGATGCGACGTGGCGAAATAAATTTGGCGGAGAAATCTATCAAACGAACGGTTCCCACGGATGTGTCAATGTGCCGTATGATCAGATGGTGATTCTGTTTGATGAAGTGGAAAACGGGATTCCAGTCATCCTGTATTATACGCAGGAAGTGGACGAAAGCAGGATTAACAATAAGTAGTATCCATAAAAATGTTCGGGTACGGAGAATGCTGTTTTGATCAAACTGTTACAAATCACTTCGTTAAATCGTCAAATTAAAGGTTGACGTATCTTTTTATAAAAGGTAGAATAAATTTTATTAGTGTGACATTAAGCCACATACATAATCAGGAGGGAAGAAAAGTGTCCAGAGTTTACAATTTTTCAGCAGGTCCGGCAGTATTACCTGAAGAAGTATTAAAAGAGGCTGCAGAAGAAATGCTTGATTATAAGGGATCAGGTATGTCCGTTATGGAGATGAGTCACAGATCCAAGGTATATGATACGATCATCAAAGAAGCAGAGGCTGATTTAAGAGAGCTTATGAATATACCGGATAATTATAAAGTGCTGTTTTTGCAGGGTGGAGCAAGCCAGCAGTTTGCCATGATTCCGATGAACCTGATGAAGAATAAAAAGGCTGCTTATATTGTAACGGGGCAGTGGGCAAAGAAAGCATATCAGGAAGCAAAGATGTACGGTGATGCGGTAGAAGTTGCATCATCCGCTGATAAGATATTCTCCTATATTCCGGATTGTTCTGATCTGGATATTCCGGAAGATGCCGATTATGTGTATATCTGTGAAAACAATACGATTTACGGAACAAAGTTCAAAGAACTGCCTAATACGAAGGGACATGTGCTGGTAGCAGACGTTTCCTCCTGTTTCTTGTCCGAGCCGGTAGATGTTACAAAATACGGTGTCATCTATGGTGGCGTGCAGAAGAATATCGGTCCGGCGGGTGTTGTGATCGTGATTATCAGAGAGGATCTGATCACCGAGGATGTACTTCCCGGAACGCCGACCATGCTGCGCTACAAGACACATGCCGATGCGGATTCCCTGTATAATACGCCGCCCTGCTATGGTATTTATATCTGTGGTAAGGTGTTTAAATGGTTAAAGAAGATGGGTGGTCTGTCCGTTATGAAGGAACGGAATGAAAAGAAAGCCAAGATTCTGTACGATTTTCTGGATGAGAGCAAGCTGTTCAAGGGGACGGTTGTACCAAAGGATCGTTCTTTGATGAATGTACCGTTCGTAACAGGAAATGAAGAGCTGGATGCAAAGTTTGTAAAAGAAGCTACAGCTGCAGGCTTCGTCAATCTGAAAGGTCACAGAAGCGTTGGCGGTATGCGTGCAAGTATCTACAATGCAATGCCGATCGAGGGTGTTGAAAAGCTTGTTGCATTTATGAAAGAGTTTGAAAAAGCAAATTCCTAATCCAATACATAGAAAGAAGGAAACAAGATGTTTAAATATCATTGCCTGAACCCGATTTCCCAGATCGGTCTTGTGAATTTTAGCAATCAGTACGAAAAAACCGAAAATGTAGCAGAAGCAGACGGAATCCTTGTCCGTTCCGCTTCCATGCATGAGATGGATCTTCCGGAGAAGCTTTTGGCTGTTGCAAGAGCTGGTGCCGGTGTCAATAATATTCCGCTTGATAAGTGTGCAGAAAAAGGAATTGTTGTCTTTAATACTCCGGGTGCAAACGCAAACGGTGTCAAGGAGATGGTACTTGCAGGAATGCTGCTTGCATGCCGTGACATCGTAGGCGGCATCGAATGGGTAACCTCCGCAAAGACAGATGAAAATATTGCAAAGGCAACCGAAAAAGAGAAAAAGCGTTTTGCAGGAACCGAGCTGGAAGGTAAGAAGTTAGGTATCATCGGTCTTGGAGCAATCGGTGTTAAGGTTGCAAATGCCGCAAAGCATCTGGGAATGGAAGTATACGGATACGATCCGTATCTTTCGGTAGATGCTGCATGGAATTTGAGCCGTGACGTAAAGCATGTGCTGAATGTTGAGGAGATTTATAAGGTATGTGATTTTATTACCATTCATGTACCGCTTCTGGATTCCACAAAGGGAATGATCAATAAAGAAGCAATCGATATGATGAAGGATGGTGTCATCCTTTTGAATTTTGCAAGAGATCTTCTGGCAGATGAAAATGCGATTCTGGCAGGAATCGAAAGCGGTAAGATCCGCAAGTATGTAACGGATTTCCCGAATACGACCGTTGCCGGAAAAGCCGGATGTATCGTAACGCCGCATCTTGGTGCTTCTACGGAGGAATCCGAGGATAACTGTGCAAAGATGGCAGTAAAGGAAATGATGGATTACTTACAGAACGGTAACATCAAGAATTCCGTAAACTATCCCGCATTGGATATGGGTGTCTGCAGCAAGGCAGGCAGAGTCGGTATCTGCCATAAGAATACGGCAAATATGATCACAAAATTTACCGCATGCTTCGGAGATGCCGGAATCAATATTTCCGATATGATGAACAAATCCCGCGGAGAAGTGGCTTATACCATGATGGATATCGAGTCTCCCGCAACAAAGGAAATCGTAGAGAAGCTTCAGGCAATTGACGGGGTTTTCCGTGTCAGAGTCGTAAAATAAGAGTATGATCTGATTGTAAAACCGAGAAATATCAGACAGAAATATGTTTAAGCAAAAAAGATATGGTACAAAGGAGTACAACACAAAAAACAGTCCCCCTTTGTACCATATCTTTTTTAGGTAATTGCAAAATTCTGCCATCAGGACAAAACGTCTGCCCACATTCCTGCCGGCAGTGGGCACGCTTTCGCTACACTTCGTCCGTAGCGGTACATAAGGTGCCAAAATACGGCACCTAAGTACCGACGGACTCACAGTACCCACTGCCGGCAGGAATGTGGGCAGACGTTTTGTTCTGATGACAAAGCTTCGCAATTACCTGCATCTCTTTTTACAAAGCTACTAACACTGAAAGAGATTTGAACAAGAAAATAGATACATAATACATCTGATCCCGCCAAATAATTTCAAAAATCACAATATGAAAGTCTTGAGATTACGAATAGAAATTGATAAAATAATCTAAATACACAAAAATGGTTATCAGCAGACGACTAAGGGTATATATCGAAAAAATTTGGAGGGAGACACTTATGAAGAGGCGTGAAGGTAAGAACGTGAAGGAAACTGCCCAGGAGGGATTGAGCAGCAAGATCGGGCGCATGTTTGCAAATGTTTTACGGCGAGTATTGATCTTTATTTGCGTGGGCTCAGTTCTGATCGGCGGTTTCTTTGCAATCAGGTACACATTGGAAGATAATCGAAGTTCCGTCAGTGAGTATACGGAGGAGATTGACAGGGCTATGCAGGCGAAGGTCAGCATGCTGGAGGCAATTGCTGCCGGTATCAGCAGCGGAACGATCATTGAGCGTGAGGATGTTCAGAATTATGTGGATTCCATGGTGGCAATGGATTCCCAGATTTCTGCGGTTTACAGCTGCTATGATGAAAATATCACAATTATGAGCGGTGGCTGGCAACCGCCGGAAGATTTTATTGTAACGGAACGCGGCTGGTATATAGGAGCTCAGGCAAATCCGGATGAGGTATATATTTCTGATCCTTATGTCGATGAGCAAAGCGGCGGTATCTGTATTACGTTGGCAAAGGCAACCTATCGTGACGGGCAGGTGGCCGGAGTTGTAGGAATGGATATGTATATGGATAATCTGGTTTCTCTGATAGAAGAAAGCTATCAGGGCAATAACTATGTATTTCTGACAACCTCCGATGGAACGATTCTGGTGCATCCTAACGATCAGTATTCGCTGGATGTGGATCGTACGCCTACTGTACAGACAGTAAATTCAGGCAGATATGAGTCCTTTACAAAAGATAATATGTCGACGGGACTGTTTATGGATTATGAAGGCGGCTTCAAATTCGGAATCGGCAATACATCCGAAGTGACGGGATGGAAAGTCATTTCGGTAAAAACGTTATACTCAATCATTCTTTCTTTTGCACTGATCATTGGACTGAATCTGTTGATTTATTTCCTTGCGATTGTCATGGCAAGAAAGAATGTGAACGGAAGAATCAGCATGCTGTTCCGACCGCTTGAATCCATCAGCGGCAAGATGGGCAGGGTTGCAGAGGGCGATTTGTCTGTGGTATTTGATGAAGAGAAGAATTCTCTGGAGATTGAGAGACTGACCGATTCCATCAATGAGACCATTGCAAGCCTGAAATTTTATATTGACAGTATTTCAAATACAGTGACGGAGATTTCCAATAAAAATCTGACTGTTACGATCGACGGGGATTTTAAGGGAAGCTATGTACAGATTAAGAATGCGCTGGAAGGCATTGTCAGTCATCTGAATGAATCCTTCCACCAGATCAACAAAGAAGCCGAAAGTGTTTTGGATTATGCGGACAAATTGGAAATGACAACGGAAACGGTAGCACAGAGTGCTTCAATGCAGAATGAATCGGTTGTCAATGTATCGGAAGACATGGTACGGTTGACAGAACAGACAAAGCAGATTACGGAAAACGCCATGAATGTCCGTGAGACTGTGGATATTACAAATGAGCATCTGGAGTCCGGTAACCGAGAGATGACTGCGTTGGTAAATGCGATGGAAAGTATTGATCAGTGCTATGGTGAGATCGCAGAATTCGTCGGAACGATTAAAAGTATTGCAGCCAAGACGAATCTGCTTTCTTTGAATGCCTCCATTGAAGCAGCCCGGGCAGGCGAAGCAGGAAAGGGATTTGCGGTTGTGGCGGATGAGATCAGTACCCTTGCCGCATCCAGTGCACAGGCCAGTGAGAATATCAGTAAACTGATCGCAGAATCTCAGGCGGCTGTTTCGACAGGAAAAGAACTGGTATCCACAACCTCTGCGATGATCGAGCAGGGTATGAATGATTCTGTTCAGTCAAAACAGCATATTGATGAAATTGTGGAGTTCGTGGAAAAGCAGCAAAGAGCTATTGAGGATATCAATGAGAAATTAAAAGAAGTTGCTGAAATCGTAGAGAATAATGCGGCAAGTGCAGAGGAAAACACTGCGATCAGCCAGCAGTTAAATGAATGCGCGCAGAGTCTGAAACAGACGGCGGATTCCTTTACATTGAGATAGGGGCACGGCTTTTTAGCGTAGTAAAATCGCAATTGAGGACAAAGGTTAGTGAGAGTAGATTATTCAATTAATAAGTATATAAAAAGATTGTTCTATATCCTGATTGCAATGATGTTGTTCGGATTACTTTGGGGAGAAGCTTTTTATCCGTCTGAAATGGATCAGGGGGCTTTACCGGACAGCCTGACTTATGACGGGATACTTATCTGGGAAAAATCGGATGGGTCAGAGGAACAAATCGTGGCTCCCGGCAATTATGAGGTTGCAGCCGGAGAAGTTATGGTGATCACAACGATACTTCCGGAGAATTATAACAAAAGTACAATTGAAATCCGCGGCTCACAGCAGAGTGTCCGATTTTATATTGACGGAGAGCTTCGCACCGAGTATGATACGAAGGATTCAAGACCGTTTGGGTCTGAATCTGCGAGCCGCTATGTTTTTTGCAATACATCGGAAGCAGATGCCGGAAAGGAACTCCGTATTGAATTGAGATCCAATTATGCACGATATTCCGGCATGGTGAATGAGATTTTATGCGGAGATAAGGTCGATATATGGACTTATATATTTGGTAAGTATGGTCTGGAATCGATCAATGCGCTTTTTATTCTGTTTGTCGGTATTATTACCGTTATATTCAGTGTTGCGCTGAGTATTGCGTATCGGTTCAGAATCAATTTGGTATATCTTGGCTGGAGTATTATTCTGGGAGCATTATGGATTTTAGTGGAATCAAGGCTTCGTCAGTTAGTTGTTCCAAATGTTTCTGTTTTGACTTCAGTTGGGTTCGAAGTCGCCATGTTGTGTCCGGTACCGATTCTGTTTTATGTAGACAGTGTGCAGAGCGGCAGATATAAAAAGTTTTTCAGTATCATAGAAGGTATTGCAATTTTAAATTTGTTTGTTTCCATAATTCTGCAGGTTACGGAGACTGCAGATTATATGGATACCCTTTCTATATCTGTTGCGGTCCTGATCATTACGTTCCTTTCCGTTTTTGTCACCTTCTTTTTGGATTATCGTAAAGGTAAAATCAAGGAGTATTTGCTGAGTGTCATCGGATTGGTCGTGGCGATGACCGGAGCGGCCGTTGAGGTAGCATCGATATATCTGATTATGAACACAGCAGGGCTCTTCCTTGGAATAGGCTTGCTGATACTGTTGTTTTTTACAATTATCAAGACGATAAACGATATCCGCAGTGTGGAAAATGAGAGACAGAAAGAGCAGCTTGAAAAACGCAAAAAACAGACAGAAGCAATGTCCTTACAGGTTCTACAGACATTATCCACCACGATTGAAGCAAAGGATGAATATACCAAAGGTCATTCGTACCGTGTTGCAGAGTATTCCGCATTGCTTGCCAGAGAACTGGGATGGAGCGATAAGGAAGTAGAAAATCTGAGAGATGCAGCTTATCTACATGATGTCGGAAAAATAGGGATACCGGATACGATCCTAAATAAACCGGCAAAGTTGCTGGATGCAGAATATGAGATCATAAAAAGACATACGGAAATTGGTGCGGATATCTTAAAAAACATTACCCTGATCGATCATGTAGAGGAAGTTGCCAGATATCATCATGAACGATATGACGGACACGGATATCCGGAAGGATTGGCAGGAGAGGAGATTCCGATCCATGCCCGTATTGTTATGGTGGCAGATTGTTATGACGCCATGAATTCCAAGAGAATTTATCGTAATCCGCTTCCTAAGGAGCGTATCCGCGAAGAGATTCTGGAGAACAGAGGCGGACAGTTTGATCCTGTCATAGCGGATACTTTTATAAAGCTTCTGGATGAAGGACGTATGCAGATCGAGGAAAAGGATCAAAGTGTCTTTGTTAACGGAGTGCTTTCGGAACTTGAAATGGATGAGACGATGGATGCCGGTAAATTCATTTCTGAGGTTGTGGATACCGTAAAGAGCCAGAAGGAAACGGAGAGTATGGATTACCTTACGGGACTTCCAATGAGAAATCTCGGAGAAATGCAGATAGCGCAAAGCATGCAGATGCATGGAGGATGTCTGGTATTTCTGGATATGGATAATTTAAAGAAGATCAATGATATCTATGGACATAAAGCAGGCGATAAGGCTTTGAAACTCTTAGGAGATACGATCTCTGATTATGCGGGGGATTCCGTTGCCTGCAGACTTGGCGGCGATGAGTTTTTACTGTTTCTCAAGGATATTACGAAAGATGCGGTTACGCAGCTGATCGATCAGATCTTTAAAAACTTTAATGACAAAAAAGACGAGGATGTAACAATCCGCAGTGCATCTCTGTCCGGTGGACTTTGTATGTGTCTGAAGGGCGAGAACTTTGCAGACTGTTATGCAAAGGCTGATAAAGCATTGTATTATGTAAAACAAAACGGAAAGGATCATTATTCCTTTTATCATCAGCTTGAGCAGGAACATGCCGATTGGAAACCGACCGGAAAAGATCTGGCTCAGCTTGTAAGAGCAATTCGGGAAAGCGGTAATTATACGGGAGCGTTGGATCTGGATCAGCGTGGATTTGCCAAGATCTATGAATATATCAGTAATCTGAGTGAACGTTATAAACATAGCTGTCATTTAGTTATGATCACAATGGACACGATTTCTGACAATACGATGTTTATTGAAAAAATTGAGCATGCATTGGATTGTATGGAAATGGCAATACGAAGCAATATCAGAAACGTAGATGTCTGTACCCGTTACAGCTCCATGCAGTATCTGGTTATTTTGATGGAAGTGGGTGAAGATAATATTCCGCTTGTCGTAGATCGTATCTTTGCTCAGTACTATAGGTCCTATAACGGAAATGATTTCCGACCGCGCTATGAATACATGCCGATGCTGGAAGTCTGAAAAGAGGAAAGAAGTATGGCAAAAAAAGAGCAGAAAACCAATGCAATGCGTATTCTCGAATCCATGAAGATTCCGTATGAATGCCATACCTATGAATGTGATGAATTTATAGACGGTATTCATATTGCGGATATGCTGGGGCAGCCATATGAAAAGATGTATAAAACACTTGTAACGCAGGGAAACAGTAAGAATTATTTTGTTTTTGTGCTTCCGATCGATCAGGAGCTGGATATGAAGAAGGCCGCAAAAAGTGTGGGAGAAAAGTCGGTAGCAATGATCCATGTAAAGGATATCAATCAGATTACCGGTTATATCCGGGGCGGATGTACACCGATCGGCATGAAAAAGCAATTTGTGACCAGAATTGCAATGCAGGCAAAAGAACAGGAAAAAATTATCGTCAGCGGCGGCAGACTCGGCATGCAGATGGAGCTGTCACCGGACGATCTGTGTAAAGCTGCACGGGCGGAATATGCAGATCTGATTTAGCTATAGATTTTTACATCGCCCAGATCACCGTAAGTTGTCATATTTCCGACGGTGTTTTGAAATTTGCGTTCCCGTTCTACGGAGGCTTCGCTGGCAAGATCCATATATTTGATAAAAACATCCTCAACGGGCATGGAGCGCTCCATGGCAATTTCCTGCATGACAGGACGCAGCTTCTCAAGCTGGTAACCAACTCTTGTATTCTGCGGATCGATATGATCCAACACCTTATCTGCATATTCGTTGATTCTGTCAAGTAAAGCTCTGTCTTCCTGTGTCATATTCATACATCCTTTCTTTTTCTGAAACCTTGATTCATTGCTGTTGCCTATGAATGAAGGATCATAAATGCGATAAAAGAATGATAGCATTCCTGTAAGATGCTGTCAAATTTGGATGAATAAAATTTGTATAAACAGTA
Organism: Lachnospiraceae bacterium; assembly: GCA_051888775.1. GTDB lineage: Bacteria > Bacillota > Clostridia > Lachnospirales > Lachnospiraceae > JBJFCE01. Next base: position 118,270 of record JBJFCE010000032.1, on the reverse strand, counting down.
ACAGTTCTTTTTATGTGTTGAAAAGAGCAGGATAGTTTTCTATAATAGATAAAGAGATACTGAATGTACCGTTACGGACGAGGTGTAGCGAAAGCGTGCCGGTCACCGCTAGGGTTATCAGCACCGGTTCTGCCTTACGGACAGGGTTTCGCAATCGCCTATTAATACATAAGAACGAGAGGAACAAATTATGGCAGACATAAGACCGTTTTGTGCGATCAGACCGGCAAAAGGAATGGAGGAAAAAATCGCAGCACTTCCTTATGATGTATATTCTTCCGAGGAAGCAAGAGAAGCAGCAAAGGACAGACCGAATTCTTTTTTATATATTGACCGTCCGGAGATTAATTTTGAGCCGGGGCATGATATGTATGCGCCGGAAGTCTATCAGTGTGCGCACGATCGTTTATGCGATATGATAGCAAGAGGAAAATTCATACAGGATAAGAAACCGTATTATTATATTTACCGATTGACAATGGCGGGAAGGAAGCAGACCGGATTTGTAGCATGTGCTTCTATCTGGGATTATGAGGCGCAGATTATCAAAAAGCATGAAAATACCCGTGCGGAAAAGGAGCAGGACAGGATCAGGCATGTGACGGTCTGTGATGCGCAGACAGGACCGATTTTTCTCGCATATCGTAATGTAGATGCGCTTCAGAAAATCATGGATCGTTATACGCAGACTACACCGGAATACGATTTTGTAGCGGAGGACGGCATCGGTCATACCGGCTGGATCGTGGACCGAGAGGAGGACATTGCGGCAATCAGAGAAGCTTTTGCCGGAATCAACGAAATTTATATCGCAGACGGACATCATCGCTGTGCTTCTGCCGTCAAGGTTGGTTTTGATAAATCAGGAAAGAATCCCGATCATAACGGAAATGAGGAATATAATTACTTTATGTCCGTTTTGTTCCCGGAGGATACGCTTCGAATCTATGACTACAACCGGGTTGTAAAGGATCTGAACGGAATGACGCCCGAGATGTTTCTGGAACGTTTAAAAGCAGTATTTGACATCAGTGTTTGTAATAAGATGCTGGCACGACCGGAGGAAAAGGGGACTTTCGGATTATATATGGAGCATACATGGTATACATTGCGATATCGTGGAAGCAGAAGTGCTAACCCTGTAGAAGGACTGGATGTGTCAATCCTGCAAAAGGAATGTCTGGCACCGATACTTGGTATTCAGGATCCGAAGACCGATAAAAGGATCGACTTTGTAGGAGGAATCCGTGGATTATCCGAACTGGAGCGTCGTGTGGACAATGGGGAGGCAGCTGCTTTTGCACTGTATCCGACCGGCATAGATGAATTATTTGCGGTTGCAGATGCCGGGCTCTTGATGCCGCCAAAGTCGACGTGGTTTGAACCAAAACTCAGAAGCGGACTATATATTCACAGTATTGCAATGGAATGAGGCTCATGGAAGGGGAAACAGAATGAATAAAAAACTGTATAAATTAATGAACTGGCCTGAAATTGAAGGAATCATCTATGCGGATGAGCCGCATCCGGAAAAAATCCTGGGTGCCCAGATAATAGGAAATCAGACTTTGATTCAGGCATTCTTACCGATGGCAGATCAGGTATCCGTGCTGGTCGGAACAGACGAGAAGGAATACCCGATGGAATGCATGGATGAGGATGGCTTTTATGCGGTTCTGGTTCCGGGAAAGATCAAGGAGGGATATCTTTTCCGCATGAAAAGCGGCGGAAAAGACGGTGAAAAAAAGCAGACCGTTACGTTTGCCGATCCGTATGTATTTGACGTATCACTTTCCGGAGCGGAAGTACAGAAATGGAATGCCGGAACACATTATCATACGTATCGCCTGATGGGCGCACATATTACACAGATTAACGGAACAAAAGGAATTCTGTTTCGGGTATGGGCACCGGAGGCGCTCAGAGTCAGTGTCGTAGGTACATTTAACAATTATGACGGAAGAGTACATCCGATGATCTTTGATGAAACAACAGGGATTTTCAGTCTGTTTATTCCGGGACTTTCTGGCGGAACGACCTATCAGTATGAAATCCGTAAGAAAGGCGGCATGATCATTCTGAAGGCAGATCCTTATGCGGAAAAATTGATCAATGAAGAAGATCGTTATCAGATCAGCGTGGTTCCGGAAGCGGATGATTACAGCTGGAAAGCAGAAGCACTTCCGACCTTTGCAAAGGAAGCGGAGCCGCTGCTTGTATATGAGCTGGATTTACAGAACTTGTTAAAAGAAGCAGTACGGGAAAAAGGAGCAGAAGCTGCTTTTACGGAAACAGTAGAATGGGTAAAAGCAATGGGGTATACCCATGTTTCGATCGGAAACGTACTTGCAGAAAATACTGCACAGACTGCTGTTCATGAGCCGCTGGCTTTTTACGCCCTGAATGCGGACTTTACATCTCAAACGGAGCTGAAGCTGTTGGTGGATCTGTTCCATCAGGCAGGAATCTATGTCATTATAGATTATGCAGCAGCTTGTTTTTGCCATGCAAAAGAATTGCTGGAGCATTTTGACGGCAGCTGTTTATATGAACATATGGATGAGAGACAGGGATATCATCACGGATTTGGGGTGTCCTTATTCCATTACGGCAGACCGCAGGTAACGGATTTCCTGATTTCCTCGGTTGTGCGTCTGGTTGAGCAATTTCGTGCAGACGGTATCCGATTCTGTGATACTTCGTTTTTGCTTTATCTGGATTACGGTAAGCATGATGGAGAATGGCTTCCGAACATGTACGGCGGTACGGAAAATCTGGAGGGCATTGAATTTCTAAAGCACAGTATTTCTATTTTAAAGAAAAACTTCCCGAATCTGATGTTGATTACGGATGAGTTCTCCGGCTGGAGAAATATGACACAGCCGTTAGATCAGGAGGGATTCGGATTTGACTGGAAATGGAATTATGCATATACGAATGAATTGTTGCGTTATCTTGCGGTGAATCCCGTAAACAGAAGCAATTATCATCAGGAATTGACAATGTCCTATCTGTATCGCTATCTGGAGCGGTTTATGCTGGCTGTTTCCAAAGATTATATGCAAAAGAGCGAGTGCAGTCTGGAACAGTTGTACGGGCAGGACAATGAGAAACTGATGCTTTCACAGAAGAAGATGATATATGCTTATTCGATGGTACATCCGGGCAGTAAATATTTTTTGCAGTTATTTGACCATACCTATGATGAATTTGTCAGAGACTGTAATGCGCTGTATTTAACGCATCCGGCATTGTGGCATTTTGACGAAGAAGATAATTTTGAATGGATCAACAGTATTTCCGCCAATGAATGTGTGCTGGTATTCATGCGAAAGAGTAAGGAGGAGACGCTTCTTGTCACAGTAAATTTTGCAAACTGCGCATGGGAAAATCATAAGATCGGCGTTCCGTTTGACGGAAAATACCGGGAAATCTTTTCTACGGATAACCGGAAGTATCTGGGAGAAGGTCAGTGCAATGCGCGTATCCTAAAGAGTAAGAAGGATGAGTGTGATATGCGTGAGAATTCTATCCGCGTTACAATGGCGCCGTTGTCCGTATCGGTATTGACTTATGTTCCTTATACGGAAAAAGAACTGGAACAGATGAGATTAAAAGAACAGGAGCGTTTAAAAAAGCAGGAGGAAGCGCGTAAGAAAAAAGAAAAGCTGAAGAAAGAGAAAGCAAAGATCAGAGCTTCCTTAAAAGAAGAGCTGGCAAAGAAAATCGCAAAAGCGGAAGAGGAAATTGCGATGGGAAGCGAGTATAAGAAAGGCAAAGGGAAGAAAGAATGACAAAATTGTTTTATCTGTCTGCATTGATCGATTCGGGAATTCATGTAGAAGAAATCCTGGAGGGAAATACAAATGTAGATTTGAATGCAATTGAAAAGTTTTTGCAAGAGATTCCGGATAAAGCGTTGCGTTTCGGAATAAAAGTGCTACTTGCCATTATTACTTTTTTGATCGGCGTTCAAATTATCAAACTGGCGCGTAAGATTCTGAAAAAGTCACTGGGCAGGGCAAATGCGGAGCAAGGTGTGATTCAGTTTCTGGATTCCTTCCTAAAGATTACGCTGTACTTATTACTGGTTGTGATGATTGCAACCTCCTTTGGAGTCAGTGTTGCAGGCGTTGTAACGATCTTAGGTTCTGCAGGAGTGGCGATCGGTCTGTCTATTCAGGGAAGCCTGAGTAATCTCGCAGGAGGGGTGCTGATCCTGTTGATGAAGCCCTTCCGTGTTGGCGATTATATTATTGAGGATAATAAAGGAAATGAAGGAACCGTAACAGAGATACAGATGTTTTATACCAAGCTGACGACACCGGACGGAAAAGTAATCGTACTGCCGAACGGAACACTTTCTAATACAAGCCTTACAAATGTAACGGCAATGAAAGAACGCCGCGTAGATCTGGTGGTGGGAATTTCTTATGATGCGGATTTAAAGAAAGCAAAGGAAGTGGCAGAGCAAACAGTTCAAAACGAACCGGCGCTTTTGGATACGAAGCCTGTTCAGGTATTTGTGGATTCGCTGGGAAGCAGTGAAGTAAATCTCGGTATCCGCTTTTATGTAAAGACGGAAGATTATTGGAATGCAAAGTTTCGGGTAACAGAGAATTTAAAACTTAACTTTGATGAAAATGAGATTGGAATTCCGTATATGCAGGTGGATGTGCATACTAAATAACGGTTATTTGCGGCAGGGAGAAATCTCTGCCGTTGTTGTTATACGGAAAGTCTGGCGTCGGAAAGCGTATATAAAGTATATAAATAAAAGAAAAAGCGGTCTGTCATACAGGTCAGAAACTGTTTCCCGTGATTGCAAACGATATGAATTTGCTCGGCTCACGTTCCTAAGGCTGTCGCAAATTGATATCGTTTGCAATCACGGAAAAGAAATTTTAACTTGTATGGCAGACCGCTTTTGCCAATATAAAAAATAAAAGCTCCCGGCCGGACTCGAACCGGCGACCTACGCATTACGAATGCGTTGCTCTACCAACTGAGCCACGGAAGCACTTGCCTTAACAAGACGAATATTATTATATATGCTATCCGCTCATTTGGCAAGAGTGAAAATTCAGTTTTTTGTATGACAATGTTTTTTACGGATCAGCTTGTCAAGCAGATCAATAAGAAGAAAGAGAAAGACAGCAATCAGGCACAGCAGTGTCAATGAAGTGATGACCATATTCATCTTGAAAGTCTGGGTTCCGTAGATGATCAGATAGCCGAGCCCCCGTCTGGCGGCGAGAAACTCACCGATGATCACACCGACAAGAGACAGACCAATGTTGACCTTCATGGTACTGATGATTAATGGAATGCTGCCGGGCAGGATAACCTTTTTCAGGACATCCGATTTGGTGCCTCCGAGAGTATAAATCAGGCGTACCTTGCCACCGTCGGCTTCTCGAAAACCGTTATACAGACTAATGATGGAGCCGAAAATCGCCACGCTGATACCCGCTACGATGATCGTTTTGAAGCCCGTGCCCAGCCAGACGATAAAGAGCGGTGCCAGCGCAGACTTGGGCAGACTGTTCAGAACAACCAGATACGGTTCAAAGATGGTAGACAGTCGATTGAAGTACCAGAACAGGATCGCTAGCAGAAGGCTGATACCGACAACGAGCGAAAAGCTGACAAGCGTTTCAAACAGTGTCACTTTAATATGCGTAAACAGATCGTTATTGGCAGCCAGCTGGCAGAAGGTACGGACAATTCGTGATGGCGAGCTGAAAAAGAAGGCGTCTATGATTCCGTGGTCGGCAGTTATTTCCCATAAAAGCAGAAAGAGAATAAAGATGGATATCTGGATGATCTTATTGACATATCTGGTGCGGTGATATTTTCGCTCAAAAAGAAGCTGTTCTCTGGATTTATGCGGATTCGTTTCCATGCAGATCCTCCCATAATTCATTAAAATAGGCAGAAAATTCAGGAGATTTTCTGGCGGCAACGGCCCCGGTCCCCTGTTTTGTCAGGTGAATAGGAAGCGATTTTAGCACAGTACCCGGGCGGCTGGTCAGTACAAGAATGCGATCCGAGAGACTGATTGCTTCTGACAGGTCGTGCGTGACCAGAATGGCGGTTTTTTGTTCCTTTTTAATAATGTCCACGATATCCGTGGAGACGGACAGGCGGGTCTGGTAGTCCAATGCTGAAAAAGGCTCATCTAATAGGAGAAGCTTGGGATCCAGTACTAATGTGCGGATCAGCGCAGCACGCTGGCGCATACCGCCTGAAAGCTCGGAAGGATATTTGTTACGGAATTGATACAGTCCGTATTTTCGTAAAAGATCATCGATCTTGCGGCGGCTTTCCGGTGTCCGGTCATGCTGGATCTCCAGCCCGAGCATGATGTTTTTATAAATGGTACGCCAGTCAAACAGATGATCATGCTGCAGCATATAGCCGATTGTATGCTCATGCTCGGAAAGCTCCGGACAGAGCGAGACGGTACCGGACTGTGGTGTCAACAGTCCTGCGATCATGGAGAGCAGTGTTGTTTTGCCGCAACCGCTCGGACCGACGATCGAAAGAAATTCACCGTCATAGACCTCAAAATTCACATCTTTTAATGCCGGCGTTTCTCCGTCCATGGAGTGATAATTATATTGAACATCCTGAAAGGAAAGAATCGTCTTCATAGAAAACCTCTTGAAAGTTATATTTTATAGTATGAAAATTTCCGGATTTTGTGTATTTGGATAACTCTTTTGTCGACCGATACTTTTGCAAAAAATCGTCTATTTTGTTGAAAAAATTTCCCGGGTATGGTACTATCAAACTTAGATTTAATAATTGGAGGATTATGCGATGGCACAGCTGTGGGGCGGCAGATTTACAAAAGAGACGGATGATCTGGTATATCATTTCAATGCATCGGTCAGATTTGACAAGCGTTTTTTGCAGGAAGACATTGAAGGAAGTATTGCCCATGTTGTCATGCTGGCCAAGCAGGGTGTCTTAACAAAAGACGAAAAAGATGCGATCGTCAAGGGATTAAGTGATATCCGTAGTGACGTGGAAAGCGGTGCACTTGAGATCACCGAAGAATATGAGGATGTGCACAGCTTTGTAGAAGCGAAGCTGATCGAGCGGATCGGGGATGCGGGTAAGAAGATGCATACCGGAAGAAGCCGTAATGATCAGGTGGCGCTTGATATGCGTCTGTATGTACGAAAAGAGATTGCCGAGATCGATCAACTGTTAAAGGAACTTCTGGAAGTGATCTTAAAGATCATGAAGGACAACCTTGAGACCTATATGCCGGGCTTTACGCATTTACAGAAGGCACAGCCTGTCACACTGGCACATCATTTCGGAGCATATTTCGAGATGTTCCGCCGGGATCGTGACAGAATGCACGATATTTATAAGAGAATGAATTATTGTCCGCTCGGTGCCGGAGCACTTGCCGGGACAACCTATCCGCTTGACCGTAACTATACCGCGTCCCTGCTTGGATTTGAGGGACCTACTTTAAACAGCATGGATTCGGTATCGGACAGAGATTATGTCATTGAGTTTTTGTCGGCGGCATCCACGGTGATGATGCATTTGAGCCGGTTTTCTGAGGAAATCATTATCTGGAATTCTAACGAGTATCGCTTCGTGGAGATCGATGATGCTTATTCGACCGGAAGCAGTATTATGCCGCAGAAGAAAAATCCGGATATCGCAGAGCTTGTCAGAGGAAAGACCGGACGCGTATACGGCGCGTTGATCAGTATCCTGACTACGATGAAGGGACTTCCGCTTGCTTATAATAAAGATATGCAGGAGGACAAGGAACTGACCTTTGATGCGATCGATACCGTAAAAGGCTGTATCCGGTTATTTACGGGTATGCTGGATACCTTAAAATTCCGCAGGGAGATTATGGCAAAGAGCGCCATGAACGGCTTTACCAATGCGACGGACGCTGCGGATTATCTGGTCGGAAAAGGTGTCCCGTTCCGTGATGCCCATGCGATTATCGGTCGTATGGTACTGTATTGTATCGAAAAAGACAAGTGTATCGAAGAACTTTCCTTGGATGAGTTAAAAGAATTAAGTCCTGCGTTTGAGGCAGATCTCTATGAAGCAGTCAGCTTGAAGAACTGCGTAGAGAAGCGTCTGACAATCGGCGCACCGGGTATGGAGGCTATGAAACAGGTCATTGCCTTGGAGGAAGAGTACCTGAAGGGTGAGGGAATCCCTGCGATCGCTTTGCCGGATGATGCAAAGTAACAATGGATATGAATGATCATGAGTACAAGAAATTGTCAATGAATGAAAATTCCGCATCGGGCGGACAAAAGAAGGCTATTTATTTTTTATAAATAGAGGAGTACTTGAAAGGAGTATATTGTTAAAATGAGTGAGAAATTAAGAGTCGGTATCTTAGGTGGAACGGGAATGGTAGGACAGAGATTTATCTCGTTATTAGAGAACCATCCCTGGTTTGAAGTTACCACGATCGCAGCAAGCGAAAGATCTGCCGGAAAAACCTATGAGGAGGCAGTCGGCGGTCGTTGGAAAATGGATACTCCGATGCCGGAAGCAGTAAAGAAGATCGTTGTCATGAATGTCAACGAGGTGGAGAAAGTGGCATCCGAGGTGGATTTCGTATTTTCCGCAGTGGATATGACAAAGGACGAAATTAAGGCAATCGAGGAGGCTTATGCAAAGACCGAGACCCCGGTTGTTTCCAATAACAGTGCGCACAGATGGACCCCGGATGTGCCGATGGTGGTTCCGGAGATCAACCCCGAGCATATGAAGGTCATTGAATTCCAGAAAAAGCGCCTGGGTACGACCAGAGGCTTTATCGCAGTAAAACCGAACTGCTCCATTCAAAGCTATGCGCCGGTTCTGACCGCATGGAAAGAATTTGAGCCGTATGAGGTGGTTGCTACAACCTATCAGGCAATTTCCGGTGCAGGAAAGACCTTTAAGGACTGGCCGGAAATGGTGGGCAATATCATTCCTTACATTGGCGGAGAGGAAGAAAAGAGCGAGAAGGAGCCTCTGCGTATCTGGGGAGAGATCAAGGACGGTGTGATCGCGCCTGCAACATCTCCGGTGATCACATGCCAGTGTATCCGTGTTCCGGTATTAAACGGACATACGGCAGCGGTATTTGTAAAGTTCAAAAAGAAGCCGACCAAAGAGCAGTTGATCGAAAAGCTTGTGAACTTTAGCGGTGAGCCGCAGAGATTACAGCTTCCGAGCGCACCAAAGCAGTTTATCCAGTACTTAGAGGAGGATAATCGTCCTCAGGTTGCGCTGGATGTCAATTTTGAGAACGGTATGGGCATTTCCGTAGGACGTTTAAGAGAAGATACCGTTTATGACTGGAAGTTTGTCGGACTGTCACACAACACGGTTCGCGGTGCGGCAGGCGGTGCGGTACTGTGTGCGGAGCTTTTGAAGGCACAGGGTTATATCACTAAGAAGTAAAGATGTTTTGCAGAAGCAGCATACTGCAATAAATACAGAAATAGTTACAGAACAAATACGGAAATGATTCCGTAGAGGAATGAAAAGAAAGGAGGTGGGTATATGGATGAACTTCGCTATCAGGTAGATTTACTGAATGCAATGAATAAAAAGCTTGCGGACAGAGAAAAAATGTACCGCATGATATGTGATATGTCTTCCTGTGCCTACCTCTATGTTTCTGTAAAAGAGCATAGTGTAAAGGTGCTGGGCAACTGGCAGGCATTTTTCTGCTTTCATGTGCAGAATGTCAGTGATATAGAACAGATCTATCATTATGTGGATGAGCTGGATGCGACCAAGCTTGCCAGAGTATTGGATAATGAAGACACTGATTCACAGTCATTGCGCTGTGAGTGCAAGATCCGTGATAAAAAGCAATGGTTTGAATGTGAGGTCAGTATGACCGAGGATGAAGACGGAAATGTGCAGGAAAAGGTCATTAAGTTCCGAGATATTACGAGATTCAAGCTGCAAAATGATGAATTATCCTATCTGGCATACTATGATACGCTGACCGGACTCTATAACAGAAACTGTTTTGTCGGGAAAATGGCAGAGTGGCTGTTACAGGCAGGGCGGGAAAATACTACCGTTTCTGTGATGTTTATCGACATTGATGATTTCAAAAAGATCAATGACGGTCAGGGAATTATTGTCGGTGATGAGCTTGTTCAGGTATTCGGACAGTTTCTCGGCGAATTTAAAAGTGACCATGTTATGGTATCCCACTTTAACAGTGATATTTACTGCATGGCAATTTATGATCCGTGCGGCAACAGAAGTGTGGAGCGGATTTATCAGGAGATCAGGGGACGTCTGGAGAAGCCGTTCGTTCTGACCGGAAAGAAAAATCTGGAGATTTCTGTCAGTATCGGTGTGGCAGAATATCCGGAAAGTGCGTCAACCGCACTGGAACTGATCAACAATGCGGAGATTGTCATGTTTCAGGCAAAGGCAGCCGGAAAGAATGCGATTCAGTATTTTGATGCACCCATTATCGATCAGTTTTTACATAATATTCAGATTGAAAAGAAGCTGAAGGATGCGGTATTAAACAAGCAGTTTATGTTATATTACCAGCCTCAGTATGATATAAAAGGCGGCGGACTCAGAGGCGTCGAGGCACTGATCCGCTGGAAGGATGACAGTGGGCGGATGATCAGCCCCGCAGAATTTATTCCGATTGCCGAAAAAACGGGCAGTATCATTACAATCGGATACTGGGTTATTTCGGAAGCAATGAGGACTTATGCACAGTGGCGGAATAAATACAACCGGCAAATAATTATGTCCATTAATATTTCTGCAATTCAGTATAAGAGACCGGATTTTGTGGCAAATATCATCAGTTTGCTGGAACAGTATCAGATCGAGCCGAATGAAATTGAACTGGAGATTACCGAAAGTGTTTTGATTGAGGATTTTAACGAGGTTGTTACCAAGATGCGGATGCTCAGGGATTACGGAATCCGTGTATCTTTAGACGATTTCGGTACAGGGTTTTCTTCATTGTCTTATCTGAAAGGTCTGCCAATCGATACGCTCAAGATCGATAAGAGCTTTATTGATACGTTAATCACGGATGATTCTACCAGAATTATTACCGAATCCATTATCTCCATGGTAAAAAGACTCGGTTTTGAGACTGTTGCGGAAGGAGTGGAGACTGCGGAGCAGTATGAATACCTGAAAAATATCCAATGTGACAATATTCAGGGCTTTTATCTCGGAAAGCCGATGCCCGAGCAGGAATTGGAGTCATTGTTGGTTACACAGCTTTAAAGAAAGGCTTGGTTTAAGGTTATGGATTTTCCGGGAAAGAATAAGATGCTTCGATATATCAGTGCAGCCTATGAAAAAGAGGAAAGCGGTCTGCTTGTATTATACGGTGAGGCAGGACTTGGTAAGACCAGTCTGCTGCAGGAGCTTATGAAACGCTATGATCAGGCGTTTTATTATCAGGCAGTGCCGGCATCCGAACGACAGCAGGCTGCTTTTTTATGCCGGGAGATGTTTCCGGAGGCGGAAATGCCGTCATTCCCTACATTTGAAGATGTTCTGCGCAAGTATGCGTTTGAGGCAAAGCAAAAGCAGTTGTTGATGATTGATGAATTCGATCATATGATGCGCTCGGGAGAAAGTTTTATGGAAGAAATCACGAAGCTGGTTACCGGAGCATATACGGAACAGCATTTCCTGATTGTGCTTTGCAGCTCTAATCTTGGCTTTGTTGCTAATTCCATGGGGAGAAAAATGGGTAGGGCAGCATTTATGATCAAGGGGCTGCTTAAGATGAAAGAATATTCCTATTATGATATCAGAAGCTTGTGCGGAGCGGAAGATAGAGAGCTGACATTCTGCCGTTATGCGCTGATGGGAGGCAGACCGGCAGCGATTCAAACGAGTCTGTGTTATGATTCACTGAAGGATATCATCTGTGAAATGTATCTGGACAGAAACGGGATGTTCTATGATTACGGGATTCGGTATATCGGTGAGAATCTGCGCGAGCCGAATGTCTATGCAACGATTCTGTATATGATTGCCAATGGATATGCCAAGCTGAATGATCTGTATCGGTATACGGGCTTTTCAAGGGCAAAGATCAGTGTCTATCTGAAGAATCTGATCGAACTGGATCTCGTGGAAAAAGTATATTCCTATGGTGCGGAGGCGCGTGATGATTCCAGAAAGGGAATCTATCGCATTACCAATCCGATGATCCGTTTCTGGTACAGGTTTATTTATGAGCATAGAAACAAACTGGAGTTTATGGAAAAGGAAGCTTTTTACAAAGCATATATTCAGGATCAACTGGATGAATATCTGGAATATTCCTATGCCAAAGTCGCTGCACAGCTGTTAAGCGAAGGAATGATGAAGGAGCTTCCGAAAGCTGTCAAATGCGAAGAATGGGTTGGTAAGTCGGGTGATATTCCCGTTATAGCGCTGCCGGAGCAGGAAAAACAGAGTGAGAATGCAATACGGGAGCAGGGGAAACCGTTTATTATATTTACCAAGCGTGCCCAAGCGGTAACACAGGAGGATTTGGACTGGTACCGGTTCTGCGTCCGCAAGGCAGGAATTTCTTATGATCATATAATTGTTTTTACGGAAAAAGGTGTTGATATGGCATCAGAAGGAGTGTTTTCCGCCCAAAATACAGATGCACCCGAGTCGATACAGATCGTATCGTTATTTGAGAATATATTGGAACAGTAATTATGGGAAAAAGATTATTTATTGCCGAAAAACCGAGTGTGGCAAGAGAATTTGCCAAGGCACTTCAGGTGAACGGTCAGAATAAGGACGGCTATATAGAGTCGGCAGACACGATCGTTACATGGTGTGTCGGTCATCTGGTTACAATGAGTTATCCGGATGCTTATGATGAAAAATTAAAACGCTGGAGGCTGGACACGATTCCCTTTATACCGGAGGTATATAAGTATGAGGTGATCGACAGCGTTGCCAAGCAATATCAGATCGTCAGCTCGCTTTTGACAAGAGAGGATGTCTCTGTCATTTATGTCTGTACCGACTCCGGACGCGAAGGAGAATATATCTATCGTCTGGTGGAACAGCAGGCTAATGTAACAGGAAAAGAGCGCAGGCGTGTCTGGATCGATTCCCAGACCGAGGAAGAGATCCTGCGCGGTGTGCGCGAAGCAAAGGATCTGTCCGAATATGACAATCTTTGTGCCGCTGCATATCTGCGTGCCAAGGAAGATTATCTGATGGGTATCAATTTTTCGCGTGTCCTGACGTTAAAATACGGTACACCGATCAAGAACTATCTGAAAGCGGACCGCGGTGTCGTATCGGTCGGTCGTGTCATGACCTGTGTGCTCGGCATGGTCGTAAAGCGGGAACGGGAGATTCGTGAGTTTGTCAAGACGCCGTTTTACAGAGTGCTCGGCACCTTTGATTTGAGCGGAAAAGGCTTTGAGGGTGAATGGCGTGTCACGAAAGGCTCTGCTTATGAAGATTCGCCGCTCTTATACAAAGAAAACGGCTTTAAGAAGCGCGAGGATGCACAGGCACTGATCGAACAGGTGTCAGCCTGCGTGCAGCCCGTTGTAGAGAAGATCGAACGCAAAAAAGAAAATAAAAATCCGCCGCTTTTGTATAATCTGGCGGAGCTTCAAAACGATTGCTCCAAATATTTTAAGATCAGTCCGGATCAGACACTTGCTTATATTCAGGAAATGTATGAAAAGAAGCTCCTGACTTATCCGAGAACCGATGCAAGAGTGCTTTCCAGTGCGGTTGCCAAAGTAATCGATAAAAATATCCGAGGGCTGATTTCCTATGCACAGTGCTCTTATGAACTGCCAAACGGACAGACAGGAAATTATGCAAAAGAGATTCTGGAAAGCGGCAGTTATCAAAAAATCGCCAAGTCCAGATATGTCAATGACAAACAGATCACAGATCACTATGCGATTATTCCGACAGGACAGGGATTGTCGGCACTTTCTTCCCTGAATCCGACCGCGGCAAAGATTTATGAGATCGTTGTCAGACGTTTCCTTAGCATCTTTTATCCGCCGGCGGTGTATGAAAAGGTGGCGCTTGTGATCCGGACGGACAGGGAATGCTTCTTTTCCAATTTTAAGGTCTTAATGCAGGAGGGGTATCTTGCGGTAGCATCCTATTCTTTTGCCAAAAAAGAAGACCGTAGACCGGAGGATACCGGAAGGGAAAATGCAAAAGAGGGAGACGAAAACTCCGATACTATGTCGGGAGAAGAAGGCACGGAAGAGGATATGAAGTGCGATGCGCGATTTTTGGAGATCCTGTCCAAGCTGAAAAAAGGCGATCCGATTGAAAATAAAGAGTACTTTATCAAAGAAGGCGAGACCTCACCGCCGAAGCGCTACAATTCCGGTTCCATGATCCTGACAATGGAAAATGCCGGACAGTTTATCGAGGATGAGGATCTGCGTGCACAGATTAAAGGAAGCGGCATCGGTACGAGTGCAACACGTGCCGAGATTTTGAAAAAGCTGTTTCATATCGGATATCTAAACCTCAATAAAAAGACACAGATCATTACGCCGACACTTATGGGAGAAATGATCTATGATGTCGTGGACAGCTCCATGAAGTCACTGCTTGATCCGGCCCTGACGGCAAGCTGGGAAAAGGGGCTGACCGGTGTTGCGGACGGTAGCATCACTGAAGAGGAATATATGGAGAAGCTGAAGGGCTTTGTGATCCGTCGGACTGATTATGTAAAGAAGCTGAATAATCAGGGGTATTTGTATCAGAAGTTTGATCAGGCGGCCGGGTATTATAAGAAGTAGGAACGGAGGGACGACTGTCAAAGAAACAGTGTTATCCGTTCGGCACGCTCTCGCTCCGGTTCAAACGCAGCGGTACTAAGTCGCTAAAGTACAGCGACTAGGTACCGGCGTTTTCACAGGGTCTCACTTGATAACACTGTTTCTTTGACAGTCTGTTTCGTGCAAGTTGCAGGATAGAATAGGTGTTATGATGAGGCGCGTGTTTGAAGTGTGTGGAAGATTTATGGATATTGATGAATAGAGTAATTAAAATGAATGAAAGGAAAACATTATGGAATCAGCAAAAATTGAAAATCTTTATGATTTAAGGGAGACGATTGCGGCAGAGCTTTTTGAAGGAAAGACTTATCCTTGGGAGGTGCTTGCGGATATTAAGGAGTTTATTATTCGTCTGGGGGAATCTTTGCCAAAGGAGCTTTATGAGGAGCGTGCGGAGCATGTGTGGGTAGCAAAATCCGCCAAGGTATTTGACAGCGCTTATCTTGGAGCACCGTGTATCATTGATGAGGATGCGGAGGTTCGTCAGTGTGCATTCATCCGCGGCAGTGCTATTGTAGGAAAAGGTGCCGTCGTCGGAAACTCCACGGAGCTTAAGAATGTAGTGCTTTTTAATAAGGTTCAGGTGCCGCATTACAATTATGTCGGAGACAGTATTTTAGGCTTCAAGGCACATATGGGTGCAGGCTCCATTACCTCAAACGTCAAGAGCGATAAGACTCTGGTTGTTGTAAAGGATCGGTTTGCGGGAGAAGAGATTGCAACCGGATTAAAGAAATTCGGCGCCATGCTCGGAGACAACGTCGAAGTTGGCTGCAATTCTGTCCTTAATCCCGGTACGGTCATTGGCAGAAACACAAATATCTATCCGATCTCCAGAGTACGCGGAGTTATTCCGGAAAAACATATTTTTAAAGATGCAGACCATATTGTTCCCAAATCAGAATAGACCATGATTTTTGCATGTGCCTGAAAAATGATTTTTGCATGTACCTGAAAAAATACTGGATTTTTTCGACAAGATATGCGAAAATAAAAGAAGCGGTTTGTACAGATGTGAAAAGTATCTGTTACCAAAGTATAATTACATAAATCGAAAGGAGATTTCACATGATTTATTCTAAGGAAGTTGAAGAAATGTGTACAGTAGCACAGGGTGTTCATCATGGCTGTGCTCCGATCCCAGAAGAAGCAAAATGGGTTCAGGCAAAGAAAGTAGAAGACATTTCCGGTCTGACACATGGTGTAGGCTGGTGTGCTCCGCAGCAGGGTGCCTGCAAATTAACCCTGAACGTAAAGGAAGGTATCATTCAGGAAGCGCTTGTTGAGACAATCGGCTGCTCCGGTATGACACATTCCGCAGCTATGGCAGCAGAAATCCTTCCGGGATTAACCGTTATGGAAGCATTGAATACTGACCTTGTATGTGATGCAATCAATACCGCTATGAGAGAGCTGTTCCTTCAGATCGTTTACGGACGTACCCAGAGTGCGTTTTCTGAGGAAGGACTTCCGGTAGGCGCAGGTCTGGAAGATCTTGGAAAGGGTCTCAGAAGCCAGGTTGGTACTATGTATGGTACATTAAAGAAAGGTCCTCGTTATCTGGAAATGGCAGAGGGTTATGTAACAGGCATCGCACTTGATAAAGATGACCAGATCATCGGTTACAAATTCGTAAGCCTTGGTAAGATGACAGACTTCATCAAAAAAGGTGATGATCCTAATACTGCTTATGAGAAAGCATGCGGACAGTACGGTCGTGTAGATGATGCAGTAAAGATCATTGACCCGCGTAAAGAATAATCAGAAGGAGGACAAAATCGATGGCATTATTTGAATCATATGAAAGAAGAATTGACAAGATCAATTCCGTTTTGAATAGTTATGGTATTGCTTCTATCGAGGAAGCAGAGAAAATCACAAAAGATGCTGGGCTGGACGTTTACGAGCAGGTAAAGAAGATTCAGCCGATCTGCTTTGAGAATGCCTGCTGGGCATACACCGTAGGCGCTGCAATCGCAATCAAGAAGGGTTGCAAGAAGGCATCCGATGCAGCAGCAGCAATCGGAGAGGGACTTCAGGCTTTCTGTATTCCGGGTTCTGTAGCAGATACCCGTAAGGTAGGTCTCGGACATGGTAACCTTGGCAAGATGCTTCTGGAAGAAGATACAGACTGCTTCTGTTTCCTTGCAGGACATGAGTCCTTTGCAGCAGCAGAAGGTGCGATCGGTATCGCAGAAAAGGCAAACAAGGTTCGTCAGAAACCGCTTCGTGTTATCTTAAACGGTCTTGGAAAGGATGCTGCAAAGATCATTTCCAGAATCAATGGCTTTACCTTTGTTGAAACAGAGTATGATCCTTATACAAACGAAGTAAAGGAAATCGAGAGAATCGCTTACTCTGACGGACTTCGTTCCAAAGTAAACTGCTATGGTGCAAACTCCGTTCCGGAAGGTGTTGCAATCATGTGGAAGGAAAACGTAGATGTATCCATTACCGGTAACTCTACCAATCCTACCAGATTCCAGCATCCTGTAGCAGGTACTTATAAGAAAGAAAGAATCGAAGCAGGCAAGAAATACTTCTCCGTAGCATCCGGCGGTGGTACAGGTCGTACCCTTCATCCGGATAACATGGCTGCAGGTCCTGCATCCTACGGATTTACCGATACTTTAGGACGTATGCATTCCGATGCACAGTTCGCAGGTTCTTCCTCCGTTCCGGCTCACGTAGAAATGATGGGTCTGATCGGTATGGGTAACAACCCGATGGTAGGTGCTACCGTAGCTGTTGCAGTTTCTATTGAGGAAGCAGCAAAGGCAGGTAAGTTCTAAGAAAAGGGTTATATTGCATACTTTAAATGCCGCAATCTTTAGGGATTGCGGCATTTTTTGTCTGTTTTTGTTGTTATATTTATACAAATATATCAGTTAATTAAAAATGTATAAACAGAGAAGCTTATATCTTGCCTTTTGGCATTTTTATCGATATTATAAAACTATAGTAAATGACAAATGAATAAAATGATGAAGGTATTATATTATGGCGGCATGAGGTGAATGGCTTGAAGTCCGGAAATGTTTTAAGAGAGAATTTGCGTAAAAAACTGAAAGAATCGTTGGTTGCAGTATTACCGACGATTCTTCTTGTGCTTATTTTATGTTTTTCTGTAGCACCGATTTCCCCCAGCATTCTGCTGTGCTTTTTGATGGGAGCGGTTCTTCTGATACTGGGTATGATGTTTTTTACTCTCGGAGCAGAGCTCTCCATGACACCGATGGGAGAAAAGGTCGGTGCCTGTATGACGCGGACGAAAAAACTGTGGATCGTTATTGCATTGTCCTTTCTGCTCGGCTTTATTATTACGATTTCGGAGCCGGATTTGCAGGTGCTTGCCCAACAGGTGCCGTCTGTTCCCAATATGACGCTGATTCTGGCGGTCGCCTGCGGTGTCGGTGTGTTTCTTGTGATCGCGCTTTTGCGTATGCTGTTTGGAATCGCATTGCCTAAGCTGCTGATATTCTTTTATCTGATTGTTTTTGTGCTTGCTTTCTTTGTTCCAAAGAGTTTTCAGAGCGTTGCTTTTGATTCCGGTGGTGTGACAACGGGACCGATGACAGTACCGTTTATCATGGCGCTTGGTGTCGGTGTGTCTGCAATCCGTAATGACCGCCATGCTGCGGATGACAGCTTCGGTCTGGTGGCACTTTGCTCGATCGGTCCGATATTATCGGTATTGATTCTCGGCATGATCTATCATCCGGAGGAAAGCGCTTATCAACCGCCTGTGATACCGGAGCTGAAAGATTCTACACAGCTGTGGGCTTTGTTTCGGGACGGCTTTCCGACGTACATAGGAGAGATCGCAGTTTCTCTTTTGCCTATCATAATATTCTTTGCAATTTTTCAGGTTACAGTGCTGAAATTGAAAAAGCGTCAGCTTTTAAAGATCTGCATCGGACTGCTTTATACGTATATCGGACTGGTATTATTTTTGACAGGTGTGAATGTTGGATTTATGCCGGCAGGAAATTATCTGGGAAGTGTCCTTGGTTCTTCCGAACATCCGTGGATTCTCATACCGATCGCAATGATTCTGGGATTCTTTATCGTGAAAGCGGAGCCTGCGGTGTATGTGCTTAACAAACAGGTGGAGGAAATAACCGACGGTGCGATTTCGGCACGGGCAATGGGAACGAGTCTTTCCATTGGCGTAGCAATATCTCTCGGAATTGCCATGGTACGCGTGCTCACAGGGATTTCCATTCTGTGGTTTTTGATCCCGGGGTATGCGATTGCACTTGGAATCTCTTTCTTTGTGCCGAAAATCTATACCGCAATTGCGTTTGATTCTGGTGGCGTTGCTTCGGGTCCTATGACGGCAGCTTTTCTGCTTCCACTGGCACAGGGAGCATGCATGGCAGTTGGCGGAAATATTGTAACGGATGCATTCGGTGTTGTATCAATGGTTGCCATGACGCCTCTGATCACGATTCAGCTGCTCGGAATCGTGTCAAAGCTGAAAGAGCGCAGAAAACAGACAATTTCTCCTGCTGTGATATCCGAAAATGCATTTGCGCTTCTTGATGAGGATGCAATCATCGAATTATAAAATGCGGTTGGTGCTGACAGGCTGGGAAGAAACGGAAAGGGTATATGTATGGATCAGTTGTTTCTGATGGTTGCGATTATTGACCGGAATCATACCAGAGAATTTGCGGAATTTTATGAGAAGTATGGTATTTTTGTGAACTTTATCATGCTCGGAAAGGGTACGGCCGGAAACGAAATACTCGATTATTTCGGACTGGAGAATACGGAAAAATCAGTGATCTTTTCTGTGGTGACAAAGGAAAGCTGGAAGAAGATCAAAAGAGGTCTGCAAAAAGAAATGTGTATTGACGTACCCGGTACGGGCATTGCTTTTATCATACCCATGAGCAGTATCGGCGGAAAAAAACAATTGGAATTTCTGACTGAGAACCAGAATTTTGAGATAGGGGAGGAGTCAAGCTTGAAGGATACAAAATATGAATTGTTGGTAGTCATTGCCAATCAGGGCTATACGGAATTGATCATGGATGCTGCAAGAAAATGCAATGCCGGAGGAGGAACGGTCATTCACGCAAAAGGAACAGGTATGCAGGGAGCGGAAAAGTTCCTTGGTGTAACACTGGCAGCCGAAAAGGAAATTGTGTATATCGTTGTTCGGAAGGAAGATAAGAACGCGGTTATGAGAGTGATCATGGACGAAGCCGGAATGAACTCCAAAGCGAAATCAATCGTATTTTCCTTACCGGTGACGGGTACTGCAGGGATGCGTCTGTTAGAAGAAGAACCGGAAATTGATTAATTTCCGGAAGAATCTTCCGTATCGGATTGGAAAGTAATATCGGCGCCCATCAGGACCTGACCGATATAATTGACAAACTCAAATGCTTTTTCATAATAGGAAGAAGCAAGAGAAAGGATGTCCTGATCTAAAGTTTCGCTTTCGAATGCTATATGATAATAGGATACAGCATCTGACATATATTCACTTGCCTTGGCGGAAAGACGTGCAACATCACTGTATTCTTCAGGAACGGAAATCGCAGCAAGCTTTTCAAACTCAGTTTCCAATGTATCGTAATAGGACAATAATATCTTGACGGCGTCATCCGAGGTTGGATTGATGCCGTTAATACTTGTGTCTAATTCCAGAACGGCGGCTGAAAAATCGTCCAACTGTGTCCGGAAGGTTTCCAGTTCCTGATCTTTTTTACTGCCACAGCCGGAGAGCAAAAAAGAAAGCAGGAGAATGCTGCAAAGGCAGACAATGATTTTATGATTGTTATGTATGGGAATAATATGATTCATAGTGTCCTCTGTTTTATAACAATAATTTTTGAAACAATGATTGTAAAAAATAAGGGTTTTGAAGGAAGGAGAGAATGCATCTTCAAAACTTTCGAGTATGAATCAAATCTAACATATTGATGTGTAAAATTCAATACAAGGATAGGATTTACTGAAATTACCTGTATGTAAATAATTTGCTAAACTTACTATATTTTGACATTTTTGATTGAACTTCCACATAATCTATGATAATATGTGTATGAAAACTTTATAAAAAATTTAGAAAGGATGGTAACATATGTTTTGTAATCAGTGTGGAACACAGGTTCCGGACAATTCTGCCGTATGTCCTAACTGTGGCGCGGCATTTTCTAACCCTCAGGCACCGCAGCAGCCGATGATGGGTCAGCCTATGCCGGAGCAACCCATGCAGGGACAGCCGATGATGGGTCAGCCTATGCAGGGACAGCCGATGATGGGTCAGCCTATGCAGGGACAGCCGATATACAATGGACAGCCGATGCCCGGATACGGTATGCCGATGCAGCCAAAGAGCAATCCGCTTGGATTCCTTACGGCAAAACAGCCCGGAGTACCTTTCCCGATGAAAGGTCTGTTTTCTGTTAAGAATCTTGTAAGCAAGATCACAACAATCGATTTGATCGGAGTCATTGCAGCAATCGTTGCGCTGATCAGTGTATTTATTCCGTTCATTCATGTCAAGTATTCTGATGAAAATTATAGCATGATTTCATCTGATATGAACGATGCAGGATTCAAACTGGGATGGTTCATTTTGATCGTTGCAATTGCTGTAGGTGTATTGTATTTCCTTAGAATGGAGTTTATGGCATTTTTGGGATCATGTGTCAATTTCCTGCTGTTTATTTCGGCATGGACTTTTGGCGGTGCAACTGCAAGTGGAATCGATAGTATCAATCTGAGCGTTGGCTTCTGGTTTTATCTGCTTGCATCCGTTACTCTTGTTGCAGCACCGTTCATCTGGATGAAGATCAAGAAAGACTAAAAGACAATAAACATTATAAGTACATATCGTAAGATTATATTAAATCGATATGAGAGGAGAGAAAATAATGAATAAATCAAACTTTTTTTCACAGACAGCACCTTCTATTAATTTTATTGCAGTAATTTTATGTGCTGTAGGTGTGGTAAGCACATTACTTGCGAAGGTTGTAGAAAAAGCAAGTTATATGGGTGAGAGTATAAAAGAAGCTACTTCCATTATGACTGTATATGGTGCATTTATGCTTGTGCTTTTTGTTCTTACGGCAGTTATTCTTTTCTTAAAGAAGAATAATTCCGCATTGATCCTTGCAGTAATTAACGCTCTTTTCTGTATTTTCAAACTGATCCAGCAGTTAGCTCATCTCGGTCTTGGAGCAGAGGAAAAGGCAGCAATTGAAATGATTGAAGCTTTTGGCGGATCATACAGCATGAGCGTAAACTTCTTCTTCTGGCTTATGGTAATTGCAGCAATCGCTATTGTTGTTGTTCTGTTACTTCCGCTTTTTGGAGCAAAGAAGGATCAGGCACCTCAGATGTAATTTCTTGAAATAATATCAATAGAATGTAAAAGAACCCGGAGATTTCCGGGTTCTTTTGTTATACAGGAAATATTGCATATAGAATCTAAAAATGATATGATTGAAACACTAGAATTTGTTGGGAATGCAAGTGGAAAGGCAGGACAATATCGTGAACAAACAGGAATTTCGGGAAGCTTGCTTACAAAAAGTGCTTTTTCTGGATGGTGCAACAGGGTCTAATCTGATGAAAGCCGGCATGCCGGCGGGAGTGTGCCCGGAACAGTGGATTTTAGAGCATGAGGATGTTATGCTGAAACTGCAACAGGAGTATGTTGCGGCAGGAAGTGATATTATTTATGCTCCGACATTTACGACCAGCCGTTTGAAGTTAAAGGAATACGGCATGGAAGCACAGCAGGAGGAAATGATCCGCAGACTGGTGGCAATTTCCCGAAAAGCGGCTGACAAAAAAGCGTTGGTGGCAGGAGATCTGACGATGACCGGAGTGCAGCTTGCCCCTATCGGAAGCCTTGATTTTGAAGAATTGGTTGATGTATATAAAGAGCAGATCCGTTTTCTTGTAGAGGAAGGCGTTGATTTATTGGTTATTGAAACAATGATGAGCCTTCAGGAAACAAGAGCAGCATTGATTGCGGCAAAGGAGACCTGCGATCTCCCGGTAATGGCAACGCTGACCTTTGAACAGGACGGACGTACTTTATACGGTACGGATGCACAGACTGCGGTTATTACATTACAGAGTCTGGGTGCGGATGCTGTCGGAGCTAACTGTTCCACAGGACCGGATCAGATGGCATCCCTGATTCGGAAAATGGCAGAAGTGGCGACTGTTCCGATTATAGCAAAGCCGAATGCCGGAATGCCGTGTCTGATGCCGGACGGAACTACGGGATATTCCATGGATGCGGAAGAATTTGCAAAGCAGATGCAGATGTTGATTGAGGCAGGTGCATCCATTGTCGGCGGCTGCTGCGGTACAAGTCCGGAATATATTACCAAAACAAAACAAATGCTAGCGGAGAAATATGCTTCCTCGAATGCATTTTCGGAAAGCCGGTGTATAAATCCGGATGTCGATAACAGAGTAAAGAAAATTCATTATCTGACTTCCGAGCGTAAGACGGTTGCCTTTACGACAGACAGTCCGTTTATGGTCATCGGTGAACGAATCAATCCTACCGGTAAGAAAAAACTACAGGCGGAACTGAGGGAAGGCTCTCTTTCCATGGTATCAAAATTTGCAATGGAACAGGAAGAAATGGGGGCATCTATTCTGGATGTCAACATGGGAATGTCCGGTATTGATGAGAAAGACATGATGCTGCGTGCACTGGAGGAAGTTACAACCGTATCCAATCTGCCGGTTTCTGTTGACTCTTCTCATGTGGAGGTTATGGAAGCGGCACTGCGCAGATATCCCGGACGAGCATTGATCAATTCCGTGTCTTTGGAATCGGAAAAGTGCGAACCTCTGCTTGCACTGGCAAAAAAATATGGCGCCATGGTGATCCTGCTTCCGTTGTCGGATAACGGATTGCCGGAATCTTTTGAAGAAAAAGTACAGATTATCGAAACGTTAATAGAAAAAGCTGCTGACTACGGGCTGGGAAGGCAGGATATTGTTGTTGACGGTTTGGTCATGACGGTCGGTGCGAATCCCGAGGCGGCAGCGAACACCCTGCAAACCTTTGCTTATTGTAAGGAGCGGGATATTGCAACAACCTGCGGATTATCCAATATTTCTTTCGGACTGCCGGAACGAAGCTATGTGAATGCTTCTTTCTTAACAATGGCGATCCAACAGGGGCTGACGATGGCAATTGCCAATCCGTCACAAAGACTGCTTATGAATACCGCGTTCGCGGCAGATCTGCTGCTGCATAAAGAGAACGCAGATCTTCGTTATATTGAATATACGAGTAAAATGAAAGAACGGGATGAGGCGGAGACAGCCAAAGCAGCACAGACTGCACTTCAAAGCGACAGTGCAAAAACAGTATCTCAGACTTCGGGTAAAGAAGTAACAGGTAAAGAAAGTGTGGCATCGCAATCAGATCATCTTGCAAATACTGTTGAAATGGGCAGTCCGGTCATTCCGACCGAACTTTCGGAGATTTATGAGGCAGTACTGAAAGGAAGAAAATCCGATAGCGCCATGATTGCAGAACAGTTGTTGGCAGGTGGTGTTGAGGCATCCCATATTTTGAATCATGCCCTGATGCCGGCAATTGATGAGGTCGGTATTCTGTTTGAAAAAGGAAAATATTTCCTGCCGCAGCTGATTAACAGTGCGGAAGCGATGAAGCTTGCCATTGCGGTACTCGAACCGCATCTTGCGGCACAGAGGACGGGGGAAGAACTTCCAACCATCGTGATCGCAACCGTCAAAGGGGACATCCACGATATCGGAAAGAATCTTGTGGCATTGATGTTAAAAAATCACGGCTTTCGAGTAATCGACCTGGGTAAGGATGTTGAGAAAGAGACGATTATTGAAACAGCCAGAAACGAGCATGCCGCGGTTATCGCGTTGTCGGCGCTTATGACGACCACCATGCTTCAGATGAAGGAAGTGATTACACTGGCACGGGAAGAAAATCTGGACTGTAAGATTATTATCGGAGGTGCTGTCATTACCAATGATTATGCTGAGGAAATCGGTGCGGACGGCTATTCCAAGGATGCGGCAGAAGCGGTTGTTGTTGTAAAGCGTCTTTTAAATCTGAAATGATATTTTAAAGTAAACGGCTGTCAATGCCGATGATAAAATGATATGAAGGGATTGGTGTAACAAATGAATGGTGCAGATGCAATGGTAAAATGTCTGGAAGCGGAGGGAGTCACAACGGTATATGGTTATCCCGGTGTGGCAATCTGTCCCTTTTATAATAGTATTCTGGAATCCGATATCCGTACGATCCTGATCCGTACGGAGCAGAATGCCGCACATTGTGCAAGCGGTATGGCACGTGTAACGGGCGGAGTAGGAGTTTGTGCCGTTACAAGCGGTCCGGGTGCGACTAATCTGATCACTGGAATTGCGACGGCATTTGCCGACAGTATTCCGCTTGTCTGTATTACGGGGCAGGTAAACAGTGAGCTGCTCGGAAGTGATGTATTTCAGGAGGCGGACATTACCGGAGCTGTGGAATCATTTGTAAAATACAGCTATCTTGTAAAAAATGTGGAAGATATTCCGCGTATTTTTAAAGAAGCTTTTCACATTGCGTCAACAGGAAGAAAGGGCCCCGTTCTGATCGATGTGCCGATTGATATCCAGAATGCATCCATCAGTAAGTTCAGATATCCGGAAAGTGTTGCACTTCGTACCTATAAGCCTACGGTAAAGGGAAATATGGTACAGATCAAAAAGGTTGTGAAAGAACTGGAAAAAGCAGAGCGTCCGATTATCTGCGCCGGTGGCGGTGTACTGCTCAGTGATGCACAGAAGGAACTTCAGGAATTTGCTGAAAAGCACAATATCCCGGTGGTTTCTACCATGATGGGAATCGGAGTCATGCCGACCAAACATCCGTTGTATTACGGCATGGTCGGTAATAACGGACAGCCGTATGCAAACCGGGCAATGAATGAATCCGATCTGCTGTTGATGGTCGGTGCCCGCGTGGCAGATCGTGCCGTCAGTCAGCCGGATCTGATTACACGGAATAAAGTATTGGTACATATTGATGTCGATCCTGCAGAGATCGGCAAAAATGCAGGTCCGACTATTCCTATTGTCGGTGATGCAAAGCATATTTTCAAAGATCTTCTGGAACAGGAGATCCAGCCGGAAAGCGAAGCATGGATCAGACAGTTGGATGAATATCGTGACACATTAAAAATCAAGAGAACGGAGCATCCCGGTTTTGTGGACCCTGCGAAATTTATTCCGATGCTTTCGGAAGCCATGGAAGATGATGCGATCTATGTTGCCGATGTCGGACAGAATCAGATCTGGTCCTGTGCTTATCATATTGTGAAAAAAGGTCAGTTTTTAACATCCGGAGGCATGGGAACCATGGGCTATTCCATTCCTGCCGCAATCGGCGCAAAACTGGCGGCACCGGACAGGCAGGTTGTTGCGGTATGCGGAGACGGTTCTTTCCAGATGTCGATGATGGAACTTGCAACGATGAGACAGCATCATGTTCCGGTTAAGATCATTGTCATGAAAAATAATTACCTGGGTATGGTTCGTGAGTATCAGCATTATACCTATAAAGACAACTATTCCGTTGTAGATCTGTCGGGAAGTCCGGATATCAAAAAGCTTGCGTCTGCTTATGACATGGAATGCATTGTCCTTGAAAATATGGATCATGCAGAAGCAGCGATCCGGAGATTTCTGGATGCTAAGGATGCGATTTTGATGGAATGCCGCATTGATCCGATGGATCTGGTAAAATAGGAGGGTATTATGAAAAAAATATATTCTGTTTTGGTAGAAAACAGATCCGGTGTGCTTTGCAAGGTTGCCGGGCTGTTTTCCAGAAGATGCTTTAATATTGATTCTCTTGCCGTAGGAGAGACCGATGACCCTGCAGTTTCCTGTATGACGATTGTCAGTTCCGGAGACAAACGTACCATTGAGCAGATCGAGAAACAACTGAACAAAAAACTTGATGTCATTAAGGTGAAAACTTTTGACGAGCCTCAGAGCATCAGTCGTGAGCTTATGCTCTGTAAGGTAAAATATAACAAGAACAATCGCCGTGATATTATGGAAATTTGTGATATTTTAAAAGCACAGATTGTAGATATGTCTAAGAATATGATGACGATCCAGATTTGTGACGAGCCGGAGAAAGTAAAGCTCCTCTTGCAGATGTTCCAGTCCATCAGTATTGTTGAAGTGGCACGTACCGGGACGTTGGCGCTTTCCAAGTGTCAGGAAGCGGATAACTGAATGGAGATGCCGCAATATTGCAAAGTACTTTAACGATTGTAATACGCAAGTACTTTAACGAGTTACATTGACAAACTAAAGGGAAGTTGTTAAAATATCAGATAGTGTCAGTTAAGACGAAAGGATAAGCTATGCATAAGAGAGTATTTCAGTTACTGGTTGATAATACCTCCGGTGTATTGAGCCGGATTTCCGGTCTGTTTTCCAGACGCGGATATAATATCGAAAGCATCACAGCCGGTGTTACCGCGGATCCGAAGATTACGCGGATCACGATTGTGGCTACAGGTGACGAGGAGATTCTGCAGCAGATTGAGAAGCAGGTGGCGAAGCTTGTTGATGTCAGAGATGTGCGTGAATTAAAGCCGGATGAGAGTGTTTATCGTGAGCTTGCGCTGGTAAAGGTACGCACGGATAATGACAATCGCCAGAGTGTCATTTCCATGGCGGATATTTTCCGTGCAAAAATTGTGGATGTCAGCCCGGAAAGTTTGATGATCGAGATTACCGGAGATCAGTCTAAGATTGATGCATTCTTAAATCTGCTTTCCGGTTATGAAATCTTAGAGCTTGCAAGAACCGGTATTGCGGGTCTCAGACGAGGTACGGACGGAGTTATCTGGATTGACTAATCTGGTCAACAGAATCCGGACAAAAGCATTGTTTTATCGTCCGCACAAAGAGTACATATAAAATACGTTAATAAAAGGATTATTTTCCATTCCAACAGATGAAGAATGATTTCTTTTGTTATAAATCAAGAAAAATTCCAAACAGGAGGAGAACAAAAATGGCAAAGATTTTTTACCAGGAAGATTGTAATTTAAGCTTATTGGAAGGCAAGACAATCGCAGTCATCGGCTACGGCAGTCAGGGACATGCCCATGCACTAAATGCAAAGGAGTCGGGCTGTCATGTCATTATCGGACTTTATGAAGGTTCTAAATCCTGGGCAAAAGCAGAAGCTCAGGGCTTTGAAGTATATACAGCTGCAGAAGCTGCTAAGAAAGCAGATATTATTATGATCCTGATCAATGATGAGTTACAGGCATCTATGTACAAAAAGGACATTGAGCCGAACCTTGAGCCGGGCAATATGTTAATGTTTGCACACGGCTTCAATATTCATTTCGGTCAGATCGTACCTCCCAAGGATGTTGATGTTACCATGATCGCACCGAAAGGACCGGGACATACTGTAAGAAGTGAGTATCAGGCAGGTAAAGGTGTTCCTTGTCTGGTTGCTGTTCATCAGGATGCAACAGGAAAGGCACAGGATCTGGCACTGGCATACGCACTGGCAATCGGCGGCGCACGTGCAGGTGTTCTGGAGACAACCTTCAGAACCGAGACCGAGACAGACCTGTTCGGTGAGCAGGCAGTTCTTTGCGGCGGTGTTGTAGCATTGATGCAGGCAGGCTTCGAAACTCTGGTTGAGGCAGGATATGATCCGAGAAATGCATATTTTGAGTGTATCCATGAGATGAAGCTGATCGTAGATCTGATCTATCAGTCCGGCTTCAAGGGCATGAGATATTCCATTTCCAATACGGCAGAATACGGTGATTATATTACCGGACCGAAGATCATCACGGAAGAGACCAAGAAGACGATGAAGAAGATCTTAAAGGATATTCAGGATGGTACTTTTGCAAAAGACTTCTTACTGGATATGTCTTCCGCAGGCGGTCAGGCTCATTTCAAAGCAATGAGAAAATTAGCCGCAGAGCATCCTTCAGAGCTGGTTGGTGAAGAAGTAAGAAAACTTTATAGCTGGAATGGCGAGGATAAGTTAATCAACAATTAATCACAAGAACAGCGCTCCCTTTTCAAAGTATGAATCGGGAGCGTTTTTTCTACGGTATCAAAAGTTTTGATATCGAACCCGAATCGTTTTAAGAATACAGAGTATGTTGGAGGCTTGCTATGGGAATGACAATGACCCAGAAAATACTGGCGGCACATGCGGGACTTGACTGCGTAAAAGCCGGACAGTTGATTGAAGCAGATCTGGATCTGGTACTCGGAAATGATATTACCAGTCCGGTCGCAATTCATGAAATGGAGAAAATGAAAGTGGAGGGTGTGTTTGATAAAGACAAGATCGCACTCGTTCCCGATCATTTTGTACCGAATAAGGACATTAAATCTGCGGAGCATTGCAAATGTGTACGCGAATTTGCGCGCCGCAATAAGATCACAAACTATTTTGAAGTGGGACAGATGGGAATCGAACATGCACTTTTGCCGGAAAAAGGACTGACTGTGGCAGGTGACGTGATCATCGGTGCGGACTCCCATACCTGTACCTATGGTGCACTCGGTGCGTTTTCCACCGGTGTCGGCAGTACCGATATGGCTGCCGGTATGGCAACAGGCAAAGCTTGGTTCAAGGTGCCGGGAGCAATCAAATTCGTGCTGACCGGAAAACCGGCAAAATGGATCAGCGGCAAAGATATTATCCTGCACATTATCGGGATGATTGGTGTGGACGGTGCACTGTATAAGTCCATGGAATTTACCGGAGACGGCATTCAATACCTGAGCATGGATGACCGCTTTACGATTGCCAATATGGCGATCGAAGCCGGCGGTAAGAACGGTATTTTCCCTGTGGATGATCTGACGATCGCTTATATGAAGGAGCATTCCGTAAAGGAATATACGGTTTATGAGCCGGATGAGGATGCGGAATATGATGAGACGATCACGATTGATTTAAGTACTTTAAAACCGACCGTTGCATTCCCGCATCTGCCGGAAAATACTAAAACTGTGGATGAGATCAAGGAAGATATTAAGATCGATCAGGTTGTAATCGGTTCCTGTACCAACGGAAGGCTGAATGATCTGCGTATTGCGGCATCTGTTTTAAAGGGCAGAAAGGTTGCAGACGGTATGCGCTGTATCGTCATTCCCGCAACACAGAAGATCTATCTGGATGCCATGGAGGAAGGGCTTTTAAAGATCTTTATTGAAGCAGGTGCTGTTGTCAGCACACCGACCTGCGGTCCGTGCCTTGGCGGATATATGGGTATCCTTGCAGAGAACGAGCGCTGTGTATCAACGACTAACAGAAACTTCGTTGGCAGAATGGGACATATTACTTCCGAAATCTATCTGGCTTCTCCTGCCGTTGCAGCAGCAAGCGCAATCACCGGAAAAATTTCCTGCCCGTGTGAGCTGGAAGACTAGATAGAATGAAATAAAATGAAGGATGAGTCTGTGCACTCGGAAAGGATAGATATGAAATCAGCAAAAGGAATGGTACATAAATACGGGGATAACGTGGATACCGATGTCATCATCCCGGCAAGATATTTGAATTCATCGGATCCTGCAGAACTGGCAAAGCACTGCATGGAAGATATTGATACCGAATTTGTAAAAAATGTAAAGACCGGGGATATCATGGTCGCAACCAAGAATTTCGGCTGCGGTTCTTCCAGAGAGCATGCACCGATCGCAATCAAAGCGTCCGGTGTCAGCTGCGTCATTGCGGAAACCTTTGCACGCATTTTTTACCGCAATGCCATCAATATCGGTCTGCCGATTGTGGAATGTAAAGAGGCGGCCGAGGAGATCTGTGACGGTGATGAGGTCGAAGTGAATTTTGACACGGGTGTGATCACGGATCTTACAACGGGAAAGACCTATCAGGGACAGGCATTTCCGGAATTCATGCAGAAGATCATTGCAGCAGAAGGGCTTGTGAATTATATCAATAACAAATAAGACCATGAGCGATTGCGAAACTCTGTCCGTAAAGCGGAATCGGTGCTGATAGACCTATCGGTGACCGGCACGCTTTCGCTACACCTCGTCCGTAGCGGTACATAAGGTGCCAAAATACGGCACCTAAGTACCGACGGACTCACAGTGCCGGT
The DNA here is from genome assembly GCA_051888775.1 of Lachnospiraceae bacterium. Taxonomy (GTDB): domain Bacteria; phylum Bacillota; class Clostridia; order Lachnospirales; family Lachnospiraceae; genus JBJFCE01. Next base: position 87,261 of record JBJFCE010000032.1, on the reverse strand, counting down.
CACCGATAGGTCTATCAGCACCGGTTCCGCTTTACGGACGAGTTCCGCAATTACTTAAAATAAGATCAATGTAAAAGGAGAAAAACATGTATAAGTTAGTTCCATTGATTTGTGGTGTGCTCATCCTGTGCATCGGGATCTTTATGATCGTAAAGCCTGATAAAGCAGTAAAGGCAAAATACCGTGAGGATGAAGCAATGGTGAATAAGATCAAAAATAACGGTATCATGATGTGTGGTGCGGGCGTAATACTTATAATTTTATATTTTGTGTAAAACAGAAAAGATCCGTATAAAAAGTTAGTTCGCACAAAGACAGAAAGTATTGAAACATATGTTCGGATGTGGTATACTAAAAAGCAATCAGTAGCAGGCTGGTTGCTTTTTAGTTTGGTAAAGAATCGGACAGAACCATGTATCAGAAAGAAAAGAATCAGGACAAAAGAAAAAATGTGCTTGTATTCGGATCTGTGATGATATTGCTCTGTATTGCATTTTTGATACGGGCTTGTATACTTCCGCAACGGGCGGCACGGATTGAAATTGTACAGAACGGTACAGTAAGCGCTGTTTTTTCAATGGATGAAACAGAAACATTTAGGGTTGAGGGTGCTGACGGAAGCTATAATATTGTGCATATAGAACAGGGAACGGTATGGGTTTCCGATGCGGATTGCGGCAATCATGACTGTATCAGACAGGGTAAGATATCGAAGGTCGGACAAAGCATTATCTGTCTGCCGCATCAGATGATCATTCGGATTGTCGGAGAAGGAGAGACGGAATATGATGCGGTCTCGCAGTAAAACGCGGCAAATTGCATATGACGGGCTGATGATCGCATTTGCTATGCTTGTTTCTTATATTGAGACGCTGATTCCGGTTTATTTCGGTGCACCGGGTATCAAGCCGGGCTTTGCAAATTTCTTTGTGCTGTTTTTACTGAGCAGGAAACAATATGCGGATGCTTTGATCGTAAATGGTTGCCGCATTATGTTGACAGGCTTTTTGTTTGGCAACATGTTTTCGATTCTCTATAGTCTGGCAGGAGCAGTCCTGAGCTTTGTTATTATGCTGTGTCTTTTGCGGGTAAAGTGGATGAGTCCGGTCAATGTCAGTATTTTCGGAGGAATTGCACATAATATCGGGCAGTTTCTGGCAGCGTGCATATTGTTGAAGGGAACAGATTTAAGCTATTATCTTCCGGTTCTGCTGCTTGCGGGCGCAATTACCGGAGCAGTCAATGGGATATTAGTGAAAACAATCACCCCATATCTGAAGTATGTGCAGGAAAAAGCGGACAGTTGACATATCTGTGCAATATCATTGTGAATCACAGCATTTATGTTAGATATTATCAAAGTGGCGGTGGAATTATGTATGCATATTTAAAGGGAACGGTCGTAGAAATGGAAGAAGACAATCTGGTGGTCGAAGTGAACGGGATCGGATATAATGTAAAGATGCCGTCGATCAACGCAGGATTGCTTCCGCCAAAAGGCAGTGAGATCAAGGTATATACCTATACAAGTGTCCGGGAAGATGCCATTTGGCTGTACGGATTTTTGACAAAGGATGAACTGTATTTATTTAAACAGCTGATCACGGTCAACGGGATCGGTCCGAAGGGGGCACAGTCGGTACTTTCTGCGATGCCGGCAGATGAACTGCGTTTTGCAATTTATGCCGGAGATGCCGGGAAGATTGCCAAGGCGCCCGGTATCGGAGCAAAAACGGCACAGCGTATTATACTGGATCTGAAAGGGAAAATTTCCGTAGAAGATACATTGGGACAGACGATTGTTTCGGAGGATGAACTTCATGCGGGGGATGTTTATTATGACAGCCGGAAGGAAGCGGTAGAAGCTTTGACGGCACTCGGTTATTCCAGAGCGGATGCGGTTAAGGCGGTTTCGGCAGTCCCGATTGAGAAAGAAATGGATGTGGAACAGATTTTGAAGCTGGCATTAAAGCAGCTTGCATTTTTATAGAAAGGAATTTCCGGTATGGCAGGCAGGATCATAGAGACCAGTCTTCAGGAAGAGGATATCAAGCTTGAGGGAAGTCTTCGACCTCAAACATTGGATGATTATATCGGTCAGGCAAAGGCAAAAGAAAATCTGAAAATTTATATTGAAGCAGCCAAACAGAGACAGGATGCGCTGGATCATGTGTTGTTTTACGGACCGCCCGGATTGGGGAAAACAACGCTTGCTGGAATCATTGCAAATGAAATGGGGGTGCATATGAAGGTGACCAGCGGCCCGGCAATCGAAAAGCCGGGAGAAATGGCGGCAATCTTAAACAATCTGGAAGAGGGCGATCTGTTGTTTGTGGATGAGATCCACAGACTGAATCGTCAGGTAGAGGAGGTCCTTTATCCTGCCATGGAGGATTTTGTGATCGATATCATGATCGGAAAAGGTGCCAGTGCCAGATCCATTCGTCTGGATCTGCCCAAATTTACGCTGGTAGGTGCCACTACGAGAGCGGGACTTTTGTCTGCTCCGTTACGGGATCGCTTTGGGGTGATCCACAGACTCGAGTTTTATACGGTTGAAGAATTAAAGGTGATCATTGAGCATTCGGCACGGATCTTAAACGTTCAAATTGATCAGGAAGGAGCACTTGAACTTGCCAGAAGAAGCCGTGGCACACCGAGACTGGCCAACCGGATATTAAAGAGGGTTCGTGATTTTGCCCAGGTGCGCTATGACGGTGTCATTACGGGGGAGGTTGCCAGAACAGCGCTGGATCTTTTGGATGTGGACAAAATGGGACTGGATCATATTGACAGGAATATTCTGGAAACCATGATCGAGAAATTTGACGGTGGTCCGGTCGGTCTGGATACACTTGCGGCGGCAATCGGAGAAGATGCCGGAACGATTGAGGATGTTTATGAACCGTATTTGATAAAAAACGGCTTCATAAATCGTACGCCGCGGGGAAGAGTTGTGACAGAATATGCATATCATCATTTAGGACTTGAAAATCTGTAAGCATTTGCTATAATAGATGTAGTATACTGAAATTGGCTCTTGCGCCACATTTTGTACAAAAGGGGTTTGCATTATGGCAAATAAAACAGATACGGAAGTAATTATCGGCGGAAAGCTATATACCTTGAGCGGGTATGAGAGTGAGGAGTATCTTCAGAAGATCGCATCCTACATCAATAACAAGATTTCAGATTACATGAAGATGGATGCTTTCCGGAGGCAGCCGTCAGATACGCAAAATGTTTTGTTACAGCTCAACATTGCGGATGATTATTTTAAAGCGAAGAAACAGATTTCCATGATGGAAGATGATCTTCAGGCAAAGGAAAAAGAGCTGTATGATCTGAAACATGAATTGATTGCTGCACAGATAAAGCTTGACAATTCAGAAAAATCGCTCAAGTCGGCACAAAAAGAGATGAATGAAAATGCAAAAACCATTGTACGCCTTGAGACAGAGTTAAAGGAAGTAAGAAAATCATAATGCAGAGGGCTGTCACACGGACAGCCCTTTTTCTCTTATCTTGAACATGTGTATGACCCATTAACGGAGAACTTGATTTATGAAATATAATAAAAAAGTCGAATTGCTGGCACCTGCGGGTAATCAGGAATGTTTTCTGGCGGCCATTCATGCAGGAGCGGATGCCGTATATCTGGCCGGAAACCGTTTCGGTGCAAGGGCCTATGCGGATAATTTTACAGAAGAGCAGCTGATTGAGGCAATCCGGTATGCCCATTTATTTGATAAAAAGCTCTATATGACAGTAAATACCTTATTAAAACCGGATGAATTAAAAGAACTGGTTCCCTATATGATTCCTTATTATGAAGCAGGACTTGACGGAGTCATCGTTCAGGATATGGGGGTTTTTGAGGTGTTAAAGCATCATTTTCCCGATCTGGAGCTGCATTGCAGTACGCAGATGACACTGACAGGACCGGATGGAGCTGCGTTTGCACAGAGGATCGGAGCATCCAGAATTGTTCCTGCCAGAGAACTTAGTCTTTCGGAGATCAGGCAGATTCATGAAGCGTATCCGGAACTGGAATTGGAATGCTTTATTCATGGGGCACTTTGTTACTGCTATTCCGGACAATGCCTTTTCAGCAGCATTGTAGGTGGCAGAAGCGGTAATCGCGGAACCTGTGCGCAGCCGTGCAGACTACCTTACGATGTGTATACGAAAGAGCCTTCCGAACATGATAGGGATACGGAAAAAACTTTACGCGGAATGGCATTACAGAAAGAAAAGTATCCTCTTAGTTTAAAGGATTTATGTACGATCAAGATGCTTCCGGAATTGATTGAAGCAGGAATTGCGTCATTTAAGATTGAAGGCAGAATGAAAAGTGCGGAGTATGTTGCGGGTGTAACGGGAATCTACCGTGCGGTGATTGACCGTTATTATGCGGCCCCCGAAAACTTTGACGGTCCTACCCAAAAAGAACTGGCAGTTTTGTCAGAATTGTATGTAAGAAACGAAACCGAGGAAGGCTATTATCATCACTATAACGGAAGGCATATGATCACGCCGGACAGACCGAGTTATATCGGCTGCAGTGAGGAAACACTTGCGTATGTCAGAACGCAGTATATGCAGACGGAAGCATCACTTCCCGTAAAAATGCATGCGGTCCTGAAAAAAGGACAACCAGCGTCATTATATGTAGAAGCTGATCATGAAGTGCAAGGAAATATTGCAGACTATGACTATACACGAGAATCAGATTTTAATCCGGAAGTACAGGCGGTGAACATACAGGGAGAACTTGTTTTAAAGGCAAACAGTAAACCGCTAACCGAGGCAGATGTCAGAAAACAGCTTGGGAAAACAGGTGGAACGGTATTTTGTGTAAAACAGATTGTAGTGGATATGGAGGATGACATTTTTTTGCCGGTCAGTCATCTGAATGCCCTGAGACGAAGCGCTTTGGACGCATTTCAGGAACGACTGCTTTCGGGTAGGCAGCGCGTTTATCAAAAATCCTTGCAAGAGCAGGAAAATATACGGCAAAAGTGTGGGTATGCGAAGAATGCGGAAGTACTGGCAAAGGGTGAAGAAAGTGTTGATTCAGCATCCTTATGTAAGCGTTATACTGCCTCCGTCAGGACGAAAGAGCAGCTGTTTGCCTGCCTTGAGAGCGAAGCGTTGGAACGGATTTATGTGTCGGACTGCCTGTGGGAAGGGCAGTATGGCAAGGATGAAGCTGAGCTTCTGGAGCATAATGCCGATAGACTTTATTATGCATTCCCGCGGATATTGCGAGCCGGAAACCGGAAACGTGTATCAGAACGGCTTGATATCCTTTTAAAAAGCAATCAGATCGGCGGTGTGTATGTAGCGACACCGGATGCGTATGAAATGGCTTACGGGATACTGGAAGCTTCCGGTAAAATTCCGGAAGCATGCATCATCGCAGCACCGTTTCTTCCTGTTATGAATCGGGAAAGTGCTGTTTTTTGGAAGAAATACTGTCATATTCTCAGTACGCCGTATGAATTGAACGAAAAAGAATTGCATGAGCTGTTTCGGGAGCTTGAAAAAGAAGATGTAATGTTTGAAATGCCGGTATACGGACGGATTCCGCTGATGGTTACGGCAAACTGCATTCGCAAATCATTTGGTCAAAAAGGCTGCAGTCATATTTCCGGTATCAGTTACTTAAAAGATCGCAAACAAAACATTATTCCGGTCGTACAGGATTGTGTGAATTGTTGTAATATCATATATAACAGTGTTCCGCTATCTTTGCACAGGCATTTGGCTAAAATTGCACAGATGCCGCATATTGTAAATCTGCTCCTTTCATTTACGGTGGAAACGGAAGAAGAGGTAAAGAAAATAATTGCAGGCTATCAGTCCTGTAGTCAGGATATGCCGTTTGAGGAATATACGAACGGGCATTTCACAAGAGGCGTATTGTAATGGCAAATTTATTTTATGATGCATCCAAATTCATAATTGCAGGCTTGTTCGCGCTTTATACGGCGGGAAGTCTTTTTGCGCTACGCCGGTTCGGAACAAAAACGGGAAATGCTGCCTGCGCGGCACAGTATGCATTGCTGTTTGTGATTCAGTTATCCTGTTATTGTGTACTCTGTCTGCAAAATCTGGATTATTTCCATCTGATCTTTTTTGCATTGCAACAGCTGGTTTTCTTAGGAGCGCTTAATTTATATAAGATTCTCTATCCGGGATGCAGCCGCCTTTTATTGAATCATATGTTTTTGCTTTTGGGAACGGGATTGGTCGTTATTACGCGTCTGTCACAGGCAAAGGCAATCAGGCAGTTTGTGCTTATTACGGTTTCTCTGGCAATCGGAATTGCCATTCCGGCAATGATACGAAAATGGAAGCTGTTAAAACACCTGACATGGGTATATGCGGGTGTCGGATTGGCGGCAATTTCCGTTGTACTGATCCTTGGAACGGCAACCAACGGCTCTAAAATCTCCTATACAGTTGCGGGAATCACCTTTCAACCGTCTGAGTTTGTCAAGATTTTGTTTATCTTTTTCCTTGCGGGAGCGCTTTCAAAAAAGCTGACATTCTGGAAAGTGCTGTTTGTATCTTTTATCAGTCTGATCCATGTAGCTGTACTGGTCTGCTCGAAGGATCTGGGCAGTGCGGTAATTTTCTTTATTGCTTACCTGTTTATGCTGTATGTTGCAACCGGACGCAAGCGTTGTCTGGCGATCGGAGGAGTAGTCGGGCTTGGCGGTGCTGCGCTTTCTTATAAGTTGTTTTACCATGTCAAAGTACGTGTTCTGGCGTGGCTCAATCCATGGAGCGATATTACCGGAAAAGGGTATCAGATCGCACAGTCTTTATTTGCAATCGGAACCGGCAGCTGGTTCGGCATGGGGCTGTGTCAGGGCAGACCGGATACGATTCCTTATGTGGAGGCGGATTTTATCTTTTCGGCGATTGCAGAAGAATTGGGCGTACTATATGCACTCTGTCTTGTGCTGATCTGTCTTTCGTGTTTTATTCTCGGGATCGGGATTGCGCTTCATACAAGGGACCGCTTTTATAAACTGGTAGCATCCGGGATTTCCGTAACCTATCTGTTTCAGGTACTTTTAACGATTGGTGGGGGAACGAAGTTTATTCCGTTGACAGGTGTGACCTTACCGCTTGTCAGCTACGGCGGAAGCTCTGTTATGACGACCATTCTGATGTTTGCAATCCTTCAGGGTATTCGCCTGATCAGCTGTGATGAAGAACAGGAAGAAGCTTTGCGGGAAGAGGCTGTATGCGATGATGATATGCAGGAAGAAAGCATGCCTGCGAGTACAGAAGAAGAGACAGAAGTGGCAGAGGAAGAAACAGAAGCGGAAGAAGAGACAGCGGAAGGTGTTACCGATATGCAGAAGTACCGTTCACAAAAGGCGATCGGTATTCTGACAGTATTATTCTGTGTCGTGTTCGTTGTGCTGATCGGTTATCTGTTTTATTTTATGATCGTACAGAAACAGGAGGTTGTTACCAATCCCTATAATGCAACGAGACAGGAGGTTCTGGCATCCAAAACGATCCGGGGACCGATCCGGACGGAGCAGGGGGATGTTCTGGCATATACGATGACGGATGAAGACGGAAACGAAATCCGTGTATATCCGTATGAGAATCTGTTTGCACATACGGTCGGGTATGCGACACATGGGAAAATGGGCATTGAGGCAATTGCGAATTTTGAACTGATTACTTCTCATGAAAATCTTGCAGACCAGATACGAAACGATCTGAATGATACAAAGGATATGGGGGACACTGTAATTACGACCTTGAATCTGGAACTTCAGCAGGCAGTATATCATGCATTGATGGCATATGAGGGAACTATTATTGTGACTGAGGTGTCGACCGGAAAAATACTGGCAATGGTTTCTATTCCGGATTTCGATCCGAATGAGATCGATACAATCTGGGAAGAACTACTGGAGGATGAGGAAAGCTCGGTTCTGGTAAACAGAGCAACGCAGGGATTATATCCGCCGGGATCAACCTTTAAGATTTTAACGGCACTGGAATATATCCGTGAGAATCCAGATGATTATGAGGACTATACCTTTACCTGTAGCGGACGATATACGGCAGAGGATGGGACAACGGTTCACTGCTACAATCATCATGCACACGGTACAGTGAATTTTGAAGAATCCTTTGCTTATTCCTGTAATTCATCATTTGCCAATATCGGGATGTCACTTGACCGGAATACGTTTGCAAAGACACTGGAGGAGCTTTTGTTTAACACAAGGCTTCCGGGGACATTTACAAGCAACCGAAGCAGTATTGTTATGGATGATTCGCTTTCTGAATATGGTATGATGCAGACTGCAATCGGGCAAGGTACTACACTGATCACACCGATGCATCTGAATATGATCACCTGTGCGATCGCCAATGATGGAGTGCTGATGGAGCCTTATTTGATTTCCGGCGTGGAAAGCTGCGATGGTCAGACCGTCACAAGTTATGAGCCTAAGGTATATGGCAGGCTGATGACGGAGGAAGAAGCGCAGATTCTGACAGAACTGATGATGGCGGTCTGCGATTACGGAACGGCGAGAAGATTCGAAGGAGAGGGCTACACGGCGGCAGGAAAAACCGGTTCTGCCGAATATGGTCTGATACAGGGAGAGGATGGCGCCATGCAGTCTCATGCATGGTTCACCGGATTTGCACCGGCAGAAGATCCTGAAATTGCGGTAACGGTCATTATCGAGGGCGCCGGTTCCGGCGGTGATTATGCGGTGCCTATGGCAAAGAGAGTGTTTAATGCATATTTTGCACAGACACAAACAGAATAAAGCATTGCGTAGTTGCGGATATTCATGTATACTGAGTACAGTATTTCACACAGTCGGACGGAGGAATGGCAATGATTGAAGCAACCAGTTGCGGCGGTGTGGTTATTTTCAGAGGGAAGATTCTTCTTTTATATAAGAATTACCGAAACAAATATGAAGGATGGGTTTTACCGAAAGGAACTGTAGAAGAGGGCGAAGAATTTCCGGAAACGGCACTGAGAGAAGTACTTGAAGAATCCGGAGCCAAAGCTGCGATCGTGAAATATATCGGTCAGAGCGAATATACCTTTACCGTAGCGGAAGGTATTATATCGAAGCATGTACACTGGTATCTGATGACAGCGGATAGTTATTACAGCAAACCACAGCGCAAAGAGTTTTTCGTGGATTCCGGTTTTTACAAATTTCATGAGGCGTATCATCTTCTGAAATTTTCGAATGAGAAGCAGATATTGGAAAAGGCATATCATGAGTATCTGGAAATGAAAAAACAGAATCAATGGAATGTAAAAAACAGAGAGAGCGATTAAGACGTTCTCTCTGTTTTTTGATTTCGTGTGTTTATAAAATTGCAGTGATCTGCATCTGCGGCTGTGTCCGCAGATCGAGCAGACTGTTATCGGTCAGTTCAAGGATCGGACTGGACAGCTTTTCAGGATTGATAATGCGGACTGTTGCAATAGAATCATCATTCAGACGGACCGTACGACCGATATGATTTCCGGCAATATGCTGCAGAATTTTTGTCAGTGCATCCATATCATATTGATAAAGACCGCCTCTTTCAAAATTTGCAAATACCTGAAACGGATTGAGTGGTGCACGATAAGTTCTGGCAGAGGTCATTGCCTCATAAGAATCCACAATGCCGATTAGCTTTGCGGTATAAGGAATGGCATCTCCACGCAGTTTGTTGGGATAACCGGATCCGTCACAGCGTTCGTGATGAGAAAGTACAGCATCCAGAATGCGGTTGTCGATGCGTTGGTTTTTTAACAGATCATAGCCGATGGTGGTATGTGTTTTCATCCAGTTATATTCAAAATCCGACAGTTTGTCCGGCTTCCAGATCAGTTTGTCCGGCAGCTTTAATTTGCCGATGTCATAAAAGAAGCCACTGAGAATCAGGATTCGTTGCTGATCTTCCGGGCAGGCAAGCCATTTGGAAAAAACTCCGGCAATCAGGGCGGAATGGAAGCAATGAGCATAGGTAAGATTGTCTTCCGTGGGAACAAGACTATAGAGCATATCCAACAGCAGATCTCCGTCTTTTTTGGAACATGTCCACAATTGATCGTAAATCGTCAGGAGAAAATCCTGATTTAAAGGAGTACCGTTGTCTAAAAAGTCACGTACCATGTATTTATATGCATTCAGATTGTTCTGATATACGGCTTCAAATGCTTTAAAGGTCTTGCTCAGAGCGATTTTCTCATAGTATGTGGAAGCGTAATCCTCCGCTTCCATGACAGATACACACATAATGCCGTAGCGTGTCAGTTTTTCAATGGCAGGTGCATCCAGAACAGTATGCGCGGGCAGAATAATCCCCTGTTTAAGTGATACGACATCTTCTGCCAATTCCATACCCGGCTGTAGGGCAATTCTTGCAACACTGACCATAGTAAAATCCTCCTATATTCTACTATAAAATATATTGAAAATTTGTCAATAAATAACAGAGCAGAAGTCTGATATTATGAATTGCATACTATCAAAAGATCAATTTTTGTGGTAAAATGGATATCAAAGAATCTGTTTTGAAAATGCGGGAGCGGATGCAATGTATTTTTATGATCAGTTATTCGTGGGAGAATCTGTCCGCGGAAAGGAAAAAGAAATCTGCAAAAAGTTAAAACGTGGCGCCGGAATGCTTCAGGTGCATGTGATCACTCTGAATATGGGCAGGGATCTTTTTGATATCTATCACTGTGCATTTTTTAAGCAGAAAGCATTCCGCAAAAGACCGTTTTGTATCATCGGACTGGCAGGAAGCCATGAGGAGGCAGTTTCCCTGGTAACAGAGATTGTACAGGATATTTATCAAAAAAACGGCAATACTGATATCAAAGCTTATTTTCTCGATGCAATGAGGTAAGATCAAGATATGCTACATATAATTCTGGAAATATTAAAATGGATCGGTATTCTTTTGCTGGCAATCCTATTGTTGGTAATTCTGGTGCTGCTGGCGGTGTTGTTTGTTCCGATTCGCTATAGGGTGAGAGGAAGCTATGAGGAACAGCCGGATGCTGCGGTTACGGTTTCCTGGCTGTTACATCTGATCCATGTCAAGGTACGTTATCGGGATGCACTGTTCTGGCAGGTGAGAATCTTTGGGATTCCTTTTCTGGATTCCAGACGAAAGAAAAGGGATAAGCAGGAGAAAACGCGGCGTTCCAAAAAAGAAAAAAAGAATAATCAGAACGCAGAATATCAGGACGGATTTACAGATGCCGGGAAAACAGAAGCGTCGGAAGAAACGGTGGATGCCGTGAATGCGGAAGTGCAGGAGAGATCAACGGATGCCGCCGGGACAGAAATTATGTCGGAAGAACCAATTGAGAAAAACTCAGTATCGGAGCAAGATAATCCGCAAGAGGATACAGAAGTTTCACATGGGCTGTTTGCAAAGATAAAAGCTTTTTTTGTAAAGCTGTTTTCGTTTGTTCGTGCAGTGTTTCGTGGAATTGCCAAGGTGTTTCATAATATCCGATACACAATCGGAAAGATTTGTGATAAGATAAAAAATATCCGTGATAATATCGGATATTATCATGATGTTATTACCGGGGACGAAGGGCGTGAGGCAATTTCGTTGATCAAACGTGAGCTTGGTCGATTGCTTTTGCATATTGCTCCCAGAAAGTTCAAGCTGGATGCTTCTTTCGGTTTTGACGATCCGGCGACAACGGGACAGGTTATGGCAATTCTGAGTATGCTGTACCCGATCTGGAGTTATGATATTTCTCTGCATCCTGATTTTGAAAACAAAGTGATGGCAGGGCGTATTTATATGCGGGGAAGAATCCGGGTATTTACCTTGATTCGGATCGCATGGAGAGTATATTTTAATAAGAATCTGAAAAAAGTATTAGTGATGCTGCAAAAAGGAGGAACAAAGCATGGCTGACAATAATTTTACCGGTGTTGTGGAATCGTTATTTAAGGGAATGGATACGTTTTTGTCGGCAAAAACGGTTGTAGGAGAGGCGACAAAGGTCGGTGATACCATTATTCTTCCGCTTGTGGATGTGTCTTTTGGTGTCGGCGCCGGCGCAAGTGCGGGAGATAAAAAGAACGGTGGCGGAGGCGGTATGACCGGAAAGATGTCTCCGAGTGCCGTGATCGTCATTCGCTCCGATGGAAGTGCCAAGCTTGTAAATGTAAAAAATCAGGATTCCATTACTAAGATTCTGGATATGATACCGGATCTTGTGGATAAGTTTACAAAGAAAAAAGATGAGGACATTTCCGATGAAGATGCGGCATCTATCGCATTTCCGGAAAAAGAAGATCAGAAAAACGAATAATAGGTAATAACACAATCGGTTTTTCGGCATATGATATCACAGGAGCATTTTAAGATTCTGTGGCTGTCTGTAGGCCTGACGGGAGCAGGTATGAAAAAACTGATTGGATTTATCTTTATCTGGATCGCAGTAGGAATGATCTTTATGATGTTTCTGCCCAATCTCTTCTGGGGCATTGTATTTGCTGCATTGCTGCTGATTGCCGGATTTCAATTATTTAAGTGTGGGTGTTGATGGAAGAGATAAGCGGATACGAACAGGACAAGTGCATAAAGCAGGAAAAAGAGCGGCTTGCACGTGAATGGAAGCAGCTTGAGGATCGGCAGCGACTCTTTGATCAAAAATTGGAGATTCTCAAGGAATCTTATATCCAGTTGGATGCAGACCGCAGAAAACTGGAGAGGGAGAAACTGCAGTTTGAAGCACAGAAGGAACACATGAATCATTCCTATGCTTCTGCGAGGAACCAGTCCATGGCAGTTTCCTTGTTTTTTAAAGGTGTGACAAGTCCGTTGGCACTCAAGAAGCGCTATCGGGATTTGATCAAAATTTTTCATCCGGACAACCTGTGCGGAGATAAGGAGACCTTGCAGATGATCAATCAGGAGTATGAGATCCTGCTTCGAGAGCTTGAGAACTTCCGAGAGGCTTAAACAGAGTATGATACATGTAAGAACATAGGATAAGAATATAAATAAAAAAGACTATCCACCGATAGTCTTTTCTTTTTGTAAATAAATAGTCTGTTTTAACAGCGTATGATTAAGCTCTTTCAACCATTCCGGACTTTAAGCATCTTGTGCAGACATGAAGCTTCTTAGCAGCTCCGTTCACATTGCACTTTACGCTCTTTATGTTGGAATTCCAGATATGGTTTGATCTTCTATGAGAATGGCTTACTGCATTTCCAAAATGAACGCCTTTTCCACAAACATCACACTTAGCCATCTTGACACCTCCTAAACGATAATCTCCGTAAAATCACAACATATGTATGATAACAGAAGGTTTCGCACTTTGCAAGCATAAATTACAGAATATTGAAAAAACTTTGCATAAAATCGGCATCTCAACCAGATATGATATTCCATTTTGAAAGAAAATAGGGTATAATCATAAAGAAAATGACGGAGTATAACAGAAATCGGTATTGGCGGCATTGCCCGTGATTTATAAGTGTGATATACTATTATATTATGTCAGCATGTATAACGGAAAGGGAGGTTTGTACTATGAAAGGTACTATGAATACACATATCGGTAATATTGTTATCGACAATGATGTGATCGCACAGTATGCCGGAAGCGTAGCAGTGGAATGCTTCGGTATTGTAGGTATGGCATCTGTCAATGTCAAGGATGGTCTGGTAAAACTGCTTCGCAAAGAAACAATCACACACGGAATCGAGGTCAGGGTGGATCATAATAAACTGAATCTGGATTTCCATGTTATTGTAGCCTACGGTGTCAGCATCCTTGCGGTTGCGGATAATCTGATCGATAATGTAAAATACAAATTAGAACAATTTACCGGTCTCGAGGTCGAGAGCGTCAACATCTTTGTTGAAGGCGTCCGTGTAATTGATTAAGGAGGATATAGTTGTGGCTTTAAATACGATCGATGCCGGAATGTTATCCAAGATGTTTCTGGCAGGTGCAAAGAATCTCGAAAGCAAAAAAGAGTGGATCAATGAACTGAATGTATTCCCTGTTCCGGACGGTGATACGGGTACGAATATGACGCTGACGATCATGTCTGCTGCAAAGGAAGTGTCTTCTTTGGGAAAAGATGCAGATATGAAGTCGATATGTAAGGCAATTTCTTCCGGCTCTCTTCGCGGAGCAAGAGGAAATTCCGGTGTTATTTTATCCCAGCTGCTCCGCGGATTCACAAAAGTAGCGGCGGATTTTGAGGAACTTTCTATTCCGATCCTTGTAGAGGCGCTGGATAAGGCTGTAGAAACTGCATATAAGGCTGTCATGAAGCCGAAGGAAGGAACGATCCTGACTGTAGCCAAAGGGGTTGCCACCCGTGCGGCACAGCTTTGTGATGAGGGCGTTACGGATCTTGGACAATTTATAGAAGAATGCATTACATACGGTAATGAAGTGCTGGCACAGACGCCGGAGATGCTTCCCGTATTAAAGCAGGCAGGTGTTGTGGACTCCGGCGGACAGGGTCTGATGGAGGTCATGGCAGGTATTTATGATGCATACCTTGGCAAAGAAATTGATTTTTCGATTCAGTCAGCTCCGTCAGCCGGAAGTTCTGTTTCGAGCGGTGCTATGTCCCAGAGCATTCAGGCACAGGCGGATATGGATATTAAATACGGATACTGTACCGAGTTTATCATTTTATTGAATAAGACTTTTAATATCAAGAACGAGATCGATTTTAAGGAATTCCTTGAGTCCATTGGTGATTCTATTGTTCTTGTTGCAGATGATGACGTTGTGAAGGTACATGTACACACCAATGATCCCGGTCTTGCGATTCAGCGTGCCTTAAAATACGGTGCACTGTCTAACATGAAGATCGATAATATGCGCATTGAGCATCAGGAAAAACTCTTCATGATGAACGAAAAGGCAGAAGCGGAGAAAGCGGCTGCCGATGCGGCAAAAGCAGCACCGCAGGCTGCGGATGAACCTGCAAAAGAAGTGGGCTTTATCGCGGTTGCGGCAGGAGACGGTATGGCAGAGATCTTTACCGAGCTCGGTGTTGACTATGTCATTTCCGGCGGACAGACAATGAATCCGAGTACCGAAGATATTTTGGATGCGGTATCCAAGGTCAATGCAGAGAATATCTTTGTCCTTCCGAATAATAAGAATATCATCATGGCGGCAAATCAGGCGGCAGAACTGACGGAGGACAAGAAGATCCTCGTAGTTCCCACCAAGACGATTCCGCAGGGAATCACTTCCGTGATCAACTATATGCCGGATATGTCTCCGGAGGATAATCTGGAAAACATGAAAGAAGAAATTCAGAATGTCCTGACCGGTGAAATTACCTATGCAGTCAGAGATACGATGATCGATGATAAAGAGATCCACAAGGATGACTTTATGGGAATCGGCGATAAAGGGCTTCTTGCGGTGACCACGGATCTGAACGAGACAACCTGTAAAGCGATCGAAGAAATGATGGATGATGAGAAAGAATTGATCAGCATCTATTATGGCGCCGATGTTAATGAAGAAGATGCATCCGCACTGCGTGACAGGATTGAGGAGCTGTATGATTCCTGCGATGTGGAACTGCAGTATGGAGGACAGCCGGTTTATTATTATATCGTTTCCGTAGAATAAACCGGATTTTCACTTTGATGATTTATAGAGTGTATCAGACGATACACTCTATTTTTCTCTGTAGATTGTACTTGAAACTTTCTTATGGACAGGGTGTATAACAAAGTACCAAAATCGGAAGCAGATGGGAGACAGCAGATGCAGCAATTCAAAGAACCACTTACCGGCATCAAGGGGATCGGGACAAAGTATGCCGAACTGTTTGCAAAAATGAATATTCATACAAAGGAAGATCTGCTGTATTACTTTCCGAGAAGCTATGAGGAATTTCCAAGGGTATGTACGATCGCAGAGGTCGTTTCGGAACAGAAAAACGCAGTCGAGGGAATGATCACGGGGACAGTCAATCTGCGCAGAGTACGAAATTTATCCATTTTGTCCTTTACTATTGCGGACCGGACGGGGGCAATGTCTGTTACCGTGTTCAATATGCCTTATCTGAAAAATGCACTGCATGCCGGAAAAAGATATGTTTTTTATGGCCGGGTCGTGAAAAAAGGTGATAAACTCGGGATGGAACAGCCTTCTTTGTATGCACCGGAGGAGTATGCGTCACTTTCAGGGAGCCTGATGCCGCGTTATCAGCTGGTAAAAGGTATTACGGACAAGACCATCCGTAACACCCTGCAAAAAATCATGGGCGGGCATTTTTCGTGTGAAGATCCGTTCCCGGCAATTCTTTTGGAACGTTATCATCTGATGGCGCTTTCTGAGGCACTTTGCGGTATTCATTTTCCAAAAGACAAAGAACATTATATCGAGGCAAGAAAGCGTTTTGTGTTTCAGGAATTCCTGTATTTTTTACTGCAGACCAGGAGTCTGCGTAAACAGGAAAAACGAATTCAAAATCCTTATCCGATGATTCCGGTTGCCGAAACAAGACGTCTGATCGAGGCGCTTCCTTATCGCCTGACGGGTGCACAAACGCGGGTGTGGGAGCAGATTGAACAGGATCTTCAGGGTGATTATTCCATGAACCGTCTGGTACAGGGAGATGTCGGAAGCGGTAAGACGATTGTTGCACTGCTGGCGCTGTTAATGACGGTTGCAAACGGATTGCAGGGAGCGATGATGGCTCCGACAGAGGTGTTGGCAAGACAGCATTTTCAGACAGTGAGCAGCATGACCCAAAAATATCATCTGCCGTTTCGACCGGTTCTTCTGACAGGCAGTCTGACGGCAAAAGAGAAAGCGCTTGCTTATGAAGCAATGGCAAGCGGTGAAGCAAATCTTGTCATCGGAACGCAGGCTTTGATACAGGACAAGGCGCTTTATCAAAAGCTTGCACTGGTTGTAACGGATGAACAGCATCGTTTTGGTGTGCGCCAGCGGGAAACACTTGCGCAAAAAGGATGTTTTCCGCATATTCTTGTCATGAGCGCCACGCCGATTCCAAGAACACTTGCGATTATTCTGTTCGGTGATTTAAGCGTATCCGTGATCGATGAGTACCCGGGAGACAGACTTCCGGTGAAAAGCTGTATCCTACCTAGCCAAAAACGTACCGAGGCGGTTTCTTTTATCTTAAAAAGACTGAAAGAAGGAAGACAGGCGTACATCATCTGTCCGATGGCAGAGGACGGTGTCATGGAAGAGCTGGAGAATGTGGTTGCTTATACGGAAAAGTTAAGAGCTTATCTTCCGGAAGAGGTACGCGTGGAATTTTTGCACGGAAAGATGAAAAATGCGGAAAAGAACCGTATCATGGATGCATTTTCCAAACATGATATTGATATCCTTGTATCGACAACCGTTGTAGAGGTCGGTGTGGATGTGCCGAATGCAACCGTGATCATGATCGAAAATGCCGAGCGGTTCGGTCTTGCCGGACTGCATCAGCTCAGAGGACGTGTCGGCAGAGGAAAAGAGCAGTCTTATTGTATTTTCATGTCGGATGCGCAGTCCGATGCGGCGAAAAAAAGGCTTCAGATTTTGATCGAGTCCAATGACGGATTTTATATTGCAAACGAAGATATGCGTCTGCGCGGACCGGGAGATATTTTCGGTATCAGACAGAGCGGTGTGCTGGAATTTAAGCTTGGTGATATCTATCAGGACAGTGAACTGTTAAAGCTTGCTTCCGAGTGCTGTGATTTTCTGGAGAACAACAAACAGATACTGGATTCTGTCTTGACCGATATGGAAAGCAGAGAAAATGCAATGGTTGACTTTAGGTCTATCTGACGATAAAATATGTATTTGTGGAAAACTTTTTTTGGGGGAGGTACTTTATTTGAGCGCAATTGCGATTGTAACAGACAGTAACAGCGGTATTACACCGGCGCAGGCAAAAGAACTGGGTATATTTGTTCTTCCGATGCCCTTTATGATCGACGGGAATACCTATTTTGAAGAAATTTCCCTGACAAGGGAGGAATTTTACAAATATCTTGCAAACGGTGCGGATATTGTGACTTCCCAGCCATCTCCCGACAGTATTTTAAAGCTATGGAATGAGCTTTTGAAAGAGTATGATGAGATTGTCCATATTCCGATGTCAAGCGGCTTAAGCGGTTCCTGTGAGACAGCGATCATGCTTTCCGGAGAATTTGATGGAAAAGTAGAGGTTGTTAATAATCAACGGATCTCCGTAACGCAGAGACAGTCTGTGCTGGATGCCAAAATGCTTGCAGATAAAGGTTTTCATGCAAAGGAGATCCGCGAGATTTTGGAAGAAGATAAATTCAACAGCAGTATTTATATCATGCTGGATACACTGTATTATCTGAAAAAGGGAGGAAGGATCACACCTGCTGCCGCAGCACTCGGAACGATTTTACGATTAAAGCCCGTATTAACGATTCAGGGTGAAAAACTGGATGCCTATGCCAAGGCGCGTACCGTGACACAGGCAAAGTCGATGATGATCAGTGCGATAAAAAATGATATTGAGACACGCTTTGGCGGTGTGCATCATGACGGCAAGATCTACTTGCAGATTGCACATACGGAGAATGAAGAAGCAACAAAAGCTTTGGGAGACGAGTTGGTTGCTGCACTTCCGGGCTATGGACAGCCGCATATCGATCCGCTGTCTTTAAGTGTTGCATGTCATATCGGACCGGGCTCGTTGGCTGTTGCATGCTGTAAAAAGCTGGAACGATAGACATTTTCTGTGGATGATAAACGGAAATGAAGATAAGGGGTAATTATGGCAAAAGAAGTAAAATATGATGCTTCCAGTATTACCGTGCTGGAAGGTCTTGAGGCAGTCCGGGTAAGACCGGGAATGTATATCGGAAGTGTTTCTACCAAGGGACTCAATCATCTGATCTATGAGATCGTGGACAACTCGGTGGATGAGCATCTGGCAGGCTTTTGTGACCGGATCAGTGTCACTTTAAATGAAGACGGTTCGGCAACCGTATCCGATAACGGGCGCGGTATTCCTGTCGGTATGCATGAAAAAGGAATGAGTGCGGAACGTCTTGTGTTTACCACGCTTCATGCGGGCGGAAAATTTGATGATTCCGTTTATAAGACAAGCGGCGGTCTGCACGGTGTCGGTTCTTCTGTTGTAAATGCACTTTCTGCGTTTTTGACTGTTACAGTCAAACAAAACGGACATATTTATGAAGACCGTTATGAGAGAGGAAATCCGGTTATAGAGCTGGAGAACGGTCTGCTTCCGGTCGTCGGAAAGACCAAGGAGACCGGAACGACAGTTACGTTCCTTCCGGATGATACGATTTTTGATAAAACACGTTTTAAGGCGGATGAAGTAAAGTCCAGACTGCATGAGACAGCATATTTAAATCCGGAACTGACGATTGTATTTGAAGATCTCAGAGACGGATTAAATGAGCATATTGAGTTCCATGAGCCGGAAGGTATTATCGGTTTTATCAAGGATATGAACCAGACAAAGGAAACGGTTCATGATGTTGTTTATTTCAAGGGTGAGAGCGAAGGCATTACGGTTGAAGTAGCATTTCAGTTTGTGAATGAGTTCCATGAAAATGTACTCGGCTTCTGTAACAATATTTACAATGCCGAAGGCGGTACGCATATTACCGGCTTTAAAACGATGTTTACCAACGTTATCAATACATATGCAAGACAGCTCGGTGTTTTAAAGGAAAAGGACATCAACTTTACCGGAGCCGATGTCCGTAACGGTATGACAGCCGTTGTATCCATCAAGCATCCCGATCCGAGATTTGAAGGACAGACCAAGACAAAGTTGGATAATCAGGATGCGGCAAAGGCAGTCAGCAAGGTTACGGGAGATGAAGTGGTCCGCTATTTTGATAAAAATATCGAGACTTTAAAAAATGTCATTGCCTGTGCCGAAAAAGCCGCAAAGATCCGCAAATCCGAGGAAAAAGCCAAAACGAATATGCTGACCAAGCAGAAATATTCCTTTGATTCTAACGGAAAACTTGCAAATTGTGAGAGTAAAGATCCTTCTAAGTGTGAAATCTTCATCGTAGAAGGTGATTCTGCAGGAGGTTCTGCAAAAACAGCGAGAAACCGCATGTATCAGGCGATTCTGCCGATTCGCGGTAAGATCCTGAATGTAGAAAAGGCAAGCATTGACAAAATCCTTGCAAATGCCGAGATCAAGACGATGATCAACGCCTTTGGCTGTGGTTTTTCCGAAGGGTACGGTAACGATTTCGATATCAGCAAGCTTCGCTACGACAAGATCATCATTATGGCGGATGCCGATGTCGACGGTGCACATATCAGTACTTTGCTGCTGACACTGTTTTACCGCTTTATGCCTGATCTGATCTTTGAGGGTCATGTTTATATTGCGATGCCGCCTTTATATAAGGCAATGCCGAGTAAGGGAGCGGAAGAATATCTGTACGACGATAAGGCGTTGGAAAAATACAGAAAATCCCATAAAGGTCCGTTTACACTGCAGCGTTACAAAGGTCTTGGTGAAATGGATGCGGAGCAGCTGTGGGAGACAACACTGGATCCCGAAAAGCGCCTGTTAAAGCTGGTGGAAATCGAAGATGCGAGAATGGCATCCGAAATGACGGAGCTTTTAATGGGAAATGATGTACCGCCCAGAAAAGCCTTTATCTATGATCATGCCGAAGATGCACAGCTGGATGTCTGATACATAAGATGTTTTTGCAGTGCAATGCGCTATGAGAAGCCTGGGAGTTTGGGCAGGACAAAGGGGAGAAATTGGAAATGGCAATCAACGATAGAATCTTAAAAACGGAATATTCCGATATTATGCAGAAATCTTATATTGATTACGCAATGAGTGTCATTGTGGCAAGAGCACTGCCCGATGTGCGGGACGGCTTAAAGCCCGTACAGAGAAGAACACTTTATGATATGCATGAGCTTGGAATCCGCTATGACAAACCGTACCGTAAGAGTGCACGTATTGTCGGTGATACAATGGGTAAATATCATCCGCACGGTGACAGCTCCATTTATGATGCGCTTGTTGTGATGTCGCAGGATTTTAAGAAGGGGCTTCCGCTTGTGGACGGACACGGTAACTTCGGTAATATCGAAGGAGACGGAGCCGCAGCAATGCGATATACCGAGGCGCGTCTTCAGAAGATTACACAGGAGGCTTTTCTTGCCGATCTGGACAAGGATGTGGTAGACTTTGCTCCGAACTTTGATGAGACAGAGAAGGAACCTACAGTTCTTCCTGTTAAGATCCCCAATATTCTGATCAACGGCGCGGAAGGTATCGCTGTCGGTATGGCGACAAGTATTCCGCCGCATAATCTCGGAGAAGTCATTGATGCAACTAAAGCATACATGATGGATGAATCGATCACGACCAGAGAACTCATGAAATATTTGAAAGGACCTGATTTTCCGACGGGCGGAATGGTCTGCAATCAGGATGAGCTTCTTGAAATCTATGAGACCGGCGTCGGTAAGATCCGTATTCGCGGTAAGATCGATGTCGAGAAAGTAAAGGGCGGCAAGACCAATATTGTTATTTCCGAGATCCCGTATACCATGATCGGTGCGAATATTACAAAATTCCTTCAGGATGTAGCGGCACTTGCCGAAACGAAGAAGACAAACGATATCGTGGATATTACGAACCAGTCCTCCAAGGAAGGCATCCGTATCGTGATCGAGCTTCGCCGTGACGCCGATGTGGAGCATTTTAAGAATCTGTTACTGAAAAAGACAAGACTGGAAGATACGTTCGGTGTCAATATGCTGGCAATCGCGGACGGAAAGCCGGAGACCATGGGCTTAAAGACGATCTTAAAGCATTGCGTGGACTTCCAGTATGAAGTAAATACAAGAAAGTACAAGAACCTGCTTGCTAAGGAATTGGAAAGAAAGGAAATTCAGGAAGGTCTGATCAAGGCATGCAATGTCATTGATCTGATCATCGAGATCCTGCGCGGTTCCAAGGACCGTGCCATGGCAAAGGCATGTCTTGTTGAAGGTAAGACCGACGGTATCAAGTTTAAGTTCAAGGAATCCCGTATCATGGCAGAGCAGCTGCAATTCACGGAGCCGCAGGCCAATGCCATTCTGGAGATGCGTCTGTACAAATTGATCGGTCTGGAAATCGATGCACTTTTAAAAGAGCATGAAGATACCGTGGCGAATATTTACCGTTATGAGGATATCCTTGCAAGAAAAGATTCCATGGCGCAGGTTATCATGAATGAGCTTGACCAGATCAAAAAGGAATATGCTGTTCCGAGAAAGACCGTGATTGATAATGCAGCAGAAGTTGTACTGGCAGAGAAAAAAATGGAGGAAATGGATATCTATTTCCTGATGGATCGTTTCGGGTACAGTAAGACCATTGATGTTGCAACCTATGAGCGGAATAAAGAAGCTGTGCTTGCCGAAAATAAATATGTGATTCAATGTAAGAATACAGGCAAGATATGCCTGTTTACCAATATCGGACAGCTCCATACCGTCAAGGCTGCCGATCTGCCGTTTGGTAAATTCCGTGATAAGGGTATTCCGATTGACAATGTCAGCAACTACGATTCTTCAAAAGAGGATATTGTCTGCGTAACGAGTCAGTCTGACCTGAATCTGTATCGTATCGCATTTGTAACAAAAATGTCCATGATGAAGGTAGTCAGCGGCGGAGAATTTGATGTTGCCAAAAAGACGGTTGCCGCAACAAAATTAAATGACGGTGATGAGGTCTTAAGCGTCACCCCATTAATTGAGCAGCGCAATATCGTATTGCAGTCACATGAAGGTTATTTCCTTCGTTTTCCGTTAGAAGAGATTCTGGAGAAGAAAAAGGGTGCTGTCGGAGTGCGTGGCATGAAGCTGGGTGCAAAGGACTATGTGGAAGCGGTATATTATACACGCAATGCACAGGAGCAGACGATCGAATATAAAGAAAAGGCGCTGGAGCTGAATAAGATCAAACTCGGTTCCAGAGACGGGAAAGGTGTAAAAGTAAGAGTATGAGAGTAATAGCCGGAAGCAGGAGAAGTTTGAGACTGATTACACCGGAAGGGCTTGACACACGCCCTACACAGGATAGAATAAAAGAGACCTTATTTAATGTGATACAGAATGAGGTTCCGGGAAGCGTATTTGTGGATCTCTTTGCCGGAAGCGGCGGCATCGGAATCGAAGCATTAAGTCGGGGGGCGAAGAGAGCATATCTGGTTGATCAGAGTAAGGAATGTGAGAAATGTATTCTGAAAAATCTTCAGACGACCAGATTTACGCAGGAAGCCGTTTATTTGAAACAGGATGTGTTTTTTGCATTAAACAGTTCCATACGTGAGCATGCCGATATTATTTTCATGGATCCGCCCTATCATATGGATTATGAGAAGCAGGTGCTTTCTGTTTTGGCAGGAAGCAGCCGAATCGCGGATGAGGATACCCTGATCATTATCGAGGCTGCACTGGATACGGATTTTTCCTATCTGGATCATCTGGGATATGATGTTGTAAAGCAAAAACACTATAAAACAAATCAGCATCTATTTGTCAAAAAAAGAGGAAATGTATGAAATCAGCAATTTATCCGGGCAGTTTTGACCCCGTAACATACGGACACCTTGATATTATCAAGCGTGCCGCGATGGTTTTTGACGAATTAATTGTCAGTGTTCTCAACAATAAAGCGAAGACTCCATTGTTTTCTGTGGAAGAACGTGTTAAAATGTTGACAGAAGCGACAAAGGATCTTCCGAACGTAAAGGTAGAATCCTTTAGCGGGCTTTTGATCGATTATGCAAAAGAGAAAAATGTTCACGTAGCGATCAGAGGATTACGCGCGATTACCGATTTTGAGTACGAGCTTCAGATTGCGCAGACAAACCGGAAATTCTCCGGCGGCGATCTGGATACCATGTTCCTGACTACAAGTCTGGAATATGCCTATTTGAGTTCCTCAACGGTAAGAGAAATTGCTTATTATGGCGGCGATATCTCACAGTGTGTGCCTCCGTTTGTTGCAGATATGATACATGAAAAATATAAAAACAGTCGGGATAATTTTTAGACGTATTCGGACAAGGCTACCGGGGACGTCTGATGCGGAAAGCAGATTGGAGTAAAAGGGTATGAGCAGCAGAATCGAACAGCTGATTGAAGAAATTGAAGACTATATTGACAGTTGTAAATTTAAACCGTTATCCAGTACGGTCATCATGGTAAATAAAGAGGAAATCGAAGAACTGCTTCGTGAGCTGAAGATGAAAACGCCGGATGAGATCAAGCGTTATCAGAAGATTATCAGCAATAAGGAAGCAATTTTAAATGATGCCAGAGAGAAAGCGGAAGCGCTGATCAATGAGGCAACCATTCATACAAATGAATTGGTGAATGAGCATGAGATCATGCAGCAGGCATATGCAAAAGCAAATGAAATCGTAACACTGGCAACCAAGCAGGCTCAGGAAATTCTGGATACGGCAACGGTTCAGGCAAATACATTTAAGGCGCAGGCTGTACAGTATACCGATGATGCACTCGGCAGCATGGAGGAAATCATTACACATGCAATGAATGAGGCTTCTGCCAATTATGAGAGCCTGTTACATTCTTTAAATAATTATAACGAGCTGATCAAGTCCAACCGTGCACAGCTTTATCCGGTGGATGAGATGGAGGAAGAAATCTCAGGCATGGATGCCACAGATGACGAAGGCAGTGCTGAGATGTATCCTGACTCCGAGAATTAAGATACTAGTATGAAAAGCCGTACCGTAACTGGTAGCGGCTTTTTTGAAGTCATAGTGTGAGTATTCCGCTTGCAAAACAAACGGCGTAATAGAGTCCGGCACATAGGGCTATGATCGTCCGACTCTTCACATAGGAGCCTACGGATAATCCGGCTTCCTGCAAAAACACCGAGGTCTGTCCGATACAGGAAAGACCGCCGAAGCTCAACGCTGTAAGCATAAAAACCGGATAAAGGGGCACTGCGTAGTTACCGATCATCCAGAAACAAGGCGTTTGCAGAAGCGGCTGCATCATTTTCAGACCGCCCGATATTTCCATGAAGCAGTGAAATATGCGTGTAAACGGCAAATCGTGAAATAAGCGGTAAAACGGCAGCATCAGCACATTAAAAAATACCATATAACCGCAAAGCCGCAGGATGGAGTTACCGGAACGGCTGATGGCATGGTCCAATGCACCAAAAAGCGGACTGTCCTTAAAATCACTGTCGCTTTCCGGAACAGGCGATGCTGTGGTATTATCATGATCGACAACAATTTCGCAGCAATTTTGTGATGTGCGTGATGTATGTGCGGTGTGTGCAATAATATGCCGTGAGGACGCTTTTGCAGTCAGTATGCCGTATAAAAACGGGATACCATACATGCCGATTCCAAGCAGAATATATTCTGAAAAGCTTGGCGTATGAAAACCGACCATACCGAGTGCAAAACTGAAAAAATAGATCGGACCGATATTATTGCAAAACGCGATCAGATATTGGGCTGTTTTCTTGGAAATCCGCCCTGTCGTGCATAGCTCCGAAGCACAGAAGGCGCCCATCGGAAAGCCGCACAGATATCCCATGAAGATACAGTAGGTTCCGTTTTCCGAGACAGAGAACAGCTTTTGATTGAGCTTTCGAAACGGGCGGCACAGATAAGCCTGCAGATCCAGTCCCGTCATGACGGAGGACAGGATCATGAACGGGAGCAGTGTTGGTACCATACGTTCAAGCCAGAGCATCAGCCCGGTTTGGGCAAGTAAAAAAGCGTCCGTACTGTATAAAAGCAGGAGTGCGGATAAAATAACAAATAGACATATCAGGATAAAGGAAATCATAAAACACCGATGCAGGAACAGGAGCGGAAGAAGTATCTGTTATTTCCGACTGATGTTCAAAAGGGCTGTTATTATTATGTATGGACACAGGGGATAAATTATGATTCGGCTGGATCGTTTTTTAACCGAACAGAATATCGCAAGCCGCAGCGAATGTAAGACGTTTTGTAAAAAGGGCCAGATAAAAATTGACGGTATGATCTGTAAGGATCCCGGTATAAAAATTGACCCGGAAAATGCCATTGTGGAAGTAAAAGGCATACAGGTCAAGCCGTTTACGCTTCGCTGTTATATGATGAATAAGCCGGTCGGCGTCGTATCTGCGGTAACGGATGAGCGTGACCGCACCGTCATTTCTTTACTGAAAGAGCCGGATGCAGGAAATTTTTTTCCGGTCGGCAGACTGGATAAGGACAGCGAGGGTTTGCTATTACTGACCAATGACGGACAACTCTGTCATAATCTTACAAGTCCCAAAAAACAGATTCCAAAGACCTATGAGGTCTGGATTACGGGAAAACTGACACCGGAAGAGATTCATCATTTACAGTCGGGAACGGATATCGGTGACAAGACGCCGTGTCTGCCCGCAACGGTTCGGATCATGGAAGAAACAGATGCGTATTCTCTGACAGAGGAGCAGAAACAGAAGCTTCCGAAGAATACGCCGGATATCATTACGGCAAGCCGGGTGGAAATTACGATCACAGAAGGTCGTTTTCATCAGGTAAAGCGCATGTTTCATGCAAATCGCCATGAAGTATTTTCATTAAAACGTCTGCGTATCGGAGGTGTTTTTCTGGATCCTTCCCTTGCGCCCGGAGAATACCGCTTACTGACGGCAGACGAAAGAGGATTATTATGACAAATCACGGATTTTTACCGATTTCAAAAGAAGATATGAAGGCACAGAATATTGATCAGCTGGATTTTGTCTATGTGTTGGGGGATGCCTATGTGGATCATCCGTCCTTTGGTGCTGCGATCATCAGCCGTGTCCTGCAGGCACACGGTTATACGGTAGGCATGATCGCACAGCCGGACTGGAAGGATGATAACAGCATCAATATTCTGGGGGAACCGCGCCTTGCTTTTTTGGTTTCCGCGGGCAATATGGATTCCATGGTCAATCATTATTATGTATCCAAAAAACATCGGGAAACGGATGCTTATTCACCGGGCGGAAAGCCTTATCTGCGTCCGGATCATGCTGTTGCGGTATACGGAAATCTGATCCGTAAGACCTATCGGAAAAAGCCGATCATTATTGGTGGGATCGAAGCAAGTCTTCGTCGGATGGCACATTATGATTATTGGTCAGATTCCTTTAAACGTTCCATCCTTTTAGATTCTCAGGCTGATCTGATTTCTTACGGGATGGGTGAACGGTCCATTGTGCAGATCGCAGATGCATTAAACAGCGGTCTTGCCATACAGGATATTACTTTTATCGAAGGTACGGTCTATAAGACAAATGATATTGCGCATTTATATGAGCCGCTGGTGCTTCCGTCCTATGATGAGATGAAGGCGGACAAGCGTAAATATGCCGAAAGCTTTCAGAAGCAATATGAGAATACGGATGCATTCAACGGGCGCACATTGGTGGAACCATATCCGAACCATATCTATGTCGTACAGAATCCGCCGCAGAAGCCGCTTTCCACACAGGAAATGGATGATGTGTATGCACTGCCGTATATGCGAACCTATCATCCTGTTTATGAAAAGGACGGTGGGATTCCGGCAATTTCTGAGATTCAGTTTTCTTTGACAAGTAATCGCGGCTGTTTTGGCGGTTGCAGCTTTTGTGCGTTGACCTTTCATCAGGGAAGAACCATTCAGGTCCGTTCCCACGAATCCTTACTGGCAGAGGCACGCGAGATCATAAAGCATCCTGATTTTAAGGGGTATATTCATGATGTCGGCGGTCCGACTGCCAATTTCAGGGCTCCTTCCTGTGAAAAGCAGCTGACGATGGGAGTCTGCAAGAACAGACAATGCCTGTTTCCAAAGCCCTGCCCGAACATGAAGGCGGATCACAGCGATTATTTGGCACTGCTTCGCAAGCTGCGTAGTCTTCCGGGAGTAAAAAAAGTATTTATCCGTTCCGGTATCAGGTTTGATTATCTGCTGGCAGATCCCGACGATACCTTTTTTCGGGAGCTGGTCGAGTATCATGTCAGCGGACAGCTCAAGGTGGCTCCGGAGCATATCTCGGATGCAGTATTAAAGCGGATGGGCAAACCGGAAAATGCGGTTTATGAACAGTTTCGGAAAAAATATGTTAAGATCAATGAAAAGCTCGGGAAACAGCAGTTCCTTGTACCGTATCTGATGTCTTCCCATCCGGGTTCCACTCTGAAGGAAGCGGTGGAGCTTGCGGAATACCTGCGTGATCTTGGATATATGCCGGAGCAGGTGCAGGATTTTTATCCGACACCGTCCACACTTTCGACTGTCATGTATTATACGGAGCTGGATCCCCGGGACATGAAGCCGGTATTTGTCTGTAAAAATCCGCATGAAAAAGCAATGCAGCGCGCCCTGATCCAGTATCGGAATCCGAAAAATTATGAGTTGGTCAAAGAAGCCTTGATCAAAGCCGGGCGGGAAGATCTGATCGGATTTGATAAAAAGTGCCTGATTCGCCCGAGGCAGCAAAAACAGGGCACGAACAATACAGGAAAAGCGCCAAAGATACAGGCAGCACAGGCACCTTACCCAAATATGGCAAAGAAAAAACGAAAAACAATTCGAAATGTTCATAAAAAGAAATAGCAGACAGAAAGTTTGGAAGCCTCAAAAGCGGCCGGAAAGGAGCAGTATGAACATTGCAATTATTACGGGTGCAAGCAGCGGTATGGGATATGAAACAGCCCTGCAGCTCGACCGGATTTTACAAAGAACCGATGAGCTATGGCTGATCGCAAGAAACACAAAGAAATTAAAGGAATTGAAAGGGCGTCTCAGAAATAATGTCAGGATCATCCCGATGGATCTGACCGATCCTGACAGCTTTGAAACCTTTTCCCAGATTTTGAAATTTGCAAAGCCTCAGATTCGTTTTCTTATTAACTGTGCAGGATTTGGGTTTATGGGTACGGTGGAAGAAATTCCGATGGATGAACAGGTGGGCATGATTGAATGTAATTGTGTTGGATTGACCAAAATGACAAAGCTATGTCTGCCGTATTTGTGCAGACACGCCAGAATCATTCAGTTTGCTTCCAGTGCAGCCTTTGTGCCGCAGCCGGATTTTGCGGTATACGCTGCGACAAAGGCATATGTCCTGTCTTTTTCCGAGGCTCTTTCCGAAGAACTGCGTGCACGGGACATTTATGTTACAAGTGTATGTCCCGGACCGGTTGCTACGGCGTTTTTTGATAAAGCGGAGACACACGGAGCAACACTGGCTATTAAAAAGTATGTAATGGAGACACCCCAGCGGGTGGTGACAAGAGCACTTCGTGACAGCTACCATAAGAAAACGATGTCTGTATGCGGGTTCCCGATCAAGGCGTTTTATTTATTAACATGTTTTGTACCTGACAAATTGATTTTACTTGGGATGCGTTTCTTAAAGGTAGTACAGGCATATACAAATAAAGATTAACGGAGAGTGAATACATGCGTACGAAAAAAGGCGAATACGGATATATCAGGGGCGGAAAAAAAAGAACGGCTTTTTATACGCTGTTTTGTTTAGGAATCTCCCTTGCATTGTTTTTTGTCGGCTGGTATACAACCGGAACTAAAAAAAATTTATTGACGATTGTTGCAGTGCTGGGGTGTCTTCCTGCGAGTAAGAGTATGGTTAATATGATCATGTTTTTAAAAGCAAAAGGCTGTCCCGGAGCATTATATGAACAGATCAAGCCTCATATCGGCAATTTGCTCTGCCTGTTTGATCTTCAGATGACCTCTTATGAGCGTACCTTTCAGATCGACAGCCTGGTAATAGAAGAAAAGAATATCTGCGGTGTGACATCCAATCCAAAATGCAAGCCGGAGCTGGCAGAAAAGCATATTCGCGCATTATTGGAGCAAAACGGATTCAAAGACTATACGGTAAAGATTTTTACGGATACCGCAAAATATACGGCGCGCATGGATCAGCTCCAGACAGAGGAATCTCATGCAAATCCTGAGGTCATACAGTTGATGAAGGATATTTCGTTGTAAACAGGGGAGTTTATGAAACAATTCACAATAGGAAATGCGGAAAAAGAGCTTCGTCTGGATCAATACCTGATGCGCCTGATGCCGGGAGCAGGTAAGTCCTTTCTTTATAAAATGCTCAGAAAAAAGAATATTACAAAAAACGGCAGAAAAGCAGAAGGAAATGAGCGCTTAATGCCGGGAGATCAGATCTGCATCTATTTTTCAGATGAAACTTTTGAAGCTTTTCATAAAAGCAACTCCATGAAAAATCAGATAAACTCTGAATCGCATGCACAATCTTCTCGTAAGTCTGCACCAAAGATATCTGTGCCGATTATCTATGAGGATGCGGATATTTTGATTGCGAATAAGCCGGCAGGTATGCTTTCCCAAAAGGCAGAGAAACAGGATTACAGTTTAAATGACTGGTTTTTGGAGTATCTTCATGCAAAAGAAAGCGTTACAGATACGATGTCTGTGCCAACGGCACTTGCATTTACGCCGTCGGTCGCAAATCGTCTTGACCGTAATACAAGCGGCATGATCTTATGTGGAAAATCCCTTGCCGGACTTCGTTATCTTGCGGAAGTTTTGCGCAATCGCAGTTTACATAAGTATTATCTTGCAGTTGTATGCGGACAGGTAACAAAGGAACAGGAGATTGAGGGATATCTGAGTAAGGACACAAGGACCAATCAGGTTAAGGTCATTATGAAAACAGATGTATTATCTGCGAAAAATACAGCGGCAGGGAAAGCTCAGACGACGGATGATAATAACTATATTTGTACAAGCTATCGTCCGCTTAGGTATTTAAAAAAACAGGATGCTACTTTGATTGAAGTATTATTAAAAACCGGAAAAACGCATCAGATCCGTGCACATCTTGCATCGATCGGTCATCCGCTTGCAGGTGATCCGAAATACGGAAGTCCTGAAAGAAATGCAATGTATCGCCGTGCATTCGGCTTAAAGCGGCAGCTGTTACACTGTTATAAGCTGTCTTTTGCAGAGGATGCAGCTTCCGGTATAGAAGTATGCGGCAGAACTTTTGTATGTGCACCGCCTGATGATTTTAAACAAATGACAGGAGAAATCTATGGCAACCTGGAATTCCCGCGGTCTTAGAGGCTCCACACTGGAGGATATGATCAACCGCACAAATGAAAAATATATGGAGCACCATCTGGCACTGATCCAGAAGATTCCGACACCGATCACACCGATGCAGTTTGATAAGGAAAAGCATCAGATCACACTCGCTTACTTTGAACAGAAGAGTACGGTTGACTATATCGGTGCAGTACAGGGGATTCCTGTCTGCTTTGATGCAAAGGAGTGTGCAACGGATACCTTTTCTTTACAAAATATCCATGAGCATCAGGTTTCTTTTATGGAAGAATTTGAACGGCAGGGCGGCATCAGCTTTTTCCTGATCTTTTATTCGGGAAAGGATCTGTTTTATTATCTTCCGTTTGAACATCTGAAGTTTTTCTGGGAACGGGCAAAAGGAGGCGGACGTAAGAGCTTCCGCTTTGAAGAACTGAATCCGGAATATTTTCTGCCAAAGAAACACGGCATTCTTGTGCCGTATCTGGATATGCTGCAAAAGGATTTGGAGGAACGGGCTTGACAGAAGCGAAAAGTTTCTGTATACTTGCAATAGTTTACGTTGATAACATGTTAGCATATTAGCACTTTAGCACATTGAAGCAATATATCGTGTAATATTTCTATGTTATATGTAAAATTATACGTAAAGCTGTACGCGTAATAATCAAAGATATATAAACGATAATATAACAAATCGAAACAACAGAAAGAGGTTTCATGATTATGAGTAAGAGACTGGTACATACCCCGGAGGGTGTAAGAGATATCTATGGAGCGGAGTTTTGCCTGAAAGCTGCTTGTGAAAAAGATATCCATGAAGTGCTGCATGCTTACGGATATCAGGATATTCAGACACCGACCTTTGAATTCTTTGATGTTTTCAGTAAGGAGATCGGAACAACACCTTCCAAGGAACTGTATAAATTTTTTGATAAAGAGGGTAACACGCTGGTGCTTCGTCCCGACTTTACGCCGTCCATCGCCAGATGTGCCGCAAAATACTATCTGGATACCGATGTGCCGGTTCGTTTCTGTTATAAAGGAAATGCCTTTACAAACACTTCGAATCTGCAGGGAAAGTTAAAGGAAGTGACGGAAATGGGTGCAGAGCTGATCGGTGACAACAGCATTGCTGCAGATGCGGAAATGATCGCGATGTGTATCAAAGCGCTGCTGCATGCGGGACTAATCAATTTTCAGGTCAGTATCGGTGAAGTGGAATATATTAAGGGACTTTGTACGCAGGCAGGATTGGATGAGGAGACGGAAATGGAGCTTCGGGATCTGATCTCCATAAAGAATTTTTTCGGCGCCCAGGATCTGCTTGAGAGAAGCGGTGTCAATGAGAACTGCCGGGAAGCACTTCTGCATGTCAGTGATCTGTTCGGACAGTCCGAGATTCTGGCGGAAGCAAAAAAATACGCTTATAATGCGGTTTCCATGGAAGCAATCGAGCGTCTGGAACGTCTGTATGATGTGCTGTGTGCTTACGGTGTGGAAAAATATGTATCGTTTGACCTTGGTATGGTCAGCAAATATAACTATTATACCGGAATTATTTTTAAGGCATATACCTATGGTGTCGGTGATGCGATCGTAAAAGGCGGCCGCTATGACAGGCTTTTGGAAAAGTTCGGAAAGGAAGCTCCGGCAATCGGCTTTATGATCGTTATAGACAGTCTGATGACGGCGTTAAAGGCATCGGGTAAAACTGAAAAAGAAGCGTCTGTATACACCGTGCTTTTGTACCGCCAGGAAGAGTTAAAGGCTGCAATTGAAAAGGCAAATGCGCTTCGTGCCGACGGAAATTGTGTGAGTATGATTCCGTACAGACAGGAACAAAAGGATGAGATCCTTGCTTTTTTAAGAGATTCTCACCAGAAACCCTATGTGCTTGGTGAAGAATAAGACAGAGCGGATCGAAAGGAATGGAGAAATGGAAAATCAACAGCGTTATCTTACCTTTGCACTCGGCAAGGGGCGATTGGCAAATAAAACATTGGAGCTTTTTGAAAGCATCGGTATTACCTGTGAGGAAATGAAGGATAAAAATACGCGGAAGCTGATCTTTACCAACGAAGAATTAAAGCTGCGCTTTTTTCTTGCAAAAGGACCGGATGTGCCAACCTATGTAGAGTACGGCGCAGCGGACATCGGTGTGGTCGGTGCGGATACGATTTTAGAGGAGCAACGCAGAGTCTTTGAGGTGTTGGATCTGGGCTTTGGAAAGTGCCGGATGTGTGTCTGTGGTCCGGAATCAGCAAAAGAGCTGTTAAAACACCATGAAATGATCCGTGTTGCCAGCAAATATCCGTTGATCGCCAAGGATTATTTCTATAATCAAAAGCATCAGACCGTGGATATTATCAAATTAAACGGTTCTGTTGAGCTTGGTCCGATCGTCGGGTTGTCCGATGTCATTGTGGACATCGTGGAGACCGGAAGCACGTTACGCGAAAACGGTCTGGAGGTTTTGGAGGAAATCTGTCCGTTATCGGCGCGTATGATCGTCAATCAGGTCAGCATGCAGATGGAATCGGAACGGATCAAAAAGCTGATATCACAGCTACGAGCAAAACTGAATGAAAATAGATAGGAAAAACAGCCAGAAGATAAAATTGTATCATTTATAGAAAAAGGAGTGTCTGTAAGATGCGTACCGTAAAACTGACAAAAGAGACCAAAAAGGATCTGTTGGATTCCCTGTTAAAAAGAAGTCCTGCAAGCTACGGACAATATGAGGATACCGTGGCGGATATCATTTATGATGTCCGCAAAAGAAAGGATGCCGCACTGTTTGAGTATACGGAAAAATTTGATCACTGCGTACTGGATTCCGCAACAATCCGTGTGACAAAAGAAGAAATTGAAGAGGCTTATACACTTGTGAATCCGGAGCTTGTACGTGTTATGCGAAAAAGTGCTGAGAATATCCGTACATATCATGAAAAACAGGTACGTACCAGCTGGTTTGATGCCAAGCCGGACGGCACGATACTAGGTCAGCGGATTTTACCGCTTGCAATCGTCGGTGTCTATGTACCCGGAGGAAAAGCGGCATATCCTTCCAGTGTGTTGATGAATACAGTAACCGCGAAGGTTGCCGGAGTGGAACGTATCATTATGTGTACCCCGCCCGGAAAGAACGGAAAAGTCAATCCGGGAACTTTGGTTGCTGCAGATATCAGCGGTGTTACCGAGATCTATAAAGTGGGCGGAGCGCAGGCAATTGCGGCTATGGCTTTCGGAACGGAGAGCATTCCGAAGGTAGATAAGATCACAGGCCCCGGAAACATCTTTGTAGCACTGGCCAAAAAGGCAGTATTCGGTTATGTCAGCATCGATTCTATTGCCGGTCCCAGTGAGATTCTTGTCATTGCCGATGAGACTGCCAATCCGCGCTATGTAGCAGCAGATCTGTTATCGCAGGCAGAGCATGATGAGCTTGCATCTGCAATCCTGATCACGACAAGCGAAGAGCTTGCCGCACAGGTATCCAAGGAAGTGGACGGCTTTGTAAAGGTGTTGTCCCGTCAGGCAATCATTGAAAAATCATTGGATAATTACGGCTATATTCTGGTGGCAGATTCTATGGAAGATGCGATTGATGCAGCAAACGATATTGCGTCCGAACATATGGAGATTCTTACGAAGAATCCGTTTGATACCATGACCCGGATCAAAAATGCCGGTGCGATGTTCCTTGGTGAATACAGCTCCGAGCCGCTTGGAGATTATTATGCCGGTCCTAACCATGTCCTTCCGACAAACGGAACCGCCAAATTTTTCTCACCGTTAAATGTGGATGATTTTACGAAAAAATCAAGTGTGATCTCATATTCCAGAGAAGCACTGGAAGCGGCACATCAGGATATCGAATTATTTGCGGAAAAAGAAGGATTGACAGCGCATGCCAATTCCATTAAAGTCAGATTTGAGTAAATGTTTGTTCTGTATAGGATGAAAGAAAACGGTGTGGATCCGTACTGCGGATGAAAAGGAGAGTTCTATGAAAGATCAGAGAATCGCGAATGTACAACGTAAGACAAAAGAAACCGATATTACAATGAAATTAGCCTTAGATGGTACCGGAAGTTATCAGATTTCTACTGGGATCGGCTTTTTTGACCATATGTTGGAGGGATTTTCCAAGCATGGCTTTTTTGATCTGGAATTAAATGTATCCGGAGATCTTCAGGTGGATGGACATCATACCGTGGAAGATGTCGGGATCGTTCTCGGAACTGCCATCAAAGAAGCGGTCGGTGATAAGGCAGGAATCTGCAGATATGGTTCCTTTATCCTGCCGATGGATGATGCGCTGGCATTGTGTGCCGTAGATTTGTGCGGTCGCCCGTATTTTTGCATGGACGCGGATTTTCCGCAGGCACAGTGCGGCGACTTTGATACTGCACTTGTGCGCGAATTTTTCTATGCAGTATCCTATAGCGCCGGCATGAATCTGCATATCAGGATGTTGTCGGGAAATAATGCACACCACATGATCGAAGCAGTCTTCAAAGCGTTTGCAAAAGCGCTGGATCAGGCGGTGTCTTATGATGAACGCATAAAAGATGTTCTCAGTACAAAGGGGACTCTGTAAATAAAAAGATCGGATACCGGACTATGAACAGCGGCAATCCGGTAAAGGAGTTTATGATATGAAAAAGTTATTTATTCCATGTATTTTTTTGGATCATACAAAGGCAGTGAAGCATTTTTCGGATCATACAGTAATTCATGAAGATCCGGTTGCACTTGCTGCATATTACAGTGATAACGATGCGGACGAGATTCTGGTATTTGATTTTTCGACCACGGATGAAGAGCACGAAGAAGCCCTCGGTCTGATCAAGCAGATTTGTGAAAAAAGTCAGGCTCCCGTAATCGGCGCCGGAAATGTCAAGCGTATGGAGGATGTAAAAAAGCTTCTGTATGCCGGCTGTGCAAAAGCCTGTTTAAATTACAGCAAGCAGAGTAATATTGATATTACGCAGGAAGTCTCTCAGAAATTTGGTAAGGATAAGATCGTTGCCTCTTTTGCAGATCCGTCCGTAGTTGCGAAAGAGCAGACGCTTCTGGATACGTATGTCAGTGAGCTGTTATGTATTAATCCGGCAGCACTAAGCAGTTGTATTGCTTCTGTCAATATGCCGTTTATTGCGATGCTTCCGGAAGTTTCGCTTGATAAAGTACTGGAATATCTCGGGATCTACTCCGTATGCGGTATTACCGGAACGGTTGTAAATGATAACGTCAAAGAAATCGGTTCTTTAAAGCATCTGTGTTTGGAAAACGGGATTGAAGTCAATTCCTATGAAAACTGCATGCCATGGAGTACATTCAAACTGAATTCCGACGGGATGCTGCCGGTTGTCACGCAGGATTATAAGACCGGAGAAGTATTGATGGTTGCCTATATGACGAAAGAGGCATATGAAATGACGCTTCGTACCGGCAAGATGACCTATTACAGCAGAAGCCGTAAGCAGTTATGGGTCAAAGGAGATACGAGCGGACATTATCAATATGTAAAGGAGCTTTCTGCCGACTGTGATTTCGATACACTGCTTGCAAAGGTGTCACAGATCGGTGCCGCTTGTCATACCGGAAATCACAGTTGCTTTTTTAACGAGATTCTGAAAAAGGAATATGATGATGAAAATCCACTGACGGTATTTAAATCTGTTTTTGATATTATTCAGGATCGCAAGCTTCATCCTAAGGAAGGATCATATACCAATTATCTGTTTGATAAAGGAATAGATAAGATCTTAAAAAAGGTCGGAGAAGAAGCAACCGAAATCGTCATTGCAGCCAAGAATCCGAATCCGGATGAAATTAAGTATGAAATTTCTGATTTTCTCTATCATGTCATGGTACTGATGGTAGAAAAAGGAGTTACATGGGAAGAGATTACAAGGGAGCTTGCAAACCGGTAAATAAAAAGTATGTTTGGCAGGAAATTCGGAAACGGATTTCCTGCTTTTTGGTTCTAATATCCTGATTTTTACATACGCTATGACAAAGAAAAAACTTGCTGCAACTTATCACCAAAGTGCAGTGGTTGCAGATCATGTCAGCGTTACATTGTCAGGAGGCATCAAAAATGGATGTTACGGTAGAGGATAAACTTCGATTATTGCAAAAACTAAGAGCAGATGTGGACAACAATCAAAACGCAATACAGGTACGAAGAGAAATCCTTTCCAACGGAAAAGGTTCTTCAGATGGGATTTCTGTATCTGAGGAGTTTGTCGGAACCGGAATCTCATCATTAAAGGTTCGTACTTTTTTTGCCGTTTTGATGTTCCTTGGTTATCTTTTGATGCAATATGGTGGTATTTCAATCGGGACTCTTTCCGAAACGAAGGTTATCAATATCATCAGTGAAAGCTCAGATATAAAACTATTTGATTTTCAGCTCCGGTTACCGTATACTTTAGAAGAATGATAAGGTAGGATTTGCAAGTATAAGATTGCCCAGAAAATTATTATGAGCAATTTTGAAACGCTGTCGGCAGGGCGGAAGGCTTCTCCACATATCTGTCAGTTGGCAGGCACGCTTTCGCTACACCTCGCCCGTAACGGTACATAAGGTGCCAAAATACGGCACCTAAGTACCGACGGACTCACAGTACCTGCCAACTGACAGATATGTGGAGAAGCCTTCCGCCCTGCCGACAGCGTTTCGAGGTTATCAGGCAAATTCTTAGAATGAAAGGAGAACGGACAAACCGTTAAAGATACAAGTATGAGAAAATTAGCCTTACCGGATGAGGTATTATTGACAATAGAGAAACCGGCGCGTTATATCGGAAATGAAATCAACAGTGTTATGAAGGATAAAGAGCAGATAGATATCCGTTTCTGTATGTGCTTTCCGGATGTTTATGAGATCGGCATGTCCCATCTCGGAATCCAGATTTTATATGATATGTTCAATCAATGGGAGGACACGTGGTGTGAACGTGTCTATTCTCCATGGATGGATGCTGACCGGATTATGCGCGAGCGTAATATTCCTTTATTCGCATTGGAATCTCAGGATCCGATTCGTTCTTTTGATTTTCTGGGCATTACAATCCAGTATGAGATGTGCTATACCAATATTTTGCAGGTGTTGGATTTGTCACAGATTCCGTTAAAAGCAACAGAGCGTACATGGGAGGATCCGATTGTGATCGGTGGCGGTCCGTGTACTTACAATCCTGAGCCGATCGCTCCTTTTTTTGATCTGTTCTATATCGGAGAGGGCGAGACGCAGTATCGCAATCTTCTGGATCTGTATAAACGGATGAGAAAAGAGGGAGCAACACGGGAAGCATTTTTGATAGAAGCAGGAAAGCTTCCGGGAATCTATGCGCCGGCTTTTTATGAAGTGACGTATCACGAAGACGGTACAGTTGCATCCATGAACCCAACAGTGGAAGGACTCCCTAAAACGATCCGAAAAGAGCTTGTTACCGATGTTTCTGATACGTATTATCCATTAAAGCCGGTCGTTCCTTTTATAAAATGCACACAGGATAGAGTAGTGTTGGAAATTCAACGCGGCTGTATCCGCGGCTGTCGTTTCTGTCAGGCCGGTCAGTTGTACCGCCCGGTGCGGGAACGCAATGTTGATTTGTTAAAAAAATATGCAATTTCCATGCTGGACAATACCGGTTATGAAGAAATTTCTTTGAGTTCCCTAAGCTCTTCCGACTATTCTTCACTTCCGGAACTGGTTAATTTCCTGATTGATGAATGTCGAGAGAAGAAGGTTAATATTTCACTTCCTTCTTTGCGAATCGATGCTTTTTCGCTGGATGTTATGAGCAAGGTGCAGGATATCAGGAAAAGTAGTCTGACTTTTGCACCGGAAGCAGGTTCTCAAAGACTTAGAAATGTTATCAATAAAGGATTGACCGAATCAGTCATTTTAAATGGTGCCGTTCAGGCGTTTGAAGGCGGATGGACAAGAGTCAAGTTATATTTTATGCTCGGACTCCCGACAGAAACAGAGGAAGATATCCGTGGTATTGCGGAACTTGCCAACAAAATTGCGGCAGCCTTTTTTGAAACTGTACCAAAGGAAAAAAGGAGAGAGAAAGTACAGATCGTGGTCAGTACCTCATTCTTTATTCCAAAGCCTTTTACTCCGTTTCAGTGGGCAACGATGCATCACAAGGAAACTTATATTGAGAAAGCATATCAGACCAGACGTGCGATCAGCGAGCAGTTGAATCAGCGCAGTATCAAATATAATTGGCATGAAGCGGATGTTTCCGTACTGGAAGGTGTATTCGCCCGTGGTGACAGACGTGTGAGTGAGGTTATCTTAAATGCATATAAGCGTGGTTGTTATTTTGATGCATGGAGTGAATACTATAAGCATGATGAATGGCTGAAGGCCTTCGAAGAGTGTGGACTTGATATTGATTTCTATACAACGCGTGAACGTTCTCTGGATGAAGTATTTCCCTGGGACTTTATTGATTGCGGCGTAACCAAGGAATTTCTGAAAAAAGAATGGGAGCGCGCGCTGAATGAAACCGTAACTCCTAACTGTAAGCTTCAGTGTAATGCGTGCGGAGCGGCACGATTCGGGTGCGGAATCTGCTTTGAAGAAAGGGGGCAGGAACATGAAGGTACGTGTTAAATTTACGAAGCACGGAGCTTTAAAGTTCATCGGTCATCTGGATGTTATGCGTTATTTTCAGAAGGCAATACGACGTGCCGGCATTGATGTTGCTTATTCTGCCGGCTTTTCACCACATCAGATTATGTCTTTTGCGGCACCGCTCGGTGTCGGACTGACAAGCGACGGAGAATATTTTGATATAGAAGTGAACTCTGTAACAACCTCAGAGGATATGAAAAAGCGTCTGAATGATACCATGGCAGAGGGAATTGAAGTATTGGAAGTACTTGCTTTACCTGAGCATTGTAAAAATGCTATGGCAAGTGTTGCCGCGGCAGGATATGAGATTACATTTAGAGAGGGCTGTCAGCCGGATTTTTCTCTTTCGGATGCAATCTGTCTTTTTCAGAAACAGGAGCATGTACCGTATCTGAAAAAGACACAGAAGAGTGAAATCGAATTGGATATCAAGGCTTCCGTATATGATATTCATCTGATTTCTGAGAATACAATTTATCTGTTAGTGGATGCCAGCTCTGCGGGAAACATTAAGCCTACAATGGTTGTGGAAGCATTATATCGGGAGTATGATCTGCAACCGGGCGTATTTGACCTTTGTATTCATCGTACGGAAACTTATCTGCGTGATGAACAGAGTGAAACATTCAAACCACTTGGTAGCGTCGGACAAGTCTTCTAAAAGATAAAGCAACGGAAAATTTTCAAAAATATAGTAACAGAAAATTTAAAAAAATAAAGCAACAGAATATTTTTTAAAATAGAGCAACAGAAAAGTAAGATATATGGCATTACCTATCATAAAAGGAATGATCAGTACGTATGGCATACACAGTAATAACAGAACAACAGCAAAAGACCGGATCCGGAGAACAAAAAGCAGGAGCAGAAACAAGCTCAAAGATAAGGGGAGATTACTACATTACCTCCTATAAGGGGCGTATTCTGTCAGCACTTTGTCAAAATGATAAGCTGATTCAGGCTTCTTTTTGTGCCAGAGAACAGCAATCTTTGGCAACCGGTACGATCCTGATCGGAAAGGTCTTAAATAAGCTGGAAAATATTCAAGCAGTGTTTGTCGAACTTGCACCCGGAAAACGCGGTTTTTTGCCCTATGATGAAATTACGGGGAATATCCCGAAACAGGGAGAGCAGATCCTTGTGCAAATCATTAAGGATGCAGTTAAAACCAAAGATCCGGTTTTGTCCACAGATTTAAGTATTTCGGGTAAGTATGTAGTTATCCATTATAAAAACAGGCAGTTTCACATTTCCAAAAAGGCAACACCGAAACAGGCAAAACGTCTAAAAGAAGCTCTTCAAGATACCTATAAGGATTATCCTTATGGAATTATTTTACGTACTAATGCAACGCTTTTACATGATATAGAACCATTGCTTCGGGAATTGGAGCTACTTAGGCAGAAACTGGAACATATTATACAATATGCAGATTCGCGCACTACTTACAGCGTTTTGTATCAACCTCTGAATGCTTATATTGAAAAACTGAGGGATACATATGGTCTGGATTATCAGCGTGTGATCACCGATGACCCTGTAATTTATCAGTCATTATCGGATTATCTGCATGTATATGCTCCGGAAGAAGTGAGTAAACTCCTTTTATTTGAGAATAAGAGCATGTCCCTTTTAAACTTTTATAAACTGGGTGAGAAGATTGAAAATGCCCTTTGTAAAAATGTATGGCTGAAATGCGGAGGATATCTTGTCATTGAGCCGACAGAAAGTCTGACAGCAATTGATGTAAATACCGGAAAATATACCGAAAAAAAAGACAGGGAACAGGCAGTCTTCAATGTCAATATAGAAGCTGCAAAAGAAGTTGCCAGACAATTGAGACTGCGTAATCTATCCGGTATGATCCTTGTTGATTTTATTAACATGAAAGATGCCGAACATAATCAAGCATTGTTGGATCTGCTCAGAGATTATGTAGCATTCGATCCGGTACAGACAAATGTGATTGATATGACCCCACTTGGATTAGTTGAAATTACCCGGAAAAAGATCAATAAAACCCTAAGGGAGCAGTATAATGAAACTGATACGAATGAATAAAGTGGACGGCGGAAAATATTTGCATCGATATGAACTAGTATATGAAAACCGTCTCGGAAAAGAAAAACATTATGAAATAGTAAGCAGAAGAGAGATTGCTTCACCGGAAGAACTCGGAAAAAAATCCAGTGGGATTTCCATGATCGTAACGATGGATCATAAATTGTTACTGTTAAAAGAATTTCGGATGGCAATCAATCGCTCTGTGTATAATCTCTGTGCGGGAATGATCAATCCCGGTGAAACAATCGAAGAATGTGCAGCGAGAGAACTGTACGAGGAAACCGGGCTTACTGTTAAGAAAATCACAAAAATCCTTCCGGCATCTTACTCTGCGGTTGCAATTTCTGACATTATGACAAATATTGTCTATGTGGAAGCAGAGGGGAATATTTCCAACGAACATTTTTCAGAGAACGAAGAAATACGAGCTGCATTTTATAGTGCAAAGGAAATTGCAGCAATGCTGGAAACGGAAGCCTTCAGCAGCCGTAGTCAACTTGCTGCTTACCAATTCTGTATGAGCGAACAGTATCATTAATCCTTTCGCAGATGAACCAGTTTACTTGCTATGCGGCCGCGCTCTTCGTCAATGGCAGCATAGTGTTTTCTGGTTGTATTTACATCTTTGTGGCCGAGAACATCTGCAACCAGATAAATATCTCCGGATTCACGATAAAGATTCGTGCCATAGGTACTTCTTAGTTTATGTGGCGTAATTTTTTTCATAGTCGTAACCCGGGAAGCATATTTTTTTACCAGATTTTCAACAGCACGGGTAGTAATACGCTTGTTTTGAATTGAAAGAAACATGGCATCCTCATGCCCGCTTGCAGGAATCATATGTTTACGCTGCTCATGGTATGAGGCAAGTGCTTCATGAACCTCGTCGCCGAAATAAACGTAGGCTTCATATCCGCCCTTTCTGCGCACTTTGATACGGTTATTTTTATAATCAATATCATTCATATTCAAACCGACGAATTCCGAGACACGGATTCCGGTACCGAGAAGCAGTGTCATAATAGCAAGATCCCGCACTTTTGTCTTTTCATGATATTGCAGTTCTTTTTTTGTCAGCTTTTCACCGTCTTCCACCTGATCCAATAATGTTGCAACCTCATCTACATCCAGGCGGATGATTTCTTTCTCATGGAGCTTTGGCATAGGGACTAAGGATGCCGGGTTCGTTGTGATCAGCTCATTTTGAAAATAAAAATTGTAAAAACTCTTTAAAGTGGCAAGCTTTCGGGCTTTTCCGCGTTCATCATTGGTATATTCTTTTCCGTCCTTCACATAATAGGTACAATAGGAGAGATAGTCTTGAATATCTTCTCTTGTAATGCGATCAAGAATACTCATCGGATATTCGGTAATCTCCATATCGGAAAAAGCAGGCTTTTCATCATGCAGCCATTCAAAAAACACGCGAAGATCATACGCATATGCAACTCGTGTACGTGTTGCAGTCCGCTCTTCAATACCATGAAAAAATTTATTGGTAAAGGGTGGAAGAGTACTTAGTAATTCCCGCAGATGCAGAATGTTTTTTTTGTTTACTTCATCATGATAATTTGTATTTCGTTCCATTTTTTAGTTTCTGTTCCTTATGTGTTTAATCTACTTTATTATCCGCTTCAATTAATTTACTTTTTTGTATTGCAGGTACAATGAATTTTCGATTGCCGTAAACATTCGTTCTTTGACGCCCGGATTTTCCTGATTTAGTTTTTTCAAAAGATCCTCTGCATATTTTCGCTTAGTATAACCATCCGCAGGACAGGCACTTTTGGCAACAGGAAGTTGATACTTGTTGACAAAACCGATAATATCCGCCTCATTCATATACATGAATGGACGGATTACCGTCATATCCATGCGATCCAGATAGGTAACCGGAGAAAACGTATGGAAACGTCCCTCAAAAATCAATGACATCAGCATGGTAGCAACAATATCATCTTTGTGATGCGCATAGGCTACCTTATTGCATCCGAGTTCCTTCATTTGATTGTTCAGGGCGCCTTTTCGCATTTTGGCACAAAGAGCACAGGGATTTGATTCCTTACGGTCTTCAAAAACAATTTTTCCGATATCAGTATTTACTTTTATATATGGGACATCTAATTCTGTGCACATATTTTCAATTTTAGTAAAATCCTGAATGCCGAATCCTAAATCAAC
Source organism: Lachnospiraceae bacterium (assembly GCA_051888775.1). Classification (GTDB taxonomy): domain Bacteria; phylum Bacillota; class Clostridia; order Lachnospirales; family Lachnospiraceae; genus JBJFCE01. Next base: position 43,174 of record JBJFCE010000032.1, on the reverse strand, counting down.
AGTCACTGCATATAATTCAAAGTGTGCGGGATAAAAGCGTCTTAGTCCGGCAAGTGCGTGAAGCAATGCAAGTGAATCTTTACCACCTGAAATACCAATTGCGACCTTATCGCCGTTCTGAATCATATGGTAATCATCCAGAGCTTTTCTTGTGCGGCTCATTACCTGTTGTAACTTCATATTGAAAAGTCGTCCTTTTTATTATTTGTGTGTTTTATATTATACCGTATTTTTTTTGCGTTCTCAATATTTTCAATTATGATAATATTATGATATAATGTACGCGTAGGCAATGAGCCATGCGGCTGTAGATAAAGGCAAATCGACTGCTTGCAGGAGAATTACAGCCATAGGGCGAAACCCGTGAATGAGGGTGCCGCAGGCACACGAATGGCGCATGGCAGGACTGGACTATGGTGGGCTTATGATCTAATAATCTCAAAGAGCCTTATTATTAAAATTTATCATAGAATCGAGGAATCAATCACAATGAAATTTCGAGGAGATAGAAAGTATTTATATTGGGGAATGACAGCTTTTGCCGTTATTGGCGGAGGGCTTCTTGTTTATTACTGTTTATTCCATGGCACGAAAATCTCATCTGTCTTAGATCGGATTTTTGCAATTTGTTTTCCGATCATCGTTGGATTTTGTCTGGCTTATCTGATTACTCCGATTATTAATTCTATCGAACATCGCATACTGATTCCGTTTGTAAAAAAGGTAAGAAAAGGCACATTGCCAAAAAACTACAAAAAACTTTTTCGGGCAGTTGCTATTTTGGTTTCTTATATGATTGTTTTTTGGGGTATTTACGGCTTGTTTGCAATGATTATTCCTGAAATACAGACAAGCATTATAAGCATTGGAAAACAGTTTCCGGCAACTTTTGATAAATATTACAGCATGTTACTTCATTTTATTAATAATAATGAGGAAGTCGCTACCTTCCTTGAAAATACGCTTTCCTTTGATATTGAATCCATTGATTCGGAAAAGATTTTAAATATTATTTTAGCACAGATGGAGAATATCGGTTCTTTATTGTCAACATTATCAACAACCGTATATTCTGCATTAAAAACAACATTAAATATTGCGATCGGTGTCATAATCTCCATATATCTGCTTTTCGATAAAGAGAAATTTGCTGCTCAGGCAAAAAAAATCTGTTATTCATTGTTGGAGATGCATAATGCAAATCAACTGATTAAAGACTGTCGTTTTATTCATAAAACGTTTATTGGTTTTATTTCCGGAAAAATATTTGATTCTATTATTATCGGTTTGCTCTGCTTTATCGGAACAAGACTTATAAATCTGCATTATCCGATTCTGATCAGTGTTATTGTAGGTGTCACCAATGTTATTCCTTTTTTTGGACCATGGCTGGGTGCTATTCCGTGTGCTTTCTTATTGTTGATCGTCAATCCGATTGAAGTAGTATACTTCTTGATTTTTATTTTGATCCTACAGCAGGTGGATGGAAATATTATCGGGCCTAAGATTCTGGGAAATTCTACCGGAATCTCGGGCTTTTGGGTTATTTTTGCAATTACATTCTTTGGTGGAATGTACGGCATTCCCGGAATGTTTATCGGAGTTCCGGTGTTTGCGGTTATTTATGCTTTTACAAAACGTTTTGTGAATCGTAGACTAAAAGCAAAAAATTTGCCAACCGATACTCCTAAATATGAAGATGTTTATGAAATAAAGGATCAGAGCTTTATTACTAGGGAGCATTTATACACAGAAATCAAAAATCCTGATAGTATAAAAAAGACTTCCGATATTCAGGATGAGGGACGTTATCATCTGTTCCGTTTTCTGCAGAAATCCGATAAGGAGAGTAGTAGTACCGATACCGTGGCAGCTTCTGCCAAAGATAAATTAGCGTCGTTATTACATTCGCGCAGTAACGCTGCTCAGAATGAATCTGATAATACAGAAAATTCAGAGAATTCGGAAGTTAAAACAATAACAGAAAAAAAAGAAGAATACGAAAATGAAAAACATGATTAAAATATCAAATCGCTTGTTTTGCGAATAGTTAACAGCATAAAAAACATAATCTGCCGGAGATTTAATCTTATGAAATTTTTAATACAACGTGTACAGCATGCGTCTGTTTCTGTGGATCAAAAGCTGATTGGTCAAATCGGACACGGATTATTGGTATTTGTCGGAATTTCGGCTACAGATACCAAAGCAATTGCGGATAAAATGATTGATAAACTGATAAAGCTCAGAATTTTTGAAGATTCAGAGGGGAAAACCAATAAATCTGCCAGTGATGTACAGGGAGAATTTCTGATTGTTTCTCAGTTTACACTTTATGCAGATTGTCGCAAAGGAAACAGACCTTCTTTTACAGATGCCGGAAAGCCGGATACTGCCAATCTGTTATATGAATATATAATTTCTGCCATATCAGCAAACGGTTTTCATACAGAACACGGTTCCTTTGGCGCCGATATGAAGGTATCCTTATTAAATGACGGACCGTTTACGATTATACTGGATTCGAAGGATATCATAAAATAGATATCGTTCTTTGGCATAATATCCGAAACATCCGTATCTGTGGCATGTGTTTTATAAATGAAATTTATCCTTTTTATGATCCGATCTATTCGTTAAACTATGCTTTTGCGAATAGTTTCATGCCGAATCTTACATCTACTTTAATCCAAGTATTCTGATGAATAATAAGGCAACATAATGGTGCTTCCGGCTTGAATGTGATCTGCATCAATATGATTCATACGTTCCACTTCTTTAATATAGTCCTGTATAGATGCATAATGCTCAGCATCCATATAATTTTGTGCAATTTCCCACATAGTATCGTCATATTGTACTGTATAGCCAGTAAAATACTTGTATGGCTTAGGATTGCTTTCTGTTACTTTTGCGTCGGAAAGAATTGTTCCGAACAAGCAGCCTAAAAGTAAGATAAATGCGATCGATACTACTAAAATCGCCAGTTTCTGCTTCATTTCCTGGATTCTTTTTTTTCTAAGATTGCGTGCTCTTCTGATATATTCCCTATCATAATCGGTATGATAACCGTTAATATTGATAACCGATAGATTTTTCTGCGTCATAATAAATACCTCCACAATCCCAAACATGAGTTCCAAACATTTGTTCTTTAAATGTAATATATCGAACTTCTGTTTGGTTGTCAATAGATTTTTTCAAAAAATCGAACAAAAGTTCAGAATATATGTTTGCTTTTTTGCGATTTTTGTGATATACTGTTATCAGAAATAACGAACTAGCAAGGTTTATTACATATTATCATGTTTTTACAGGAGGTTTTTGGAATGGCAAACGGAAAAATCACACAGAAGCAGCTTGAAATACTGGAATATATTAAGCAGCAGATATTAGAACGCGGTTATCCGCCTGCTGTACGTGAAATCTGCGATGCAGTTCATTTGAAGTCAACATCATCTGTGCATTCACATCTGGAAACGCTTGAAAAGAACGGATATATCAGACGAGATCCGACAAAGCCGCGCGCAATTGAAATCTGTGACGATTCATTTCAGCTTGTAAGACACGAAATGGCAAGTATTCCTATTGTTGGTACGGTCGCTGCCGGACAACCTATATTGGCTACAGAAAATATTGAAGGCTACTTTCCTCTTCCGGTTGAATTTGTCCCAAATGCCGAGACATTTATATTAAAGGTAAAAGGTGAAAGTATGATAAATGCCGGAATCTTCAGTGGTGATCAGATTTTTGTGGAAAAATGTAATTCTGCCAGAAATGGTGATATGGTCGTTGCACTTGTAGATGATTCCGCAACGGTTAAAACATTTTATAAAGAAAACGGACATATTCGTTTACAGCCGGAAAATGATGATATGGACCCTATTATTGTGGATGATTGTGAAATACTCGGAAAAGTATTTGGTGTATTTCGTCTGTATCATTGAAAAAAAACAACAAGGACCGCCCTCTCCTAACAAAAAGAGATGGGCGGTCAAACAAAAAGTCAATTATTTATTTTAATGAATCAAATTCTTCCGTATTTATTTCTTTTCCGTCACGCCAGATGCGCTCCAGATCATAAAATAAGCGGTTCTGCTTATCAAAAATATGGACAATGATATCTCCATAATCCATCAGTATCCAATTGGCAGTATCATATCCCTCGCTCTGTTTTTTCGGATAACCGGCTCTGCCAAGCGTTTCTTCTACTTCATCACAGATTGCCTGAATCTGACTGCGGTTATTTCCGCTCGCAATTATAAAATAATCTGCAATCGTTGAAACTTCATGTATATCAATAATTTTAATGTCTTCTGCCTTCTTTTCTTCCATAGCCTGAAGAGCCAGTTTTGCCATATGATGAGATTGTATATTTTCGTTCATTTCTGCTACCATACCTTTCATTGATTGTAATAATCGTAAGTTTGTTGTGTCATTTCATCAATAGGATCTTTTTTTGAATGCAGATAATCCAGTGTATCCGATAATATTTTTTTTACACCCTTATCCAGATCCTGAAAACAAAGCGCGCGTACTTCGTCCAGATTCGGTTGCTTTTTGCGGTTTGGTTCAATATAGTCTGCCACAAATACAATTTTTTCAAGCATAGTCATTCCGGGATGACCGGTGGTATGCCAACGGATTGCCGAAAGAATTTCCTCATCCTCAATTTCGTATTTATCCTTGGCAAGAAAGCTTCCAAGTTTTGCGTGTAATAAAAACGGGTTTTCCTTTTCAACATCATTGACTTCAATATGATTTTTTTCACACAACTCAAGCTTTTTACTGTTATCAATACATTTGGCACAATCATGTAGGAGTCCTGCCAGATATGCTTTCTCATGGGAATAACCGTAACGCATCGCCAGACAAGCTGATGTATATGCCACTCCGAGTGTATGGGTATAACGATCATCATCCATTTTTTTCTTTAGTTGTTTTTCAAGTTTCTCATAATTCATGTCCGTTATCTTCCTGTCGCTTACTCTTCTGCTGTTTCATATAAATGATGTTGTTTGATATAGCTCAATACGCTTTCTGGCAAAAAATAAGATACACACTGACCGGAACAAATTCTCCGTCGGATCTCAGAAGAAGAAATATCAAACGCTTTTTCTTGTAAAAATTGTATGTTAGCATGATATTTTTGAGACAGTTCCTTCTGTTTCTCAAGCATTTTGCTCATAGGAAAGCCGTTTCGAATGCTGCATAAAATGCCGCAGGATTCAAAAATGAGTGCAGGCTGATTCCAAGCTTCCATGGAAAACAATGTGTCTGCACCGATAATGTATTCGTATTGTACTTCGGGATTTTGCTTTTTCAATTCCAGAAGTGTATCGCATGTGTAGGAGTTTCCGGAACGATTTATTTCAATCGGAGAAATTTGAAATGACGGATTGGATGAAATTGCAATCTTTGTCATCTGATAACGTGTTTGTGCATCCAACACATCTTTTTTCATATAAGAGCAGCCGCTTGGAATAAATAAAACTTCATCCAATGCATATTGTTCTAACGCGTTCTGCGCCAAAATAAGGTGCCCGTTATGGATTGGATTAAATGTTCCGCCAAGTATTCCTATTTTCTTCAAAATAAGCCTCCTGTGCATTTTAAACCATTTCAGGAATTGCACTCTTGATCAATGGTTTGCTTATTATAACGGCAATATGATTTTCGGATTTTCTTTAAACGGTTTATACAATATAATCTTTTTTCCGATCACTTGAACCAACTGAGAATGCGTACGTTCTGCAACAGTCCGGGCAATTTCTTTCGGATCATCCATACAATTTTTTAATACATTAATTTTAATCAATTCTCTTGTGTTGAATGCTTCTTTGATGGCATCGGTAAACTCCGGTGTCAAACTGGATTTTCCAACCTGAAAGATCGGATCCAGAGTACTTGCAAGGCTTTTTAAATAAGATCTTTGTTTACTTGTCATACGTGATCTCCTGTTATTTATAATAGTCAAAAGTCAGTCCGTACATTCTGACAGTGTCGCCATCCTGAATGCCAAGCTTTTCTAATTCTTCCAAAATACCGTTTTTCTTCAGGAAATCCTGAAAGAATTTAAATCCTTTTTCGGATTCCAGATTTGTATATCCGAGCATTTTTTCAATGCGCGGTCCTTCTACTACATATTCCTGTGCTTCTTCATCATAAGTGACGGTATAAGGTTCATTGCTATAGCCATTTTCAAATTCCGGAAAATATTCCTGTTCAAAAATGACAGGTTTCTCATTCAGTTCTTGTAACTGTGAATATACATAAGATAAAAGCTCTTTTACACCCTCTCCGGTAACTGCGGAAATTGGGAATACTTTTATCCCTTTCGATTCAAATTCATCACGAATTTTCTGAACCGGATCAACTTCATCCTTTTCGCCGCTATGATAAATGGCATCTACTTTATTGGCAGCAATGACCTGCGGGCGCTTAGACATATCTGCATCATAGGCTTCCAGTTCATGATTGATGGCATAAATATCTGCGATCGGATCACGTCCTTCTGTAGAAGCTGCATCGACTACATGAATAAAGATACGTGTACGCTCAATATGGCGGAGAAATTCATGCCCGAGTCCGACGCCTTCGGAAGCACCTTCAATCAGTCCGGGAATATCTGCGAGGACAAAGGAGCTGCCGTCCCCAAGATCAACGACTCCGAGATTTGGACTCAATGTCGTAAAATGATAATTTGCAATTTTAGGGCGTGCATTAGTTGTTCTTGACAGTAAAGTTGATTTACCGACATTGGGGAAACCTACCAGTCCGACATCTGCAATTACCTTTAATTCCAACAGAAGGTTCAATTCCTGTGCCGGTTGACCCGGCTGCGCATATTTTGGTGCCTGCATCGTACTTGTTGCATAATGCTGATTACCGTTTCCGCCGCGTCCGCCTTTTAAAAGTGTATATCTGCGGTTTTCACCGGACATATCGGTAATTACGCGACCGGAAGCCTCTTCTTTAATTACTGTGCCTTCCGGAACCTTGATAATGATGTCTTCGCCATCTTTTCCGCGACAGTTTCTTTTACCGCCTTCCTGGCCGTCTCCTGCTTTGTATTTACGTACATGTCTGAAATCAATCAGTGTATTCAGACCTTCATCTATTACAAAAATAACGTCGCCGCCACGTCCGCCGTCGCCGCCATCCGGACCACCGTCCGGTACATATTTTTCCCGTCTGAAAGACACATGCCCGTCACCGCCTTTTCCGCTGCGGACATATATTTTCGCTCTGTCTGCAAACATGTGATATTCCTTTCATGCCGTTTTGGCAAGCTGCGTTTCCTATTTTATAAAATCTGATTTCCAATCAAACAGAGCCCCAAACAGTTCGTTTGGAGCTCTTTCGGATCTTATTATTTCTCGACCGGATATACAGAAGCCTGCTTCTTGTCTCTGCCTTTTCTTTCGAATTTCAGGACACCGTCAACCAATGCGAATAAAGTGTCATCACCGCCGATACCAACGTTAACACCGGGATGAATCTTTGTTCCGCGCTGTCTGTATAAAATGTTGCCTGCTTTTACGAACTGTCCGTCAGCTCTCTTCGCACCTAATCTCTTGGATTCGGAATCTCTACCGTTCTTGGTAGAACCAACACCTTTTTTATGAGCGAAAAATTGAAGGTTCATATTTAACATGGTTTACACCTCCTCGAATTTTACTAGTAAATATTTCTTACCGTATTGTTTTTCAATACTTTGTAAGCCCAGAATCATGGAATCCATCAGGAGACTGCCTTGCTTTGCCAAACCTTTAGGAAAATCACATTTGATAAATCCGCTTTGTTCGTTGGTATTTGTGACAACAACATCCTGAGTCAGCTCATCGATGGAATTAATGGTATTGATCACTAAAACCGATACCGAAGCACACACCATATCTTTTTCAAAAAAGAAGCGTCTGCTTTCTGCATGTCCCATACAATAAAAGCCTTTGTATTCTGATCCTGATTTTAAAATTGTAATCGTTGTCATAACGTCAAATTCACTGATTAAGCATTGATTTTGTTGATCTTAACCTTAGTGTATGCTTGTCTATGACCGTTTTTCTTGTGGTAACCGGTTTTTCTCTTATACTTATAAACGATAACCTTCTTACCCTTGCCCTGTTCTTCAACAGTGGCTTCAACAGTAGCCTTTGCTACGTCTGCGCCAACTTTAAGGTCCTTATCGCTTACGGCAATAACCTGGTCAAAAGTAACAGAAGCTCCTTCTTCAACATCAAGTTTTTCAACTCTGATCACGTCACCTTCAGAAACTTTGTACTGTTTACCACCTGTTGCAATAATAGCGTACATAGGGAACACCTCCTATATCTAACCGAATATTCGGTTTTACTCGCTAACTTTGGTGCTGAGCCCTTCTTTTATAAACAAATTGTTTTTGGGCATCATCTTAAAACCTCGTTACGCGGCATACTCATATATAATAACAATCATATTTTATTTTGTCAACCATTATTCCAAAATTTTATAAGACATATTTCCAAATTTTTAAGACTTATTTACTGTACGATTGTTACATGACCAAGTTCATCGATCTGTATGATATTCTCTCCGATTGCCAGTACTGTATTAATGATCATGTGACCGTCTTGCGGATCCATATAATAGTTATATGTGCCGTCTGTAATGATACCGTACATTTTTGCGCCGTCAGCAGGATTGTAATAATATAAGGAATCTCCTACTGCGACAAAGCCGGTCTGCATCTTACCGCTTGCATCGAAGAAATATTCATTTGCACCGATTGTGACTGCTCCGACCGTCATGGCACCGGTTTCCATATCCATAAAATATAAACTGCCATCAGCAGTAACCCAGCCCTTTACCTGTGCTGCGGTTGCGGGATCAAAATAATATATTGCCAAGCCGTCGGTCTCAAAACCGGTCTGACGTTTGCCTTCCGCATTGAAGAAATAGTTTACACCACCAATATTCTGCATGCCGATTACACGTTTTCCGTCAGTTCCAAGATAATAGATATCATTTTCAAGCACAAGCCATTCCGTCTGCTTGATACCGGATGCCGGATCAAAGTAATAGGTATCCGCTCCGATATTGACCCATCCGGTCATCATCTTGCCGGATGCCGGATCAAAATAATAATCCGCACCGTTTAACTGTTGCCAGCCAAACAGCATTTTTCCGTCTGTTCCCATATCATACATGGCGCCGTCAACCGAGATCAACCCGGTCTGCATTCTGCCTGTGGAATCGGCATAATACATTCCTGTTCCGTCATTGATCCAGCCGTAGGTCAGCTTCGCTCCGATCGGGTTAAAATAGTATCTGCTATCATTGATTGTCTGCCAGCCGATCTGTACATATCCGTTCTGGTCAAAGTAATAATAATCGGGACCGATTGCAGAAAATCCCGTTGCCATATGTCCGTCTTCATAGAAATAATACAGATGGTCTGCAGAGAGCCAGCCGCGATACATACAACCGTTGGTATCAAACATAAATGTCTGGTCTCCGATCTTCGTCAAACCGATCGACATTTTACCGTCCGTTCCGAAATAATAAGTATTTCCGCCGAGCGTTTGCCATCCGGTCAGCATCAGACCATCCTGATTAAAGTAATACATACTGCCGCCAAGCGCCAGAAAACCGCTCACTCGTCTTCCGAAGCTGTCTACATAATAAACACCACCATTGAAATTAACAAGTGAATTGACCTTCATTTTATAATTTTCATAGAAGTAATAAAACCCTTTTCGGTATAAAAAGCCATTGGCAATAATGCTGGAGGACAGATCTTTGTATTGGTAATCAATATCTACTGCTCCGGTGATTCCGGGGATGGCTCCGGTACAGGAAGCCTGCCAGAAGGCAGCATCCTCTATCGCACAGGAAGTATTGTATTGTGCAACCCACTTATCATAGGCAACCGGTCCGATCTTTTTGGTAAACCAGTATTTGTTTGCATATACCATCGGGTAATATCCGGCATTTTCGATTACTGCACAGAAGGTATTAGCAATTTCGGAAAGTGTCTGCGCAGACAGATTTTCCTGTGAACTGTCTTCAATATCTATTACAACCGGCATACTGACCGTATAATTGGAAATCGCACTTAATACAAACATTGCTTCGGCAGCCGCTTCCTGAGCATTTTTAGCATAGGAATACAGATAGACGCCGGTCTGCACTCCTGCTGCATTCGCAGCACGCATATTCTGATCGAATTTAGAATCAAGACCGTATCTTGTCGAGCCGACACGTATAAAAGTGTACCGTATACCGCTTGCAAATACACTGTTCCAGTCAATATTACCCTGATATCTGGACACATCAATTCCGATCCGGATTGCGGTAGAGGCATCTTTTGCCTCTGCTGCGATATCCGATGTAAAAAGTATTGTCACTGCACATAGAAGTGCCATGCAGCGATTTAAGCTTCTAATGAATTTTCTATGTATACTGCCTTCTTGCTGAGCTTTTTGTACTGTATTGTATTTCATGCAATTTCTCCGTACTTTTGTATTTTTTGTGTTCACCGGCTTCAGGTAAATCTCTTTTCTTCCTATCTGTTTTTCTCGAAATCTTCAACATACTGTACGATCAGTTTTACAGTACCGTCAATGCCGAGCTTGGAACTGTTTACTGTCAGATCATAACTGTCCGCACGTCCCCATTTTTTGGAAGAATAATAATTATAATAGCTTTGACGCTGTTTATCTTTTTTGATCATCATATCCTTTGCTTTTGACTCATTTACATCAAAGCGCTCCATGATACGTTTGATTTTGGCATTCTCATCCGCATGAATAAAGATATTCAGGCAATTTTTGTAATCGGAAAGAGCATAGTCCGCACATCTGCCGACAATTACGCATGGACCCTCATCGGCAATTTTTTTGATCGTGTCAAACTGTGCCAAAAAGACCTTGTGACTGATTGGCATATCTACAAAAGAAGATGCATTATATCCGAAAGAATAGGTGTCCATAACCAGATTATATAAGAAAGAATTGGTCGGGCGCTCATCATTGTTCTTTAACATTTCTTCGCAATATCCGCTTTCTTTTGCTGCTCTTGAAAGAAGTTCCTTATCATAATACTTAATCTGAAAATAGTCAGCCAGCTTCTGTCCGATTTCGTGACCGCCGGATCCGAACTGTCTGCCGATTGTGATAATTGTTTCCATAGGCTTCACCCCTTTATGTATGATGGCATGCGGTCCCAAATAGCCGCATAAAATCTACTTTTATTATACTCCACAAGGGAATATCGGGCAACACAAAAAAGAGGAATCCTGCGGGATTCCTCTTTCCAATTTCTTCCTTTTACAATATTTTGTATCCGATTGTTATTATGCTACATCTGCTTTTTTCTTTTTGCCAAAGAGTGTCTGAATGCCTTCGATAACAAGAACAATTGCAAGCAGTATTAACAATCCTGCAAGAATAATCTGAGCATAAGTACCCCAGTCAGGAGTTCCGTTAGTAAGTACTTTTACCTGGTTGATAATTGTAAGACCCAGTGAGCAGATTGTAACAATCATCATGAATGCCATCGGAAGTAAGAACATCTTATTGTTCTTTCCTGCATTAGCAAGCCAAGTAGCAACGGCTAACAGACCTAAACCTGCAAGTAACTGGTTTGCAGCTCCGAAAAGCCCCCAGATCTTCTCATAGCCATTCAGACCGAGAAGTACGCCGAGAATTACAGTCAGAATAGTCGCAAAGTAAGGATTAACAAGCACCTTCTTCCAACCCTGTTTTACATCTTTTGCAGTTTCGCCCGGCTCAAGCCAGAACTCCTGGAACATAAAACGTGCAAGACGTGTTGCTGTATCCAGAGAAGTCAAGCAGAATGCGGAATATGTTAAAACAAGTAATGTGTACAGAACATTCTCAAGTCCCTTTAATCCGGGAATTGCAGCTACCATTCCGGCAATACCGCCGGCAAAAATATCCGTTGCACCACTGGTGTGACCGATCTGACGTGCATAAGCAATTGCACAGATAGTGATGATTGCCAATACACATTCCAGTAACATTCCGCCGTATGCGATCGGTTTTGCATCAGATTCTTTATCCAACTGCTTTGAGGTTGTTCCGGATGATACAAGTGAATGGAAACCGGAAATAGCACCACAGGCAACTGTTGTAAACAATACAGGGAACAGATACTGTGTGGCACCACTTGTGGTAGTAACTGCAAAGCCACTGAATGCAGGGAAGTTTGCAGAATCAATATTCGGATGTGCTCCTACAATACCGATAATTGCGATTGCAAGCATTGCATAAAGTAAGAATGAACTTAAATAATCACGCGGCTGTAATAAAATCCATACCGGAGTAACAGATGCAATTGCAATATAAATACCAACGATAATCATCCATGTTTTTGCTGTAAGATAAATCGGATGGAAATTCATACCGATTGCCATACAAATTGCAATCGCTACAACACCTAAAACAGTGGAAATAAGCATCGGTGTATTACGGCGATATACACAAAAGCCAAAAATAATTGCAATTACAATAAATAATAAAGAAACCATTGCAACAGAAGCCTGTGTTGCACTTGCTGCTTTATCAATAGCTCCGCTTTCTCCAACCTTTGCACCAAAAGTACCTGCAACGATAGAAGCAAATGCTGCTACAACCAAAATCAGAGTCAGATATGCAAAGGTAATAAATAATCTCTTTGCACGACGGCTCATATTAGCAGAAATGATCTCGCCGATGGACTGACCTTTATTACGGATAGATGCGAATAATGCACCAAAGTCATGAACGCCACCGAAGAAAATTCCTCCGATTAATACCCATAAAACTACAGGAACCCAACCAAATAATGCGGCGTTGATAGGTCCGGTAATAGGACCGGCACCGGCAATAGATGAAAAATGATGTCCCATCAGCACAGGTGCTTTTGCAGGGCAATAATCAATACCGTCTTCCAGTTCATGAGCCGGTGTCTGCTTATTCCCTTCTCCTACACCCCATTGTTTGCAGAGGTACTTGCCATAGAAAATGTAACCACATGCAAGAACGGCAATGCAGATTACCAAGAGTAATAATGTGTTCATTTGAAACTACTCCCTCACTTTCTTTTTTTCTTAAAAAGTATATTTTTCATGATTTTCTCCATACATCTTCCGCTTCTGTTCGTAATAGTCCGTTCTTGTTCCACCACTACTGCAGCAGCATGAAAATCCATCCACCCGTACAGAGAAAATTGAAAACTTTTGTAATAGCGGCTTTTCTTAATAATCTTTTCTGCCGCTTTGTCGCATGTATCGCACACAAAAAGTGCACTGATATAGCTGCACATATGCCCCTTCTCCGGCTTTATAAGCTTCATTCCTTCTTCATAAGCATAAACAATACACTGCGTTGCCAATGTTTCCGTCAACTGAGGCATATTAAATACATACATATATTCATGGCATCCGGCATCCCATAAAACAGCCTTTTTGGATAATACATACTTAGCATTCTGTGCATGGAATGCTGCAGTCATAGCAATGGGAAGTTGTGTCGGAGTGCGGTTTTCCATTTCTGTTTTATCAATATCGTAATCGTATCCGTATGCTCTTCTGATTCGCTCTAACGCATCTTCTCTTAACATAAAAAGCCCCTCTGCATAAACGGAGGGCATCTTTGGATACCCCTTCGTATCCGAGCTGAGTAAAATTATCTCTAGTACTTAATCATGTATACTTTAGCACAGAGAAGCACTAAATTCAACAGAATTTTACATTTTTTTTAGAGTTTTTTTAGAGTTTTTCAAGCAGATGTCTGAAATAGTCGGGAAGAGGTGCCTCAACTTCTAAATATACGTTTGTTGTAGGATGAACCAGACCAATAACGGCGGCATGAAGCGTCTGTCCCTCCAGATGAAAAGGTGATTTCCGATTACTGTATACGGTATCACCGAGAAGCGGATGACCGATACTGGCCATATGGACTCTAATCTGATGTGTCCGACCGGTCTCCAGACGGCATTCGATATATGCATAGTCCCGAAAGCGTTGTAATACCCTATAATGTGTGACAGCATGCTTGCCACCCTGCATGACAACTGCCATTTTTTTGCGATCTTTCGGATCACGACCGATCATGCCCTCAATTGTCCCTTCCTCTTTGTCGGGAACTCCATGGCAGATTGCACGATAGACTCGGTTGATACTGTGTTCTTTTAACTGTTCTGCAACCGAAAGATGTGCCTTATCGTTTTTGCAGATGACGACAGAACCTGTTGTATCCTTATCAATGCGATGTACAATTCCCGGACGCAATACCCCGTTAATACCGGATAAACTATCCTTACAGTGATACATCACCGCATTGACGAGTGTCCCGCTATAATGCCCGGCAGCCGGATGAACAACCATGCCTTTCGGTTTATTTACAATCAGCAGATCGTTATCCTCATACAAAATATCAAGCGGGATATTTTCGGCCGGAATATCCGGCTCTTCATTTTCGGGAACCGGAAGGCGGATCTCATCACCGCTTTTTACGAGATAGCTTGACTTGACCGGTGTATTTCCTACGAATACAAGCTTTTCTTTAATGCGCTTTTGAATTCCTGATCTGGACATAAAATCAATTAGCCCTGTCAGGCACTTATCAATCCGCTCTCCTTCTAGTTCATCCGTAATCAGGAAGCTGATATAATCTTCTCTCACTTTTTTTCTCCATCCTGCGTTTTCACTTCACGAAACTTCTTGGGACGAATGCTTAAAAATTTCAGATCATCTTCTTTATAAAAGAATAACAATAATACAGCCAACAATATCGTTGCACATGTGACATAGATGTCAGCAACATTAAAGATCGGGAAGTTGATCAATTCAAAATAGAAAAAGTCCACAACATAGTCAAAGCGAAAACGGTCAATCATATTTCCTACCGCTCCCGATGCAATTACTGCCAGTAAAATGTGGAAAGCAGTATACTTTTTTTTGTCCGGCATACGAAAGATGACATAGCAGATGGCTGCCAGAATAACAAATGCGATAAAGATAAAGAAAATCTTCTGGTTCTGTAACATGCCGAATGCGGCGCCTCTGTTTTCCAGATAATGAAGCCGGAATACATTTGGTATGACAACAATGTCAGAACTGTCTTTCAAATGATGGATCGCCAGGTATTTGGTAAGCTGGTCAAAAATGATCAATACCGCAAACAAAATCACATCTAAGGCAATTAAAAACTTTTTCCTGTTTTTCATGCACGTTCATCCTCTTCACTAAAATAAATTTCCTTTACTGCCGCAAGCATTTCTTCATCGGTAACATCCGTAGAGATAAATGCCTTACCGATTTTCTTTAGTAATATAAATTTGATATGCCCACTCTCCATTTTTTTATCCGATTTGGTAAGCTCGACGATCTTTTCAGGTTCAATGTCATCAATACTGATCGGCAGATTGAACGGAACAAACATATCACGAATCTCATAGTATTCTTCCATGGATAAAAGCTCTTTTTTCCACGAGATATAAGCCGCTGCCACACAGCCGAGCGCAACGCATTCTCCATGCAACATGGAAAAGTTTTTATACTTTTCTATGGCATGTCCAAGTGTATGTCCAAGATTTAAAAGCGCACGCTCTCCCTGTTCGGTCGGATCCTTCTCTACCACATTCTTTTTGATCAGATTGCAGCGATAGATCATTTCTTTTACGACCGAAAGCTCGCGATCACAGATCTCATAGAGATTTTCGATCAGCCATTCATAGTAGATGCCGTCACGGATCAGTGCCGATTTCATAACCTCTGCGAAGCCGGAAAAATACTGCCTTTCATCCAGATCCTTTAACACGGACAGATTCATATAGACGAGCTTCGGCATATGAAAAGCACCGATCATATTTTTATATTGTTCAAAATCAACTCCGGTCTTGCCGCCAATGGAACTGTCTACCATGGCAAGCAGCGTTGTCGGAACCTGAATAAAAGAAATACCGCGCAGATAAGTTGCTGCCGCATAGCCACAGGTATCTCCTACAACACCACCGCCCAGTGCGATCAGCATATCTTTCCGGTCATAATGCTGTTCAATTAAGAATCGATAGATTTCTTTTACCGTGTCCAGATTTTTGTTTTGTTCACCGGCATCAAATGTAAAAACATCTACTTTAGCACAGCAATCTTCAATCGCTTCTTTTACTTGTTTTGCATATAACGCTCCGACATTGGAGTCCGTTACGATACAAAATTTTTTCTTTTCCGGTTCAAAAGGAATCAATTCTTCTTTCAGTGAACCGAAATCTTCTTTGTATACAATATCATAAGCCGGCTTCTTATTCAGTAATACATTCAGTCTTTCTGATGTACTGTTTCCTTCTGCATTTTTTTCTTTCGAGATTTTTGATGCTGTGTTTTGTGTACCCATATTTTGCTCCCTTTTTCCGTTTCTAAAAAAGAAACTCCCCACAAAAGCGGGAAGCTTCCTCTCATTTCTAAACTGTTTGATACTGCTGGCTGCATTTTTCCCACAAACCGTAAGCGATTATTTATTGCGGATCGGTGCATCAAAAGAACCGCTTAAAAGTTCCTGAAAATCACCGGAAATGTCAACGCTTGCGGGCGTAATAATAAAGATATACTGAGAAATCTTCTGAAAATTACCTTTGATCGCATATGTGGAACCAAATGTAAAATCAATGATCCGTTGTGCAATATCCATATCCAGACCTTCCAGATTCAGCACAACTGTTCTGTTGGATAACAAAGTATCCGTAACTTCACGGGAATCCTCAACCGAGGTTGGTTTAATAACGCAAACTTCCATACCGTTTCCTACTGTTCTACGTGGCTGACGCATCTGCGTTACTTTGGCAGGTGCTTTCTTGGGCTTCTCTTCATATTCCTCATCATCGTCATAGTCACGATAACTGTTTGTATTTCGCTGAGGTTTTTCGTTGACAACTTCGTCATCCATATCGTAGTCATCATCATAATCATCCTCATCAGGATTTAATTTCATCGCATTTAAAAACCTATCCATAACACCCATAGCAATTCTCCTTGTGTGTTCCTCACAATTTACATAAAACAACTCTCATAATATTATCAATGTTTTTGACTCATGTGTCAACTGTTTTCTACGAAAATATATGACATGTGATAACAATTCAATATGACATACAGTTTTTCAGAGCCCGAAAATCGTTTAATTCATAAAGTCATCATCTGACACTGTTGACGCATCCAGAACAATGTGATCATATTCGCGCAGACCGTAAGTTGTATTGGATTTTACAATGGCATAATCGTCATTTTGATATAAAATCGTAATCTGTCTGAAATCAGCATAACCTTTGTCTATATTATATACACCGATCAGAGTTCCCCGCTTGCTTACGGTTTCTTCTTCCGAAGAATCGGCTTTCCTCAATACATCTCCACCGTGAAGGATATCTTCGCTGATATAGGCATAGCCGTCGATTTCTGCATAAACGGAAATGGTTACTTTATCCCATTCCAGTCCGCCATCCTCTGTATAGATCTGACGAAAAACACATTTGGTCTTACCGTCATCTCCTGTCAGGACGAATTCTGTCGGAATCAGATAGAATTCTTTTTCAACAATGGAAGAAATCGGAATTTTTAAACCTTCCTCTTCTTCTACGATCAATTCGATATCCACAAAACGATCCGTGCAGAAACTGATCATGGAATTATTGAATTTTAACAGCCCGTAGCGTCCGTCTGCATTACTTAAAATGCTAAATTCTGCCCAGGATTCAGTCTGGTTTTTTAAAAATTTTACTTTTACATAGGTTTCTTCTGCCATCTGCTCTGCCTGATCATCCGTAAGCGGAATGACAAGCGACCAGTTTTCCGAAGTGCAGAGTTTATAAACCTCATTCCCTTCTTCCAACAGTTCATTGGCAAGCAATAATTTACGCTGATAAGTGTTTTTATCAAAAACGTCAGACGTAACTGACTCCGGTGTCAGATTTTCATAACCATCCACGGAATATACAACAATTCCGGATTCCGGTGCATAATACATCCGAACGGAATCGGATGCCCCGCCGCTATTGAGCGTACCGATATTTTCAAGTGTATTTGTACTGGCAAGCTGCAGTACAGAACCCTCCATACTGTATTTGAAGGAATAGGCAGTTTCAAACTGAAGTTGTGAAAAGTTGTCGGTAAAAGAAATACATTCCTGACGAAGTGCCTGTAGATTTTCCGCTGTCAGCTGATTGCTCTCTCCCGAAGATGCCATCATTTCCGCAAGCTTTCCGGAGCTGTCGATCGTATAGACCAGACGATTGGTTCCGATCCGTTCGCCTTCTCTTGCAAAATAGTTGACATAGCCGTTTCCGGCAGAAGTGATCACTTTTTCTTCACGGATAGCAATGCCTGTATAAGTATTGGAAGTAGAAAGAGATCCCTCATTTACTTCATATCCGACGATGTGTTCCGAACGAAAGTAGGTGACAACACTGATTAAAATGTAGACGAAAATAAACCCGAATATCAGCATGCCAATATTCAGGTTCCAAGGACGCCTGTATTTTACTACTTTCCTTTTCTGATTTGAACTCATTTCAAATTCCTTTTCAATTCATAAAAGATGCAATTAACGATAGATCAAAGCCAAAAGATCGTTCATGTCTTCATATAAGAGTGCTCGTTCTTTGGCACGCATCACAATTGCAATATATTGATTTCCGGAAGTGTCCTTTACCAACAGGATCAGACAATTTCCCGCCGCATTGGTTGTTCCGGTCTTACCGCCGATTACCGTGACGTTTTCCGGCGCGGTATAATTTTTTACAAGATATTGATTGGTGGTTTTTACGGTTGATTCCACCTGATTTCCGTTGTGATCTGTGTAAACGGTTGTATAAGTATCCATTGCAATGATCTGTTTAAATTCCTCATACTGCATGGCGGCCTGAAACATCAGGTACAGATCATATGCCGTTGTGTAATGATTATTGTCACTTAATCCGTGTGGATTTATAAAATGCGTATTGGTCGCACCGATCGCATTCGCTTCCGCATTCATCATATCGGCAAAGCCTTCCACACTTCCGCCGATATGCTCTGCAATCATAATTGCCACGTCATTTGCCGAATACATCAGCAGAATATGCAATGCCTGATACAGTGTCATACTGTCTCCCGGCTCAAGCCCGAAGACCTGTGCGCCATACTCCTCAATGATGACATTTTCGGATGCTACTAACACATCGTCCAGATTTCCGTACTTTAATGCAACCAGTGCTGTCATCACTTTCGTCAAACTTGCGGGATATAGCTTCTCATGGACATTTCTGGCATATAATACTTCCGAACTGTTTAATGCAAATAATCCGGCAACGCTACTTTCCGAAAGACTTACCTCGGTTCCCTCGATAATGTCATGATCGGTAACGCAAAGCCCCGATGCAAAAGAATCGGCAATCGTTGTTGTATCAGGATTGATGATACGAAAACTGCTGACCGGGTAATCGGGATCGTAGGACATCTGATAGGAAGTCCCTCCACAGCCGGTCAGTGTTATAATACACACTATCATGATTACAGCCAGTTTACGAATTCTATTTGTACATTTCACGCCACTCAAGATCCCCTCTGTCCAGTGATTTGATCAAAAGTTCCGCAGTTGCCAGATTCGTTGCAAGCGGAATATTATAAGTATCACACAGCTTTACGACATTATTGACATCCGGTTCATGGGATTTCGGAGATAAAGGATCGCGCAAAAAGATCACAAGATCCATCTGGTTGTGCTCAATTTGTGCCGCAATCTGCTGTTCTCCTCCAAGATGCCCGGCCAGAAATTTGTGGATATTTAAATTGGTTACTTCTTCGATCAGCCTTCCGGTCGTTCCAGTTGCATATAACTCGTTTTTGCTTAAAATCCCCCGATAAGCGATACAAAAATTCTGCATTAGCTTTTTTTTCGCATCATGCGCAATTAACGCGATATTCATAAGAAACACTCCTTCTAATATTTTTTCACTGCCTGTAATCTGACATTCAGTACAAAACCGATCTCTGCATAGAGACACAATAAAGAGGTCAGCCCAGCACTGACAAACGGAAGCGGAATACCGGTATTTGGCAGTAACCCCGTTGCCACCGATATATTCATAAAGGATTGGAATCCGATAATAATCCCCACTCCGGAGCAGATAAGACTGCCCGCAAGATCCTTCGCCTTTCTCCCGATATTGAAACACATAAGAGATATTGCCATCAAAAGTCCGACTGTTGCTGCCGCTCCGACAAATCCCAGTTCTTCGCCAATGACAGCAAAGATAAAATCTGTCTGCGGCTCCGAAATAAAGTTTCCGTTTTTGACAGACGCAATGGAATTATTGTTCAGTCCTTTTCCCATCAGCTGACCGGAACCGATTGCCATCATGGAATTGGTCTGCTGATATCCTTCTGCTGTGGAATATTCATCAGGATACAGCCATGCCAGAATACGTGTCTGTTGGTAATCATGGATCAACTGTTGATCCGGCTGAAGGATCAGAGTAAAGATTATCAGAAACGCAGGAATGGCAATAGCAAAAAATCCTGCAATGATTTTATAGCTCAGTCCGCCGACATATAAAAGAACCGCAAAAATTGCAATAATAACAATGCTGGTGGACAGATCCGGCTGCTTATAGACGAGCAAAAGCGGCGGGACAAACAGTAAAATCATCGTAATCATTGTCCGGAATTTATTTAAAGTATCCTTATGTACCATGATATACTGTGCGTAAAATAAAATCAATAAAATTTTAGCGGTTTCTGACGGCTGGAACTGAATTCCCATGATCGTAACCCAGCGCTGTGCACCACCGGCGGAATTACCAAACAGCTGTACCATGAGCAAAAGTGCCAGATTCAGCCCGTAAAGAATCCAGTGGAATTTTAAAAAGATACCGTAATCAAATAAAGAAATCACAATCATGACAAAAAAGCCCAGAATTACCCCCATCATCTGCTTCTTCTGGAGCGTTTCATCAGCGCTTCCCACAGCCAGTACCCCGATCACGGAAATGGCTATGACAAACAGTACCAATAAAAAATTGTAATCTCTGATCCGATATCTTTTCTTCATACTATCTCCGTTTTTGTGCCCCGGATCATTTATTGTATCCGGCTGACACTTTGTTCCGTCCGCAGATCAATGATCGGAATGTTCATATACAGCACCGGCGTATTTTTGCTATCCGATTCTCTTCCGGACATCTGCCGGATCTCCACTTCCATCTGCGTTTCGTCTATTTTCATATATCCTGACAATACCCTTGCAATATCATCGCGGATCAAATCCATGGTTTTTGGTGAACAACTGACACGATCCGATATGAGTAAGATCTTTAATCGATCTTTTGCAATCGCGCGTGTCTTACGAAATCTCAGAAAATGTCTCATAGCACACCTCCCGGATTCTTGTGAAACACTCCGGTCAGTTTCGCAAAAACACCTCTGTTACCGTATAAATTTAAAAAGGGAACTTCCTGCCCCGTCAGTCTCAGGCAGATATTCTGGTACGCTCTTCCCGCAAGCGAAGATGTTCCGGCAACCGGTTCGCCCTGATTGGTCGCGATCACAACACTCTCATCATCCGGAACCGCACCTAACAAAGGAATTCCGAGAATATCCAGAACATCCTGAACGGTCATCATATCTCCCTTGCGTACCATGTCCGGACGGATCCGGTTGACGATCAGGTCTATCTTTTCAAATTCGTGATTTTCTAACAGCCCGATGATCCGGTCCGCATCCCGGATCGCGGATACCTCCGGCGTTGTTACAACAATTGCATGGTCTGCTGCTGCGATGGCATTTTCAAATCCCTGTTCAATTCCTGCCGGACAGTCCAGCACAATATAATCAAACTGTTCTTTTAAAAATGAGATCATTTTGATCATCTGCCCCGGCGTTACTGCAGACTTGTCCCTTGCCTGAGCAGACGGCATCAGATAGAGTCCCGGATAACGCTTGTCCTTAATGAGAGCCTGCTTGATTCTGCAGGTTCCTTCAATAACATCCACCAGATTATATACAATCCGGTTTTCCAGTCCCATCACGACATCCAGATTGCGAAGTCCGATATCCGTATCGATCAGTACGACTTTTGCACCCAGTGCCGCAAGACCTGTTCCGATATTTGCAGATGTAGTAGTTTTTCCTACACCGCCTTTTCCTGACGTAACGACAATTACTTCACTCATAGAAACCTCCTATATGTTTGAACCGGAACTGTCTCTGTGTCCGATCCACATGAAATAGTTGTCCCCTAAATGCGTCAAAAAGAATTGTTTCCCAGAACATTTAGTAATTCTTTTGTAACTTCCTGAATTACGATTTGTGATTCTTTAACCAATGCAAGCTGAGGCTGCTTTGTTTTTTTCTTTAAAAACCCTTTTGCGGGTTCCTTGTATTTCTGATCTGCAATCCGCAGTTTTTCCGGTTTCATCGTAAGGGCAAGTATAAAATGATCTTCCCTTCCGTCATTTCCGGCAATCGCTTCTCCCTCAAGCGCTCCGATCACAATAATATCATGGTCAGAAATCACTTTACACCCTGCTTCTACATTTCCAAGAACGATAATGCTTTTCTTGGTTTCCAAAATCTGGGCGTTTGTCAGAGTCCCCCGATAAAATTGAACAGGACATTCCTCCTGACGGATCGGCGCAGTCTGATGGATTGCGCGCAAGTATAGATCATCGCGCTCCTGATCCTTTCCGATCAGACAGACAATGTTGAGTCCGCCTTTACTGGTAATGGCTCTGACAATCTCTTTCTCCTGATGTTCATCAAGACTTCTGCCCTCTAAAGAAAGAGCCAGCTTGCTTCCTCGAAAAAATTTCTCGGAGTCCGTAAAAGTATCTTCAATTTCAGAAATCAGTTCTTCAAACGGTGCCTCCGCATCCAGATGGAGTGCGATTCCATTCGGAAAGCTTTTGATCATAACCTTGTTTGACACTCTTTATCCCTCCCCCTGTCAGAATCAGTCTGTAACGGAGCCGGAAGCTTCCAGATCATCTGCCTCTCCGGTAATCAGATTGTCCTCATTTTCAAGACCGAAATAATATTTAATAACATCTCTTGTGGTTTCTGCTGCATAATCCGAAGTATATCCGTATTCGATTCGTGTCGCGATTGCAATCTCCGGCTCCTCATAGGGCGCATAGCATACAAATAATGCATGGTTCGGTCTGCCTCGGCTTTCCTGCGCTGTTCCGGTCTTTCCTGCAACCGTGACTCCAAGATCTTTATAGTATGACTTACTTTCCACTACCTGTCGCATGCCTGACTGGATTGCATCCCATGTCGTGTCGGCAAAAGTCAGTTCGTTTCTGACCTGTGCCTGATTATCTCGCACTACAATGCCGTTTGAATCCGTAATTTTATCTATCAATGTCAGATTATAACACGTTCCGCGGTTCGCGATGGTTGTAACGTATCGCGCAAGCTGCGACGTTGTATAGTTACTGTTTCCGTGTCCGATGGCCGTCAGAACAGGAAGCTCATCCGATATCTTGGGGGTATATTCGGACAGCTCCACACCGGAAGTCTCCGAAAGTCCAAACATATCCGCATATTTTGCGAGGACACTGATACCCGCTTCTTCACTATAGGCACCGTCCACCATACTCATCCGGTAACCAAGTTCATAAAAGAACGAGTTACAGGAATTACGGATGGCGCCTACAACATTCAAGGATCCGTGTGCACCGGGATAGATCCAGCACTTGCTGACAGAATTCAGCTTTTCAAAAGCACCTGTACAGGTAATACGGTCTCTGGTTGTAATATATCCTTCTTCCAAAGCAGCAGATGCTGTTACCATCTTAAATGTAGAACCGGGCGCCGTACGTCTTTGGGTTGTATAATTTAACATCGGATAAGAAAGATCACTGGTGATCTGATTCCAATAAGCTCTATCTGAAATCCTGTTTGTGTCATATCCGGGATAAGATACCATGGCAAGTGTATTTCCGGTATTAACATCTACGATGACCATATCTCCGGTACAGGGATCCAGCGCCAACTGTGCCGGCGTAATATCAAGATTTGAAATGCGGTCCAGCATAAACTGATAGGCACTTGTGCGTCCGTTTTCAAAATTTTGGAGGTCCTCATCCGATAACTGTACGACACCTTTATCAATCAATAGCTGACAAATCTGCTTTCCGGTGATTTTATCACTGAGGATCATATATTTGATCATCTTTTTGCCAAAGTCTGTATTTTCATCTAAATAGTGAATGATATAATCCACCAATGCCTGATAGATTTCCTCTGTATCGGCATACTGATTTTCCAACTCAAGTTTTGTCGTGTCGATCCAGTTCATGGCAATCGCATAAGTCAGATATTCTTTCAGACTGATGGTTTCTTCGGTTCTCCATGCCAGATACATGGAATCTGAAGTATCAATCAGTTCGGTCTGAAGAATGTTGACATTATCTGACATGAGCATAGTGACAATATAACTTTCATATACAGCATATTCTGTTGAAAGGTTCTTATATACCGTTCCTGTTTCTGTCAGTTCCTGATAAAGTTTTTCAAGCACACTGTCTTTATAATCAAGGAAATTGGCATATACCGTGCTTTCCGCTTCCGTGGAATCCTCATGGTTAAATTCCTTCATTTTCAGGATATTATTATCAAACAGAGCAAAATACACATCATAGATCGGGATGACGATGGCACTGGCAGAAGCATTTTCCGCCGGAATATATTCTCTGATATTACGGATCTTGGCAACCAGAATACCGGCAATTTTCTGCTCCAGAATATGATATGCACTCTCCTGTAGATCTTTATCAATTGTCAGATATACATCATTCCCGGCAATCGGCTCTGTCCGCTCTGCTGTCTCAATGACCTTTCCCATATTATCGACATAGACGATTTCAGTTCCCTTTGTACCCTGAAGTTCGGCTTCCATACTCTGCTCTATACCGCTTTTACCGATAATATCATTGCTTGCATACTCTATGCCCTGTTCCTGATATGCCAGCAGTTCCTCGGAAGAAATCTTACCTGTATAACCGATAATATTACTAAAATAAACGGCATCCACATATTTGCGCACCGTATCTTCCGCAATGGATACGCCACCTAAAATATCACTGTTTTCCATTACTGCTGCAATCGTCTCATCAGAGACTTCGGTTGCAACGGTCGTCGGAATATATTTCTGATAGCTGTTAAGACTCATGGCATAACGGATCGTGATGATCTGAAGCAACCGTTCTTTGGTATAGCCTTCTCCGACAAGGAAAATGCGGTTACCGTTTTCATCGCGTACGGATTCTCCGTTTTCATCACAAAGATATATGCCGATGCCGAATCTGGTTCTGCCGCCAAGATAATTGATGACCTCATCCGGAGTCGCCGTTTTCTCCGCATACAGCAGATCATCCACACTGCTGTGACCGTACACATCTGCCAGAAAACGCAGAAGCTGAGTACCGGTTACGGTGTAGGAAAAATTCCCGTCTTCATCAATGATAATATTAAAATCCTGAATGATTTGATCTCCGTTTTGTTCGATAATGTCAATCAGCCGG
Organism: Lachnospiraceae bacterium; assembly: GCA_051888775.1. Classification (GTDB taxonomy): domain Bacteria; phylum Bacillota; class Clostridia; order Lachnospirales; family Lachnospiraceae; genus JBJFCE01. The sequence goes on along the minus strand of JBJFCE010000032.1, from coordinate 17,632 downwards.
TTAATGGTTGTGTTGAGCTCTTCATTTTTTGTCGCACCCGACTCATAAACATCCTCGATCGTAACGGAATATGCCAGTTCATTGTAAGCAAGCAGTTCCCCGTTCATATCATAAATATTTCCTCTGGTGCTTGAAAGGGAACGTTCCTTACGGATCTTCAGTTTAAAATTATTCATATAGGCTTCGCCGTCTACGATCTGCAAATCAAACAGCCGATAGATCAGAACCGCTCCCAAACCTAACATGAGCAGGATCAGAACAAAGAATCTGGAAGTCACAAATCGAATCAGCGATTCCTTGAAATTACTAAACAAACTTTTTTTCGCTCCTTTTCTCTATCTCATCAAACTTGCGGTTGATCTTCAAAGTCACCGGATACACAAGGAAAGTCAGTACGATCGTATAAATCACTTCCGGTAAGATCACGCGTGTAATATAATAGGACAGTTCAAATCTTCCGCGCAGCAAAAACATCAGAACATAAACTGTGATTCCGTACAAGAAATCACTGATAACAATTAAAAATAACGGCAGCTTAATGTCTTCCGGGAAAAAGATCCGATGAAAAAAGCCGTTGCCGTATCCGATATACATAAAGATCAGCGCATAAAATCCGATCACCTCACCAAAAAATATATCTGTTAACAGACCGCAAAAAAAGCCCACTAACAGACCATTCTTTTTTCCGCGCATAAAGCCATATGTCGCGGTGATGATAATCAACAGATTAGGCGCAACATTTCCGAGAGAGATCCACTGCATCAATGTGCTTTGCAGCACAAAGGCCAAAAGGACCGAACATGCAATTACAATTTTTCGCCACATAATTTGCTTCTACCCTATTCCTGTACTGTCTGCTTAACCTCCAGAATAACTAAAACCTCATCTAAATGCTCAAAATCAACGGCAGGCGTCAAATAACCGGATTTTGAAAGATTGTTGGAATCCGTATTGATTTCGGTTATGTATCCGATCAGAATTCCGGGGAGATATTTATCCGATATATTGGAGGTTACAATTTTATCACCGATCGCAACCTGATCGTCAGAATCGATCAGCTGGGAAAAAGAGATCTCTCCTCTGCTCATCAGCTCCAGACTTCCGGATACGATCAAACGGTCAGCGGTGGAAAGCACCATACCGCTGACATTGGCATTGTCGGCAATAATAGAAGTTACCCTTGCCCAGTTTGGACCGATTGCTGTGATACGTCCAACCAGACCACCGTCGGCAATAACATTCATATCCAGCGACAGCCCGTCATTTAAGCCTTTGTTGATTAAGAAGGTGGAAAACCAGTTTCCGTCTGCCGCAATGATCCGTGCACCGATCTTATCATATTCCTGATATTCCTGATCCAGATCATATAGTTCCCTTAGATTGTTTAATTCATAACGGTCCTGCTGAAGCTGGATGATCTGTAGACTCTGTTCATTCACAAGCTGCTTCAGTTCTTCATTTTCACGCAACAGATCTCTGATCTGAACCAGTTCATCCGCACGATTGCTCAGATAGCCGCCAACTTCACTCACACCCGCCTGAAACGGTGTCACGATATATCCCGCGACCTTATTCAACGGACCGCGGAACAGGTCGGTTGTCAGTGTGATCAGCATCAGTCCGACGCACAGAATCGTCAGAATCAACAACATATATTTACTTGGCAGATGATAACGCTCACCTTTTTTCTTTATTACAGGACTCATGATCTGCTCATTCCTTCGATAGCATATGCTACGGATTTATAGTGATCTTCCTTGATAATCTTTGCAAGCCCGAGTGCAACACTGGAAATCGGATTGTCAATGGTATTGACTTTTAAGCCCGTTCCTTTGGCGATGAGTTCGGATAAATGTACGACCTGAGACGCACCACCTGTCAGATACAGACCGTGTCTGTAAATATCCGCTGCCAGTTCCGGCGGAGTTCGCTCCAAAATCACCTTGATATTGTCTATGATCGTTGCAAAATGCTCCTTTAAACATTCGTCCACCAAGGTGGTCGGAATCTCGCGTTCTACCGGAAGTCCGGTCACGATATCACGTCCGTATACAACAGCGTTATCTCCGCTCTCCTCCAACTCGCCAAGTGCCATCTTTACTTTTTCCGCAGTTTTTCCGCCGATCATCAGGCTGTATTCACGACGGATAGCATTACGGATCGCATCATCAAATTTCTGTCCGCCGACTTTGATCAGCTTGCTCAATACAATACCGCCCAGAGAAAGAATGGAAATCTCGGTCGTATCATAGCCGACGTTTACAACCAGAACACCCTGCGAATTTTTAACATCGATATCCAGTCCGAGACCATCTGCAACAGCTTTTTCCACAACCATGATCTTTTTGGCACGAACTCCTGCATCCTTAATCAGGTCATAAAATGCCCTCTTTTCTACTTCTGTAACATCCGTCGGCACGGCAATATAAAAATCGGACGGTCGTATATTCCCTTTACAGATATCGCTGATAAAATATTTGACAAGCAGCTGCATATTCTGAATGTCCGCAATGACACCATTGCATAACGGATAAGAAATACGGATGTTGGCAGGTGCTTTCTCATACATTTCATATGCAGAATCACCATAAGCAAAAAGTGTATTTTTATTTTCAATCGCGATCATATTTTTTTCTACTACGATCGCATCCTCATTTTTACTGTAAATCTTAATGTTGCTGGTACCAAGATCAATACCAAAGACGTTGTTTCCCAACTTGTTTTCCCCTTTCTGAGCTTCTTCTCCTGTTTTTATAACATACCCTGCTCTACCATACTGATATACCTTCCGTCACCGATCACAATGTGGTCCAAAAGCGGAATCTGCAGCATATTCCCGGCAGCACGGATCTGTTTTGTCGCAGTAACATCTTCCCCGCTCGGTGTCGGATCTCCGCTCGGATGATTATGCAACAGCATAATATATACGGCATGCTGTTCCAATGCTTTCATAAAAATGTCACGTGCAGACAGAATGGATTTATTGACCGTTCCGGTCGATATTGTCTGCTCGCTGATCATCCGCACTTTATTATCCAGCATGATGCAGATGATCTTTTCATATTCCAGATGCCGCATCTGCTCCATATAATATTCTGCCACAAGCTGCGGTCTTTCAAACTGAATCCGCTGCAATGCTCTGGTCTCCGCAATCCGGCTGGACAATTCTGCGATACATTTGAGCCGTACGGCTTTCACTTCACCGATTCCGTGTACCGACAAAAGCTGATTCAGTGTCAGATGATGCAGTCCCAGTAATCCGTCGCGGTTGCCGCCAAGAGAAAGAATCCGCTTGGCAAGCTCCAGTGCATCTTCGCCTTTTGTACCTGTCCGGATAATGATCGCCAAAAGCTCCGCATCCGTCAGGTACGCTGGTCCGAATGCCATGAATTTTTCGTATGGTCTGTCGATATTTTGTTTTTTCATAAGTATACCCTCAATCATGGACTTTACTCTCCAAGGTACATTCACATGTTTGAGGATGGTGAAGAATTTGGCAGTATTCTTTTCGTGAATACAGACAAAAATATCTTCTGCGTATTGTATAATTTTATCACATTCCGAAATTCATGTATAGAACTTCATTGAAATTTCAGAAAAAATATATAGCACGCGGGACGCTTTCGGGTAGCCGGGCGTATGAAATCCTTCGTCTGGCGGCACGTTCTCACTCCGTGAAAAAGCGCAGCGGCACTAAGCTCGAAAAGACCTCGCTAAGTGCCGGCGTTTTTCAAGGACCGCCAGACGAAGGATTTATACGCCCGGCTACCCGAAAGCTGTTTGTGGGGCAATTTGTAGAAGGATTTATATATGTGTTGTGATGCTTTGCTTAAATTGTTTTAATTGTATGGATCTGATCTTTGGTGATAAGACCTTTGTCGGCGAAGCTTTGGAAGGCTTTTAGGATACCGAATTTTGCGTGCTCCCAGGTCAGTCCGCCTTGGAAGAAGACGGAATACGGAGGCTTGATCGGTCCGTCTGCGGAAAGTTCGATGGAAGAACCGGACACAAAAGCACCTGCCGCCATAATGACCTTGCTGTCGTAGCCGGGCATATCCCACGGCTCCGGCGTTACAAAGCTGTCTACACTTGCCGCAGCCTGAATCGCCTGGCAGAATGCAATGACACCTTCCGGATTGCCGAAGGTGATCGCCTGAATGATATCGTGGCGGTCTTCTTTTGCATTTGGGACACAGGAAAAACCGCAGCGTTCAAACAGATTGGCCGCAAAGATCGCTCCTTTTAATGCGGACGCCGTTACGGTTGGTGCCATAAATAAGCCCTGATAGAAAGATGTCAGGACACCAAGCGAGGCTCCGACTTCTTTTCCGAGTCCGGGAGATGTTAAGCGGAACGCTGCATTTTCAACGCATTCCTTTTTTCCGGCAATATAGCCTCCGATCGGTGCCAGTCCGCCGCCAGGATTCTTGATCAGGGAACCGACCACCATATCCGCGCCGACATCGGAAGGCTCATATTCCTCGACAAATTCACCATAGCAGTTATCGACCATACAGATCACATCGGGTTTGATCTCTTTGATAAAAGAAATCAGTTCTCCGATTCCTTTAACAGATAATGTCGGTCTTGCTTGATACCCTTTGGAACGCTGGATCGTCACAAGCTTTGTCTTTTCGTTGATTGCTTTTCTGATATTCTCATAATCAAAGCCTCCGTCCGGCAGAAGATCCACCTGCTTGTAGGTGATTCCGTATTCGGCAAGAGAGCCCTTGGACGGGCGGATACCGATCACTTCTTCCAGTGTATCATACGGCTTTCCGACCGGGGACAACAATTCATCGCCCGGACGCAGATTGCTCATCAGGGCAAGTGCCAGCGCATGTGTACCGCAGGTGATCTGAGGACGTACCAGTGCATCCTCGGTATGAAATACATTGGCATATACCTGCTCCAACGTATCACGTCCGATATCTCCATAGCCGTAACCGGTCGTTCCGAGCAGACATGCCTCGGATACTTTTGCATCCTGCATTGCTTTGATAACCTTTAACTGATTCCATTCTGCCCTTGTATCAATCGCGTCAAACCGCTCCCGCAGCGCATGAATCACTGCCTCTCCCGCTTCATATACTTCCTTGGAGATTCCCATCTCTTCGTACATTTTATAAGTATTCATCATGTCCTCCGTTATTTGATTTTACTGTATTGTAAGACTTATACATGAATTTATGATCTTGATAAAATCTCCAGCATTGCTGCAAGGATCCGCTCATCACTGTCTCCGTATGCGCTTCTGTCAAGCCAGACAACATCCCGCTCGCGTTTGAACCACGTGATCTGGCGTTTTGCAAAGTGTCTGGTATCGCGCTTAATACGGTAAATTGCTTCCTCCAAAGGAATTTCTCCGTCCAGATAATCCAGAATCTCTTTATAACCGAGTCCCTGCATGGAGACCATGTCCCGACGGCAGCCCTGCTCCTTTAATCGGCGTACCTCTTCCACCAGTCCGGCTTTTATCATAAGATCTACACGCTTGTCAATGCGCTCATATACCTTGGGGCGATCATCATTTAATACAAAATAGGAAACATCATACGGTGATTCCTTTTGATGCTGTTCTTTGTTATGTTCGGAAATCCGCATGCCGGTTTCTTCATAAAACTCCAGTGCGCGGATCACGCGCTTGACATTGTTTTCGTGAATGATCTTTGCAGATTCGAGATCGACCTCTTTTAAACGCTCATGCAGCCTGTGCGGTCCCTGTTCTTCTTTTGCAATTGCTTCTAGCTCATCACGGATTCCGTCCTTTTCATCATGTTCGGAAAAATCAATGTCATAGAGCACGGACTGGATGTAAAAACCTGTTCCGCCCGCAAGGATCGGAATTTTGCCCTTTTCATGGATCTGTTTGATCGCTTCCTTTGCCAGCTGTTGAAACAGAACAATATTAAATTCTTCGGAAGGATCCAGCACATCAATGAGATAATGCGGAATACCTTCTTTTTCTTCCTCCGTGATCTTAGCAGAACCGATATCCATACCGCGGTAGACCTGCATGGAATCGGCGGAGATGATTTCTCCGCCGATGGCTTTTGCAAGTTGAATAGACAATTTGGTCTTGCCGACCGCAGTCGGTCCGGTTAAAACGATCAGTTTCTTTTTTTGCTGTTCCAAAGCAATACTCCTTATCGGATGTCATGTAACAATCCGTTTAAACTTCTTTTCGATTTCATATTTTGACATAGAGATAATCGTCGGTCTGCCGTGCGGGCAGTGGTACGGATTTTCCAATGTCAGAAGCTCATCGATCAGCTCTTTTGCTTCCTGTAGACTTAGAGCAGTATTTCCCTTGACTGCGGATTTACATGCCATAGATGCGATTTTGCTGTTGATGACCTCAGGCGTTCCCTTGACAGGTCCGTCAGCCAGTTCATCCAGCACTTCTTCAAAGAGCTGCTTTTCATCGCAGCCGTACAGATCCATCGGCACCGCACGGATTGCGAACTCATTGCCGCCGAATTCTTCGATTTCAAAACCAAGCCCGGCAAAGCAGTCCTGATATTCGTCCAATACACCGCGACTCTTTGCATTTAATGTTAAAATGATCGGCGGATTCAACATCTGGGAAGGAATTTCTTTTTCCTGCAAATGCTTCATCAAGCGTTCATATTTCACTTTTTCATGTGCTGCATGCTGATCGATGATAAATAACTTATCTTTAAAGGCAACAAGCCAGTAAGTATCAAAGATCTGTCCCAGAATCCGATGCTCCTTTAAAGCCTCCTGTGTCAACAGCTTATCCGGAAACAGTTCCATCTGGATCGGATTTTCCACGATGATCTGATCCTTCTGTTTTATGATATTTCCACGAAGATCCGGTGCCTGCCCCTCCTGTTGTGATGCGGGCATACCGAAAATACGCGGTGCGGATGCAGGGGACACGGCCGGATTCACGGGCTTTTCACCGGTACTTGTAAAAAAGGAATCTTCTTCTGTCTCCTTTGTAACATCTGCGGTTGCTTTTGCTGCAACAGATGCATGCGCCATACTGTTGTTTGAAGACACCTGATACACAGGTGTGCTTTCCGCTACAAAAAACTCGGTCTCCGCTTTTAACCCAGGAGTCTGCAAAATCCTGCTTTTTTCAAACGGCTCAGGGGCATCTTTCACAAGATCTTTTTGCTCCGCTTCCGATTCCTGCCGGCGCTTCTTTTCATCCAATATGACATCGGGAATCAGTTCTTTTCCGCTCAGTGTCTGCGAAATGCTCCGGCACATCATATCGTAAAATTCCATCTGCCTGATAAAACGGATTTCCATTTTGGAAGGATGAACATTGACATCGATTTCGTCTGCTGCAATCTCAATAGAAAGCACGCAGAACGGATATTTGTGCTGCATCAGAAAAGGCTTATAGGCTTCTTCGACCGCTCTGGAGACCACAGCACTTCTGATATACCTGTGATTGACAAAATAGATTTCAAAATTGCGGTTGGCGCGGTTCATTTCCGGCTTACCGATATAACCCGTAATCCGGATTCCGTGATCCTCGCACGTAACCGAAAGCAGACTTTCCGACACATCTCTTCCGTAAATCCGGTAAATGACTTCTTTTAAATTGCCGTTTCCGCTCGTATGAAAGCGAACATCTTTATTCATGACAAATTTAAAAGAGATCTCGGGTCTGGAAAGCGCCAGATGCTCCATCAGATCGGCAATATAGCTGCCTTCCGTTGCGTAGGATTTTAAGAACTTACGGCGCACGGGAATATTATAGAACAGATTACGCACCATAATAGTCGTTCCGTCCGGTGCTCCGACTTGTGAAAAAGAGGTCTCTTTGCCGCCCTCCAGCTCATAGCGTACACCTGTCAGTTCCTCCGGTGTCTTGGTAACAAGCTCCACTTTTGCAACTGCCGCAATACTGGAAAGTGCTTCCCCGCGAAAACCAAGCGAGGTTACATGAAGCAGATCCTCGACATTTCGGATCTTGCTTGTCGCATGACGCAAAAATGCAGTCCGTACCTGTGCTGCGGGAATGCCGTTTCCGTTGTCGGTGACACGGATGAAGCTGACACCGCCCTCCTGTATCTCAACAGTGATCGCATCGGCACCGGCATCCATGGCATTTTCCACAAGCTCCTTTACGACGCTGACCGGACGTTCCACAACCTCTCCTGCGGCGATCTTATCAATTGTTCCGGGATCTAATACTGCTATTTCCGGCATATCCGTTCCTCTCTTTGTGTGTGGCTGATGTGGGTTCTATCCTATCTTGATAATTTCTGAATTTACCAACGGTTTTTTAACTTGTTTTGCAGACGGTATAATGTGTTTAATGCATCCATCGGCGTCAGATTGGTAATATCGATCTCTTTTAATTCCTGTACGATATCCTCATCCTTTACCGTATCAAACAAAGACATCTGTTCCAGATCTACCTCGTCATAGCGAACAGGCTTCTTCTTGTCTGTCTTTTGTTCTACTGCAATACTTTGTACTTTTTCCGTGATATCATTATCGTCTAACTGCTTTGCAATCTCTTTGGCACGGTCAATGACCATATCCGGCACACCGGCAAGCTTGGCAACCTGAATACCGTAGCTCTTATCCGCGCCACCCTTTATGATCTTTCTTAAAAATACGATATCATCACCGTTTTCCTTAACTGCGATACAATAGTTGTTGACATTGCCGATCTTGCCTTCCAGCTCCGTCAGTTCATGATAATGCGTTGCAAACAAGGTCTTGGCACCAAGAATCTTCTTGTTGCTGATATGCTCTATCACCGCCCATGCGATTGCCAGTCCGTCAAAGGTGGAAGTTCCGCGTCCGATCTCGTCTAAGATCAAAAGCGATTTCGGTGTCGCATTGCGCAGGATGTTCGCAACCTCGTTCATCTCGACCATGAAGGTACTCTGACCGGAAGCAAGGTCATCGGAAGCGCCGACACGGGTAAAAATACGGTCAACCAGTCCGATATCCGCACTTTTTGCCGGAACAAAGGAACCGATCTGCGCCATCAGTACGATCAGAGCCGTCTGGCGCATATATGTGGATTTTCCTGCCATATTCGGTCCCGTAATGATCGAAACACCATGCTTGTTATTGTCAAGATACGTATCATTTGATACGAACATATCATGATCGATCATCTGCTCAACAACCGGATGTCTTCCGGCTTTGATGTCAATCACGCCTTTTTCGTTGATCGTCGGACGTACATAACGGTTTCGCTCTGCCACAAGCGACAAAGAGCAGAATACATCCAGTCTTGCAATCGCTTTGGCAGTCTTCTGGATACGCTCAAGTTCTGCCGCAATCGTATCACGGATCTTGCAGAACAGATCATATTCCAGTGTATACAGCTTGTCCTCGGCATTTAAGATCGTATCCTCCAGCTCCTTTAACTTCGGCGTCGTATAACGCTCTGCATTTGTTAAAGTCTGTTTTCTGATATAGTCATCCGGCACAAGATCCTTAAAGGAATTTGTTACCTCAAAATAATAACCGAATACCTTGTTGTACTTAATCTTCAGATTCTTGATACCGGTACGTTCACGGTCTTCATTTTCCAGACGTGCAAGCCAGTCTTTTCCTTCCGTCTTGGCACGGCGCAGCCTGTCAATATCTTCATCAAAGCCGTCCTTGATGATTCCGCCCTCACGAATTGTGATCGGAGGTTCCTCATCATCGATCGCATCTTCAATCAGCTGACAGACATCTTCCAGTGCATCGATATCGGCATTGATCTTCTTCAACATGCTTCCCGTAAAGCCGTTCAGTACGATTTTAATGCCGGGCAGCATACTTAAAGAGTTACGGAATGCGATCAGATCTCGCGGATTGGCAGTCTGGTAGCTGACACGTCCGAGTAGGCGTTCCAGATCATAGATCGGATTCAGATACTCGCGTATTTCATCTCTGGCAACCGCATCGTTACATAACTCCGTTACGGCATCCAGGCGTTCTTCAATTTCTGCCTTGTCGATCAACGGCTGCTCAATATAGCTTCTTAAGGTTCTGGCACCCATTGCTGTTTTTGTCTTATCAAGTACCCATAAAAGGCTGCCGCGCTTTGTTTTCTCACGCAGCGTTTCGGACAGTTCCAGATTCCGTCTGGTCGCACTGTCAAGCAACATATACTTGCTCGTCAGATACGGATACAAATGCGTAATATGCGTCATAGCGATCTTCTGGGTCTCGTTTAAGTACAGCATGACAGCACCTGCCGCAATCAGACCGTTCGGAAAATCATCCAGTCCAAGTCCTGTCAGCACATGTACCTTAAAGTGCTTCATCAGCGCTTTTTTGCAGGCATCATCATCAAAATACCACGGTTCCAACTGATTGATGCAGATATGGAGTCTGCTGCGCAGATCCTCGATGTCCACGCTACTCATCAAAAAAGCTTCATTGCAGATGATCTCGGACGGACAATACTTGCTGATCTCGTCTAAAAGCTTACGATCATCCTCAACCTCTGTCAGATAATAATCTCCTGTTGAAACATCGACGATCGAGATGCCGATTCGGCTCTGCATATAGACAACCGCCATCAGGTAATTGTTCTTTCCGTCCTCAATGGACTGGCTTTCCACATTCGTACCGGGCGTGACGATTCTCGTAACTTCCCGTTTTACCATACCTTTGGCAAACTTCGGATCTTCCATCTGCTCACAGATTGCAACCTTATAGCCCTTAGCAACCAGACGGTTTAAGTATCCGTCCACGGCATGATACGGTACGCCGCACATGGGTGCGCGCTCTTCCAGTCCGCACTGTTTTCCGGTCAGCGTCAGTTCCAGTTCCCGGGAAACCGTAATCGCATCGTCATAAAACATTTCATAAAAATCGCCGAGACGATAAAAAAGAATGCAGTCCTTATATTTTTCTTTTGTGTCCAGATAATGCTGCATCATCGGTGACAATTCAGCCATTTGTTTAACCAAACCTTTCTATATCCGTAACAATTCATCCGCCGTACCTAATTCATCACATTCATTGACATATTGCAAATACCGCAATATACACTCAGACATGCTCGCCGATATAATAAAATCCGTGGCACTGGTTAAGCTTAACATCCACGATAGAACCGATCAGATCTTTGGTACCTTTAAAATGGACGATCGTATTATTGGAAAGTCTTCCTGTTACGAGCGTTTCATCCTGTTCATTCTGTTCTTCAACAAGCGCCGGCATGACCATGCCCTGCCATCTTTGGACCTGTTCTCTTGCGGTTTCCTGTACAGTCTTTAACACCCTGTCAAACTGTACTTTTACAACCTCCTCCGGCACCTGATTTTCCATTGCCGCAGCCGGGGTCCCGGTACGCTTGCTGTAGATAAAGGTAAATGCATTATCAAACTTTACCTGCTTAATAACATCGATCGTATCGTCAACATCCTCCGGTGTCTCTCCCGGAAAACCGACAATGATATCCGTGGAAAGTGCAATGTCCGGAATTTCACGCCGGATTTTGAATGCCAGTTCAAGATATTGCTCTTTTGTATATCTGCGGTTCATACTCTTTAAGATCTTGGTAGAACCAGACTGAAGAGGCAAATGCAGATGCCGGCAGATCTTCTTTGATTCCTTCATGACCTCGATCAGTTCGTCCGACAGATCCTTTGGATGGGATGTCATAAAACGGATTCGCTCGATACCGTCGATTTTTTCGGCTTCGCGCAAAAGCGCCGCAAAGCTGATAGGATCATCCAGATTTTTTCCGTAGGAATTGACGTTCTGACCAAGCAGCATGATCTCTTTGACGCCGTCTGATGCAAGTGCTTCTATCTCTCGCAGGATCTCCTTCGGCTCCCGGCTCCGCTCCCGTCCGCGCACATACGGCACGATACAATAGCTACAGAAATTGTTACAGCCGAACATGATATTGACGCCCGATTTAAAAGAATATTTCCGGCTGACCGGAAGATCCTCTACGATCTTATCCGTATCCTTCCAGATATCAATGATCATGCGGTCTGACTCATACATCGCCACCAATAATTCCGCAAATTTATAGATATTGTGCGTTCCGAAAATCAGATCCACAAAAGGATAACTTTTCTTGATTTTTTCAATAACACTCTGCTCCTGCATCATACAGCCGCAAAGTGCGATTTTCTTATGCGGATTCTTCCGCTTCATCCCGTTTAACACCCCGAGCCTTCCGTATACCCGCTGATTGGCGTTATCCCGGACGGTACAGGTATTATAGATGACAAAATCCGCTTCCTCGCTGTCCGTACAGATGAAACCGACTTTTTTTAAGATTCCTTCAAGTTTTTCGGAATCTCTTGCATTCATCTGGCAGCCGAAGGTAATCACCGCACAGGTCAGCTCATGTCCGACCTGCTCTGCCTTCTTTCGGATCAGTTTTTTTGCTTTTTCCATAAAAGCATACTGTCTCTCGGTTTCCAAATGATTCTGTGTCTGCTGTTCTTGTTGACTCATGTTACTCTCCGTTTTATCTGCTATTATGAACGTATCTGACCGTTCCCTACGATCTGATACTTATACGAATTCAATTCTTTTAACCCCATCGGACCTCTCGCATGAAGCTTCTGCGTGGAAATACCGATTTCTGCACCAAAGCCGAACTCAAATCCGTCCGTAAAGCGTGTGGATGCATTGACATATACGCAGGCGGAATCCACCTGATTCAAAAACTGTTGTGCGGTCTTTGGATTTTCCGTCAGGATCGCATCGGAATGTCCTGTGTTATAACGGTTAATATGTGCGATTGCTTCCGATACATCGGAAACTGTTTTAACAGAAATAATATAGTCCAGATATTCGGTCGCAAAATCCTCTTCGGTTGCCGGAATATAGCCGTCTTCCAGAATCTCTCCCGCTTCCTTATCCGCACGGATTTCCACCTGCTTTTCCTTTAAAGCCTTTGCAAGTGCCGGTAAAAATGCCTGTTCAATATCCTTATGAAGAACAAGGGATTCACACGCATTGCATACACCGATCCGCTGGGTTTTGGCATTGATGATGATGGGGATTGCTTTATCCAGATCGGCATCCTTATCCACATAGATGTGGCAGTTTCCGGTTCCTGTCTCGATCACCGGAATGCTCGCACCTTCCACAACCGCTTTGATCAGTCCCGCACCTCCGCGCGGAATCAGTACATCCACATACTGCTTCATGCGCATAAACTGTGCCGTCACCTCGCGGTCGGTCGATTCGATCAACTGTATGGCATCCTCGGTGATCCCTGCCTCTTTTAATGCTTTTCTGATGCTGCATGTGATTGCCGTGTTAGAGGAAATCGCATCCGAACCGCCTTTTAAAATAACAGCATTTCCCGCTTTAAAGCAAAGACCGAATGCATCCGCGGTCACATTGGGTCTGGATTCATAGATAATACCGATCACACCAAGCGGTACACTGATCTTTTTGATCTTTAGACCGTTCGGCCGCTCAAATTCTTCTAACACCTTACCGACTGGGTCGGGCAGCTGTGTGATCTGGCGCAGTCCGTCCGCCATGGAGGCGATCCGCTCCGGTGTCAGCTTCAGACGATCCAGCATCCCAGGATGCATTCCCTTTTGTTTTCCGCGTTCCATATCCTGCTCATTACTTTTTATAATCTGTTCCGTATCCTTTACCAGATGATCTGCAACCGCTAAAAGCGCACGATCCTTATCCTGTGTAGAAAGCTGCTGCATGTCATACTTTGCTGCTACGGCTTTTTGTCCGATCAATTCTAATTCGCTCATAATCTGTCCTTTCCCTGATGCATATGACAACCGTCGAAATCACCTCTCCGGTATCTTCTTTTTCATGTTTGCTGCCAAATACAATATTATGATAAAAACACCGTTTCCGTAAGAATATACGAAAGCTTTTTATCATATTGATTACATGGTATCACATCTGCCTTCTGACAGTCAAAGAAGAATCCGATCGTTTTGAGCGGATAATTTGCAAGAAATCTGTCATAATATCCGCCGCCATATCCGATTCTGTCCCTTTGTAACGTAAAAGCACTCCCCGGAACAATCATCAGGTCTCTGTTTGTTGCTATATTGCTTCCGGTGTCTGAACTTTTGTTGTCCGAATTTTCGCTGTTTAAAATACAATCCGGAACAGCCTCTTCCAATCCTTCTATCGGCTCTAGAATCCCAAAGTATCCTTCCCGGCAATCCGAAAGCCCGGTGATCTCATAAAAATGCATATTTTTTCCGTCGACACGCGGTACAGCAACCTTCTTTCCGGCAGAAATCATATGCATGATCAGCTCCTTTGTATCTACCTCGCTGCGAAATGAAACATAGCAAAAGATCCTGTCGCAGTTTTGATAAAGCTCTGAGCGTAAGAAACGCTCTGCAATACAGTTGCTTTTCTTTGCCCGTTCTTCCGGCAGCATGGCATCCCGAACAGAAAGCATTTGTTTTCTCAGCTGCTTTTTCTCTGTTTCAACATCACTGCTTATTACCGTCATTTCTTAGTGCGTTCCTTTGCTGTATTTTTCGCCCAGATTGGTAACACTGCCGTCTTCGTTCTGAATCGAAATCTGATTCAGCTGTCCGCGCAGATTTGCCCTGACATTTTGGATATATTCCTGTCTGAGCGCAGCCTGTTCTTTTTTCTCTTCCTCAGTCAGCCCCTCTGCCTTGGATTTATGATAGAGTTCGTTGATCCTGTTTACCAGTTCTTCTACCTTCATAACCTAGCTCCTTTTAATACCTGCTTCTGTTTTAAAATAAAGCAGTTATTTGCTTTCATCATGCATATGCTCAACAAAATCGGTAAGATAAAAATCATCATCCTTATGTGCAAGGAAAATCGTACCATATTCCCTGCCGTCCATGATCCTGTGAATGATACGGATATCGCTGCTGTTTGCAATGATCATATCGGCACCGGAAGCTGTGGCAATCCGTGCGGCGGCCAGCTTAGTATTCATACCGCCTGTCCCAACCGTGCTGCCAGTTTCATGTTTGCCCATCTGCATAATATGCTCATCCAGCTTTTCTACCACCGGAATAAATTCGGCATCCGGATTTTTGCGCGGATTATCAGTATACAGTCCGTCAATATCCGACAGTAGGATCAAAAGATCCGCACCTATCAATGCAGCAACGATCGCGGACAAGGAATCATTATCACCGATCTCGATTTCGTATGTTGCAACCGTATCGTTCTCATTGACAATCGGAATAACACCGAGCTTTAAAAGCTCTGTAAAGGTATTTGTAGCATTAAAACGGTTCAGATTGTCCACGATGGTATTCTTTGTCATCAGAATCTGCGCCGTTACCTGATTGTACTCCGCAAAAATCTTCTGATAGGTCATCATCAGCCTTGCCTGACCGATGGCTGCACATGCCTGCTTGACTGCGATCGGATTGTCCCCGTCCTTAATGGATACTGCTTTTCTGCCGCATGCGATCGCACCTGAGGTTACCAGTACAACATCCTTTCCCTGATTTCTCAGGTTACAAAGCTCCCGAACAAGAACCTCCATCTTAATATAATCCAGATCACCGGTCTCGGGATGCTGTAAAGAAGAAGATCCGATCTTTATGACAATTCTCTTTTTGTCTTTCATTGCTTCACGATATGTATTCATGACAAACTCCTATCATTCATTGTTATCCGTGGGATTGTGCACCTCTGTCGGCAGGATGGAATGGATACTTATCCACTTGCCGCGGCGGGCACGCTTTCGCTACACCTCGCCCGTAACGGTACATAAGGTGCCAAAATACGGCACCTAAGTACCGACGGGCTCACAGTACCCGCCGCCGGCAAGTGGATAAGTATCCGTTCCATCCTGCCGACAGAGGTGCACAATCATCTAATGGTTATCAAAAGAAGTATACTCTAAGGCGATCATTTCCGCAACACGCATTCCGTCCATTGCCGCGGAAGTAATGCCACCCGCATAGCCTGCACCTTCGCCGCACGGGTACAGATTGCTGTAATTTCCGACAAGACGATCATCTCTGGAAATTCTTACCGGAGAAGAGGTACGGCTTTCGATTCCCTCTACCAATACATTTCTGCCTGCAAAACCCGGAATTTTTTGATCAAACTGTTCCATGCCTTCGACAAATGCCTGTCCCAATTCCCCTGGTAGAATATCGGATACTTTGGAAAAAGTATACCTGCCCTTAATGCATGGCGTGATCATGCGTAGTTCGCTGTCCTTTGTAAGATCCACCATGTCTGCACTGTTTCTTTCCTTTTCGGGATTTTCCAAAGTTTTCGAATCTGCTTGAGTTTTCTGATTCTCACGGATATCGATATCTTTCTTAAAATCCGTATAGTATTCTACCGGAACATTCCCATGTCCGATCCGGTATGCTTTTTCTTCCAACGTCTCCTGAAAGCGGATTCCGGCAAGCGGATGTGCATCGCCAAAATCCTGCGGCGTGACGGTTACAATGATTGCACTGTTGGCATTCTTGCCATCCCGTCCCGAATAGCTCATGCCGTTGACCGCAAGCCTACTCTCCTGTGAAGACGCATTTACCACATAGCCTCCCGGACACATGCAGAAAGAATAAACACCGCGTCCGCTTGTAGTCTTCGCGGTCAGCTTATACGGTGCAGCGCCTAAAACTCCGGCATCTTTTTTGCCGTACTGCGCCATATTGATCTGCTCCTGTAAATGCTCCACTCTGAGTCCGACCGCAAATGACTTTGCTTCCATCGGAATCTGCTTTTCATACAGCATACGGAATGTATCTCGTGCACTGTGTCCGATCGCCAGAACCAGTACTCCGCAGGGAAACACTCTGCCATCCCTAGTAATTACCTTTGTCACGCGGTTTTGGTCCGTTTCAAAATCGACCATCTGCGTATGAAAATGAACTTCTCCGCCAAGTGCAACGATCTCTTCACGCATTCGCTTTACGATATGCACAAGCTCATCTGTTCCAAGATGCGGTTTATAATCATATAAGATTTCTTCCTTTGCGCCAAAACGGCAAAAAAGTCTTAATACTTCCCTATTTCTGCCGTCCTTATCCTTGACAAGCGTATTGAGCTTTCCGTCCGAAAAAGTCCCGGCACCGCCTTCACCAAACTGTACATTGGAGTTCGGGTCAAGTTCCCCGCCTTCCCAAAAAGCCGCAACATCTCCGGTTCGTGTATCTACATCCGCACCGCGTTCCAACAGAATCGGGCGATATCCGTGCAGTGCCAGTTCATAGCCGCAGAACAATCCTGCCGGTCCGGTTCCGATGATCACAGGACGTTCTTTTAAATATGTACTTCCTGATTTCGGAAATACATACTCTTTGTCCGTGATACGTGTTACCCGATCGGATTTGCAACGCTTTAATACGGCTGCGGCACTGATTCCTGCCAACGTTACATCCACACTGAACAACACAAAGATATCCGGTTTTTTACGTGCATCTATGGAATACCGTACAATATGAAGCTCTCTGATCTGTTTTTCCTGAATGCGTAAGATTCCGGCGGCTTCCTTTTTCAGGAAATGAATATCCGGCCTGCCTTCCTTTTGAAATGCTTTTTCCGGTCTTGCTTTTATGGAATGAACCCGAAGTTTTTCTGATTGTTGCTCCATCAGCCTGCTCCTTTGATGTCTATGATACTTTTAGGCGATTGTGAAACTCTGTCCGTAAAGCGGAACCGGTGCTGATCAACCTATCGGTGACCGGCACGCTTTCGCTACACCTCG